>CAZOOK010000003.1:0-212213 GCA_964581385.1 uncultured Salinisphaerales bacterium
ACAACGAATCCGCCGTTTCTATTTCAGCGTCCGCTGGTGACGTATCCGGGCTAGCCGCGCTCATCAAAAAAATAAAAGCGCGGCGTAGAGCCATGTCTTTTGGTCTTTTGCCGCTTCTTTTGCGGTCGGCAGCACACCGATATATGCACGTTTCCTTGTCTTCCTTTTCAGCGCCGAAATGCATGCCGGCAACCTTAACGGCAACTTAACGAATTCATAATAATATAAGCTGAAATTGGCTTGAACTATTTTTTGTTGCCAATAGTCGTAAATATCGGAACTGCCGATATGAGAAGAGGGTTGCCGTATTTTTAGTTGAAGCTACTCAGAATATGGATCTGCCGAGGAGCGGCCATTTATAAAATCTCTTCTTCTTAATAAATGATCGCGCGTGAAATCCCACATGAATCTTATGAAGGATAGTTCTGATGATGGATAAATAGATTAGTTACTGCCATTTAATAACAGTGTCAATGTGGAGTGCCTGATTTTTTAATAAATCATCAAGAAGTAAGTAAATCGAAGGAAGTAAATCTTTTTCCCAAGGAGGGATTGCTATGAAATATCGTCTGATTTTGTGTGTCGTCAGTGCCGCCCTTTCTCTCACTGCTTGCAGCAACAACGATACACCCGGGACTAGTCCGGGCTCGGGTGCGTTGCGTGTTGTCAACGCAATTTCCGACTCACAGCCGATTGACGCCAGCATCACCAATGTAACGACTGACATCAATAACATTGCGTTTGGCTCGGCCAGCGGTTTCCGCGATGTCGTGGAAGGCAGCTATAAAGTTCAGCTCGCCACTCACAATTCCGGCGGAACCGCAGTCACCATCACTGCAGACAATGTGTCCATCGATCACAATAATCAGACCACTGTCTATGCGATCGGCAATCTCAGCCTCAGCAATCAGAACAGCCTGACCGTCGAACGAACGATTTCGGATATTTCATCGAGCAATATCGAAGTGCAGTTCGTTGATGTCGCCGGAGGGCCAGACGGCACAATCAGCCTGATTCAGCCCGGTTCCGATCCCAGTAATCCGGCCAATGTCGTTGCCACCCAAACTTTAAGTTCCGCGGTGAACGCTTCGGATCCGACGAAAGCTTATTCCGCGCCGCAGCAAATTGCCGCTGGAACTTACGAAATCATCGTAACGGTGGGCGGCGTGAAGATCTACGACAGCGGCGCTGCCGGTGTTGCACTGGGAGGCGGCACAAGCTTTCAATTTGCCGTGTTAAATTCGCCCGGAATTTCGGATGGTTCAGTTATTTCGGTGCTGGAACTCGACGACAAGGGCAATTCCACTCCATTGCCGGCAAGCAGCTAGGCTTAAAGCGTCAGCAAGAATATCCCCGGCAATGCCGGGGATATTTATTTGGCAGAAACGATCAGTGCGGCTCAGGGTGTTCCCAATGTTTCGGCGAACTGTGGATGTTCGCGTTCTCCCGGCGCGCCGAGACGATTCACCGCATTGATGTAAGCCTTCGCTGAAGCGATGACGATGTCGGTATCGGCGCCGAGACCATTGACGATACGACCGTCCTTCGCAAGCCGCACAGTCACTTCACCCTGCGCATCGGTGCCGGTAGTGATGTTGTTGACCGAATACAGCAACAGCTTGGACTTGCTGCCGATCAATTTCTCGATCGCCGCAAACACCGCATCGACGGGCCCATCACCCTGGGCATCAGTGTCGCGAACACTTCCGTCGAAATTCAACGCGACTTTGGCAATCGGACGTGTACCAGTTTTAGAAGTGACTTCGAGCGACGCGAGCTGGACATGATCCTGCGCGCGAGCTTGGTCGCCCTGCGTTACCAGCATCTGCAAATCTTCGTCGAAGATTTCCTGCTTTTTGTCCGCAAGCTCTTTGAAGCGCGCGAATACTTCGGCGAGCTCTCCGTCGGACTTGAAGCGGTGGCCCAATTCTTCCAGACGCGCCCGAAACGCATTGCGGCCGGATAACTTGCCGAGCGTTAGCTTGTTCGCTGCCCAGCCAACGTCCTCAGCGCGCATGATCTCGTAAGTCTGGCGATGCTTGAGCACGCCGTCCTGGTGAATGCCGGACTCGTGCGCGAAAGCATTGGCACCCACGATCGCCTTGTTCGGCTGCACGGGATAGCCGGTGATGGCAGACACCAAACGCGAGCACGGCACGATCTGCGTAGCATCGATACGCGTCTCGATATCGAACACGTCCTGGCGTGTCTTCACCGCCATGACGATCTCTTCGAGCGCCGCATTGCCTGCACGCTCACCGAGGCCGTTGATGGTGCATTCGACCTGTCGCGCGCCGGCCATCACCGCCGCCAGCGAGTTCGCGACCGCCATGCCGAGATCGTTATGGCAGTGTGTGGACCAGATCGCCTTGTCCGCGTTGGGCACGCGCTCGATCAACTGCCGCATGCGCTCGCCCCACAAGGCCGGAATGTTATAGCCAACCGTATCCGGCACGTTGATGGTCGTCGCGCCAGCCTTGATGGCCTGCTCGAAGACACGGCACAGGAAATCGAGATCGGAACGCCCAGCGTCCTCGGCGGAAAATTCGACATCGTCGGTCAACTGCCGCGCCAGCTTGACCGCACCGACCGCCGCTTCAAGTACCTGGTCAGGGTGCATGCGCAGCTTCTTTTCCATATGAATTGGGCTGGTCGCGATAAACGTATGGATGCGCTTGCGTTTCGCCGGCTGTAAGGCTTCTGCCGCGCGGTGAATGTCGCCTGCGCTGGCACGTGCCAGCGAGCAGACCACACTCTCGGTGACTTCGCGCGCGACTGCCTGCACGGCCGCGAAATCACCTGGGCTGGCAATAGCGAAGCCGGCTTCGATGACGTCGACCTTCAGGCGCTGCAAGGCAAGCGCGATGCGGACCTTCTCGTCCTGCGTCATCGCCGCGCCGGGCGATTGCTCGCCGTCGCGCAAGGTCGTGTCGAAAATAATCAGCTGTTTCTTGCTCATGATGGAGGCTCTGGCTCTCAAAGGGGTGTCGACCCGCTACAACCGCGTGGGCCGGGGAAAACGATTCGTTGCTGGTCTGCACGGATTAGGCCCCGTGCGGGCATCGTTCGTTGTCTGCCTTACGGCAGAAGTCGAAGCAGCAGAGCAAGCGCGCGCGGCCGGGCGTCTAACGACGCCGCGAGGGACAGCTGAAACTGGCCGCGAATGGATTTCATGACGCGGTACTATAGACCAGCCTCGCATTCGTTGCCAACTATCAGGGCGTCGGCGGGGTGCGTCGCATGCGCCGCCACAGTGCGGCTACCGGGCCTGATAGCGCGTAGAAGAAAAACGTCAGGAACAGAATCTGCGGCGGTTTCTTGCCGGCGATAACGACCAGCAGCCATAACACCGCCAGCACTGCCACAAACGGCAGAAAGCGGATGCGTTGGGTGAGTTTGAGCTTCTTGAAGCTGTTGTAGCGGATGTTGCTGACCATCAAGGCCGCTGCTACCAATGTCAGCAGACTCGCCGGTACGATGACCAGAGCATCGTCGCCGCTCAAACCGAGATCGAACGCGCTCCAGACGAAAAACACGACGACTGCTGCAGCAGCGGGACTCGGCAATCCGAAAAAATCCTTGTTGCTGTCGGCAATGGCGGCGTGCACGTTAAACCGCGCCAGGCGCAGCGCCGCGCAGGTGGCATAAGCCAATGCGATGACGCCGCCCATGCGGATGCCAAGCCAGCGGTACTCGATAAAGCGCAGGGTGAAGGCATACATGACGATGCTGGACGCCATGCCAAACGCGGCCATATCGCAAAGCGAGTCGTACTCCTTACCGAAATCGCTCGCAGTGTTGGTGAGACGGGCGATGCGGCCGTCCAGGCTGTCGGCGATCATCGCGAACAGGATCCCGAGCGCGGCATGGTCGAAACGATCGGCCATTGCCGAGACGATCGCATAAAACGCCCCGAGCAGAGTGCCGGTGGTGAACAGGTTCGGCCATAGGTAGATGGCCTTACGGCGCGGCTTGAGCAAAAGCGGGGTTTCGTCCATGGGTCAAGTTACCTGATCGTTACCAGCCGCAAGTTTATAAAAACGAAGGGCGCTCCGAAGAGCGCCCTTGTCATATCCAGAATCGCGATCAACTCCAGGATCAATTCCTGGTCTTGTCGACCAGCTTGTTCTTTGCAATCCACGGCATCATCGAGCGCAGCTTGCCGCCCACCTGTTCGATCAGGTGTTCCTGACCAATGCGTCGGCGTGCCTTCAGCGTCGGCGCTCCAGCCTGGTTTTCGAGCACGAATTCGCGCGCGAACTGACCGGTCTGGATTTCCTCGAGGATGCGCTTCATTTCCTTCTTGGTTTCTTCGGTGACAATGCGCGGACCGCGCGTATAGTCGCCGTATTCGGCCGTGTTGGAAATCGAGTAACGCATATTGGCCATGCCGCCCTCGTACATCAGATCGACGATCAGCTTCAGCTCATGCAGACACTCGAAATACGCCATTTCCGGGGCGTAGCCGGCCTCGACCAGCGTCTCGAAGCCAGCCTGCACCAGCGCGGTGGCGCCGCCGCAGAGCACGGCTTGTTCGCCGAACAGATCAGTCTCGGTCTCTTCCTTAAAATTGGTCTCGATAATGCCGGCACGGCCACCGCCGTTGGCGGAGGCGTAGCTCAGTGCGATTTGCTTAGCCTGGCCCGATGGGTCCTGGTGCACGCAGATCAGGCTGGGCACGCCGCCGCCCTGCGTGTAGGTGCTGCGCACCAGATGGCCGGGACCCTTCGGGGCGATCATGATCACATCGAGATCTGTGCGTGGTTCGATCAGCTGGAAGTGGATGTTGAAACCGTGTGCGAAAGCCAGCACACCGCCCTTCTTCAGATTTGCCGCAACCTGCTCGTCGTAGATCTTTTTCTGATCCTGGTCCGGCGCCAGGATCATTACCAGATCGGCAGCCTTGACCGCCTCGGCGACTTCCTTGACCTTGAGCCCAGCGCCGTCCGCCTTGGCCCAGGACTTGGAACCCTTGCGCAGCGCAACCGTCACGTCAACGCCGCTGTCTTTCAGGTTCTGCGCGTGGGCGTGACCCTGCGAACCGTAGCCGAGAATGGCAACCTTCTTCGACTGGATGATCGAAAGGTCGGCGTCTTTGTCGTAGTAAACCTTGATGCTCACGTCATGCTCCTGGGTGATGTGCCCTCCCCGCGAGGGGAAGATTCTTTGGGATTCCTGAATTCAATCCTGCGCCGCCAGTACCGCGTCGCCGCGCTCCAGCGCCGCGGTGCCGCTGCGCACGAGTTCAAGCACGCGCGCGATGCCACCGATTTCGGCGAGAAAGTCGTTCACTTCGACGCCGGTGCCGGTGAGCTGCACGGTGCGCGTGGTCTCGGTCTCGTCGAGAATCGTCGCACGATGACGGCGCACGCATTCGATGACCTGCCTCGCGATCGCCGGAGTCACCGCGACCTTCAGCATCGCCAGCTCACTTTCGAGATGATCGAGACTGGTCAGATCAACGATCTCGACGACATCGACGAGCTTGCGCGACTGCTTGATGATCTGGTCGATGACCGCATCGCTGCCGGTGCTGACCAGGGTCAGGCGCGAGACGGTCGGATCGTTCGTCGGCGCGACGGTCAGCGACTCGATGTTGTAGCCGCGCGCGGAAAACATGCCGGCCACGCGCGCCAAGGCGCCGGCCTCGTTCTGCAGCAGGATGGAAATAATGTGGCGCATAAGGGGCGCAAAAATAGCCGGAGACGCCCCTTATCGCAAGTAAACGGGTAAACGATGTGCGAAAAATCTAGGTCGGACCAGCCGCCGACAGCCTCGCGCTGGTCATCGACAGCCGGTAAATCAATGTTTCCGCGAACACCTTGTAGAAATGGAGCTGGGCTTCCATTGACAGCGTGTCCATCAGTGAGGCATTGACCTTCAGCGCCATCACCGGACTCAGCGCGCGCACGGTAGCGGTGCGGCGTGACGCCGAAAGGAAGCTGATTTCGCCGAAACAATCCCCCTTTTCAAGCACATGCAGTTTGCGCTGCCCTTTCAGAATCTCGACGCTTCCGCGCGCGATGATGAAAAATGCGCTATCGATCTCGCCTTCGGTGATGATCGTCGTGCCAGCCGCGAAAGTTTGCAGCGTGCTGGCATTAAGGATTTCCTCGATCTCGCTCTCGTCAAAGCCGGCAAAAAAGCGCAGCGCGCGCAGCGAATCGCGGTTTTCACGGCGGCTGAGCTGCTGGTCGGCGATGCGCAAGCGCTCGAACTGCCGCAGCAGATCGCGCGCCAGCTCATCGCCGGTCTGATAGCGCTGGCGCGGATCCTTCGCCAGCAGTCGCGCAACCAGATCGCAGATCGCGCGCGGCAGGTCCGGACGCTTAGCTTCGAGCCGCGGCACCGGTGCGTTGCGGATCGCCACGAACAGTTCAGGCAGAGTTGCACCGCTATATGGCGGCGTTCCAGACAGCAGCTGGTACATCACTGCACCAAGTGAATAAAGATCGGTCTGCGGCCCCATCGGCGTACGGCGGATCTGCTCTGGCGACATGTACAACGGCGAGCCGACGCAGGCGGTTTCCGCAGCCTTGGTCTTGTGCGTGATCGTCGCGATGGAAAAGTCCATGATCTTCGGAACGCCGTCGCGTGTGATCATGATATTGCTGGGCTTGATATCGCGGTGCAGAACGCCTTTCTCGTGTGCGTAATGCAATGCTTTCGCGCACTTGTAGACGACATCGACGACGCGATCGAGCGAAGTACGCGGCTGGTACGGGTTACATAGCGCCGACAGCGTATCGCCATCAACGTATTCCATGACCAGATACGACAGCCCGTTTTCCTCACCGGCATCGTGCAAAGTCACGATATGAGGGTGTTGCAACATCCCGGCGGCATGCGCCTCGGCAAAAAAAGCTCGCTCGGTAACCGGGGTTTGCGCGGCTTCCGGCTCTTTATGCGTGCGCAACGCCACCTTCACCGCAACATCGCGACACACGAACGGATCGTAAGCTTTGTAGACGATACCAGCGGCACCCCTGCCAAGAATGCCGTCGATGCGGTATTTGCCGATCCGCTCCGGCAACCCGGCGTCAATCACGGCACCCGCATCGGAAACCACGAAGTCGGGCACAGATTCTTCGAGGATATTCATTAATAGCCACCATTATTCGATGATACAAGATACTGACTGCAAAAGACTTTCAAGACGGACCCGCCCGTCGGACCATAGCCGCCGCCGCATCCTTTCCTGCATCACAACGTCCTATTACCCACCGATTGCCGTCATACCCAGCGGCAAGGATACTCGCCCTTTCTAATATCTGTATTGCTGACCGCTACCTTTCTGTATACGTATTTCAAGCATTATTCCGGCCATCGCGAGGTGGCGTTGACTGACGACTAAGTGCAGCTGCACCTTCGGGTCCGACCAGGCGCTGGCTTTTAGAGACGACTTCTACTTCGCGACAACTACTTGCGAGAAGTGCTCAAGTGAATCCTTGAGGTCACCCTTCATGGACCCAAGCCCGAATTCGAGCGCCAAACACCTTCAGCTCTTGATGGCGCTCCGGGTGAGTTCCGCGTGTAGCGATTGTAATAAATGAACGGGCCCTGGGATGTGATGAAAACCTCGGGATCCTGCCGAACCCGATCGGTGATCGTAGGGTCGGAGATCTGCACGTTGTAAGTATTGTCCAATGATGCCAACCAGACCTGCGTAGGATAGCTGAACAGCGAAGGGTTGCCGTTCGGACTTCTTACCATGAAGACGTAAGATTTTCCTTTATAAACGAATGGCTCCGGCGACCAGATGTACGCTGGCGCGCCGCTTGGTATCGGAATCGTCGCTACCACAGTCCAGGCGTTCGTTTGGGTTTTGGCGTTGTATTGCGGGGTATAAAATCGAAGGCTTTGCGCATTGACGCTGACCATCGCAACGTAGGCGCCGCCATACTCCGGCGCCTGCCACAGGAAAACATCGCCCTTGTTGCCGGAATCCGAAGTTAGCTGCGTTGTGGCACCAGTGTTCAAGTCATAGCTGAACACCTGCCGCCAGCTGGAGCGCCCCACGCCCACCGGAGTGGTATAGACGAGCTCATTCAGCCCGGGGACAAAGCGCTCCGATCCCTTGGATTGAGATGTATTCGGAACTGCCAGCGGCGTCGAATCATTAATACCTTGGGTATAGAGCTGCCAATCACCGCTGGAGCCGTTGCGGAAGACGACCGGCGGATTCGCCTGGGTCGGATTGATGTTGCCGATCGGCTCAACAAATCCGAGCGTGTTGGGCAGAAAGCTGGGATACCATGCGCCGCTTTGATACACCACCTTCGCGATATTGGCGGTTGCGGCGGACTGCGGTTGGCCTGTTAGATACTTGGTGTAGATGATCTGATAGCCGCCAGTCGACCCTTCCACCCACTCCGGACCATTGCCGAAGTCGGGCGAAGTCGCCGCGTCGACGTCAACCAAAGTACCGTGGCCTGTGGGCGGTACAAAAGCACCCGTGTTGCGGTCAACGCCAGCCGTCCAGAGACGGTGCGACAAATCGACATACGTCAGCAGAGCGTCCTGCTGGTCGAACTCATAGTCAACAATCGGACTGGCCGTGACTTGAACCTCGTCACCAAACACTGCGTTCGTTCCCAATGCAGTCGCCACGATGGCAACCGACAGTACCACTTGCCACGCAAGATTCGCGCGACTTTCTTGTACTGAATTCATCGATATACCCGTAGAGAAAATACTTTATCCTTGCTCTTCAAAGTGGACAGTCACCATTGCTCCAACGAAAAGCATCCGGATTGTTCGCTTTAAATGAGTTCTGTAAGCAAAGAAAATGCCGTCCATATCGCGAATGCCCTACACATTAAGCAGATACAGAAGTCAGCGAAGGTCGGCTACTTTAATGACCTCTGGCGCGCAAGCGCGAAACGGATTCAAGTCCTGGCGAACAGCAACACTGTGCGAACTCTAAACACACCAGGACGTTAGTTGAGTTCGCCTACGATAATCGCCGAGCACCCGGAGATTTTCAGAATTAGGCTTTTTATCAAAGCCTCGAAATGCAAGAAACGAGTAGCAAAAAGAGCAACGAGGCCACGAGAACCCGGTCAGCCGCTGGTCACTTGCTTTCCGTTGGCGCCAACAACCACATCGCGTCTCCATAACTGAAGAAGCGATAGCGCTCGCGCACCGCGTGCGAGTAGGCACACATCACGCGTTCGTGACCCGCGAATGCGCACACCAGCATCAACAGCGTACTTTCTGGCAGATGGAAGTTGGTGACGAGCGCGTCAACCACGCGAAAGCGATAGCCTGGCGTGATGAACAGACACGTCTCACCGGCAGCCGCGCGCACGACACCGTCGGCCGCAGCCGCGGATTCGAGCGCGCGCACGCTGGTGGTGCCGACGGCGATGACTCGTCCGCCTTTGACGCGAGTCTGATCGATAGCGTCGGCAAGCGAGGTGCTGATCTCATATCTTTCTGCGTGCATACGATGATCGGCAAGATTGTCGACGCGTACTGGCCGGAAAGTACCGGCGCCGACGTGCAGCGTTAGCGTCTCGATATGTACGCCACGCGCGCGGATCTGTTGGAGCAGCGTTTCGTCGAAATGCAGCCCGGCGGTCGGCGCCGCCACTGCGCCGGGCACACGCGCGAACAGCGTCTGGTAGCGCTCGCGATCGCTTGCTTCATCGGCACGTTCGATATACGGCGGCAATGGAATATGGCCGGCACGTTCCAGCAACTCCAGCACGGACTCATCGCCGATCACGGCAAGGCGATAAAACTCACTCTCCTGTCCCTGCACCATCAGCTGCGACTGAGCGCCATCGATACGCAGCGTCATCCCTGGTTTCGGCGCTTTGCTCGCACGCACTTGTGCAAGAAATTCGCGATCGTTGGTTACTCGCTCGACGAGGATTTCAATGCGTCCACCGGTTTCCTTCTCGCCAAGCAACCGCGCCGGGATCACCTTGGTATCGTTGAACACGAGCAGATCGCCGGGCTCCAGTAGCGATGGCAGATCGCGGATCATGCGATCGCTCACAGCGGCGCCAGGTCTGACGCACAGCAGGCGCGATTCACCACGCCGGTCAGGCGGACGCTGCGCGATCAGTTCGGGCGGCAGCTCGTAATGAAAATCGGATAAACGCATGAACGCGCGATTGTAAGCCCGCAGTTATGGGAAATACCCGTAGCGCGATGTGACGCAGGGAAGGAAGGCTGCGCGGCGGCTATATTCTTTCAGCCGAATTCTTTCAGCCGAGCTGCGCGGGGCCGCGCACCGACGAACCTGCGTCGTTCTTACCAGAACTCTCTGCGTTCGCGGGTGCCGGGAAACAGGCCAAGCAGATGCAGGTGGGATTTGTGTACCGCACGCGGTGAAATGATCAGCAACCACGCCACCATCGCTGAGAAAAGAGCTGATGTGGTCGGCGCGATGATCTGCAACGCATCGTTGTAGATATGCGCAATGCCATGGGCATCGAGCTGTCCCGAAAATGCCATGATGCCCGGGGCAACCAGGGTCGACAGTATCGCGATGGTCCGCGCACGTTCGTTGAGTCGCTTCAAGCGGTCAGTAACGGATGGGACCTGACGCCGCACGTAGAGCAGCAGGCTGCTTTCCATCCATTGTGTTTCGGACGAAAGCCACGACAGCAGCACAACCGCGATCAGCGAATCGACCAGTATGGGTAATCCGGCTTCAAAATCCATGACCCTGTCCTTACTGCGCTCCGAAACGCCCGAACCGTGACGGCGAAACATGGAGGTGAAATATCCCCAGAGCTGAGGATATTGTCAGATTATCACTGATCAGGCCATACGACATTATGGGCAAATAGGGCCGGATCGCACGGGTCAGCGGTCGGTGCGTCCTGGCTTTCCGCGCTTGGCGTTCGCGTGAGGTTTCGACGGCGCCAGCACCGGGCGGCTGATGCGAAGCTGCCGTCCAGATACCCAAACCTTTTGCAGAGCCTTGAATACCTGTTTGGGCATGCCGGCCGGCAGATCGACGAAACTGTGATCTTCGCGGATATCCACGCGGCCGATGTATTGACTCTCCAGCTCCGCTTCGTTGGCAATGGCGCCGACAATGTTGCCCGGCTGCACGCCATGCGCATGACCGACCTCGATGCGAAACGTCTCCATCGGTACCTTTTCATCTTCATCGTCTTCCTGCGCGCGCTTCTTTTTGTGCGGTGCGGCAGATGATTTTTCGGCGGGTGACGCTTTCGGTGGCACCTTGAATTCATCCGTATTCACCTTGTCGAACAAAGGTGCACGCGGCTTCGGTGCGGCAGGAATCGCGGGGGATTTTGCGGCCGCGGTTTTGGCAGTAGCAGTAGCAGTAGCAGCAATAGCTGGACTCGGCGCAGCGGTCACCTTTTCCTTAGCGAACCAGAGCGGCTTATCGCCTTGCGCAAGAAATGCGAGCGCGGCCGCGATGTCCACGGCAGGTAAGTCGTGTTCCCGCTCGTATTGCTCGATCAACGCGCGAAACGGCGTACCCTCGCCCGCGGCAACGGCGTCCGTGATGCGCTGCTTGAACCGCGTGATGCGCTGCTCATTGACTGCTTCTGCCGTCGGCAAATCCATCGGTGTGATGCTTTGACGGGTCGCACGCTCGATGGCGCGTAGTAGATGCCGCTCGCGTGGCGCGATGAAAAGGATCGCTTCGCCGCTGCGACCCGCGCGGCCGGTACGGCCGATGCGGTGGATATAGGATTCCGGATCGGTCGGAATGTCATAGTTGATTACATGTCCGATGCGCTCGACATCAAGACCGCGCGCCGCAATATCGGTAGCGACGACGATGTCGATCTGCCCATCTTTGAGTCGCGCGACCGTGCGCTCGCGTTGTTTCTGCTCCATGTCGCCGTTGAGCGCGGCGGCGGCGTAACCGCGCGCTTCCAACCGCTCCGCCAGCTCGGCGGTTGCCTGCTTGGTGCGCGTGAAAACCAGCATGCCATCGAACGGTTCGACTTCCAGAATCCGCGTCAGCGCATCCAGCTTGTGAGTGCCACTGACCATCCAATAGCGCTGACGAATATTAGCTGCCGTCGTAGTCTTGCCCTTGATCGTGATTTCGGTTGGATCACGCAGATAAGTTTGCGCGATACGACGAATTGCCGACGGCATGGTTGCCGAAAATAAGGCGACCTGCCGCTGCGGCGGCGTCTGCTGCAGGATCCATTCGACATCCTCGATGAAGCCCATGCGCAGCATCTCGTCGGCCTCGTCGAGCACCAGCGTGCGCAAGGCATCGAGCTTGAGCGTGCCACGCTTCATATGGTCGACCAGGCGGCCCGGCGTGCCGACCACCACGTGTGCGCCGCGCTTCAGCGCGGAAAGCTGCGGTCCATAACTTTGTCCGCCATAAATCGGTAGCACATGAAATCCATTCAGGTGCATCGCATAGCGTTGGAACGCTTCCGCGACCTGGATTGCGAGTTCGCGCGTCGGCGCCAGCACCAGCGCCTGCGGCGCGAGGCGATTGAGCGCGATCGCGGAGAGGATCGGCAGCGCGAACGCCGCCGTCTTGCCAGTACCGGTCTGCGCCTGTCCGAGCACATCGCGCCCTTCCAGCAGCGGTGGAATCGTCGCCGCCTGGATCGGTGACGGCGATTCGTAACCGACATCGGTCAGCGCCCGCAGCAGGGGCTCGCCCAGAGCCAAGTCACGGAAATGGAGACCCGCAGCTGCGGGGACGGAAGATTCTGACGGCATTACGGCACCTTGGGGGGAACAGGGCCCCGCGCAAGCGCGGAAGTGGCTGGAGCGGAACAGCGGAGGATGCGGCGCATCTTACCCGCTTGCGCCGCTACGCTGTCAGCAAATTTGACCCATGGGGAACCGGATGCTGTAACGTCTTGGCGATTAGGCGGTTTCACCTGCCCAGCCAAAACGCTCGACCGCATCGACGATGTCGGTTTCGGTGACGATGCCGATTATTTTGCCGCTCTGCTCGACGGTGAGACGGCTGAAACTCTTCTCGGCAATGATGCCGGCTGCATCGCGGATGCTGGTTTCGGCAGGCACCGAAACCACCGGCCGGGTCGCAATGTCCTTCACCTTCATCGTTGCCGGATTTTTTCCGCCACGGACAATCTTGGCGATTATGTCGCGGCGGGTGAGGATGCCCCACTCGCCTTTCTTGTTCGGCTCGACGACCACCGAACTCACGTCGTTACCCGTCATCAGGTGCATCGCGGCTTCGACAGTCTCATCGTCCGTGACCGTGATCAGCGTGCGCGTCATCAGGGCGCCCACGGTTTGCGGTATGCGGCCGGTATCGATCATTTCCTCCATCGGCTGCAGCAGGCGCCGGATTTCGCGCTGCTTGCGTTCCTTGGCGAGGCTTTCCTGAAGCGCCTTGCGCTTCTCTTCCAGATCGATACCGCCGCGAATGCGCTCGATCAAGGCATCCGCGAACTGGCTGGTGCCGACTTCTTTTGCGCCGTCGATCTGGCGCGCGAAGTCATAAGTCACGATGCCGTCCTTGATAACTTCCGGATAGGCCAGTGTGATGAGGTCCGCGGCTTCTTTCCAGCCCATGTATTCGAGCATCATGACACCGGAAAACAGCAGCGAACCCGGATTCACCTTGTTGAGATTGGCGTATTTCGGCGCAGTGCCGTGGGTGGCTTCGAACACCGCGATGTTGTCGGCAATGTTGGCGCCCGGCGCGATACCCATGCCGCCGACTTCTGCGGCGATGGCATCGGACAGATAGTCGCCATTGAGGTTAGGCGTGGCCAGCACATCGAACTCTTCCGGACGCAGCAGCATCATCTGGAACATGATGTCGGCGATGCGGTCCTTGACCACGATCTTGCCTTCCGGCTGTTTGCCCTTGTACTCGCTGTAGAGCTGCTCTTCAGTGATAGTGACGCTGCCGAATTCTTCGCGCGCGACTTCATAGCCCCAGTTGCGGAACGCGCCTTCGGTGAATTTCATGATGTTGCCCTTGTGGACCAGGGTCACCGATTCACGGCCGTTGTCGATCGCGTACTGGATCGCCTTGCGCACCAGGCGCTTGCTGCCGAACGCGGAAATCGGTTTGATGCCGATGCCAGCGCCATCGAAAAACTTCGCCTTCATTTCCTCGCGCAGAAACTTAGCGACTTTGGCGTTTTCCGGCGTGCCGGACTTGTACTCGATCCCGGCGTAAACGTCCTCCGTGTTCTCGCGAAATATGACGACATCGACCTTGTCGGGCCGCTTCATCGGGCTCGGCACGCCGGCGTAGTGACGCACCGGGCGCACGCAGGCGTAGAGATCGAGATCCTGACGCAATGCGACGTTAAGGCTGCGGAAGCCGCCGCCGACCGGTGTGGTCAGCGGACCTTTGATCGAAACAACGAGATCCTGGAGCACCTTGAGGGTTTCATCCGGGCAGTAGTTGCCGTCGTACAAACCAGCTGCTTTCTCGCCGAGATAGGTTTCGCACCATTGAATCTTGCGCTTGCCGCCGTACGCCTGGTCCACCGCCGCATCCCAGATCCGCAAGCACGCCTTGGTGATGTCGGGACCGATGCCGTCACCTTCCACATAACCGACAATCGGCTGATCGGGCACCACCACCTTGCCATCGACGACACGGATCTTCTCGCCAGTAGTGGGAATCTTGATGTGACGGTACATGGGATACGAACTCCTCGTTCGGTGCCTGGCGCCCGCAAGTGATGCGGGGCCATTTTATACCGTTATACCGAGCCTGCGTCTCAGAGAGAGGTCGGAACTGGGGGCAAATTTCAAAGCCGCTGAGCGAAGGACTTGTGGCCAAAACCGATCCGGATCATTACGATGCCGTCATACCCATTCGCCGTCAGGCGTCGGATCGGGCCCGGCAGATCCTGCCGGGAAGAAAGCCCTATCCTTATGCGCCACTGAGCCTAGAAACCAACGGGAGCCTCGACCCATGGATTTGCTGCAGTCAGCATCGATGGCATCGGACGCAGAGTTCGATCGCATCGTCCGCCTTGTGACGCGCACGCTTGACGTTCCAGCGGCGGTGTTCGCAGTCGTCGATCTCGAACGCCAGTATTTCAAATCCAGCCACGGTCTCGTAATTGCCGAGAATCCACGCAACGTCGGCCTGTTCGGGCAAGCGATGCTCTCCGAAACCCCGACTGTCTGTGAAAACGCCGCCTTCGATCCGCGTTTTCGCGAACATCCTTTGGTCACGGGACATCCTGGAATCCGATTCTTCGCCGGCGTCGCGGTACGAAATCCGGACGCGTTGACGATCGGCGCGCTGTGCGCGGTGGATCTGCGTCCTCGGACGATGTCCGCGAGCGTCGTGGAAGCGCTGGTCGATCTCGGCGCGCTGATCGAGCGCGAGCTAGTGTTGCGCTCACTGATGCGCAAGGACCCTCTGACAGGCTTGCGCAACAGCAGCGACTATGAAACCGAACTCGATCGGGAATGGCGCCGGGCGCGGCGCGGCAATCATCCATTGACGGCCATGATCATCGACGTCGACCGGCTCGGTGAATTCAACGATACCTTCGGTCACGCGCATGGCGATCGCGCCTTGCGCGAAATCGGAGAAATGCTGCTGCAACGCTTCCGCCGTGGCAGCGATCTACTGATCCGTATTGGCGGTGATCGCATCCTCGCCCTGCTGCCGGATACCGATCTCCGCGAAAGCCAGCGCATGGCGGAACTCACCCGGACCGATGCACGGCACCTCGAACTCGGAAACCCCAATACCGCTTCCTCATTGACGCTCAGCATCGGCTGCGCGACTGCTTGCAAGGAAACGGGCTATGAATTCGGCTGCGACGGATTGATTGCAAAGGCTACCGAAGCGTTGAAAGCTGCCAAGCAATTGGGTGGAGACCGCATCGTCCAGACCGACTTCGCAGTCAAAACCACGACTTAAAACAGCCTTTCCTCCGTCTAAACCGCCAGAATGCCTCATCTTGCAGTCATTGGCCGGCAATTGCCGGCATCGTGCTTACTCAAGACTTTGATCGCACGGCCGAAAAGAACTTAGTGCCAATTCGGCAGTGGTTCAGATCTCGACGTGCGACGTTCCGGCTACGCTCAAATTATCAAGGAACTCGAAAGCTGGCACAGCGATACGCCGGCGGCGATGTTCTATGTGGATATTCGCGGTCTGCGCCAGATCAATCGCATTGCATCCCCGGCGGCGACGGAAGCCTTGGTCGCCACAGTGGCACGGACCATGAAACAGTGGGCGGGCACAAATGGTGTCGCCGGCCGTCTATGGAGCGGCGAATTCGTTGCGGTCAAAGCCATCGATCATGCGCAAGGCGCCCTTGAGGAAGCCACCAAGCTGCGCAGCACTCTGACCGAACTCAAATATGCCGGCGCCCACGGGGAAGTTGCGCTTTCGGTGTCGATCGGTGTGGTACCGACACGCGCCGGCTTGGCTTGGGCCGACTTGATCAGCCAGGCAACGGACGCCTGCGATGGGGCCAAAGAACGCGGACTTAACCAGATTTCGTTTCACAACCCGGGCAAAACGGAAGATCGCACGGCGTTGACCGATGAACGCAATGTCGCCGAGTTCCGCCAGTTGCTCAATTCCGGCGCATTGTCGCTGCATCCGCAGCCGATCATGGCCATCAGCGGACGCGAACCGCGCATCGCCAAGGCAGAATTCCTGCTGCGCATCGACCGCAACGGCGTTTACACGCCACCTCCGCCCGGCATGATCGAAGCACTGGAACGTAGCGGATTCTCAAGTGAACTCGATCATTTTTCATCGCGTTTTGTGTTGGGCTGGCTGCTCGACAACCCCGGTGTCCTCGATCACGTGACCGGCGTATCGCTGAACCTTTCCGCGAGGTCATTCGTGGACGGCATGTTCATGAGTCGTCTGTTCGATGACGTCAAGAACGCGCGTCTCCCGCGCGGAAAGCTCGGCTTTGAAATCACCGAAACGGCCGCCATTCAGAATCTCGGCGTCGCCGCAGAAATCATCGAAGATTTCCGGTCGCTGGGCTGCCGCTTCAGCCTCGACGACTTCGGCGCGGGACTATGCTCGTTCGGCTATCTGCATTCGCTGCCGGTGGATGAGGTGAAGATCGACGGACGCTTCATTCGTGAAATCGCGCAGAATTCCGTCACGCAGAAGATCGTGAGAGCGATCCATCAGGTCGCGCACGCGACTGGCAAGTTGACTGTCGCAGAATTTGTCGACGACGTGCGCAAGCTCGCTGTTCTTCAGGACATGGGCTTCGACTATGCACAGGGATGGCTGTTCTATCCGACGGTCCACCCCGAAAAATTTCTGGAATTGATCGGCATGAAAAAACCGCGTCCGCAGGCGGTCTTCTGAACACACCGGTTTACGGTGTGGGTTCGGCTTGGATCAATCGCGGACCGTAATTCTGGCAATCAGCGCCTGCGTCGAGGGATCCAGCTCGGGTGCCGTACCGCCGGTCATCGCACCCAGGATCCGGCCGGCGATCTGCTTGCCGAGTTCCACCCCCCATTGATCAAAAGCGTTGATGTGCCATATCACGCTCTCCACGAACGTGCGGTGTTCATACAAGGCCAGCAGAACACCGAGATGATGCGGGTCGAGCCTCGGCAGCAGCAGCGTGTTGCTCGGACGATCGCCCGGAAATACGCGATGCGAAATCGCGCTCTCGAGTTCGGGGCCCGCCAAGCCCTTCGCGGACAGCTCGGCGCGTACCGCGATTGCATCCTTGCCGCGCATCAACGCCGCACTCTGTGCCAGGCAGTTCGCGATCAGCGTACGCTGAGCATCATGATGTTCATGTCCTGCATCGAGGACGAGGATGAAATCCACCGGATGTATCGACGGCCCCTGATGCAGCATCTGGAAAAAAGCATGCTGCGCGTTGGTCCCGATATCGCCCCATAGCGCCGGACTCGTCGCATAATCCACCGGCATGCCGTCGCGGTCCACGCGCTTACCATTGGATTCCATTTCGAGCTGCTGCAGCCATCCCAGGAAGCTATGCAATCGTTGCGAATATGGAATAACGACCTGGGTTGTTGCGCCAAGAAAATTGATATTCCACATTGCCAGCAGCCCCAACAGCACTGGCAGGTTCTGTTCCAGCGGTGCCGTGCGGAAGTGCTCGTCCATGGCATGCGCACCGGCGAGCAAAGCGCGAAACCGCTGTGATCCCAGCGCGACGACGATCGATAAACCCACCGCCGACCACAGTGAGTAGCGGCCGCCAACCCAGTCCCAAAATTCGAACATTCGATCGGCGGCAATCCCGAACTTCCCGACTTCGTCGCAATTGGTCGAAACCGCGACAAAATGGCTGGCAACGGCTTCTTCGCCGAGCGCCGCGACCAGCCAGGCTCGCGCAGCGCGCGCGTTAATCATGGTTTCCTGGGTGGTGAAGGTTTTCGAGGTGATGATGAACAGGCTGGTCGCCGGATCAATGTTTTTCAGCACATCGAGCAAATCGGTGGCATCGACGTTAGCGACAAAATGAGGTCTGGGTCCATCGACTAGCGAAGCGAGTGCGTCGCAGACCATACGCGGCCCGAAATCGGAACCGCCAATGCCGATATTGACCACGTCCCGGAATTGTTTTCCGGTGTGACCCCGCCGCTCACCCGCACGGACCGACTCCGCAAACTGAGACATGCGATCGAGAACGCTCGACACGCCTGGCATGACGTCCTCACCATCGATCCGCATCGGAGAGTCGGGCGGATTCCTCAGTGCCATATGGAAAACTGCGCGGTGTTCCGTGGTATTGATTCGTTCGCCCGCGAACAAGCGCCTGATCCATTCCGAAAGATCGCAGCGCCGGGCCAACGCGAACAAGCTCTTCAGTGCATCCGCGTCGATGCGTTGCTTTGAGTAGTCGAGAAACAACCCCTCCGCTGCGCAACCGAAATCACGAACGCGGTTGGGATCCGCATCGAAGAGAGCCATGATTCGGCTACGGCCTAGCGAGTGGGCGCTTCGTTCCAGTGCGCGCCAGGCAGCGCTTTCGGTAAGAACGGACATTCGTGGCGGTTCGGAAAGTTAATGAAGCCCAAGCTTAACCAGCTTGGGCTTCGAATCGCCAGAATCGTGCCCGCCATGCATGCGGGCACCGCGCGCCGGGTATTACGTTACGCGGCTTGCACCGGGATGGTGTTGGCCGTGCGCGTCACGCGATTGGTTTCGTCGAGGTAGATCAGCTTCGGTTTATGCGTACGGGCTTCGCGGGCTTCGATGGCGCCGTAGGTGCAAATGATGATGCGATCACCGACTCGTGCTTTGTGCGCGGCGGCCCCGTTGATCGAAATCACGCCGCTGCCGTCTTCGGCACGGATCGCGTAGGTGGTGAAACGTTCACCGTTGCCAACGTTGTAAATCTGGATTTGTTCGTACTCGTGAATGCCGGCCAAGTCCAGAAGGCGACCGTCAATCGCGCAGGAACCCTCGTAATCAAGTTCGGCGTGCGTTACGCGCGCACGGTGCAATTTGCACTTGAGCATCGTCAGTTGCATGAGAAAAATCCTACTTTTTTAATTGATCCCGGGCGGCCCACCAAGACATACACCCGACATCGAGCGACTGAACATCTGAGGGCGGCCCAATAAGACATACGCCCGTTTCCGACACCCTCCTGGCGTACGGCTCCTCTTCGACTAAAGTTTAACCACCTTTTCGCCCGCCGCCAACTCTAGCGGTTTATCGGTAAAACATACTGTTTTATCGGCCCGCATCAATATCGACTTGAATGTTGTCAATCAACCGTGTGGCCCCCATCCATGCTGCCGCAAGCACCCTGAAATGCCGTACCTCGCCCGTCGGAAGCGCCAGATCCGGCTTCCGTATGACTAGATACTGCGGACGGAAGCCTTGGCCAGCCAGTGCGGCGAGCTGCTCCGCGCCAATCGCCTCGAAATCCCGCCGTCCGCTGCGCAATGCCTCTGCGGCGACCTGCAGCGCCGCGTAGAGGCGCGCGGCATGCGCCCGCTCATCCCCAGTCAAATATTGATTGCGGGAGCTCAGCGCCAAGCCGTCGGCGGCGCGCAGGGTCGGTGCGCCCTCAATACGAATCGGTAGACCCAGATCGGAAGCCATGCGCCGGATCACTTGCAGCTGCTGGTAATCCTTCTCGCCGAATATGGCGACATCCGGCTGCACCAGATTAAATAAAATGTTGACGATGGTCGCCACGCCCTCAAAATGCCCCGGCCGGAACTCGCCTTCGAGGGGCTCAGTCAGTGGACCGGCGACACGAACGGTGGTCACGGGCGGATAGCCGTTCGGATACACCTCCTCAACCGCCGGCGCGAACAGAATCCCCGTCCCTTCCGCTTCCAGCAGCTGCGCATCGACGTCGAGCGTGCGCGGATAGCGCGCAAAATCCTCATTCGGTCCGAACTGCAAGGGATTGACGAATACAGTCGCGACCACCGCGTCCACCAGTCCGCGCGCGTACCGCACGAGACTCGCATGCCCGGCATGCAGATTGCCCATCGTCGGTACCAGTCCAACGCTGCGGCCGGCAGAACGCAGCGCGCGCACTTCGGCACGCAGTTCCGCAACGCTATGGATCAACTTCATCGGGCGTTTCGCACCTTTTGCTTAGAAACAATGCTCCGGTGCCGGATAAGCGCCGCTTTTCACGGCATCGACATAAGCGCGTAGCGCCGATTCGATATCCGCGCCGCCCTTAGTGAAATCCTTGACGAATCGCGGCCGGCGCCCGAGCGTCACTTGCGGCGAAATATTCAGAATGTCATGCAACACGAGAATCTGCCCGTCGACGTGCGGACCGGCGCCGATGCCAATCACCGGCACGTGCGCTTGTTCGGTGATGCGCTTGCCAAGCACTGCCGGAACACATTCCACGAGCAGCAAATCGGCGCCCGCCTGTTCCAGCACCTTGGCGTCGCGCAGCATCTCCTCTGCCGCCGCTTCCTCACGCCCCTGCACCTTGAACGCACCCATTTTGTGGATCAATTGCGGCTGCAAGCCCAGATGTGCGCACACCGGCACGCCGCGCACGGACAAATACTCGACGATATCGGCCTGCTCGCGTCCACCTTCCAGCTTCACCATCTTCGCCCCACCTTCCTGCATCATGCGTTGCGAAGACTCCAGGGCGCGTTCGCGCGTCGCGTAGCTCAGGAAGGGCAGATCCGCGACCAGAAATGCGCGCTTCAGATACGGCGCAACGCACTTCGAGTGATAGACAATGTGATCCACCGTTACCGGCGTAGTCGTGTTGCCGCCATGAAGGACCATGCCCATCGAATCGCCGATCAGCACCAGATCCACCCCGACTCGATCCTCGATCAGCGCAAAACTCGCGTCGTAACAGGTCAGGCATGCAATCTTCTCGCGCACCGCACGCATGCGGCGCAGTTCTGCCATCTGGACAGGCACCTTAGGCTCTGGATTAGTCATGGTCGCGGCGATCCGGGCTGAGTCGCGGACTATAGCTGGACGTGGCGGAGAGATAAAAGGCTGATACACCCGCCGCCGCGGACGCTGAGATCTGTCATGCGCGGGATTAGTATTCGTACCAGTGAGTCAATCCCTCACTGCCCACCCGCGTCGCCCATTCGCGAATGGCACCGAATTCCCCAATAACCAGCGATGGCGCGATCTCGCACAAAGGAATCAGCACGAAGTTGCGAACCTGCATTTGGGGATGCGGCAGGGTCAGTTCCGGAGTGGTTATGACGACGCCGGCGACATGCAGTAGATCGAGATCAAGCACGCGCGGACCCCAGTGTTCGCCGCGCACGCGGCCGGCGGTGGTTTCGATCGCTTGCAGAGCGTGCAGCAGTTGCAGCGGCTCGATTTCGGTTTCGAGCGCGCAGACCGCGTTGCAGTAGTCCGGCTGGCCGGGCGGTCCGATCGCCGCACTGCGATACAACGACGAGCGCCGTAGCAGATTTACGCCGGGAATGCCGGCAATCTGCGACAGCGCCCTTTCGATTTGCCGCGGCGGATCGCCAAGGTTGGCGCCCAACGCGACGTAGGCTTCAGGCATCGCCCGTCGAAGCCGGCGAACGCTTGCGGCCGCGTCCACCACGACGACGGCGCTTCTTCGCCGGACCCTCAGTCAGCGCTGAATCGCCGCCTTCCCCACCCGTCTCCGGTTCCGGCACCGGCGGCAGCACGCCCGCCTGCGCCTGCGTCCACCACTCGGCGAGCTCATGCACGCCAGGCTCGCCGGCCTGGCCGCGCAACAGCAGAAAATCGTATGCGGCACGGAAACGTGGATGTGCGAGCAACCGCTTCGCGCGCGCGCCACGACGGCTTTCGAAACGCGGCTGCAGCAACCAGATTTCACGCATGGGAAGCGAGAACCGTTTCGGAATCACCACGCGCAGTGCCTGGCGGGCCAGCGCCTCGTCGGCTGACTGCGCCAGCGCGACCATCTCCGGATGTCCCTCCTGCGACTTCAGGTAGGCGAAGCGAAGGCGCACGGCTGGCCACAGCAGCGCCGCATAGAGAAAGGCCGGCGTCACGGATGCATCGCGTTCGAGGCGGGCGGCAGTGTTCAGCAGTGCCTGACGGATCAACTCCTGCGCGGCGACATCCTCGATCAGCGCGGTTTCGATGTCGGGAAACAGAATGCCGAACAGCCCGTGGCGCCGCAGTCCGTCAAAATTGGCAAAAGCCTGCTTGCTCAGCAGCAGCTTGACGATCTCGTCGAACAACCGTGCCGGCGGGATTTCGCCGAGTAGCGGCGCGAGTCGATGGATCGGCTTCGCCGCTTCGGGTGAGATCGCGAAGCCAAGTTTGCTGGCGATGCGGATCGCACGCAGCATGCGTACCGGATCTTCGCGATAACGCAGTTCCGGATCACCGATCAGGCGCAACCGACCGGCACGCAGATCGTCCACGCCGCCGGCAAAATCGACGATGGCAAAGTCGCGAATGTCGTAGTACAGCGCGTTGACGGTGAAATCGCGACGGAACGCGTCGGTTTCGAGGGTGCCGTAAACGTTGTCGGAAAGAATGCGCCCGGTCTCGTCGCGTTCGTGACTATCGGTGATCGGACCGCGGAAAGTGGCGACTTCGACAATCTCATCGCCCATGCGCACGTGTGCGATGACGAAACGGCGCCCGACCAGCCGGCAGGAACGGAACGCCTTGCGAATTTCCTCTGGATGCGCGGAAGTGGCGACATCGAAATCCTTCGGTTGCAGGCCAGCGAGCAGATCGCGGACACCGCCGCCGACCAGATAAGCCTCATAGCCGGCGTCTTTTAGGGTATAGAGCACCTTGAGGGTGCCTGGTGAAATATCCTTGCGCGAAATTGGATGCTGTTCGCGGGGGATGCGGATAGGGTCGCTAATAACGGATACCTGTTGTTGGATTTTGGCGACGAAAAGCCATGTGCATCACTTTTGAGTGACAATATGATACCTAGACCGCATCATGGACGCGCGGTTTTAACGCATATTTCCGTAGATCGAGGCGGATTGCGACAACTCCAGCGGGAGCAGTCTTAATCGACGGCCTCGACGCGAAAGGATTTGCATGGAGGAGGATTATGGACGGACCGATGCCGATGGTGTTCGGCAACACGGGATTCCTGCCGCACGGGCATTGCTTCTTATGGACCCCGGTTTTGCTGTGGGAGTACGTCGGTGCGGATGCGCTGATCGGCCTTTCCTACTACACCATCCCGATGGCCCTGCTGTATTTCGTGCGCAGGCGCGCGGATCTCCAGTTCGACTGGATATTCGTGATGTTTTCGGCGTTCATCTTTGCCTGCGGCACCACCCATTTTCTTTCGATCTGGACGATCTGGCATCCGGACTACTGGCTCGATGCCGGGGTCAAGGTGGCAACCGCGGCAATTTCCGCGGCGACCGCCATCCGCCTATGGCCGCTGATCCCGCAGGCCATCCGCATTCCCACCCCGTCGCAGTTTCGCGCTGCGATTGACAGGCTGGAGATCGAGATCGCGGAACGCCGAAAAGCCGAGGAGGCCGTTGCGCACATCAATCACACCCTGGAGCAACGTGTCGCCGAACGCACCGTCGAGCTGGAAACGGCCAATCGCCAGCTACAAGTCGAAATCGCGTCGCGCATTCGGGCCGAACAGATCGTACGTGACAGCGAACAGCGTTTCCGCTCGCTGGTATTGGCCAGCTCGGAGCTGGTATGGCGCACCGATACGGAAGGCAATTTGACATGGACACAGCCTGATCTGCAGCAGTACACCGGCCGCAGTGATGATCCGCAAATCATGGCGAAGGACCAATGGGAGGCTTTCGTTCATCCTGATGACTTGCCGCGACTGACGCAGACTTGGCAGGAAGCCCGGAGCACGGCCGTTCACTGGAAGGCCGAATTCCGCATTCGGCGCCCGGATGGCGATTGGGGCTACGTATCGTCGCGTGCGGTACCGATCATGGACAGCGAAGGGCGCATTCAGGAGTGGATCGGCCTGAGCATCGATATCACCGAGAGACAGAATGCGCGCAACGAAGCGCTCAAGCTCAACGAGCAGCTGGAACGGCTGATCCAGGTCGTGCAAAGCCTTGCCAGCGCACGCACGCTGACCAGCATGGCCGAGATCGTCACCGCCGCCGCCCGCGCACTGGCCATCGCCGACGGAGCCACCCTCAACCTGCGCGACCAAAACGAGATGTGCTGCATCGCCGAGGACGCCAGTGTGACGCAATGGGTGGGACAGCGCTTCGCGCTCGACGCGTCGGCCAGCGGCTGGGTCATCCTGAACCGGCAGCCGGCCATCATTGCCGACGTCGCCGCGGGCTCTTCGGTGCCCATCGCTGCTTACCGCGAGGGCTTCGTCAAGAGTTTGATCACGGTTCCGATCCGGGCCGTTGATCCCATCGGCACCATCGGGGTCTATTGGGCGCAATCGCACGCGCCCACTGAGCAGGAAGTGCAGCTGTTGCAAACGTTGGCTGATGCGGCAGCGATCGCCATGGAAAATATCCGTTATTACGATGAACTGGAATGGCGAGTCACCGAGCGCACCGCGCAACTAGCGGCGGTGAACCGGGAGCTGGAAACCTTCACCTACTCCGTTTCCCATGATTTGAAAGCTCCCCTGCGTGGAATCGAGGGGTTCAGCCGCCTGCTGCTTCAAGACCACTCCGAAAGTCTCAATGAGGAAGGACGGGGTTTTCTGCAACATATCCAGCGAGGCATCCAGCAGATGGGGCAACTGATTCAGGATTTGCTGGATTACTCCCGTATTGAGCGGCGCGCGCTCAAATCCAGCAAGGTCAACATCAAATCTCTGGTCCAACATATTGTCGACGCAAATGAAAACAGAGCGAGAAAGCATGGCGCCGAAATCCACATCGAGCTGCCTGATGCCGAGGTCACCGCCGATGCGGACGGACTCGCGGTGGCAATACGCAATCTCGTCGATAACGCGCTTAAATTTTCGCGTACAAAGCCGAAATCCGAGATTAAGATCGGTGGGAAGTGGGAGGAGGATCGTTTCGTATTTTGGGTGCGGGACAACGGCATTGGCATCGACATGAAGTTCCACGAACGGATATTTGAAATCTTCCAGCGACTGCACCGGGCCGAGGACTATCCCGGCACCGGCATCGGCTTGGCCATGGTTCGCAAGGCGATGCAACGCATCGGGGGAAATGTGCGCGTGGACAGCCAACCCGGCACGGGAAGCACCTTTTATCTGGAGATTCCGCGATGACTACAGCACTGGAACAGAAGCCACTACTCTTGGTTGAAGACAATCCGATGGATGTCGAGCTGACCCTGCGCGCGTTTAAGAAACACAATCTGCGCAACCCGGTGGTCGTTGCCCGCGACGGTGAGGAAGCAATGGCCCATGTGGACGGGTGGATCGCCGGCGCGCCCAAACCGGTAGTGATTCTTCTCGATCTGAAACTTCCCAGAGTCGACGGCCTCGATGTGCTGGCGAAGATCAAATCGACGCCGGAAATCCGCGAGATTCCCGTTGTCGTACTCACGTCCTCGAAGGATAGTCGCGATATACAGACGGCCTATCAGATCGGCGCCAATTCCTACATCGTGAAGCCGGTCGACTTCGAAAAATTCCTCGATGTGGCGAACCAGGTGCAGTCGTACTGGTGCGTCATCAACGAAAATTGTCCCTAATGCGAATCCTCTACGTCGAAGACTATCCCGGCGACGCCGAACTGATCCGGCATACGCTCGCCGGAGAACGGGCTTTTGACGCCATTGAAGTGGTGCCAACGCTTGCCAGCGCGTATGAGCGCCTGAAGACGCCGGAATGCTTCGATCTGGTCCTGTGCGACATGCGGCTGCCCGACGGCAATGGTCTTGAGCTGCTGGCGCATGTCCGCCGCGAAAGATTGCCCCTGGCTTTCGTGATTCTCACCGGCGCAAGCGAGGAGGATAGCGTGATCAACGCGCTGCGCGACGGTGCCGACGACTATGTATTCAAGCGCGACGAGGACCTGCGCAGCCTGTCACGGACGTTGCAGGCGGCACTCGCACGCTACCGCGAGGACACGGCTCGGCAGACGCGGCAATTGCGGATCCTTTATGTGGATCACGACCCGACGGATATTGAGCTGACCTGCCGGCGGTTTGCAGGACACGCGCCTTATTTCCGGATCGATACCTGTGGTACCGGCGATGCCGCCATTGAAAAGCTCCGTTCCTGCAAAGATGAGGTTCCGTGGGATCTGCTGTTGCTGGATCATCACGTGGCCGGCTGCAATGGCCTGGATATCGCCAAACGAGTGCGCAACGAACTGCGGCTGGATCTGCCGATCGTGCTGATTGCCAATGAAGGTGCGGGTCAGATTGCTGTGCAAGCCCTGCGGCTCGGCATCTCTGAATGTATCGTCAAGCATCCGGGCTATCTCGATCTGCTTCCCGCCACGCTGGAAAAAGCGATCGACCAGGCGCAGCTGCGGCGACAGGCAACCGCGCTGCGCGCGCGCACGCACCAGCTCAACCATATGCTCGCGGCGCACCCGAGCGTGCTGTTCTGGCTCCGGTATGTCGACAATCAGATCGTCGAACCTGCACTCTGGGTCAGTGACAACATGCCCGATGTGCTCGGCTACACCAAAGTCGAAGAAATTGACCGGAGGTGGATGTGGGAGCGCCTCACGCCCGCCGAAAAAGAGCGCTATCTGAAGGGGCGCAAGCGGCTCTTTGATACGGGACGCAGTGAACAAGATATCCGCTTCCAGCATAAGAACGGCCGCGTGCTGTGGATCCGTATCGATGCCCGCATTACCAAGCGCGGCCCCGACAATAGCGGCGAGCTCATCACCACCTGGACCGACATTACCGAGCACAAGGAAGCGGAACTGCGCCTCGCCGAAAGCGAAGCAAAATATCGCCTGATCGCGGAATCGATGGAAGACGTCATCTGGCAGACCTCGCTGGACCTGGTTTACATCTACGTGACGCCCTCCGTGGAACGGCAGCTCGGATATAAGCCGGAGGAAATGATCGGTCACTCCATATTTGACTTTGTGCCCGATGATCTCAAAGCCGCGGTAAAAAAACGCGTCGCCGATGGAGAAGCTGCTCGCGCCAGCGGCAATCCGTGGCCCACCCAGAGTCAGGAATACAGGCAGGTCACAAAAGACGGCAAGCGGGTGTGGATCGAAACCAGAGCCACCGCCATCATGTGCGACGGCAAGGTGGTGGCTTATCAGGGCGTGAGCCGCGACGTCACCGCCCGCAAGACGCTCGAAGAGCGCATGAATTTTCTGACTCACAACGATCCGCTCACCGGCCTGCCCAACCGGCGACTGTTCGAAATCCACCTCGAACACACATTGGAAGCGGCACACGGTTATGGACAAAAAGTGGCGATCCTGCTGATCGACCTCGACCATTTCAAGACCATCAACGACAGCCTCGGCCACACCGTCGGCGACGAGTTGCTGAAAAAGGTGGCGGAACGACTGGCGTCTGCACTGCGTTCACGGGATACCCTCGCCCGTCTTGGCGGCGATGAGTTCGGCGTTCTGCTCCCGCATCTCGATAATATCGACGAGGCGAGTCATGTCGCGCAGGATCTGCTCGAAGCGCTGGATCATGTCATGACGCTGCCCAATGGCAGTGAACTGGATATCGGCGCCAGCATCGGCATCAGCCTGTTTCCCGATCACGCCCTGAATGCCGGCGAGCTGATCCAATACGCAGATACTGCTCTATATCGTGCGAAGGCCGAGGGCCGGCGCATGTTCCGCCACTTCACCGAGGAATTGACGCATGCCGCGCGCGAACGGCTGAGCCTCGAATCCAACCTGCGGCACGCAATCGAACGCGAGGAATTGGAGGTTTACTACCAGCCGATCGTCGACATCCGCAGCGGCCGCATCGTCGGTGCCGAAGCGCTGCTGCGCTGGCATGGCCCCGACGGCCATATCGTCATGCCGGACCGTTTCATCCCGATCGCAGAGGAATCCGGACTGATCCTGCCGATCGGCGAGTGGGTGCTGAAAACCGCCTGCGCGCAGGTACAGCGATGGAATGCCACGGGTCCGCAAACACTGTTTATGACGGTAAATCTGTCGCCACGCCAGTTCTCCCAGCGCGATCTGGCCGAACGCATCCAGGCCATCCTCAATGAAACGAAGCTGAATCCGGCCTTGCTCGAACTCGAAATCACCGAAAGCGCGCTGGTGCCCGAGGGCGAGCACGCCGGTGTTTTGCTAGAACGCCTGAAGGCGACGGGCGCCAGTCTGGCCATTGACGATTTCGGTACCGGCTACTCATCGCTGGCATACCTGCAACGCTTCCCGTTCGATACGCTGAAAATCGACAAGCGCTTCGTGCAGAATGTTACCGAGCGCAAGGACGATACCGTCATCGTCACCTCGATCATCCGCCTGGCTCAGTCGCTGAATTTCTCCCTGCTCGCGGAAGGCGTCGAAACCAAGGAGCAGCTCAATTTTCTGCGTACGCATGGCTGCGACCTGTATCAGGGATTCCTGCGCAGCAAAGCAGTGACGGCAGAAGAATTCGCCCGCCTGCTCGCAGTGCGTTCGACTGACGCAGCCGCATAAATAACCCGGACGGCTGATACCGCAATCCGCGGCCATCATTAAAATGCTCGGTCAATGGGTCGGGAGGATAAGCGTATCAATCGGCTGAACGCTTCCAAACAACAATAGAAATTGTAGTATTGCCCGACGTGTCAGCTATGCGAACACTCGGTGCCAGGCAAAAAAGGCAATCCGTCAATCAACCGGCAGGATAGGGAGATAACATGAAATTTTGGCGCAAGCGTCACCTTCTTCTATTGCAAGCAGGATCAGTAGCCCTAACTGCGGCCGTACCGGCTATCGCCGCCGACGCCAACTCGCAGGATTCCACCGCATCGCCGTCGCAGACGGACAACACCGTGGTGGCGCAGACAGATATGCAGACTCAATCCACGAATACCAATGCTGAAGCCACGGCTCAGACCTCGGAGACGATAACCGAGGTCGTCGTCACCGCACAGAAGCGCGAGCAGAAGCTTCAAGATGTGCCCGAAGCAGTCACCGCTTTCTCCAACAGCCAGATCGAATCCCGCAACATCCAGGACGTGATCGATCTGAATTCGCTCGCGCCGGGCCTCCAGGTCAGCAAAACGGCGGCGAGCGCGACCATCGCGCAAATCTCAATCCGCGGCATCGGTGAAATCAATCCTGCGATTTTCTGGGATCCCGGCGTCGGCTTGTATCTGGACGATGTTTACCTGGGTAATTCACAAGGCGGGGTTTTCGACGCCGTCGATCTCGAACGCATCGAAGTCCTGCGCGGACCGCAGGGCACGCTGTACGGCCGTAATACGATGGGCGGCGCCATCAAACTGGTCACGAAAAAGCCAAGCGGCCAGTTCGGCATGGAGGAAAATCTTGAGGTCGGAAACTTCGGCGCAGTAACCAACAAAATATCCGTGGATCTGCCGAAATTTGGCATCACCAGTGTTTCGTTCGGTGTGCGCACCGAGCACCGCGACGGCTGGGTTACGACGACAATCGGCAGTTCGACAAACGAGTTGAACAACAGGCAAAACGCCGAATACCGCCTAGGGGCTAATTTCGCATTCAGTCCTACGTTTCAGGCGGACTATCGTTTTGATCATTCCGATATTGATCAGAAGCCACCGTTCGCGCAGTTGTATCGTGCAACCCCAGCTTTCTATAGCGCTGTGGGATTTCCCACGTTCCCTTCTTACGCCTCTCAGGACCGCCAAACGACAGCCTCTGTCGATGCACCAGAGTTTGAGCACTCCAAGGTGATGGGGCATTCGATGACGCTGACATGGAACGTTGATGATCGCAACACTTTCAAATCAATCACTGCATATCGCCATCTGTACTGGGATGATGCGCCGGACATCGATGGTTCACCACTACCGGTTGCCTGGGGGCAGCGCTATACCCACTATCATCAGTGGTCGCAAGAACTGCAGCTGGTTGGCCATACAAACCAGCTGAACTACGTCGGCGGACTCTACTTCTATACTTCTGATGCGTACACCGTTAATCCGCAAAGCTACTTTGGAAACCCAACCGACTTCGGCACTGCTTCGATTTACGATTCTCAGTACGGCGCAAAGACGGGAGCCGGAGCGGCATATACTCAAGTAGACTACAAACCTATCGATCCTCTTACTCTGACCGCCGGTATCCGCTATACCCAAGAATATAAGGCCATAGACAGAATCTTGGGATGCAATGCTTCCCCGTTCGCATTCGGGGGCGCATGCGTCGCCCCTGCAAATTCTTATGTCTACTCCATTCCGGCTGGCACGCACGCTGATACAAGATTCAATGCAACGACGCCGACCGTGTCAGTCGCTTACGCCATTAATAGCGATATCAACGTTTATACCCGCTACGCGGAAGGCTTCAAGAGCGGGGGATTCAATGGCGAAGGTAATTCTGTAGCGGAAGTCACCACACCCTTCAAGCCTGAAAAGCAGAAATCGATCGAACTGGGAACAAAAACGACCGAGTGGAATGAGCGCGTTCAGCTGAACGCTGCTTTGTTCCAGAACAAGAACAAAGATCTGCAGGAATCCGTGTTCACGGCGCAGGGCGCTGCCGCGACACAGATTCAGAACGCCGGTAAATCAACCGTGCGTGGTCTTGAGCTTGAAGGCGTCGTGGTGCCGATCAAGGGCACGAAAGTACAGGCCAACTATGCGTGGCTGCACACGAAGTACGACGAGTTCATCGACGCTGGAGTAAATGTCTCCGATAACCGTGTATTCCCGCACGCGCCAAAAAGCACATTTAATATTGTCATCGATAGCCGACTAGCGCAGTTCGACTGGGGAACACTACGTGCTCTCGCTGACTATGCTTACACCAGTTCGTTTTACACTTATGCGTACGCGCTTGTACCGCCTGTAGACAACAACAATCAGCCTACTGCACAAGCAGCCGACGATACCAAGGTCAAAGCATACGGTCTGCTGAACTTGCGCTTAGCGTTGACACAGGTCCCGCTGGGTAATTCCGCATCTGGGGAAATTGCCCTTTGGTCGCGCAATGTGTTGGACGAAAAGGTCGCCACCAATTTCATCGACTTTGGTCCGGGCTTCGGCAACCTGACTTCCGCGTACTTTAACGACCCCCGCACCTACGGAATCAACGGCATCATCCGCTTCTAGGAGAGGAACTATGGCTGGCAAACTGACTGGAAAAATAGCGTTGATAACAGGCGCCGGTCAGGGTGTCGGCCAGGGCATCGCCTTCGCGCTGGCAAGCGAAGGCGCGACGGTGGCCGTTACCGGCCGCACCCTGAAGAAGGTGCAGCAAACCGCGACCGAGATCGAACGTCGCGGCGGCAAAGCGCTGGCGATTGCCTGCAACGTCAAAGATGCGCAGGCGCTCGCCACCACTGTTTCACAAGCCGTCCAGCAGCTGGGCGGTCTTAATATCCTCGTAAACAACGCGCAGGAAGTGCCGCTTGGCCCCTTGGCGGAAGTCACCGACGATGCGTTCGCGGCGGGCTGGGAATCCGGCCCGCTCGCGACATTTCGCCTGATGAAACTATGCTATCCACATCTGAAGGGCAATGGCTGCATAATCAACTTGGCGTCGCCGGCGGCGATGCGCTGGGACGCCAGCGGCTATGGGGCTTACGCGGCGGTGAAGGAAGCCATCCGCTCGCTCACGCGCGCCGCCGCATGTGAGTGGGGGAAAGATGGCATCCGCACTAACGCTATTCTGCCGCTCGCTGATTCGCCAGGCATGCAGTGGTGGACGCGCGAACGCCCGCAGGAAGCCGCAGCGTTCATCGCCACGGTACCGATGCAACGCGTCGGCGAATGCGAAAAAGACATCGGCCGCTTCGTCGCCACGCTGTGCTCTGATGACTGCGCCTACGTGAATGGCCAAAGCATCGCCGTGGACGGTGGGCAGGCTTATCTGGGCTGACCCGGGAACGATTCCATTCCCATGGCGTTTGTCGCCGCTCACGATGGCAACACGGCGACGCCTTCGCCGTTCAGTCCATTTGCCATTGGACCGCTGAAGCTGCGCAATCGCTTCATCAAATCCGCCACCAACGAAGGTATGGCGCCGGGCGGCGTACCGACGAAAATGCTTGTGGAACACCATCGGCGCATCGCGGCAGGTGGTGTTGCGATGACGACCGTCGCCTATTGCGCGGTCAGCCCCGACGGCAAAACTTTCCCCGACCAGGTGCAACTGGAACCCACGACGGTCCGGCATCTGCGCGTGCTGACGGATGCGGTACACCGTGAAGGCGCGGCGGCTTGCGCACAGATCACGCACGGCGGCGCATTCAATTTTCTGCCGAAACTAAGCACCCGTTATCCGTTGAGTTCCTCCGGCGGCTTCAACGCCGCCGGTATTCTCACCGGTCGCCTGTTCAAGACCGCGATGACCGAAGGTGATATGCATCGCACGGTGGACGAATTCGTAGCTGCGGCAAGGCTCGCGCGGGACGCCGGTTTCGACGCCGTCGAAATCCATATGGGGCACGGCTATCTGCTAAGCCAGTTCTTGTCGCCCGGGCACAACAAGCGTCGCGACCCATATGGCGGTGGCGTCGAAAAGCGCGCACGTTTCCCCGCACTCGTACTGCGCCGCGTACTCGACGCCGTCGGCGGCGAACTCGCCGTCACCTGCAAGATCGGTGTCATCGAAGGATTCCGCCGCGGTGGCACAGCCGAAGACGCCGTCCGCGTCGCGCAGGTACTGGAGCGTGAAGGCGCGCATCTACTGGTGTTGAGCGGCGGCATGAACGTCGAAGCACCGTGGGCGATCTTCGGCAGTCCGCTGCCGCGCGAGGCAGTCGAAACCGCGCAATCGCCGCTGATGAAAATCGCCTCGCGCATCACGTGTCTCATGCAACCGAAAAACATGGCGTTCCGCGAAATGTACTTTCTGGAACACTCCCGCAAAGTCCGTGCAGGAGTGCGCATGCCGCTCGCCTATCTCGGCGGCGTGAAATCCCTGGCCGGGATCCAGCAGGCACTGAGCGACGGTTTCGACTGCGTCGTCATGGCACGCGCACTGATTCACGATCCGGACTTGGTCAACAAATTCCGAACCGGCGCCGCGACTGAGTCGGGCTGCGTATCCTGCAACCGTTGCGTCGTTGCCATGTATACGCCGGGCGGAACCCATTGTGTGTTCGGCGAACACAGCGACGAGCGGTTGAACAGGATTCCCGCCGACACATAAGGCGCTAGCGCAGAGTCATTGTTTGCGCTTTTACAACTTAGCAAGATGCAAAATCGGATAACGGCGGCTCCCACCCGCCGCCCCGTTATCTCGCACAAGATTCTGCGCGAAAACTGCAGGACTACCAGCTTCTCATGCCGCGTCAGGAGCTCCGGGAAAGCCGAAGTAGTACTGTCCGGTGAGCATACCGCCGTCAACCGCGATTTCCGCACCGCATAGGTACGATGATTCGTCGCTGGCAAGAAATAACGTCGCACGCGCAACTTCTTCCGGCGCGCCGACGCGTTGTAGCGGAACCATTTTGAAGCGCTGATCCACTTCATCCCGCGACGAAGCAGTCGGGTTCGTCATCACCGTATCGACACCGCCCGGATGAATCGAGTTGACGCGGACGCCCTGATAGCCGAGTTCCATCGCCGCGACGCGCGTGAGACCGCGAACGCCCCACTTGCTTGAAGCATAAGCGCCGAGCCCGTTCGCGCCTTTCATGCCATCGACGGAAGAGACATTGATGATCGAGCCCTTGCCGCGCGCGATCATGTGCGGCGCAATCGTCTTGATGCCGAGGAATTCACCGACCAGGTTCACACCGAGTACACGCTCGAAGTCCGCTTTCTCAGTCGTCAGCAGCGTCTTGAATAGCAGCACACCGGCATTGTTGACGAGCACGTCGATGCCACCGAACGTGGCGATAGCCTTGTCCGCGATGTTGCGCCAACTGTTCTCGTCGGATACGTCGTGGCGCTGAAAGATCGCAGAGCTACCCAGTTCCGACGCGAGCTTTGCGCCGTCCTTTTCGAGCACATCCGCGATCACGACCTTCGCGCCTTCCGCAACGAACACGCGCACCGTCGCCGCACCCATGCCGCGCGCGCCACCGGTGATGATTGCCACCTTACCTTGCAGTCTGGACATCAGTTTCTCCTCGTTGGAATTTACCGCGACGTCAGCGCACCGCTTCAAGAATACGCACTAGATCGGCACCGGGAATGTGTGCGATGTCACGGATCGCCGGCAGCTCGCCGGCCTGGTGCACTTTCGGCGTCTTGAAACCAGAATTTTTCATGACCTCGATCGCGTGCCCAGTTGATTCGAAATGCAGATGGATGCGTCCGCGCACGAATGCGGACAAGAACTGGCTGAACATGTTTCTGCCGACATTGTTGCGATCGGGCTGAAGGAACAGATCGGATATATAAAGTCCTTTTGGAAAACGTTCCAGCACTTTCGCGAAGCGCGACCACATCGCATGTGCGGATGCGGGATCGATATAGTTCAGCAATCCCTCGGTGATGATCGCGGTGCCGAGGTTGGGCTTCAAGGTTTCGGCGATCGCGAATATCGACTGTGGGCCACTCTCGGCGAGGGCGTCGAGTTCGACGACGCGATGACCTGTGGTCAGCAAACCCGCCTTGGTCAGCAATTCGCGCTTCGTCGCCGCCATTTTCGGCAGGTCCGTCTCGATATAGCTGAGGCGGTCACCATAGCGGCGCATAAAATCCCAGCCTCGCGGCGACAGGCCGGCCGCGACCTCGATGACCTGGCGCACACGTCCTTCTTCGATAGCGCGCGTCAGCACACCGTTGATGCCGCGGTGCCGTGCCAGCAGCAGTGCGTCCATCGACATCGAGCCGACCAGGCTTGTGGCCATGATCAACGGGCGAAACGCGTAGTGCAGCAACCGTCCTTGCCGGGTCGCCAGCGCCGGATGCGACATACCCTGCGAATACCAGAAATAGCCGGTCGCGTAGGCGGTCGGACTGATGTTTTCGGAGTGAGTGGTCTGCGATGTCATGGCGAATGGCAGGTGCAGCTCGAATTTCGGCGTGCCGCGATCATGTGATGACGAGGCGGTTCAAGTTTTCACACCGCCATACTGCGCACCTTCGCTCCAGTAGTCGGACATATCGCTGGTGTCGACCTGCTGCACCGGAATGATACCGAGCGCCTTGCGTGCCTCCGGCAACGACAAATGGAGGACATCTTCATAGCGGGCCAGGTAGATGGGCCCGCTCTTGCGTCCGACTTCAGTGCCGCGCGCGATCGAGTCCGACACCACCGACCAGGCTTTTGGATAGTGCAGCATCGTGCGCGAAATAACCGGCAGGATCAGCAACAGTTGAACGACGCCGAGTTCGCCCGCCAGCTCCGGCGAGAAATGCCGGAAGCCGTTTTCGATACGCATCCAGAACGGCACGATTTCGCCGAGGAAATCGAAGTTGACGCCGCCCATGAGATGTTCGAAATCGTGCGTCTGTGCCGCACGCATCTCGAAGTAATCCAGATCCGTCTTGGGACGCCAGTTCGGATCCTTGCGCAGATTGGGATCGAGTGTGATATCGAAGTTGTACTTGACGAGGTATTTATAGAAAACGTTGCCCAGCGAGCCTTCCGGATATTGCTTGAGGTCGTCGCGCTGAAAGGTCGAGAAGTGTTTTTCCGACAGCCATTTGTCGAGTTGAGGATTTTTCTTGCGCTCTTCCGTGAGCAGCGTATTCATATAGTCCGCATCACGGATTTCGCGATAAGCACGTACGATTGGAGTGCTGTCCCAACCGACGCGGCGCTCCCGCCCGTTGCGTCGCAGCATTGCAGTCGCCAAAGCGTCCCGCAGCAGAGGATGGTTCAAGTACTTTGAAGAACTGACGAGAACGCTGTTGTCCGTGAAAATCTGGCGGACACCGAGGCTGGAAAAATCGTCCACTGGAATAACTCCATAGTTGCCACTGGCAGAACGTGAAGCCTTGGGAGATGAGTCGGTGACAGTCCGTCTTTCTCCCACGTATTACTACACACAAAAATATCCGAGCACTGTCCGCCGCGATATCGTCCGTTTAGGCGAACCGGCGGCGTGAAGCGATTCAGCCGAATGTCGCCAGCATCAGCGCATCGCCGATCACCGTTTCGCCGTCGAGCGCATGCAGTGGGCTCTGCGCCATGCGCAACACGTCGCGACTGTGCGTAACCAACCCTGTCAGCGAACCGGCGATCAGCAGATAGGCTGCCTCGGCCATCATTTCCAGCGGCTCCACCCAATCCGGATGCGCCACCGCGGCTTGCTTGGCGACGGCTTCGGCACTTTCGGTAAGCGCGATCTTGTAAGGCGCCAGACCGTTGACGCAGATGCCGCTGCCATGCAGCTCCGCCGCGAGTCCCAGCGTGTATCGATCCAGCGCGGCCTTGGACGCACCGTACAGCGCCAGCGAATGCACGAACTTCGCAGGCCCCGGATAGGGAATCGGCGGTTGCTGTGCCATTTCGCTGGTGATGTTGAGAACGCGACCCCAACCGCGCTGACGCATGCCGGGTAGCGCCTGTTGTGCGAGATCAACCGGCGCCTCGAAGTTAACGCCGAACATCGCGCGACGCGCCGGCAGGTCGATCTTGCTCGGCGGCGCATATGCAGAAATCGCCGCGGCGTTGTTGACGAGAATGTCGATCGGCCCCAGTTTCGTCGTAGCCGCGGCGACGAGGCCGGCTCTGGCCTCGGCGTCGGCAAGATCGGTCTCGATCGCTGCGGCGCGCCCGCCGGCCCGCTCGATCAGCCGGCAGGTCTCGTGCAATCCTTCAGCCGAACGGGCCGAGGCGGACACCACCACGGCGGCTCCGTGCGCGGCCAAGCGCCGGCCAATCGCGCGGCCGATACCGCGCGAAGCACCAGTGACCAGCGCGATACGGCCCGAGAGAGCGGAACGAGACACGGCTTTCGCTTATTCCACGACCGCCGGATGTGCTTGCGTCGGACCGCCGAGCATCGGGCGGTGTGACGGCGGCTGACGGCCTTCATCGGTCACACCGTATTCCAGCGCAAGCTCGGCGCCGACCAATACCTGTCCGGATTTTTCCATGCGCTTGGGATCGCGATACAGCGCGCCAATGACGTACCCGGTGAAATCCGGTGTCTCCGCGATTTCCCAGAAGCCGCCGTACTTGGTTGGTTCTCGGTCCATCACGCGCTTGGTGCGATCCGTGCGCAGCATGCCCATCCAGATCGACACCGCGGCGACGTTGTGCGATCGCAGGTCCACGGCCATGTCCTTGGCAAACTTGTCGACGCCGACCTTCTGTGCGCCGTAGGCGGGTCCGTGCATGTAACAGCTCGCGCCGAACGACGACGTAAACACGATCAGGCCGCTGTTCCGCTCAACCATCAGCGGTGCCGCGTACCAGCTTGCGACATAACCGGAACGCAGACCGACGTCGAGGATATTGGTCATATCCAGCGGCTTCTCCCAGAAAGGGCCTTTCTCGACCAGCATGTCGTGCAAGAACGTCGCGTTGTTGACGAGGATGTCGATACGACCTTGTTCGCTCTTGACGCGCTCGAACAGACGACGCACGTCGTCGTCATTGCCGTGATCGCAGGCTACCGCGATACCACGCCCGCCGGCGCGCGTAACCGCTTCCGCGGTATTGCCGATGGTGCCCGGCAGATCCGCATCGCCTTCCTTTTGCGAACGGCCGGTGACGTAGACGGTCGCACCTTGGGCACCCAGCGCGACGGCGATACCCTTGCCGGCCCCGCGCGAAGCACCGGTGACGACAGCGACGACGTTCTTCAACGATTTGTCAGTACTCATTGATATTTTCCCCGTTTGACGGATTGCTTATTGAGCGGGCGCTATTTTTTTGACTCATTGCGCAACTGGAATTTCAGCACCTTGCCCGACGCATTGGTCGGCAGCACAGCCACGATCTCGACGTGGCGCGGCACCTTGTAGTTCGCCATATGCTCGCGACACCAGGCGATGAATTCTTTCTCGTCGATGCTCGCCTGCGCGCGTGGCACAAGGTAAGCCTTGCCGACTTCACCTTGACGATCGCAGGGAACACCGATCACGGCAACCTGCGCAACCGCTGGATGCCCGGCGATGATGCGTTCGATTTCGGCCGGATAGCAGTTGAAGCCACCGGTGATGTACATATCTTTGATGCGGTCGGTAATGCGCAGGCAGTTGCGAGCATCGAGGATGCCGATGTCGCCAGTGTGCAGCCAGCCGTCGGCGTCGATGGCCTCCTGCGTGGCGACTGGATCGTCGAGATAGCCTTGCATCACGTTGTAACCGCGGATCACGATTTCACCGGCCTCGCCGACCGCGACCGGCTTACCTTCCGAATCGATGCTGCGCACCTCGATGCCCGAAATCGGCCGGCCGCTGGTCAACGCCACGGTTTCGGCGTCGTCACTGGCGTCGCACAGCGATACCACGCCGCAGGACTCGGTAAGCCCGTAGCCGGTGAGAACCACCTTGAAGCCAAGCTCCGCACGAATGCGTTCGATCAGCGCGGGCGCCACCGCCGCCGCGCCCGTGATGGTCGCGCGCAAGCTGGAAAGATCGAACTTGGCACGATCGGCATCGCCAAGCAGACTGATGAACAGCGTCGGCGGCCCTGGCAACACGGAAATTTGATCGCGGGCGATACGCTCCATCACCACGCGTGCATCGAAGATCGCGTGCGGCAGCACAGCGCAGCCGGCAAGCAGTCCGGCCAGCCAGCCGCATTTGTAACCGAAGGCATGGAAGAACGGGTTGACGACAAGATAACGATCCTCCGGCACCATGCCCATGCGCGCCGACCACTCGGCGATCACGCCGAGATTCTGACCGTGATTGGTGATGACACCTTTCGGCAATCCCGTCGTGCCGGACGTGAACATGATGTCCATACGGTCTTCAGGCTTGACCGCCGCCGCACGGCTTTGCGCGATCTGCAGCAAGGTATCGCTGGCGCGCACCAGGAATTCCTGCCAAAGGGTGTCGCCGCTTTCGCCGTCGCGCAGTACGACAATGTGCTCCAGCACCTGCGGCCGGTGCGGCGCGAGCATCGTCGGGTAGTGCTGGTTGAGAAAGCGGCCGGCGCAGAACAGGATGCGCGCCCCGCTCTTGCCGATGACATAGGCGGCTTCTTCGCCACGCATGCGTGTATTCACCGGCACCAGCGCCGCGCCGGCGCTGTGAATGGCGAGCGCGGCGATAATCCATTCGACGCAATTCTGCCCCCATACGGCGACGCGATCACCGGGCTGTACCTTCATCGCAATCAACGCGCGCGTCGCTTCTATGCGCAGCTTGTCGAGCTCCGCGTAGCTGAGCGTGTGGCCGTCCTCACCGATGACTGCCGGACGCTGCGCATACTTTTGCGCAGCGGCGGCAAAGACATGGGGCGTGGTTGCAGTCATGGGCGGAAATCGTGGGGTCGAGGTTGGCGTCAGGTCGGATAGCTGATGCGAACCGACGGCGTTTTCGGGATGGCCTGACAAGCCAGGATCCAGCCCTGATCGAGGTCGCTCTGATCAAGCACGAGATTCTTGGCAAGTTCGACCTCGCCGTCCTCGAGCTTGCACATGCATGCCGCGCAGGCACCAGCACGGCAGGAATACGGCGGTTGCAGGCCTCCAGCTTCGAGCGCGTCGATCAGCAACTGGCCCGGAGCACACGGAACAGTTCGCGTGACGCCGTCGAGCGACACTTCGATGGTGGCGGCCAGTGAGCCGCTACTTGCGGCAGCCGTTTCGGTTGAGGGTTCGTCAGCATCATCAGGTAGCGATACGAAGCGCTCGATGTGCACGCGTGCAGCGGGTATGCCGAAATCGTGCAGCGCAGCAGCAGTCGCGTCCATGAATACGGAAGGGCCGCAGATGAAGCATTCGACGCCCTCCAAGGCGCGACCCCACCCTTGCGCGAGCGCGCCGATCTGCGCCTGCGATGGGATACCCTGAACTGAGTCCAGCCAATGGATCACTTGCAAACGCGTTGGATATTCGCGCGACAGCCGCGCCAGTTCGGCCCCGAAAATCACCGAACGCTCGTCGCGATTGGCGTAGACCAGACGCAAGCCGCCTTTGCCTGCGGCAAGAACGGTACGAATAATCGATAACACCGGCGTGATGCCGCTGCCACCCGCGAATAGCAGAAACTCGCCGTCCAGCGAACGTGGCGTGAAGATGCCAGCCGGTGCGGCCACTTGCAGCGTATCGCCCGCGCGCAGACAGCCGCACAGCCAGTTCGATCCACGCCCACCGGCGACACGTTTGACAGTGACGCGCAGTGGCTCGTCCACGACCGGCGTGCTAGACAGCGAATAGCAACGCGGCAGCGTGCGTTCATCAAACGGCAGGCGCAGCGTCAGAAACTGGCCGGGACGATAGTGGAACGTCTCACGCAGCTGCGCCGGAATATCGAACAGAATCGAGCGCGCATCCGCCGTTTCCTCGATGACTTCCGACACACGCAGCGCGTGGTACTGACCGCGACTCATGATCCGATGCTCAGTCAACCCACATCAGGAAGCCGTTGTCGATACGCAATTCGGCACCGTTGATGAAGCGCGATTCGTCGGACGCGAGGAACAACACGAGATTGGCGATATCGATCGGCTCGGCGAAACGGCTTAATACTGCTTTGGGATCGCGTATCGGCATGAAGTCCTCCGGCTTTCTCGTCGCGTGGAGGTTCATCACCATCGGCGTCTTGATGCCGTCCGGGTGGATCGAGTTGCAACGGATCGAATAGTTCTTGGATTTGCAGTAGGCGGCGATGCTGCGCGTCATCGCGGTGACGGCACCCTTCGACGCCGAGTAAGCAATGAACGATGACTGGCCGCCGATACCGGAGATCGAGGACATGTTGATGATCGTACCGCCGTGCTCCTTCATCGCCTGCACCGCGGCGCGGCAGCCTAGGAAGTAGCCGTCGGAGTTCACGCGCTGCACACGCTGCCAGGTTTCCAGCGAGGTATCCTCGATGGTGCCGTAGATCAAGATCGCCGCATTGTTGACCAGCACGTCCACCTTGCCAAATTTGTCAATGGCGGCCTTAAACACCCTCTGCCAATCGCTCTCCGAGGCGACGTCGTGATGCACGAAGATGGCGTTGCCACCGATTTCCTTTGCGACCGCCTTGCCAGCGTCCTCATTCAGATCAGTCACAACGACCTTGGCGCCCTCGCGCGCAAGCAGCAGCGCGTCTTCGCGGCCCACGCCGCTGGCGGCGCCAGTGACGATGGCGACTTTATCCTGGACACGTCCCATTAAACTTGCTCCTGATCCGTATTTGTTAAGCGTTCACTAACTCTTTGACCGGCCGCACAATATGCCATCCCTGGAAATGACGAAATCCGCCATGATGCCGCCATATTGCAGTGCGGCGGCTGAGAAAATACATGTGACGGCGCGTATGCACCGGGGCTTCTAGCATTATTTGTATCGGGTAGATCGAATCTTCGTCCATTGGGACTAAACGCTTTTGAAACCGCAGGTTGTCAGTGTGCCGACAGGCTGCCAGGTACAGATTTCAGGATGCCTGCAGCCTGTTGATTGGGAACGCATGAACACATACAGCCGAACAGGGGATCTGATGTGGTTTCCGAGCCGGTCCCGATAATTTTCGCAGGAGAACCTCCATGAAAATATTAGTGCCGGTCGCCCATGGCTCGGAAAGCCTGGAGACGGTCTCGATCGTCAACGTGCTGCGCCGCGCTGACTTCGATGTGACGGTGGCCAGCATCGAAAAAGATCTGACGATCACCGCCACCCGTGGCATTCGTATCGTCGCCGATCAATATTTCATCGACACCGAGAACGATCGCTTCGATCTGGTGGTCTTGCCCGGCGGGGAAGCGGGAGCACGCGTACTTTCCGGGTGTGCCGGATTGATCAGGATGCTCCGAACGCAAAACGAATCGGGACGGTTGTTCGCGGCGATCTGCGCGGCACCGGCGCTGACGCTCGCTCCGCACGGATTTCTCGACGATCGGCGCGCGACTTGTTATCCCAGCCTCCGTGAACATTTGGCGAACTACGTTGACGAACCCGTCGTGATCGACGGGAACTGTGTTACGGGCTCGGGACCGGGCTCCGCGATGCCGTTCGCATTGACGCTTGTTGAGCTGTTGGCCGGAACGCGCGCGGCAAGCACAGTAGCGCAGGGAATGCTGGTGCCTTAAAACAAAAACGCCCGCAGCAAGCGGGCGTTTTAATGACGGCTGTTTGTTTCTTATGCGGCCTGCTTGCCCTTCAAGGCGTCTTTCAGCATTTTCTGCAATTCGCCGGACTGGAAAAGGTCGAGCGTGATATCGCAGCCGCCAATCAGTTCACCCTTCACGAACAGCTGCGGGAACGTCGGCCAGTTCGCATATTTCGGCAGAGTCCGGTAAATCTCTTCGTTTTCGTAGATATTGACGTGCGCGTACGGAACGTTACAGGCGTTCAGTGCCTGAACGGCGCGCGCAGAGAATCCGCACTGAGGGAAATCCGGTGTTCCCTTCATGAAGAGAATGATGGGGCTCTCGGTAACGAGCTGCCTGATACGTTCCAATGCGTCCATGGGTTGATAGCCTCGTTTCACTAGTCCGGAAGTTGTTGCAAACATTTTGAGCACAAGCCGTGCCACAATTATACCGTGCTTGTCCACCCTACGCCTCCGATTCGCCGACGACCGGCGACCGCGTGATCGAACATGGCATCGGTGAATCTCAGAGTTGAATTTGCCAGTTCGGTCGCCTAAGGTGGATACCCCTGATATCCCGCTCGCAACCTCAGACCCATAAAGGATTTCACCATGGCTTTCACTCTTCCCGAACTACCTTACCCGCGCGAAGCACTCGAACCGCATATGTCGCGCGAAACACTGGACTACCATTACGGCAAGCATCACAAGGCTTACGTGGACAATGCGAACAAGCTGGTTGCCGGAACCGAATTTGAAAAACTGTCGCTTGAAGACGCTGTCCGCAAATCATCCGGCAAGATCTTCAACAACGTCGCCCAGATCTGGAACCACACTTTTTTCTGGAACTCGCTGACGCCCAAGCAAACCCCGCCAGGAAAGAAGCTGTCTGACGCGCTTGTGAAGAATTTTGGCGGTATCGAGGACTTCAAGAAGCAGTTCACCGAAGCCGCGATCGGCACGTTCGGCTCAGGCTGGGCGTGGCTGGTCAAGAATGCCGACGGCTCGCTTGCCATTACCAGCACCTCGAACGCGGCAACGCCACTGACTACCGGCCAGACGCCGCTGCTGACCTGCGATGTGTGGGAACACGCTTATTACGTCGATTACCGTAACGCGCGTCCGACCTATCTTGAGCATTTCTGGGCGTTGGTCAACTGGGATTTTGTCGAGAAGAATCTCGGCTGATCTGCTGTAAAACGTTAAGGATCGCGAGATCCGGGCCGCCGACCGGCGGCCCTTTTTATTTTCTGGAGTAGTTACAGATGGTCCGGCATTTTCTCAAGCTCAGCGATATTTCCGCCGCCGAGGCATGTTCCCTCATCGAGCGCGGTATCGTCTTGAAGCGGAGCCATACGCCCTCCCATCAGCCACTGGCGGGACGCACGCTGGCAATGGTCTTCGCAAAGAGCTCGACGCGCACGCGGGTGTCATTCGAAGTCGGCATGACCAAGCTCGGCGGGCACGCGCTGATGTTAGCGACAGCACAAACACAGCTCGGTCGCGAGGAACCGCTTTCTGATACGGCGCGCGTATTGTCGAGAATGTGCGACGCCATCATGATCCGCAACGACTCCCAGGCGGATCAGGAAGAACTTGCCCGTCATTCGCGGGTTCCCGTCATCAACGGATTGTCTGAACTGCATCACCCCTGCCAGTTGCTTGCCGATATCCAAACCTGGCTCGAGCACCGTGGCGATCCGACCGGCAAAACCGCCGTCTGGATCGGCGACGGCAACAATGTCTGCAATTCCTGGATCCAAGCCGCGAAGCTGTTTGGGTTTCGTCTGCGCATTGCAACACCACATCAGTATCGTCCGGACACCTCCGCGCTAGCGTTTGCCGGCCCGGCGGTGGCTTTGCTGGACGATCCGCGCGAGGCCATACGCGACGCGGATCTTGTCGTCACCGATACCTGGACAAGCATGGGGCGGGAAGCCGAAAAGGCGGAACGCATGCAGATACTCGCGCCCTTCCAGGTCAATAGCGCGATGCTGGCGAACGCGCGCAAAGACGCTATCTTCCTGCATTGCCTGCCCGCGCACCGCGGCGAAGAGGTCAGCGCCGAGGTCATCGATGGTCCGCAGAGTGTCGTCTGGGACGAGGCCGAGAATCGCCTGTGGGCACAAATGGCGCTGCTTGAATTCCTCATTGCTTCAAAACCATAATTAATGCGCGGAACATTCGTTTAATTCCAAAAGCATGGCTGGAAGCATACCGGAGGATTATGGCGAGGCTTGCTACATCCCGCTTATCTGCGTTAGCGTGAGCGTGGGGTATGCGTACCGGGAGGTGCCATCGTGAGCGAAATCCCGCCAACAGAACAACTTAGAAACGCGAAAAATATCGAGACGGTGCATGGGGAGTGCCGTCGGATTGCGCGGGGACTCGGCTTCCCATTTTTCCTGTTCGGCGTTCGCCTGCCGCTGCCGCTGAACAAACCTTGTCAGCTTATTCTCAGCGGATATCCCCCAGCATGGCGCTCCCGCTACGACGAGCAGCACTACATGCTCATCGATCCTGTCCTAAAAGATGCGATGAATCGTGTTCTGCCGTTCGACTGGGAATCCATTACGCGCAGCAACCCCGAAATCGAACGATTCTTCACAGAAGCGGCGAGCTTTGGACTTCGCAACGGGGTTACCTCCCCGGTGCACGGAGTCAACGGCGAGTTCAGCCTCCTAAGCCTCGCCACACCTGAACTTCTGCCTCGCGAGGCGGAAGCTCATGCCGAATTGCTCCGACAGGTGCAATGGTTTGCAACACATATCCACGAAGCTGTTCGGCGGATTGTCCTGGACGTACCCGAAAAGCTTCGTGGCGAATCCGTCGCAAAACTCACTGCGCGCGAAAAAGAATGCTTGCGCCACGCCGCCTCCGGTGCGAGCACGGCTCGCATCGCCGATACGCTAAAAATATCCGAGCGCACGGTGATCTACTACATCCAGCGTTGCCAGGAAAAACTCGGTGTGCGCAGCCGGCAGCACGCGATCGCCAGGGCACTGAGCCTCGGACAGATCGAACTGGATTGCTATCCGAGCCGCCTCGGTTTATCGCGGCTCGTCGAATCGCGTCCTCATTGAATTTGGCTTGGCCGTAGTACCGTCCGGCGGCAGATGCCCGTTAGACGCAATCTAAATCTTCATAAAATTCAATTAGCTTTACGATTCCCTGTAAGAACTTACAGGTTACGGTTTCCGCGTTTCGCGTTCAGCTATCTCCCGTGTTCCCCACGTTAGGAGATATCTGTGAATCAGATTGCCTTCGGCTCTCTACAAGACACCGCATTCACCCGTGCTTATGCGCCGCAGATGTTTGAACTGCGGTACCGGGTCTTCCACGAACGCATGCAATGGAATGTGCGCTGCCACGGGCAATGGGAAATAGACGAATTCGATAACGATCGCACCGTATACATTGTGGCGCACAACGACGAGTCGAATGTGCGCGGAAGCTGGCGACTCTTGCCGACCACGGTGCCGTACATGCTCAGCGATGTATTCCCTCAGCTGCTCGCCGGGAAACCCGCACCGCGGGCTCCAAAAATATGGGAAATAAGCCGCTTCGCAGTTGATACGGAAAACGCCGCATCCGGCGCGTTCGGCTTTGGCGACGTGGCAAATGAGATGGTGCGCTCAACCATCCAATACGCATACGACGAAGGCATCACGCAGTATGTAATGGTGGTATCCGTGGCAGTCGAGCGCCTGCTACGCAATAGCGGCCTGATCCTGCACCGCTTCGGCCCGCCACAGCGGATCGGGAAAGTTCTATCCGTGGCTTGCTGGCTCGACATTGACGCGCATACATGCCATGCGATTCTCGGCCATCCGGCCCCAACCGAACTCCGGGAGGCCGCATGAAACTCCTGCTCCTCGATACCAACGACAAGAACACCGCGTGGCTCGAACAGCTATTCAAGAGCCCGGAAACCTGCAATGCCGGGACACTGGCTGGAACTTCGTATGAAGCGGTCGTCGTGATCAACGACGGTAGCGAGAAAGTTTTTGAGCAACTGTCGCTTGCGTCACAGATCACGGCGGCAAAACCGTCTATACCAGTTGCTATCGTGACGCCCCTCGATCCGGCCTGGACACCCGAGGAAGCACTGCTGCACACCGCACCCTGTCACCGGGACCAACGCGACGGTCGACTCGCAACCGCAACGATCGGAACGCACTGGCCGCGCTGGAACGTCAGCATTTCAGAAGAGGCGATGAGCTTTGAATACCAGGACTGACGAGATTCGGATATTCGAATCGGAGAAAACCGCAGCCGTCCCACTGCGCGCACTGCTCATTGGATTTGAATCCAGCGAAGCAGCGAAATTCGAGGTGGCAGCGGCGGCCACGCAAAATATTGACCTGTGCATCGGACCATCCCGACTTCCCGGCACTGTGCCGTCCCGTTCCTGCGGGCGGCGCTACGACCTCGTGCTGGTGAACCGTGATCTCACGACTAACACCGCCGGATACGCCACCGAATGCGGTGTCGGCGGTGCGAGATCCTCCGCGCCGATCGGAGGAATTGGCATACCGGCACTCGCGGTGGGAACCGTCCGTTTCGTCGACGGCGGACGCGAGGATTTGGAGCGCAGCCTGCGGCAGGCCGTCGTTGTCTGCACGGAGCATATGCGCATTCTTCATGACGGCATCGAAAGAATGGTGCGCGCGGCGTTCAGTGAGCAAGGGGGCCGTATGGATCCCGACGACGACGCCTTGCTGGTGATGGATAAGAGTGGCACCGATGTTCTTTACGCGAATGCCGCCGCGCGCGCACTCGGTGCGTTCCGGCTTTCGCAGATCACCCGGCGCGCGCTGGGCTGGCAATGGCCGCCGGTACCGATTGTCGTCGACGAGGTCGTTGAATCGGACGGTGAATCAGGCAGTAGAAGCGGCCGCCTCACCGTCACCGCGGCGAAAGTTGATATCGACGGCTATCCGGGTCTTGCGTTCCGCCTTCACGGCGAAACACGTTCAAATCTCTTTGAATCGCGAAATACTCGTGCCCATCGCGCGGAGAGCGCCGTTTCAGAAGCTCCTGTTGCCTCCGGAATCGGCATGAACCCGATGATTTCGGTCCCCAGGTCCGAACACGCTGCGATGCGCACTGTCGGAACACTGCGGCGCGGCCACGCGTCAGAGAATCTACGAGAGATCAACGACGCTTTCGAGCGCGATGAATTCGACGCTGTATTCCAGCCGATATTCGATGCGGCGTCCTGCGGGCTGCTCGGAGCCGAAGTGTTTCTACGATGGACAGATTCGGCGGGGATCTCACACACGCCATCACAATTTCTGCCAAGGATCGAGCGCGCCGGACTTGCGGCCGCTGTCGCGCAGCACGTCCTCGTCAAGGCCTGCCGGCTGGCGCGTCTATGGCACCTGATCGGGCATGCCCATTTTCATGTCAGCATGAACCTCTCGCGCGGACAGCTGCTGGATCATGGATTCGTTTCGACCGTGGCTTCAGCGTTGGCGGAGAGCGGTGTGTCGCCGGGAGCGATTGAATTTGAATTTTCCGAAGCCGTTCTTACCGGTGACGACCGGAATCTTCTTGCACGCCTGTTCGAGCTCGCCAGCTTGGGCGTGCGCATTGTCTTCGACGACTTCGGCAATGGCCTCGCTTCGTTGGCCCACGTTACAAAACTGCCCCTGACAGGCCTCAAGATTGCGCCCCGCCTGACCAATGGAATCCACAAGCACACCAACGGGCAGGATATTGTAATGCGCATACTCGAACTGGGTCGTATGCTTAAGCTAAGCGTGAGCGCCAAGTGCGTCGAAAGCGTATCGCAGGCACTGTACCTGCAGAAAGTGAAAGTGGCGCGCATGCAGGGCTTCCTGTTCGCCGCTGGCTTACCGGACGACGAATTCACCGACCGCTTTATGTGGATTTGCGATCCGGTCAAGTAACTCCGCGCACGCTTCGGTGAATTCCTGGCGGGAGCGGATAAGACGTAGAGCGTGTTATGCACCTCTTGGATCGCAGCGACCCAAGAAGTGCATAACACGCTCTAAAATGATCGCTTCAGAAATCCGAAGCGAGTGTTACCAATGAGTGGTCATGAAACGCCGAAGTGCCCCACGGTGCCAACGGATCTGACGACGACGGTCGCCCGTGCGCTGCAGGAAGACATCGGCGACGGCGACATTACTGCCGCTCTCGTTCCCGCTGCGCAGCACGCGTCGGCAACGGTGATCACTCGTGAAGCGGCAGTGATCTGCGGGCAGCCGTGGTTCGATTCGGTGTTCGCGCAGCTCGCATCAGACATCACTATCGAATGGCACATCAGCGAAGGAAGCCGCGTTGCTGCCAACATGTTGTTGTGCAGCCTGCAAGGACCCGCACGCGCGTTGCTCACAGGTGAACGGACTGCCCTAAATTTTCTGCAAACGCTATCGGGAACCGCGACCGCAGTGAGCCGCTATGTCGATGCCGTCGCCGGCACCGGTACTGCGATTGTCGATACCCGTAAAACACTACCGTGCCTGCGCACCGCGCAGAAATACGCCGTCGTTTGCGGTGGCGGCGCCAACCATCGCATCGGTCTCTACGATGGCATCCTGATCAAGGAAAATCACATCGCCGCCGCCGGCAGTATTCGTCAGGCTATCGCCGCAGCGCGGGCGCTGCGGGCGCCGGTGCCGTTGATGACCGAGGCCGAAACGCTGGACGAAGCGCTCGCCGCGCTGGAAGCTGACGTTGATCTATTGCTGATCGACGACTTCTCTCTCGAAGATATCCGCGAAGCGGTCGCCGCCACGCGCGCGCATCGTGCCCGCGGCGGCCGCACAGCCATCGAATATTCCGGCGGCGCCAACCTGGACACCGTACGCACAATTGCGGAAACCGGCGTCGACCGTATCGCGGTCGGCGCGATCACCAAGCATGTCCACGCGATCGATTTATCGATGCGCTTCAAGAATGCGAGCTAATCTACTGCACCAATAACATCTTGCTCCGGCTGACCGTGCCACTCTCGGGGGACATCACCGGTTCAGTGGACTAGTACCGAGCACGTGCCGCAACCGGATTACAGGGACACAGCGCGTAAAGCCCGCGCGGATCGTTGAAACGTCGCAATTCCGTCGACAGCGACAGCGCTTCATCCACCGCTGGCAGGTGCAGCGCGCGCACTTCCGCGAGTATCCTGCTTTGCGCGTGTGAGTCGCTGGTCAAGCCTTCGAGAACCTCTTGCATCCAGGTGCGATCCGGCCTCATCTCATCGACGCGATATTCAGCCGGCTTGAGTTCGGCCATATCGGCAGCGGACGCCACTGCGTCGTCGAGCCCGCCGATCCGGTCGACAAGCCCGAGTTTCAAAGCCGCTTCACCACTCCACACACGTCCACGCGCGATCTCCTCGACACGGTCGGGTGCCAGATCGCGCCCTTTCGCTACACCTGCGATGAACTGCCGATAGCCGAAATCGACCGAGCTTTGCATCAGCTGCTGCAATTCCGGACTCATCGGCCGATCGATCCGCATGGCGCCAGCAAGCGGTGTCGTGCCAACACCGTCGGTATGAATACCAAGCTTGTCGAGCGGCTTCTCAAAGGTTGGCCACAAACCAAAAATTCCGATCGAGCCGGTAATCGTAGTGTTGTGCGCCCAGATCTCATCCGCGCCCATCGAAATCCAATAACCGCCAGATGCCGCCAGGCTCGACATCGACACCACCACCGGCGTGCCATCCTCCTGGACTGCCTCCACCGCGCGCCGGATCTTCTCGGCGGCGGTTACGCTTCCGCCCGGTGAATTGACGCGCAGAACCAATGCCGCCACATCTTCGTCGCGGCGTGCCGAGTCGATAAGGTCCGATACCGAATCGCCGCCCGCCTCGCCGGGACCGCCTTCGCCGTCGACGATATCCCCTTCTACCGTGACCAGCGCAATTTTGGACGATGGCTGGCGGCCGCGCGCATAGTGCGCCGCGCGCAGATAGTCATCGTATGCGATCTGCCGAAAGCTGCCGGTATCTTCGTCCATTCCAACCACAGCGCCGACCCGCTTGCGGAATTCGGCAAGCGTCTCGATCGCGTCGACGAGGTCTGCACTCTTGGCATATGCGGCAGCGTCGCCACGGTTCTTTTGCAAACCCTCCGCGAAGCCGGCGACATACGCATCGGCGGGAGCACCTTGCAACTTGCGCGCAGCGGCAACATCCGCGTTGTAGCGATTCCACAAATCACCCAGCCACGCTTCGTTCGCCGCGCGCGCCTCCGGCGACATATTGTTACGCTCGAAGGGCTCGACTGCCGACTTGAATTCGCCGACCCGAAAGATATTCACGGTCACACCCAATTTGTCGAGCGCATCCTTAAAGTAATTCGTATAAACACCAAAGCCGGTAAGAATGATCTGACCGATCGGGTCTAGCGAAATCTCGCCGGCACTCGATGCCAGCAGGTACTGTGTCTGGTCGAATGACGTACCGAACGCATAGACTTTCTTGCCGGCCTTGCGAAAGCGCGCAACCGCTGCCGCAATCTCCTCAAGCTGCGGCATTCCCGCCGCGCTCATATCGTCTAGCTTCAAAACCGCCGCGGCGATGCGTGGATCCTTTGCGGCATCGTCGATCGCCTCCACCATATCGCGCACCGAGGTTTGCGATGGCATCCCATGGCGAAATTTCTCCAACAATTCGCGTCCCGTGGGATTTTCCTGGTCGACCAGTTCGCCATCGGGATCGATCACCAACGCCACATGGTCCTTGACCGCGACCGGCGCGCCGCCGTGAAAGGCAAACCACAGCATCAGCAGGAATCCAGCCACACCCAGGATGATCGTAGTCCGGTAGATGACGACCGCAGCACGCCAGATCCAGCCGAAGATACGGAACAGCAGCGGTTTTCTTTCGTTCATGATTTACGCGGACAGTGTGGACTCGGCAGCCTACGACGAGGACGCGCGGCGAGCAACCCGAGGCAATCGATCCGGCGCGCATTCAGGGCGTCATTCGTGCGCAATAGAGACAATTTATGAAAGCGATAGAAATATTTGCTTTGATTGATCGTTCAGGCGCTCATAGAATGCTCTCCGCAATCAGAGGCGCGTGATGATCGTCCGTGCCCCCGGTTCCATATCACTGAAAGGAGCAACACCATGAGCGTACTTGTCGGCCGTCCCGCACCGGATTTCACCGCCGCCGCCGTCCTCGGCGACGGTTCCATCACCGAAAATTTCAAGCTGTCGGATTACCGCGGCAAGAAGTATGTTGTCCTGTTTTTCTATCCGCTTGATTTCACCTTTGTCTGCCCGTCCGAAATCATTGCCCACAACAACCGCGTGAAACAGTTCGAGGAACGCGGCGCGCAGCTGATCGGCGTGTCGATCGACAGCCAGTTCAGCCACTATGCCTGGCGCAATACACCGGTAGACAAGGGCGGCATCGGTCCGATCGCCTTCCCGCTGGTCGCCGATGTCAAACACGAAATCGCCAAGGCCTATGACGTCGAAGCCGCCGGTGGCGTTGCCTATCGCGGATCGTTCCTGATCGACAAGAACGGCGTGGTTCAGCACCAAGTAGTCAACAACCTGCCGTTGGGCCGCGAAGTCGATGAGATGCTGCGCCTCGTCGATGCGCTCCAGTTCACTGAAAAGCATGGCGAAGTCTGCCCGGCCGGTTGGAAGAAGGGTGACGAAGGCATGAAGCCGACCGCCGATGGTGTAGCGAAGTATCTGGCCAAGCACGCATCGCAGCTGTAATCCAGCGTCCGGGGGGCCGGGCGCGTCGCCCCGGCCCCCTTTTTTTGGAGCAACCAGCATGTCCGCTACCCATCACAGATTGATCATTCTCGGCTCCGGCCCGGCGGGCTACACGGCGGCGGTATATGCCGCGCGCGCGAACCTCAAGCCGGTGTTGATCACCGGACTCGAACAGGGTGGCCAGCTGATGACAACCACCGAAGTCGACAATTGGCCCGGCGATGTCGAAGGCCTCATGGGCCCCGATCTCATGGAGCGCATGCGCCGGCACGCCGAACGCTTCGATACGCAATTCATCTTCGATCACATCCATGTCGTCGATTTGAAGCAGAGGCCGTTCCGGCTCAAGGGCGATCAGGGTGAATACAGCTGCGATGCGCTGATCATCGCCACCGGGGCGAGCGCGCGCTATTTGGGCCTGCCGACGGAACAGGCGTTCCGCGGCAAGGGTGTATCGGCCTGTGCGACCTGTGACGGCTTTTTCTATAAAGGACAGGAAGTGGCGGTCATCGGCGGCGGCAATACAGCCGTCGAGGAAGCGCTCTATCTTGCCAACATCGCGAAGAAGGTCACGATTGTCCATCGTCGCGATAAGTTCAAGGGAGAGAAGATTCTGCACGACAAGCTGTTTAAGAAGGCGCAGGAAGGCAAAGTCGAAATCGTCTGGGATTCCACGCTCGACGAGGTTCTCGGCGACGACGCGGGCGTCACCGGCGCCCGTCTCAGGAACGTGAAGACCGGGGCGACACGCGAGGTCGCTGTCAAGGGCGTTTTCATCGCCATCGGTCATTCGCCGAACACACAGATTTTCGAGGGCCAGCTGGAAATGAACGGCGGCTATCTGAAAGTGCAGAGCGGCAGCAGCGGCAACGCAACGCTCACCACTGTGCCGGGCGTATTCGCTGCAGGCGACGTGATGGATCATGTGTATCGCCAGGCAATCACGTCGGCCGGCACCGGTTGCCAGGCGGCGCTCGATGCCGAGCGCTACTTGGACATGCTTGCGGAACGAGGCTAGGGCGGGCCTGTTAACACTCACTTTGATCGCTGCGACGGAGACCGTATGGGCGCAGCGCGAGGAACGAACGGCGCGGTGTACTCGAAGTATATGAGGAGCGAGAGACGCGGCGCTGCGCTCACGACACCGTGCCGCGGGCCTGGGTTGCGCCCAAAAGGGCGCCATGCCGCGTTGCGCCTCGCTCATGTGGAGTCACCACACTTCGCTCAGCGCGCCAGAAGGCCCTGCCACGGTGCCGCGAAGCGTGGGTGCGGGCAGGGCCGCCCTGGCGCCCTTTTGGGCGGCAACGCGGCGATCAAAGTGAGTGTCAACAGGCCCTAGCGCTTCAGTTAAAATCCGCACGCGCAACGCCGTCGCGCCGGCAGCGGGACGGCGTTTTTTTATCTGCGGCCCCGAAATTGCTGGTACTGTGGGCAGCCGAACAGCTTCTGAGCGACCTATCAACGGGGATATCGGATCGTCAATGAAGATGAAGCTTTATTGCAGCAGGACTTCGCCGTACGCGCGCAAGATCCGCGTCACCATTCTCGAGTTGGGCATCGAGAATCTCGTCGAAGAAATCGACGTGGATCCATTTGCCGATAATCCGGAGTTTCTGGCGGCAAATCCGTTCTCGAAAATCCCTACCCTCGTCACCGAACACGGCGAATCGCTGCCCGACAGCCGTCTGATTTTCAGCTACCTGCTGTCGCGCGGTCGCGGGCTGGCCACGCTTCCGCACGGATCGAGCCGCTGGAAACTGCTGCGGCGGCTTCAGCTCGGCGACGGGCTCATCGATGCCGCCGTCGCCAGCCATCTGGAAAAGCGGCGCCCGCCGGAATTCATTTACCAGGGCTTCATCGACCGGCAGATCGCAGCGATCCGTCGCGGCCTGGACGTTCTCGAATTGGAAGCGCCACAGCTTCGGATCACCGACGAAATCGGCTCCTGCGAAATCAGTATCGGCGTCGCGCTCGGCTATCTCGACCTTCGCTTCGGCGATCTTGATTGGCACAAGGACCACGACGGCCTCGCCCAATGGTACTCGCTGTTTTCAAAGCGGCCGTCGATGCTCGCCACACAACCGCCGGGCAGCGTCTGAAGCGCCGATGAATCGGTGCTTCGCCGCACTCACCCTCAGTGTCCTCGTTTCCGCCTGCACCATTGCGCCCCCAGCCAACGACGCTGTCATCAGGGAAAGCGTTATTGAAACCGCACTCGGTCAGATTGGCCGCCCCTACCACTACGGCGGAGCGGATCCATCCGGGTTCGATTGCAGTGGGCTGGTTCAATACAGCTACGCGCTGGCAGGCGTAAAAGTGCCACGCACCGCGCGCGATCTCATGGACGCCGGCAAGCACATCAGCCTGCACGATGCGCGTCCCGGCGATTTGTTGTTTTATCGATTCGATGACAAAGGCGACGCGCTCCACGTCGCCATTTACCTGGGCGAAGGTCAGATGGTTCATGCACCCGAAAGCGGACGGCAAGTCACGGTTATCCCGCTCGATCCGCAGATATGGTCGGACCGTTTCGTCGCGGCAGTGCGTATCGTGCCGTGACCGGCAAAACACGACGGGGCTTTTCACGCGCACACCGCTTCTGTTAGCGTCCCGTGTCCGGCAGAATTCCCAGCCGGCTTCCTGTGGTGGTGACTGAAGGAGACTCGTGTGCTGAAAAAGACAGTGGTTCTTGCTGCACTGGTCCTCGCTCCTCTGGGGAGCGCGTTTGCAGATCCGGACGCCGGGTGCGGTGCCGGCACCAAAATCTGGCAAGGAGAAAGAGGGACGATCTATAAAATTCTTGCCGCGACGACAAATGGGTTGTTTGGCAACCAGACGTTTGGCATCAGTTCCGGAACTCTCGGCTGCCATCAGGACGGCGTGGTAACGGGACAGAGCCGGATTCCGGTATTCGCCAGCGCCAACTTCGACCGGCTTGTGGCGGATATGGCCGCCGGCCGCGGCGAAACACTGCAAGCGCTGGCAACGCTATACAACGTCAGCGATGCGGATCGTTCGGGTTTCTACGCGATGCTGCAATCGCATTACCGCGATATTTTCACGTCCACCGAAACCACCTCGGACCAAGCCGTCGCCGCCATGACCGCAGTGATTAAGGCGGACAGCCGGTACGCGCACTACGTCTCATAAAACACTTGACGTGGTCCATGCGGGCGGCAGCGATTCTTGCTGCCGCCCTTTTTCGTGCCCGTTGCATGGGCATCGTCGCCTATGCCCTTTTCGTGATGGCTGATGCGACGGCCGCCATCCCCGCAGCCACTGATGACATATACCTTAAAACCCTGCAAGCCGAAGCCCGAGCACGCAATCTGGCGCGTGATCAGGTCTGGTTGCGGCTGCTGCACGCCCGTCCAGGACGATTCGGCGGAGTGGAAAGCACGTTCGATTACCCGGATTTCTTTCGCGCAGCAAACGGGAAACACGATCCCACCGCTGAACTCGATGCGACGCTTGCATCTTTTTTCAACGATGCAGAAATCGCCGGTGAGCCTTCACAGTGCCGCTACCGGGCGCGCTATCACTGGCTTCGCGAACAACTGAACATTGATCCCGCACGCCTGCCGCCGCAACCGTGCGCTCGCTACGACGAATGGATCAGCGCTCTCAACCCAGGACCTCTCGCCGTCGTTTTCGCATCGAACGATCTCGACAGCCCGTCATCGATGTTCGGACACACGCTGATGCGCGTTGATGCCGCTGACCACGACAGCAAAGAGCGGCTACTGTCCTACGCGGTGAACTACGCCGCGGACGCGCCCGCGAACAATGCACTGACCTACGCGCTGAAAGGCCTCACCGGCTTTTATCAAGGCTACTACTCGGTGATGCCTTACTACGACAAGGTCAAGCAATATGAAGGCTTCGATCATCGCGATCTTTGGGAATATCCCCTGCGTCTGACACCGGATCAGCGCACACGAATGATCGAACATCTGTGGGAACTGCGGGGCGTAGGTAGCGACTATTATTTCTTCAGTGAAAACTGTTCGTATCAATTGCTCGCGCTGATTGAAGCGGCGCGCCCGGATCTGAAACTGACAGATTCGTTCGAAAAAAATATTCCTTATGCGATACCGATCGACACGGTTCGCGGACTGGCCCGGGCTGGCCTTCTGGAAGAGCCGATCTACCATCCTTCTGAAGCGCGCAAGTTGCAGTCGATGTACCAGCAACTCGACGCTAGGCAGCAGACCTGGATACTCGATTACGCGCAGGCAAAATCAGATCTGCGTGCATCCGCATACACCGGCGCGAGTGATGTCGAAAAGGCGCGCATGCTGGAAATCGAGCACCAATACCTTTACCTACAGTTCCAGAACAAGAATCTGCCGCGAAACATTGGCCTACCACTCGATCGTGCCGCACTCGTCGCGCGCAGCGGTATTCCGACTGCGTCGAACTTTCAACCTGTCTCCCGCCCGGATATCTCCCCCGACGCCGGACATGGGAGTGCAAGGCTTTCGCTTGGCCTGCGCGCCGACAACAGCGACCAGGCCGCAGCCGAATTTCGCATACGACCGGCATATCACGATCGTCTCGATCCTACGGGTGGCTATATGCCGGGGGGAGAAATCGAATTTCTCGATCTCGGATTGCTGGCCCGCCAACACGGGGTTACGGTGGCAGACGTGCACCTGCTCAGCGTGCAGGCGATTGCGCCGCGGAGCGATACGTTGAAACCATATTCCTGGCAAATTTCAACGGGCCTGCGCCGATATGGAATGGACGCCGTGACGGCGGACGGCGCTGGTGCCCTTGGTGCGTATCTTGATGGCGGACCGGGCTTGGCCTGGGCACCAACAACGAGTATGCAAGCCTATATCTTCACACTGGCGTCCCTGGATGCGAATCATGATCTTGCGAAGGACTATGCATTCCAGATGGGTGCTCGCACTGGCGTCGCAGTACAGCCGAACCGGCGGCTCAGTACCCAATTACAGATGGACTGGCTTGGAGATGTAGCGGGCGGCGGCAGACCGCTCGGAATTCTGCGGTGGGATATGCAGTTGCACCTAGACGCTAACAATGGCCTGCGCGCCGAACTTGCTTATGGCAACGATCACCGTCGCGAGACCGGCGCCCTCCATCTCTTATGGGAACATTACTTCTGACTGCAGAACAGAAAAAGCGCCGTTCGAGCCGGCGCTTTCTTGATACTTATGCCGGCGCGAAACCGGCACTCCAATTCAGCTGAGCTTTTCCTTGATGCGCGCTGCCTTGCCGGCGCGATCGCGCAGGAAGTACAGCTTTGAGCGCACGACATCGCCGCGACGCTTGACGAGGATCTCGGCAACCTGCGGGCTGTAAGTCTGGAACACGCGCTCGACGCCCTCACCGTGCGACACCTTGCGCACGGTAAACGCGGAGTTGACGCCACGATTGCGCTTGGCAATGACGACGCCTTCGAACGCCTGCAAGCGCTCGCGGTCGCCTTCCTTGACCTTCACCTTGACTTCAACGGTGTCGCCGGCGCGGAAATCCGGGACCTTCTTCGACTGCATCTGTTCCGCGTCAATCTGTTGGATGATCGTGCTCATGATTGCCTCTCTCTGCCCTTCGTTTCGGGCGCTTCCGCGATAAATTCCCGCAACAGGCGGGTCTGTTCCTCATTCAATTCCAGTCCTTCGAGCAGTTCTGGCCGCCGCAGCCAGGTGCGCCCCAAAGCCTGTTTCAACCGCCAGCGCGCGACTTTGGCATGGTCGCCGCACAACAACACATCCGGCACCGCCTCATCGCGCCAGATTTCCGGCCGCGAATAGTGCGGATGATCGAACAGTCCCGCCGAAAACGAATCCTGTTCAGCTGACTGCTCATCGCCCAACACACCCGGCAACAGCCGTGCGATACCGTCGATCGCCACCATCGCCGCTAACTCGCCGCCGGACAGGACATAGTCACCAAGCGACAATTCCAGATCGACCCGCGCCGCAGCGCGCTCGTCGATACCCTCGTAGCGGCCGCAGACAAAAATCAGCGCGGCTTCTTGCGCCAGCCGCCGCAACAACGGCTGCGTAAGCTTTTCACCCTGCGGACTCAGCAGAATCGCCTTTGCCGCCGGCAGCTCCGTACGCGCAGCCTCCAGCGCGTTCACTAGCGGTTCCGCCTGCATCACCATGCCCGGCCCACCGCCGTAGGGCCGATCATCGACCCGCCGATTGCGATCCGCACTGTAGTCGCGAATCTGCCGCATCGTCAGCTGTAAGGCACCGCTTTCCGCAGCGCGCCTCGGCATGCCGTGGGCAATTACCTCGCTCACCAGTTCCGGAAACAACGTCAGGACGTCAATCCGCATCGCGACGTCCTCCTTCGCGCCCTTGCGAGCTCAATAATCCGGTTCCCAGTCGGCGACAATCACGCCACCATCCAGATCCACGTTTTGGATGATCGGTCCGCGGACGAAAGGGATCAGCCGCTTCACACCACCATCCCCGACAACAAGCACATCCTGTGCGCCATTGTCGACCAAATTCTCCACGGTACCGAGCCGCGCGCCAGATACCGATTTCACTTCCAGACCGATCAGATCAGCCCAGTAATAGCTGCCTCGCGGCGCCGCCGGCAGCAATGAGCGCTCGACCTGAATCTCCGCACCAACCAAGCGCGCCGCCACATCTCGATCACAGATCGGAATACCACCGGCGTCGCCAAGCTGCGCCACGAACCCGATTCCCTGCTGCCGGACCTCGATCACGGACGCTTGGTAAGGGTCGCCACCTGCAATCCACCAGGACCGATAGCCGATCAGGTTATCCGGCGGCCGGCTATACGACTGAATCCGTAACCAGCCGCGGATACCGAAAACACCGGCAATACGTCCCAGCGTGACGCGGCGTTCCGCCGGCACCACCGCAGCCGTCAGACCGTCTTCGCTTCCGCCGCCGGGGCGATCTTCAGCAGATGGGCGACGCGATCGGAAACTTGCGCGCCTTGCTGCTTCCAATAGTCCACACGCGGATGATCCAGTACCAGAGGCTTGTCGGCACCGCGCGCATTCGGGTTGTAGTATCCAAGGCGCTCAATAAAGCGGCCATCGCGCGAGGAACGGCTCTCAGTCGCGACGACGTGATAAAACGGCCGCTTTTTAGCGCCGGCGCGAGCCAGACGAATCTTTACCATGATTTAAATTCCGGAAAACAGACAGCGCACAGACGCGCGAAGCGCAGCATTTTAGCCGCTTGGCGGCAAATTAGGAAGAAGCCGTCTCACCGAATAAGCGGCGGAGTCGGAATGGATCAAACGCTTGGTCTGCCAAAAGCAGTTGCCAACTCTTCTGGCTCTTAACCATATCGGACAAAACATCGGCTTCCTTTCCGGTCCGCGCCGAAAGCGATAACAGATGCGTTGTTTGAGGTTCCGCCAATCAGCAGGGATTCAACTTCCCGATCTGGCGCACCGCATCATCGACCAGGAATGCGACTTCTTCACTGAGCGGGCGGATATAGCGAGCATCGGGACGGCGCGGATAACGAGGTTCCACTGCGGTCGCACTCTCTTCCTGATTGCAGTGGATTCTGATCCACCCTTGCAGGTCGGCAACAACTGCTCGCAACTGCGGATCCGAGGGAAATACTTTTTGCAAACCCAGGCAACCGTTAAGCGCTCTCGAAAAGACTTGCAGATGCTCGCTGCTGATCATTGCCGGAACTCCGTGGCCATCGCTCGAGGGAAACGCTTCTTATCATTTCCTTCAATCCTTCTTCCACCTCGATTATCCCGGATGGTTACGGCGACATTAGTTGAAGAAATGCTTCCAAGCATCTGCTTTCGAATGCTTTACGATTATTGGCACAAAAAATGGACTGAATCCAAACGGGCAAAAAATTTTCCGGAAAATTTTTCGCGATATCCGCCAATTAGGAAATAACAGCAACATCCGTGATGCCTTTCACAAATACGTCTGTCGAATGCTTTTCCTGTTGTTCTATTCCGATGAAAATTCCGAGTCTTCTGCGCGAAAAATTTTCAGGACCGCGCATAAGCAATATTTTTATGCGCGCGCCCGTCCGCAGACGCTCTGCAGCGCGTGCTCACTCCGGAGCCGTTTCGCCCTGAGACTGTGATGGATCAGCCAGTATCCTGACGCCTAGCTTGTCTTGCAGCACCGTACGATAAGCCTCGAACTCCGCCCCACCCTCACCGTCGCGAAGATTGCTTGCGATACGCTTGCTATCGGGATCTTCGGCTGCGGCCACGGCCGGCGTCTTCACTGACTGCAGCGCTACCACCGCAATTGCATCCTGCGGCAAAGAAGCACGGCCGACGCTGACAGCGCCGATTGCTGGGCGTGGTAGCCTGAACACTTCGGTCAACAACGCTGCATCACCCCCCTGCTGAGTCCGCTCGGCATCGTTGACTGTCATGACAGCAAGCCCCTGCAACTTGCCGAAAGCGTCTAGCGACTGGCCCTGTTTCAATGCCGCCTGGAACGCATCGGCGAGCGCCGCGACTTTTGCCTTAGCGCCTTCATTCTTGATCTGATCGCGAATCTGCGCGCTGACTTCATCGAAGCTCAGTTGCCGCGGAGCTTCTTGCGCGAGCTTACGGACTACGACAAGCGTATTCGGGCCTGTTTGCAACGGCTTACTGTTCTCGCCGTCACTGAGCACACCACCGGAAAACGCCGCGTCGCGAACCGCTGGAGTTTTCGCAATGCCGTCTGCACTTGTGCGCGTCAGCCAGTCTGTGGTTTGCACCGGAAGATCAAGCGCTTTGGCGACGGGATCAAGCGACGAAGGATTCTCGAACGCCACTTGTTCAAGCTTGTCAGCCGCATCCTGGAAACGCTGCGCAGTATCTTTCTTCTGAAATTCGTCGACGAGCTGCTTCTGCACCTCGGCATCGTCAAACGACTTCACCTTCGCAGCGTGGACATCGTCGAGCTTGATGATATGCCAGCCATACGGTGACTCGATGGGGTCACTGATTTCACCGGGTTTCATCGCGAACAACGCCGACTCGAATGCCGGTACCATCATCCCGCGACGTACCCAGCCGAGATCACCGCCAGCGGATTTCGATCCCGGATCATCCGACTCGATCTTTGCAAGACCGGCGAAATCACCGCCCTGCTTGAGTTTCGTCGCAAGTTCAGCCGCCTTCTTCCGCGAAACTTCCTTGTCAGCACCGAATTTGATCAGGATGTGCTGCGCTTGCCGCTCCTCGGTTATCGAGAAACGAGTCGACTTCTGAGCTTCGTAAATCACCTTCAGCACATCCGCTGACGGCGTCGCGGGCTTTGGCAGCTTATCCAGCGCAAGCTCCACGTACGCGAGCTTCACCCGCTCTGGGGAAAGATACTGATCCTTGTGCGCGTCATACTGAGCGTGCATCTGTGCATCGTTGACATCGACCTGCCCGAGATACTTCGACGGCTCAATGCGCACGTATTTAAAGCTGCGCTGCTCATGCTCCACCTGCCGCTCTACGCTAACGCTTCCAGCACCGACGAAAGCACTGCCAGAAATCGCATCACGCAGCTGATCGGACGTCAGGCTGTTGCGAACCTGTGCTTCGAACCCATCTGGGGCTTGACCGCGAGCTGCCAGCGCCTGATGGTATGCGTCGGCAGAAAACGCCCCGTCCTTCTGAAACGCGGGAACAGCACGAATCTGGTCGAGTAACTGTGCATCAGACGTCTGGTAGCCCGCTTTGCGCGCAAATTCGCGCAGCGCGGTGTCCTCGATCATATGATCCAGTACACCCTTGCGAAAACGCGGCGTATTAAGCATTTCCGGGCGGAAATTCTCGCGCATCATTTGCGCGAACTGTTGATATTGCTGTTCGTACTCGCGTCGGTACTGTGACTGAGTAATCTTGATTCCCGCCACTTCGGCAACCGTCGGATCGGTGCCGCCGCCACGGAAAGACTGGATGCCCCAAAACGCGAACGGCACCACAATCATGAGAACCACGACCCAGATGATGGGACCCGTGAGACGGTCGCGGATTGTTTGCAGCATTTCAGTTTCCTTCCCGCATATGAGTTTGCGCGTTCGGCGCTTTCTGCGCCCAGCCGTGTCGCGGCTTTTCGCAATATTATCCAGCCTCGTCACGGCATCGCAGCGGCGCGAATCGCACTTCCACTGTCCGCACTGCACCTGAGCCGTGAAATGCGACGGCAGAGTTTACATAAAAAAAACGAGGGTACTCGCGAGAGCACCCCCGACAGAGTGATTGAAATGGCGGAGCGGACGGGACTCGAACCCGCGACCCCCGGCGTGACAGGCCGGTATTCTAACCAACTGAACTACCGCTCCGCGCGATTACTGGTGGGTGCTGACGGGCTCGAACCGCCGACCCCCGCCTTGTAAGGGCGATGCTCTACCAACTGAGCTAAGCACCCCGGCGGATCTTAAACAAAGACGCCCGCAGAGCTCTCTATTTTACTGCGTCTTTAAACGCCTTGCCAGCCTTGAACGCCGGATTTTTGCTGGCCGCGATCTTGACGATCGCGCCGGTTCTCGGATTGCGCCCATTGCGTGCGGCGCGTTTGCGAACTACGAATGTGCCAAAACCCACCAATGAGACCTTTTCGTTTTTCTTGAGTGCCTTCCCAACCACTTCGATAAAAGCGTCAAGCGCGCGGGTGGCGTCGGCCTTGGAAATGTCGGCCTTATCGGCAACCGCGTTGATCAGTTCTGCCTTGTTCATTGCGAATGGATTCCTTGATTGTGGACTGGCTTGTTGCCGTCAATGAAATTTGTACCTGTCGTACTCGCCATTCCGCCAACCCCGCCCAGAGCGGAGACAGCGCGAGAAGATTTGCAGCCCAAGTGCGGAAACGAGCCCGCGAGTTATACCAAGCGTACTCCGCAAGCGTCAACGAATTTCCAGTGTTTCCGCCGAACGTCGAATGCGCAGAAAACTTTCACGGAAACACGCATGCGACGGATACGCTACAAACACGCATCCGCCGCACGCGCTTCACGCTTCAGTGCGGACGTAAAGCTTCAGTCGACGGCGCTGGTGCGGAGGCCCCGCCCTCGACCGCCGGCTTCGGCTCCGGCATACGCTCGAGCGCGAGCTTCAGCACGTCCTCGACCCAACGCACCGGTATCACTTCAAGCTTGCTCTTGATGACATCAGGAATATCGACGAGATCCTTTACATTTTCTTGCGGAATAATCGCAGTGCGGATACCGCCGCGCAGCGCCGCGAGCAATTTTTCCTTGAGCCCGCCGATCGGCAGTACTTCGCCGCGCAAGGTAATCTCGCCCGTCATCGCGACATCGGCGCGCACCGGAATCTGTGTCAGTGCGGAGACCAGCGCTGTGCACATCGCAATGCCTGCGGACGGACCATCCTTTGGTGTCGCGCCTTCCGGCACGTGCACGTGGAGATCGTTCTTTTGATAGAAATCCGGATCGATACCGAATGCCTTCGCGCGCGCGCGCACGACGGTGAGCGCGGCCTGAATCGATTCCTGCATCACCGTACCGAGACTGCCGGTCTGCGAGAGTTTGCCTTTGCCCGGCGTCAGTGCCGCCTCGATCGACAACAGATCACCGCCGACTTCCGTCCACGCGAGGCCGGTAACCTGCCCGACCTGATTCTTCTCTTCGGCGCGGCCGAAACGATAACGTTCCACACCGAGATACTTGTCGAGATTCTTGTCGGTGACACGCACCGTCTTTTCTTTCGGCTTGAGCAAAATCTGTTTGACGACCTTGCGCGCGATCTTGCTGATCTCGCGTTCCAGACTGCGCACACCGGCTTCGCGCGTATACACGCGGATGATTGCGCGCAACGCCGCATCAGTGACTTCAACCTCACCTTCCTTGAGACCGTTGTTCTTGATCTGCTTCGGCAACAGATAACGCTTGGCGATGTTGAGCTTCTCTTCTTCCGTGTAACCCGGAATGCGGATCACTTCCATGCGGTCCAGCAGCGGCGCCGGGATATTCAGCGTATTGCTGGTGGCGATGAACATGACATCCGAGAGGTCGTAATCGACTTCCATGTAGTGATCGCTGAACGTGTTGTTCTGCTCGGGGTCCAGTACTTCCAGTAGCGCCGACGACGGATCGCCGCGGAAGTCCATGCTCATCTTGTCGATCTCATCGAGCAGGAACAGCGGATTCTTGACGCCAACCTTCGCCATGCTTTGGATAATCTTGCCGGGCATCGAACCAATATAGGTGCGGCGATGACCGCGAATTTCAGCTTCGTCGCGAACGCCGCCGAGGCTCATGCGCGTGAACTTGCGATTCGTCGCTTCCGCAATCGAGCGGCCAAGCGAGGTCTTGCCAACGCCCGGCGGGCCAACGAGGCACAAAATCGGACCCTTGAGTTTTTTCACGCGGCTCTGCACGGCGAGATATTCGAGGATGCGCTCCTTCACCTTCTCTAGACCGTAGTGGTCAGCGTCGAGCTGCTTCTCGGCCGCCGCAAGATCGATGCGGGCCTTGGTGCGCGCCTTCCACGGCACTTGGGTAAGCCAGTCGAGATAGTTGCGCACGACCGTAGCTTCCGCCGACATCGGCGGCATCATTTTCAGCTTGTTCAGCTCCGCCAGCGCCTTCGTCTTGGGGGCCTTGGGCATGCCTGATTTTTCAATCTTGCGTGTCAGCTCTTCCTGTTCATTCGGCGTATCTTCCAGCTCACCCAGTTCTTTCTGGATCGCCTTCATCTGTTCGTTCAGGTAGTACTCGCGCTGATTCTTCTCCATCTGCGCTTTCACGCGGCCGCGAATCTTCTTCTCGACCTGGAGAATGTCGATCTCGGTCTCAAGTTGCGTCAGCACGTTTTCGAGGCGCGCCTTCGGATCAGCAATCTCGAGCACTTTCTGTTTGTCGTCGAGCTTCAGATTCAGGTGCGCCGCGATCGCGTCGGCCAGACGGCCTGGCGCATCAATGCTGGTCAGCGACGGCAGCAGTTCGGCCGGCACCTTCTTATTGAGCTTGATGTACTGCTCGAAGGTCGAAACCGCCGCGCGCATGATCGCATCGGTTTCCGAATCGGACTGGCCGTCATCGGTCGGTACCGGCTCGAAATCAGCGGTCAGAAATTCTCCTTCACCGTGCAGGCCGGTGATTTTGGCGCGCTGTGAACCTTCGACCAGCACCTTGACGGTGCCGTCCGGCAACTTCAGCAATTGCAGAATCGTTGCCAGCGTTCCCATCGCATAGAGATCGTCGACGCCCGGTTCATCGGTATCGGCCATGCGCTGCGCGACCAACAGGATGCGCTTGTCATCCTGCATCGCGGCGGTCAGCGCCTTGACCGATTTTTCGCGTCCTACAAACAGCGGAATCGCCATGTATGGGTAGACGACGACGTCGCGCAGTGGCAGAACAGGAGCAGTTTGATCGTTAGTAGACACGGTATTGACCTCTTCGCGGTATCGCGTTCGGGCGTCTTCGGATTATGTCACCTATGCAAGTTTTGGGGGCGTCGCCGAAATTCAAGAGCCGACGGTGGACGCGCGAAGTGGATGCAACCCGAGCGCGGCGGCGAGCAGCAAAGACAATGAAGCGCCAGCCACGAATGTCGCAATTGCGCCCATCGTGACCCACAAGGCACCGGCGAGCACGCCGCCGCATAGTGTTGCAATGCCGGAAGCCAGATTGAATACACCGAATGCCGTGCCGCGCAGCGCTGGCGGCGACGTATCGGCGATCAGTGCCGCCAGTACGCCCTGCGTCAGGCCAAGATGCAGTCCCCACAGCGCGATTCCCGCGAAAGCCATGGGCATGCCGGGAAGCGCCAACAACAACTGGCCGGCTGCCAGAATCAGCACTCCGATCAGCAGCAAGCGCTGACGCGGCCATCGGTCAGATAACTTTCCGGCAGGATACGATGACAAAGCGCCGACAATATTCATAACGATCAGCGTCGCGGGCGCCCACGACATCGGCAAACCGGCAAGCTGCGTGCGTAGGAGCAGAAAGCTCTCTGAGAATCGCGCAAGCCCAAGCAGTGCTCCGAGCGCGACGATTGACCAGAAGGCGCGATCCAATCGGACAAGTTCGTCGCGACGGATCGGGAATCGCCGCGGGCCATCGCTGTGCAGTCGCGCCGGCTCGCGCACCGCGAACACGATCACCGCCACGCTCGCCAGCGCCGGCACCACCGCCCAGCTAAATACCCAGCGGAAATCACCGCCGCTGGCTTTCATCAGCAGGATGGCAAGCAACGGACCCACCACCGCTCCGACCGTATCGAGCGACTGTCGCAATCCGTATGCCGCACCCCGATCCCGCGGCGGCGTGAAATCCGCGATTAGCGCATCGCGCGGAGCGCCGCGCATTCCCTTGCCAAATCGATCGAGCAAACGCGCACCGAACACCATCATCGCGCTATCCGCGAGCGGAAACAGGGGTTTCGAGAACGCGGCTAGTGCATAACCCGCGAGCAACAGTGGCTTGCGCCGTCCGGTCCAGTCGGACCAGGCGCCGGAAAACAGTTTCGTAACGTAAACCATCGCCTCGGCCGCGCCATCGATGACGCCGACGATCAGAGGGCTCGCGTGCAGAGTGCCGATCAGAAAAAGCGGTAGAAGCCCGTGGATCATTTCGGACGAAGTGTCCATGAGCAAGCTCACGAACCCGAGCGCCCAGACTCCTGGTGGTACGCGTTTGAGTACGCTCATGGATCGCTCAAAAAAAACCCCGCCGGAGGCGGGGTTTCCATAGGTATTTCCGATTTCGCCAGAAATCAGGCGCTGTTCTTGACTTCGCGCCGCGCCTCGACGTTTTCGTAAACGATGAACGGCTTCGATTCGCCTTTAACTACCGATTCATCGACGACAACTTTTGACACGTTCTGCATCGACGGCAAGTCGTACATCACGTCGAGAAGAATGTTTTCCAGGATCGTGCGCAATCCGCGCGCGCCGGTCTTGCGGTCCTTGGCCTTGCTTGCGATTGCGTGCAGGGCGTCCTCGCGGAATTCGATCTGGCAACCTTCCATCTGGAACAGCTTGCCGTACTGCTTGACCAATGCGTTCTTCGGCTCGGTCAGAATCGAGATCAGCGCCCGCTCGTCAAGCTCTTCCAGCACTGCGACCACCGGCAGGCGACCGACGAATTCCGGAATCAAGCCGTAGCGGATCAGATCTTCGGGCTCGACGTTCATCAGCAGCTGGTTCATTGCCTTACTGTCGATCTTCGAACGCACGTCGGCGTTGAAACCAATGCCCGCCTTCTCGGTGCGGTTCTGGATCACCCGCTCCAGACCGGAGAACGCGCCACCGCAGACGAACAGAATGCCCGCTGTGTTGACCTGTAGGAATTCCTGCTGCGGATGCTTGCGGCCGCCCTGCGGCGGCACGCTGGCGATGGTGCCCTCGATCAGCTTCAGCAGTGCCTGCTGTACGCCTTCGCCGGACACGTCGCGCGTGATCGACGGGTTTTCGCTCTTGCGCGAAATCTTGTCGATTTCATCGATATAGACGATGCCGCGCTGCGCTTTTTCGACGTCGTAGTCGCACTTCTGCAGCAGCCGCTGGATGATGTTCTCCACATCCTCGCCAACGTAACCGGCCTCAGTCAGCGTCGTCGCATCGGCGATCGCAAACGGCACATCGAGCAATCGTGCCAGCGTTTCCGCAAGCAACGTCTTACCGGAACCGGTTGGACCGATCAGCAGAATGTTCGATTTCGACAGTTCAACACCATCCGTAGAGCCTTTCTGCGAAAGTCTCTTGTAATGGTTGTACACCGCCACCGAAAGGACTTTCTTTGCCTGATCCTGCCCGATGACATACTCATCGAGCACCGCGCGGATTTCCTGCGGCTTGGGCAAGCCCTTGATCTGCGGCTTGGCGTGGACTTCCTCGCGGATGATGTCGTTGCAGAGATCGACGCACTCATCACAGATATATACCGAGGGGCCGGCGATCAGCTTGCGCACTTCATGCTCGCTCTTGCCACAGAACGAACAGTAAAGAACGCGACCGCCATGCGAGCCGCCTCGTGCCTCATTAGTCATCCGTTACTCCCGATGGATGCGGAAAAGGTGTTTTTGTTATAGCACGCTGTCACAGGCTTGCAAAACTCCCAACCGTATAAAATTCGCGTATCAGCTTGATGCGCCTACACTAACCGGACGACGATCAAGAATTAGATCGATCAGACCATAATCTTTCGCCATTTCAGCGTTAAGGAAGTAGTCGCGCTCGACATCGCGCGCAATACGCTCCAGCGGCTGTCCGGTGTTTTTTGCCATTTCTTCGTTAAGTCTTTGACGAAGATACAGAATTTCCTTGGCCTGAATCTCGATGTCGGTCGCCTGCCCCTGCGCTCCGCCGGATGGCTGGTGAATCATCACGCGCGTGTTCGGCAAAGCGTAGCGCTTGCCTTTGGCGCCGGCCGCCAGCAAAAACGCACCCATGCTTGCCGCCTGGCCGATACACATGGTGCTGACGTCGGGTTTAATGAAGCGCATGGTGTCGTAGATCGATAGTCCGGAGGTAATCACGCCGCCGGGCGAGTTGATGTACAGATGAATGTCCTTGTCCGGATTTTCGGCTTCCAGGAACAGAAGTTGAGCGACGACCACGTTTGCCATGAAGTCATCGATCGGACCGACCAGGAATACCACACGTTCCTTAAGCAGACGCGAATAGATATCGAACGCACGCTCGCCCCGGGCGGTCTGTTCGACCACCATCGGAATGAGGCCGGAGGCCGTCGGAGATAGTCGGTTCATGCGGAATTCCGTTTGATTTAGTTAGGCGTGGGTTGATGAAGCTTAGGCCGCGGTCTGCGGTTTCAAGAGCTCTTCCAGCAACATCGTTTGATCGGACACCTGCGCGCCACCGAGCAGAGCTTCGACCAGTTGCTCTTCCATGACCACCGCGCGCAACCCCTGCATCAGCTCCGGACGGGAGTGATAGTACTGACGAACCTGATCCTGATGCTCATAGTCGACCGCTATCTCATCGAGCGCTTTGTCAACGCGTGAGGTGTCCAGCTTGATGTCCCTGGCACGGATTGCTTCGCTGACCAGGATACCGAGGGCAACACGGCGACGCGCATTGGCATCGAAAATCTCCGCGGGCAGCTGCGCCGCCTTCATGGTGCTGCCGGGACGGTTGAGTCCCATGCGCTCGGCTGCCTCGTTGCGCAAGCGCTCGATCTCCTGCGCGACCAGCACCTCCGGCACTTCGATCGGATGGTGCTTCAGCAGCTCGTCCAGGACCTGCTGCTTGATGCGGTTGCGCACACCCTTGTCGCGTTCGCCTTCGAGGGCAGTGCGGCATTTGGCACGCAGGCCTGCCTCGCCGGCGCCCTCTTCGACGTTGTGCGCCTTCAGGAATTCGGCGTCGATCGCCGGCAATTGCGGTTCCCGAACTTCATTGACTTTGACCTCGAACTGCGTGGTCTTGCCGCGTAACTGTTCGGCACGGTAATCCTCGGGAAAGCGAACATCGGTCGTAATGGTGTCGCCCTTGGCATGGCTGACGATCGCGTTTTCAAGGTCCGGCAGGAACTGGTTGGTACCGAGTTCGATCTCGACGTTCTCGCCTTTGCCGCCTGCGAATTCCTCGCCATCGAGCCGGCCGACAAAATTGACGACCACCTGATCACCGATCTGCGCCGGCCGCGTCGCATCGATCCAGGTGCGCCGCGCTTTGCGCAGATTGCCGACCAGACGGTCGACGTCAGCCTCGGACACTTCGACGACTGGCTTCTGTACCGTCAGCGCAGCAAGGTGATCGAGCTTTACCTCCGGATAAACCTCAAACGTCGCGGTATATGACAGCGACTCACCTGGCCGCTCCGCCAGAACTTCAAAGTGCGGCATGCCGGCGGGATTGACCTTGGCCTGCGTCAACGCTTCCGGCCAACTCTCGCGCACCAGCTCATTGATGGCTTCGGCGCGCGCGCTGTCACCGTATTGCTGCTTGATGACCTTGATTGGTGCCTTGCCGGGACGGAAGCCTGGCACGCGAACACGCGTCGCCAGCTGCTTGATACGGTTCTCGTACGCGCGCTCGACGCGCTCGGCGGTAATAGTGATATGCAGACGGCGGGCAAGCCCGCCCGGGGTTTCGACTTGGACGTCCATCTTGGAATGCAACTCTCGATCGGTCATTTATTGGGCGGGGCGCCATCTGCCCCTCGTTTGCGCGTCCATTGAAGGACGCAGGACTCAACGCTACGAGCGCTGAGGTTTGGTGCGAAAGGAGAGACTCGAACTCTCACGCCTTGCGGCGCTGGAACCTAAATCCAGTGCGTCTACCAATTCCGCCACTATCGCGCGATCCGCCACTTCGCGCGCGGAGCGTAACGTCCATTATAGCGCGCAGCGCCGCGCAATTCGGTGGCAGCATACAAACAGCGATAATAGGCGCATGACCCGCCGCCGTGCCGCCGCCATTGCGCTGACGACTCTGCTGATCGCCGCATTGATCGGGGAGCTCTGTTTCGGAGCAGCCACGGTGCCATTAAACGCAGTCGCCACGAGTCTCCTGCGTGGCATTGGCAGCGCTACCACCGATGCCGACGCCACTATCATCTTCGACCTGCGCCTGCCGCGTGCGTTGCTCGCCCTGCTGGCCGGCGCCGCGCTCGCACAGGCCGGGGCAACCATGCAGGCCCTGTTCCGCAATCCGCTAGCAGAGCCCGGACTCGCCGGCGTTTCGGCCGGCAGCTCGCTCGGGGCAGCGGCCGTGTTCGCATTCGCCGCCATTACGGTGCGTTGGTCGTTTCTGACGCCCTGGCTGCTGCCGGCCGCGGCTTTCGCGGGAGGCGCCGTCGCCGCCGTGATCGTGGTGCGACTCGCACGCATCGGCGGTCATACAGCTACGGGACACCTGTTGCTCGCCGGCATCGCGATCAACGCCGTGGCCGGTGCCGGCATCGGCTGGCTGAGCCTGCGCGCACCAGCGCAGGTTTTGCATAACTACCTCGCCTGGGCATACGGCGATCTGGGCCGTTCGGGCTGGACCGACATCGCCATCGTCACCCCCTTGCTGTTACTGGCGATCGCCGTGCCGCTGCGCGATGCGCGGAATTTCGATGCGCTACTGCTCGGTGATGCTGAAGCAATGCACCTTGGCGTTGACGTCGAAGCACTCAAACGCCGTGCCTTGCTAATTGCAGTGCTCGCTGCCGCAGCAACTGCCGCGGTGGCTGGCCCGATCGCCTTCGTCGGCCTGATCGCGCCACACATTGCGCGTCGCATCTTCGGCACGCCGCACCGCGTCCTGCTTCCCGCCGCCGCCCTGATCGGTGCCGCTCTGCTGACACTGGCCGACCTCGCGGCGCGGCTGTTGGCGCTGCCGTCGGAACTGCCTGTCGGTGTGCTGACCGCGCTGATCGGCGGCCCCTTCTTCTTGGGCCTGTTGGCCGCCCGGCGCCACGTCGAGGACGAACCGTGAGCCTGGTCGCGAACGGCGTCGGTTATGACCTCCCGCGCCGCGAGTTGCTTAACGGGGTATCGCTCTCAGTGGAGCCCGGCACCGTGCACGCCCTACTCGGGCCCAATGGCGCTGGCAAAACCACGCTGCTGCGCTTGCTCGCCGGCGACTCGTGCCCCAGCAAAGGAAATATCACGTTCGATGGCCGGCCGCTCGCGCACGAGTCCGCTCACGCCCTCGCCCGCCGTCGCGCGGTCATGACCCAGAGCGATACCCTGCGCTTTGCATTCACGGCTGCGGAAGTAGTAGCACTAGGCCGGCTGCCGTTCGCAACCGCCGGGTCGGACGAGGAACAGCGCGTTGTGGCGGCGGCGCTGGCCGCCACCGGATCCGCCGCGCTTGCCGCGCGCAGCTATCTTGCGCTGTCCGGCGGCGAACGCACGCGCGTGCGCTTGGCGCGCGCGCTGGCGCAGGTATGGGAGCAGTTCGAGTCCGGTGTCGGGCAGAGTGCGCCGCGTTATCTGCTGCTGGACGAGCCGGCGGCCTATCTTGATCTCGGACATCAGCATCTTGCGCTGCGGCTGCTGCGCCGCTTCGCCGCAGCTGGTGGCGGCGCGCTGGTGACGCTGCACGATCCGAACCTCGCACTCGCTTACGCGGACACCGCGAGCGTTATCTGCAACGGCGTGATCGCAGCTTCAGGACCCGCGTCCGCGGTGCTCACCCCTGCGACGCTGGCACCGATTTTCGGCATGAACGCGCAACGCATCGAAACGGACAGTGGCGCGCCGGTTTTGGCATGGACTGCGCCGCGAGACTGTTGATGCATATATATCACCGCACCACATTACGCGTTTTTAAGAAATATCGAAAAAGGCCGGAAAAGGCTGTTTCAGTTTGGCCACCTTGCCAGATCCGAAGATAGGTGTTCAGATAAAAACGACACTCCTCCGATCTCCTGCGCAGATGCACCCGTTCAAACCCGTAGACGAAGAAGGCCGAAACCAGCACTCCCCCGCGGTTACCGAGCGCGGCCAGCGCACGCGACGCGCGATCATGAACGCAGCGCTCGATTTCATGGGCACGGGCAAAAATTTCAATAGCCTCAGCATTCGCGAGATCACCAAGCAGGTCGGAATCGTGCCGACGGCGTTCTATCGGCATTTCAAGAGCACCGACGAGCTCGGACTCGCGATCGTCGAGGATTGCGGACAGTCGTTGCGCATCCAGTTGCGGAGGATTCGCCAGAACAGCTTGTCATCGACGCAGATCATCAGCGACTCGTTTCTGGTTTTCAGGAACTACGTCGAAGAACAGCCAAAGTATTTTCTGGTCGCATCCGGCGAAAGGCACGGGGGTTCACCGCTCATGCGCGAGGCGATCCGCAATGAGATCGATCGCTTCGTTGAGGAAATGGCGCAGGATATCCATACGCTCAAGCTCACTCCCCATCTGTCGCTGCGCACGCTGCGCAATGTCTGCGATCTGGTCATCAACGTCATGCTGTCTGCGGCCAGCGAAATTCTCGACTGGCCGAAGAACAATGAGCAATTGAATAAGAAAAGAACCGACGCCTACGTGCAGCAGCTGCGCATCATTTTCCTCGGCGCCAACGCATGGCAGGAAAGCGGCGCCCAATCCGACCAAAGAGTTGCTAAATAATCTCGTTCGTCAACCCGATCTGCGGTGCCGTCTTCAGGGGTTCAAAGTCTCCAGAGGTGCTCAATGCGCAGTTCAGCAGTTTCGCTTTCCAGGTTGCGCCCAGCGTAACGGTTGACTGCCAGCTTGTAGAGTACGCGAGCACGTTCACCAGCGGCGAGGGCGCGCTCGGCGCCACCGAAATCCACCCCGTCGATGGAATTTTCGCCCGCCGCCAGCCGGTAGCGCACATGACGACCATCCGCGCCGATCAGCCTTGCCTCGCGCACGTCGAACTCGCCATCGAACAGCGGTTCCGGGAAACCCTGGCCCCATGGCCCGCCGGTCTCGATCGCAAGCGCTGTAGCGATATTGAGTTCATTGGCATCAAGCTCACCATCGGTATCGATAATCTGATCTAGTGCCGCCGAATCGAGAGTCTTGCGACAGAACGCGTCGAAGTTCGCCGCGAACATGGGAAGATTCAGTTCAGCGATGCTGAGTCCAGCCGCCATCGCGTGACCGCCGAAGCGAACGATCAGGCCCGGCGACGCGGCATCGACGGCAGCCAAGGCATCGCGCAAATGCAATGACGCAATCGAGCGACCGGAACCTTTCAGCATTCCCCGTTCGGCAGCACGCGCAAACGCGATGACCGGACGATGCAGCCGGTCCTTGACGCGCGACGCAACCAATCCCACCACGCCTTCGTGCCAGTCCGGATCGAACAGACTGACGCCCACGGCATCGTTGTCGACGACTTGTTCCAGCGCACCCTCGCGCATCTCCGCTTCGATACCGCGTCGCTCGCGGTTCAAGGTGTCGAGCATGCGTGCGAGCGGCCGCGCCGATTCGATACTGTCTGCGAGCAGGCACTCGATACCGGTACGCATGTCATCAAGACGGCCAGCGGCGTTGAGCCGCGGGCCCAGCACGAACCCGAGTTCCGCCGTGCGCACCCGGTCAAATGGCCGGCCAGCGGCTTCGAGAAGCGCGCGTAGACCAGGCCGGCAGCGTCCTGCGCGAATCCGCTCCAGCCCCTGCGCCACGAGAATTCGGTTGTTATGGTCCAGCCGAACCAGATCGGCCACGGTGCCGAGTGCGACCAGGTCAAGCAATTCGGCCAGGTTCGGCTCGCGCCGACCGGCGAATTGGCCACGCGTGCGCAGCAGCGAACGCAGTGCCAGCAGCACGTAAAACATCACCCCAACGCCCGCCAGATGCTTGCTCGGAAATTCGCAGCCAGGCTGGTTCGGATTCACGATCGCGGTGGCATCCGGTAGCTGCGGACCGGCCAGATGGTGATCGGTAATGATGACCTGCATACCCGAATCGATCGCGGCGCGAACGCCGGATAGGCTGGCAATGCCATTGTCGACCGTGACAATCAATTCTGCAGCTTTCTCCCGCGCCAGTTCGACCAGCGCCGACGATAGACCGTAGCCCATCGTGAAGCGATTCGGTACAACGTAATCGACATGGCGAGCCCCAAGCGCGCGCAACCCCAACACCGCGACAGCGGTGGCGGTTGCGCCATCGGCATCGTAATCGCCGGCAATGACGATGCGACGGTTGCCCGCGATCGCATCGGCAAGTGTGGCGCAGGCTGTGTCCATGCCACGGAATCGTGCCAGCGGCAGCAACTTCGCGAGTTCAGTTTCCAATTCCGCGACAGTAGCGATTCGCCGAGCCGCATAAATTCGACGCAAAACGGGATGCGGCACGGTGGCAAGGTCCACGGCGGGAACTTCACGCTGCTTAATTATGGGAATCAATGGACAGGCTGTGACGACGCTCAAGTTTTCACTCGATTAAATGGCCGTTAAATGGCCTTAACGGGATTGATCTACGAAGACAGCTAGACGGCGCCGAACGCTACTGCCGCGGCTCGTCACGCTCACAGAGATTATGTCACGCGCTTAAACCGCAAAGGCCGGCGGGAAGCGATGCTCCCTGCCATGCAACGCACCCGATATGAGTCTGGCCATCTTGTATAGGCGTGGCTTGCAACGAGCCGCCTGCACGACAGCTCAACCGCCCGTTCGGCACATTCAATGTCCGCAACTTGGCCGCTATTTGGAAGTGCGGTGGATTGCCGTATGCATCGGTGCGACAGCGGAATTTGGTGGAAAAACCCATCACGAAACCGTTCAATACATTGAATTTATTAAAAATTTAATCGAACGATCGTAAAATTGAATAGCCACTTCCTTCCCTGAAAATGGGCTCGAGGACTAGGACTAAGGTCTAGGACTGTGGTATCGGCCCAAGAAAATTGATTATGATTCGTAGCAGGGGAGATGGCTGGTGCTTCAAGGCCAGGGAACTAACACCCATTATTAGCAGTCTAGTTCTCTGAAGCTTGGACGGAAGCGAAAAAAATTCGCTCCAGCCGAAAATAAAATATATGCGAAGAAGATTGCGGCACGCGGGGGAGATTAGTAGCGTTGCTATTGCGGCAAGCTTTCTTGTCGCTGCGACGGCGGCGGTCGCGCAATCAGGTGACGTGACGCCGAGGCCCCTTTTGCCCGGTTGTACACGCTTCGGTGATTATCCTGCGGCAACTTACGGGCAGTATTCCAACGCGCCTGCCCCTGTAGTACCCGCGCTCGATCCAAGTACCAATTGCCTGCCGATCAAGGATGCCAACGGCAACATTCTAGCGACCGGCACTTTGCTGAGTGACCCATCGCTGGGACTGGCATTTACGCAACATGACCATTTCAACAGAATTCCGAAGTCTGGTCGCGCCTCGCATTATCTGCGCGATGGCTGTGAATGGGCGCCGGTTCCTCCGGCGGGGTCACAGCAAGTCACCGAATCACTGCCGTTGATCGTCTTTCTGCATCCCTCATTGGCATCACCCGACATTCTCGATGGCGAACAGCCGCCTTGGGGAACGCCCACGCTGCTCCAATACATCAACACACCCGACCTCATCAAACCGGGACAGCCGGGCTTTATCCTGCTGGCGCCACAAGGACGAACCACCTATCACTATTACCGGTATGACAATACCTACGGAAACGACCTGATTGTCACCAATCCGTCGACTGGACTTCCGAAAGTGGATCCCACCGCCTATGCGCAAGCGTCAGGGCTGCACGATCTCGTAAATACCGGCTGGGATATCTGGAATCGGGACGCGCGTCGCTTGCCCTACACCACCTTCGATCCACTTGCGAATCTGGACGTGGTGGCCCTCGACCACTTCATCGACGAAGAGTTGAAAAAGACGATGGTCGTCACCCGCAATGGGGAAACCGTAACGGTTCCGAAAATCGATCGGCAGCGCATTTATATTGTCGGCTGGTCAATCGGCGGCTCATTCGGCTGGATGTACGGCCTCAATCGCAACAACATCGCCGCGCTGGGTCTGTACTCTGCGTCCAATCCTTATGCCGTGCACAACGATCCATGCGAGCAGATTCCGGTCGACCGGTTTCCATCGCTGGACACCAAGCCTATTAGTCAGGTTCCGGCCTCCGATTCAAGCTTTCTCGCCTTCCACCCGCCGCGCGTGAAACTGCTTTCTCCGGGCACTCCGGCGTATCACATCCACAATTACTGCGATGTCGGCGGAACAGCTCCCAACGTGACCAGCTTCATGCAACAGCTCGCATGGAGTGGCAATCAAAACCTCGAGGACGTCAACATTCAGTGGCAGGTGACTTCCAAAGGCTTCAACCAGCCCCGGGCGCAATCAGGTTCTTATGACCTCACCTGCGGATCGAACGTGAACGCGGACGGACCTTATCCCGATACTTATGAAACAAACGGGGGTACGGTCGCCGGCTTGACCGATCACCAGCGCTGGCCGAGCCAGTGGATGATTCATGTGGATGGTTCCGGAAACGACGATGGCACGGGAATGTTTGCCTTCTTCAAGAACCATCCCCTGACGAAGCGTTGAGGTCACTCACGCTACCCGGTCATCGTACCAACCTACCGGGCAGGGCAGGCTCCCTCTTAAAATTAACGACGCGTACGCCGGGCATGACTTCATGCGCCGGCAGTTCGCGCCGTCTCAGCGTGTTTCGATCACCCGATACGCTGTTATGAATTCCGGCGGCTGCATGCGCGGCCGGCCACTCTTCATGTCGATGCAAGCCCAGCGCGTGCGGCCGCGCGCGACCGTTTTCGCATCCGACGTGCGAATGATCTGATAGTTGCGCCACATCGTCACGCGACCGTCGTTCTCCGCAATCCAAGTACCGACCTGCAACTCCTCGCCTGCGAAAGTCGGCGCCAGATAGTCAACCTCGTGGCGATGCGCAACGCATCCTGAGCCCAAGCGCTCGTAGTCCGCGAAATCGAGCCCAAGAAATTTGGAGTGCGCCCATGCGCTCTGTTCCAGCCAGCGCAGATAGACCACGTTGTTGGTATGCCCGTAGCGATCGACATCTTCGGTTGAAACAACGATTTTCTCGATGTACGGATTCGTCACATCCCACTTGAAGATCAATGGTGCGTTCATGTCAGAGGAACAAAACTGCGGCTGGAAGCCATGGACCAGTACGTCTCGTAAATAGCATGCGCGTGCGGATTCTTGAACAGCTCGCCGGGCGCCATAAATTTATGAAAGTTCGACAGCAACCGGATCTCGTTTCCGGAAATCCGGCAGACGATATGATGCGGCATAAGCTCACGCGGATGCGATAGTCCGGCCGCACCGACCAGATCGGCAAGCGCATGTAGCGTATTGTCGTGGAAATTGCGTACTCGCGTCGCCTTGTCCGCAACCACCAGCGCGCGCTGGCGCACACGGCTCTGCGTTGCAACGCCCGTCGGGCAGTGATCGGTATGACAGGATTGCGACTGCACGCAGCCGAGCGAGAACATGAACCCGCGGGCCGAGTTGCACCAATCCGCACCAAGCGCCAGGGTGCGCGCCATGTCGAACGCCGATACGATCTTGCCGCTGGCGCCAAGCTTGATGCGGTCGCGCAGATTGAGCCCGACCAAAGTGTTACGCACCAGCAGCAGTGCTTCCTGCAGCGGCGTGCCGATATGGTCGGCGAACTCCACCGGCGCCGCGCCGGTGCCCCCCTCGCCGCCATCGACGACAATAAAATCCGGGGTGACGTCGGTCTCCAGCATGGCCTTGCAGATACCGAAAAATTCCCATGGATGGCCAAGCGCGAACTTGAAACCCACTGGTTTTCCACCGGACAGTTCGCGCAGTTTGACGATGAACTGGATCATCTCCAGAGGCGTCGAAAACGCCGAGTGCGCCGCCGGCGATACGCAGTCCACACCGAGCGCGACACCGCGCGCTTCCGCGATTTCCGCCGTGACCTTGCGTCCCGGCAACACACCGCCATGTCCGGGCTTGGCGCCTTGCGAAAGCTTGATCTCGATCATCTTGACCTGTGGGTCTTTCGCTTGTTCGGCGAAGCGGCTCGGATCGAAACGGCCGTCCTGTGTGCGGCAACCGAAGTAACCACTGCCGATTTCCCAGATCAGATCGCCGCCGTGCTCGCGATGGTAGCGGCTGACCGAGCCCTCGCCCGTATCGTGCGCGAAGCCACCGAGTTTCGCGCCCTTGTTGAGCGCGCGGATCGCATTGGCCGACAACGCGCCGAAACTCATTGCCGAAATATTCAGCAGCGATGATTCATATGGCTGATGGCAGTCGCGTCCCCCGATGCGGATGCGGAAATCGTGGTCTTCGATGTGCACCGGCCGCATCGAGTGATTGATCCATTCATAACCCGACACATATAAATCGTGCTCAGTACCGAACGCTTTCTTGTCTTCCACATTCTTGGCGCGCTGGTATACGAGCGAGCGCTGCGCGCGCGAGAACGGCACCCGATCCGAATCCGATTCCAGAAGATACTGGCGGATTTCCGGCCGGATGAATTCGAGGAAAAAACGGATATGCCCGATCACCGGATAATTGCGGCGGATCGAATGCCGTTCCTGCGTCACATCAAGCAGACCAACAAACGCCAGCACACCGGCAACCATCGCGATCCACTGCGCGGGAGACCACCAGTGCGTGACCACCAGCGTGACCGCGCACAGCAGCGCGGCAATGGCAAAAGCGGTGAACTGATAAGGGGGGCGGAACGAGCGTTTCATGGAGCCTGCCGACAATTGGTTCTATCTGATTTGAAGATAGCGGCCGTTCGGCTTAAACTTAATTAGTACTTCTTTGGTCTTATATCCATGTTCCGGCTCGGCAAACTCACGGATTACGGTACGGTCGTCATGACCGCGCTCGCCGCTGAGCCTGTGCGCGTGCACAGCGCACAGGAGCTTTCCGCGACCACCCACGTATCCGCCCCAACTGTCAGCAAGATATTGAAACGCTTAGCAAAGAATGGCCTTGTCGAAGCCCTGCGCGGGGCTCACGGCGGCTATCGGCTGGCGCGCCTCCAGGAGCACATTACGGTTGCCGACATCGTGCGCGCACTCGAAGGGCCGATCGCTCTCACCCGCTGCTCCGAGCACGCGGGCCAATGTTCGATGGAATCGGATTGCGCAACCAGCGCCAACTGGCAGCTGATCAACACCGCCATTCGCGAAGCGCTGGAGGCGGTCACGCTGGCGCAGATGACCTCGCGCAGCCAAGCTCGGCGCACGCAGGTGAACGTGCAACCCCTTACCTTTCATCCGACCGCGCGCGAAACCGCGCAGCGGGCGCGCTAGAGGACTGATGCCATGGCAGCAAACCCCGAATCCATCCACGATTTGATACGACGACGTGAATATGCCGCAGGCTTCGTGACGGCAATCGAATCCGAAACAGTGCCGCCTGGCCTCAACGAAGACGTGATTCGCGCGATTTCGGCGCGCAAGGAAGAGCCGGAATGGCTGTTGGAATTCCGCCTCAAGGCCTATCGCCGCTGGCTTAAGATGGAAGAGCCAGAATGGGCGCACCTGCACTATCCGAAGATCGACTATCAGGCGATTTCGTATTACTCCGCGCCCAAATCGATGGCGAATCGTCCGAAATCGCTCGATGAGGTCGATCCGAAATTGCTGGAAACCTATAAAAAGCTCGGCATCCCGCTCAGGGAACAGGAAATGCTCGCCGGCGTCGCCGTCGATGTCGTATTCGACAGTGTTTCCGTTGCGACCACATTCAAGGCGAAGCTGCGCGAAGCCGGCGTGATTTTCTGCCCGATCTCCGAAGCGGTGCATGAGCATCCTGAACTGGTACGCAAATATCTCGGCAGCGTGGTTCCATTCGGCGATAATTTCTACGCGGCGCTGAACACCGCCGTGTTCACCGACGGCTCCTTCGTTTTTATTCCAAAAGGCGTGCGTTGCCCGATGGAACTGTCGACTTACTTTCGCATCAACGAGCGCAACACCGGCCAGTTCGAACGCACGCTGATCATCGCCGAAGAAGGCTCGCACGTCAGTTACCTCGAAGGCTGCACGGCGCCGCAGCGCGACGAAAATCAGTTGCACGCAGCGGTCGTCGAACTGATCGCCCTTGACGACGCGCAGATCAAATACTCGACGGTGCAAAACTGGTATCCGGGCGACGAAGAAGGCCGTGGCGGCATCTATAACTTCGTCACCAAGCGTGGCGACTGCCGTGGTCCGCGCAGCAAGATTTCATGGACGCAGGTCGAAACTGGCTCGGCGATCACCTGGAAATACCCGAGCTGCATTCTGCGCGGCGACGATTCGGTCGGTGAGTTCTATTCGGTGGCACTGACCAACCACATGCAACAGGCCGATACCGGTACCAAGATGATTCATGTCGGCAAAAACACGCGTTCGACGATTGTCTCCAAGGGCATCGCCGCGGGGCGCGGCCAGCAGTCGTACCGCGGTCTTGTGCGCGTGCTGGAAACCGCCGAGGGCGCACGCAACCACACCGTCTGCGACTCTCTGCTGATCGGTGACCGCTGTGGCGCGCACACATTCCCATATACCGAAGTCCGCAATCCAAGCGCACAGCTCGAACACGAAGCGACCACTTCGAAGATCGCCGAAGACCAGCTCTACTACTGCCGCGCGCGCGGGATTTCCGAGGAGGAAGCGGTGTCGATGATCGTCAATGGCTTCTGCAAGGACGTGTTCAAGGAGCTGCCGATGGAATTCGCGGTCGAAGCACAGAAGCTGCTCAGCGTGTCCCTTGAGGGCGCGGTGGGCTGAACCTAATCACAGTCGAAGCAGTTGAAATCAGATGCTCGAAATCAAGAATCTTCACGCCACTGTTCACGGCAAGGAAATCCTCAAAGGCCTGGATCTGACCGTCAAGGCGGGCGAAGTGCACGCGATCATGGGACCGAACGGTGCCGGCAAGTCCACGCTCGGCTATGTACTCGCCGGCCGCGAGGGTTACGAAGCCAGTGCCGGCTCGGTGACCTTCGACGGCAAGGATCTGCTCACGCTGACACCGGAAGTGCGCGCCTGTGAAGGCCTATTCCTTGGCTTCCAGTATCCGGTCGAAATTCCCGGGGTCAGCAATCTCACGCTGCTGAAAGCGGCGGTCAACGCACGCCGCAAATATCGCGGCATCGGCGAAATCGAAGCCACCGATTTCCTGGCCTGGGTGCGCGAGCGCGCGAAGATCATGAAGATCGATCCAAAGATGCTCTCGCGCGGCGTCAATGAAGGTTTCTCCGGCGGCGAGAAGAAACGCAACGAGATCCTGCAGATGTTGGTGCTCGAACCGCGTCTGACCATTCTCGACGAAACCGATTCGGGCCTCGACATCGATGCGCTCAAGATCGTCGCCGACGGCGTCAACGCCATGCGTTCGCCAGACCGCGCGACGGTACTAGTCACGCACTATCAGCGCCTGCTCGATTACGTGAAGCCCGACTTCGTCCATGTGCTCGCTGGTGGCCGCATCGTCAGATCCGGCGGACCCGAACTCGCGATCGAACTTGAAGAAAAGGGTTATGCGTGGCTGGAGGCAGCGTGAATCCGGCCCTGGCCAGCTACGCGGAAGCGTTCGAACGTTTCACCGCCGTCGTACCGGCGCCGCAGCGCGCGGCGCGGCGCGAACGATTGAATGAATTTCTCAAACTCGGCTTTCCGCACCGCAAGGTCGAGGACTGGCGCTACACCGATCTGAGCACGCTGGCTACGGGCAGCTTCATCAATGCATCGGACGCAACAGATTCGTTGAGCGGCGCTTTCCTGCCGCGCACTGATCGACTCGTCTACATCAACGGCCACCTCGACAAGACACAGAGCACTGCCGACGAGCTCAGCGACTGGATCGCTGGTGACGACGTGACCGGCGATGCTGTGGCGGCATTGAACGCCGCGTTCGCGCTGCCGGGGCTGAATCTCAAGCTGGGCCGCAATGCAACCATCGCGCGCACCTTGCATATTGTCATCGCCGGGCATCCGCAAAACTCGCCGGCGATGAATCATCAGCGGCATCGCATTGAGCTCGGCGAGGCCGCCGAAGCAACCATCGTTTTTGATTTCATCGGCCTTGGTGATGGCGCGCATCTGGCGACACATACGCTCGATATCCGACTCGCCGCAGGTGCGCGGCTGCAACTGTACCGCGTGCAGAATGAGAGGGCCGGCAGTACGCTGCTGACGCGCATCGATGCGCGACTCGCGCGCGACAGTCATTTTGAAGCGGTCTGTGTCGATGGCGGCAGCGGGCTCGCGCGCCATGATCTCAATGTCGAACTGGCCGAACCGGGCGCCGAAGTCATCGTCGATGGACTCTTCATGCCGGTTCCCGGGGCGCACATCGACAACCACACGCGTATCGTTCACGCGGCACCGCACGGCCGTTCGCGCGAATTGTTCAAGGGCATCGTCGACGAACGCACGCGCGCCGTGTTCAACGGCAAAATCATCGTGCGACCTGGCGCACAAAAAACCGATTCCGAACAGCACGTGGCGAATCTACTGCTATCGCGCCGCGCCGAAATCGACGCCAAGCCGGAACTCGAAATCTACGCCGACGACGTCAAGTGCGCGCACGGCGCGACCGTCGGGCAACTCGACGAAACCGCGCTCGCTTACTTGCGCAGTCGTGGCATTGACGCGGCAACTGCGCGGGCGCTGCTGCTGCGTGCATTCGCATCGGAAGTACTGGACAAAGTGGAACCCGCAGCGCTGCGCGCACGCCTGCGACAGCAATTGAACCTGCCGGCCGGCGACTCACTGGATATCGCCGCATGAACGCGCCGCAGCCACGACCAGCTGCTGTCGTTGCGGCATTCGATGTCGAGCGTATTCGCGCCGACTTCCCGATCCTTCGCGAACCGGTGCGCGGCGGTCGCCTCGCCTATCTTGACAATGGCGCCACTACGCAGAAACCGGAATCGGTGCTGCGCGCGCTCGACCACTACTATCGCCATCAGAACGCCAACGTGCATCGTGCAGTGCACGACCTCGCCGAGCGTGCGACGACTGCCTACGAAGGCGCACGCGATCGGGTCGCTCGCTTCTTCAATGCGGCGCGCGAAGAAATCGTATTCACGCGCGGAACCACCGAAAGCATCAACCTCGTTGCCTATGCGTTCCTGCGCCCGCGCCTCAAACCCGGTGATGAAATCCTCGTCACGGGCATGGAACATCACTCCAATATCGTGCCGTGGCAGCTCGTTGCGGCGCAGACCGGCGCACATGTCGTCGCGGCGCCGGTCACCGATAGCGGCGAACTGGACTTTGACGCCTGGCGTGAATTACTAAACGCACGCACTCGCTTCGTCGCGGTCACACAGGTATCGAATACCCTGGGCACGATCAACCCAGTGCAGGAACTGATCCGCGAAGCGCACGCCCGCGGAATTCCGGTGCTGATCGATGGGGCGCAGGCAATCGCCCATCTGCGCGTCGACGTCAAAGCGCTGGATGCGGATTTCTATGCGTGTTCCTCGCACAAGGCCTACGGTCCGACGGGTTTCGGCATCCTGTATGGTCGCCGTGAACTGCTCGAAGCCGCAGAACCCTGGCAGGGTGGCGGCGACATGATTCGCACCGTCTCATTCGCCGGCAGCACTTGGAACGACTTGCCGTACAAATTTGAGGCGGGCACACCGGACATCTCCGGTGCCATCGGCTTCGGCGCCGCGTTGGACTATATCGAGTCGATCGGTTTCGATGCGATCGCGGCCCACGAGCACGCCTTGCTGATCGAAGCCACCGAGCGACTTCGCGAAATTCCGGGGCTCAGGCTGATCGGCACTGCCAAGGACAAAAGCGGAATCCTCTCCTTCGTCATGGGCTGCGCGCATCCACAGGACATCGGAACGATTCTCGACCAGTGCGGCGTCGCGGTTCGCACCGGCCACCACTGCACGATGCCGCTGATGGAGCGCTTCTCCATCCCCGCCACAGTACGCGCCTCGCTGGCTGTTTATAACAACAGAGAGGATGTCGACCAGTTGCACCAAGGTTTATTGAAAGCCGTTCGTATTTTCCGCTGAACCCCCAAATCCAGTAAGCACACCGGCGAAGAGATCTTTGCGATCCTTTCGTGTGCACGCCGTGTTCCCTGTTCACAGTTAGTGCGTTTTATCTAATGTCGCTCTGACAGCCGGTTCAGTCCTTCCTCGTATTTATTAATAAGAACGCATCCGCCCCAAGGCGGGAATGCGAAAATTCCGGCCGTCCTGCCGGCTTGCACGCGAAGTATTTCGCGACAGTCGATTTGCGACGAAACGGATTCAGGGGAATTTGATACGGGAGACATGGCATGAATGCGCGGCTGAATCGTTCTGCGCCGGCGTTGGTTTTGATCCGGACTGAGTTACCGCCTAAGGCGAAGCTGGATGCGGGTTTCACTCTGATCGAAGTTCTGGTGGCACTCGTAATTCTTTCGATCGGTTTGCTCGGCACTGCCGGATTGCAACTCGCGAGTCTGCGGGAAAGCAAAAACACACTCCTCGCATCGCAGGCGGCGGCGCTCGCCTACTCGCTCGCCGACATGATGCGCGCGAATGCGGCCGCGGTGAATACCGGAGGTTACGACTTCAATCCGGAGACGGATACACCGCCCGATCCGGCTTCGTTGCCTGATTGCAGCAGCTCCTGCTCACCGTCAGACATCGCCAGCTTTGATCTGAATCAGTGGTACCGACAGGTCGCCCATTCGCTGCCGTCGGGAAATGCGCGCATCACTTGTGAGGCCGCCGAAAGCGGCGATGCCTGTCCTGCGAGCGGCGCGGTACGCACGATCACCGTTTTCTGGAATCCCAATCGCACTGCAGCTGCCGCACAAAAGGATTTCAGTTGCGGCAAGAACAACGCTGGCAAAGGCACCACCAATAGCACGAACGCGCTGACCTGTGTCGTCATCGGGCTGCAGACATGATCCTGCAAGAGCAACGCGGCTTTTCGCTGATCGAACTCATGGTATCGCTGACGCTCGGTCTGCTCGTGATCGCCGCTGCGGGCGCCAACTACGTTGCGAGCAAAAAATCGTTCGTTGAAAGTAGTGGGATGACACAAGTTCAGGAAAATCTGCGTGCTTCATTACAGCTGATGAACACGGCCGTCCGCCAGGCGGGCTTCCTACCTGATCCACGCAATCAGCCTGCATCCGGCCAGTATTTTCGCGATGGCGGCGCTGGCAGCAACACGCTCGCGGTTTTCGGTGGCGTATATGGAGACAGCAAAGGATCGAATCTCAGCGCCGAATTTCCGTTTGCCAAACTCGGCGGTGCAAGCTATCCCGCCGATCAACCAGACTCGCAGGCCAGCTATCTGTCGGTATCCTTCGCTGGCCTCGGCGACAAAGGTGCGTCGAATACGGTGCAAATCCGCGACTGCGTCGGCACGCCGGTATATGCGAATGAGATCGCGGTGAACGTCTTCTTCGTCGCCAAGCTCGCGAAGGACAGTGTCTACAGCCTGTATTGCGCCACACGGCACTACGACAGCGCGACGCTGGCGGTCGAGGCAAACGACGATCAGGTACAGCCGTTGATCCAGGGCATCAGCTTCCTCGGGGTTCGCTTCGGACTCGACGCCAACGGCAACCGGCAGACCAACCAATACGTGTCGTCGGCCGGCGTTCCCGCATCAGCGTGGACGCAGGTGTCCAGCGTACAAATCACGATTGTCGCCACTTCGCAGGAAACCGTCGCAATCGGAGCCGCCGCCAATACGAATGCGGGCGACGGCGTCAATCACGTTGCGGGTGGATATCTCCAGCAGAAGCTGACTGAGACCGTGGCCATTCGCAATCATCTTTCGTAATTTCTTTCGAAATTGGAAGTACCCGTGAACAAAACCTTGCATACGTCCGCCCACCGATCGCGCGGCATCGCACTCGCTTCGGTGCTGATCATCCTAATGGTTCTTACTTTGATTGGAGTCACTGCGTTCTCTCTGAACACGTCGGAACAGAAAGCGGTCGTCGCGAATAATGACTACCACCGTGCGTTTCAGGCGGCGGATTCCGCCGTTGCGGAAGGCGAACTATGGCTGGAACAGCAAACCAGTCAGCCGCTCGCGGCGGTAGGTTGCAGTAATCCATCCGTCGCCTGTGGCGGCGAAATTCTGGTCTGGTCGGGCACTCCCACTTCGCCGATCAACGACTGGTTCGGGTTCGACTGGCTCGACAACGGTCTCGACTATTGCAGCAATTACGATCAGACCTCGGCGCCCACGCACCGCACGCACAACTGCGATCTGGCGCGTATTGGCCAGACGCCACGCTATGTCGTCGAAGAGCTCGGGCCCGAGCTCGACGGCAGCATCGTTGTCGGACAGGACCAGACACCGCATCGCTGGTATTACCGGGTCACGGGACAAGGCACCGGTACGGAGCCGCGAATGACCTCAATGGCGCAGAGCGTTTACGTGAAGGTGTATTGATCATGACGAAATTCCACGTGACCCAATCGACACTGCGTCCCACGCCGCGGACAACACGCACGTGGCGAATCGGTGTCGCCGGTGCCGCTCTCGTCATTGCGAGCGGCGCGACCGCGGAAACGATCGACTTCCCGAACGTTCCGTTGTCGCTCGGCGCCTGTGCGTTATCCGATACTGTGTCCACGAGAAGTTCCGCCACCGCGGTGTCATCGAGCAGCGGCACTCTGAGCACTGATGCGCAGGTATTCCAAGGCCGCTTTGACAGCTCCGATTGGAGCGGCCAGTTGCTGGCTTATTCGCTGGCGACAGCCACCGCGAGTCCCTGCACTTCAACGTCCATCGGCGCACCTTGCGACACCCCGAATTGGGATGCCGGTCAAATCCTCAATAGCCAGAATTTCGACAGTGGACGCAATGTCATTACCTATGACGCGTCGTCACGAAGAGGGATTCCGTTTCGCTGGGACAATCTGAATACAGAGCAGCAAACGCTGCTGAACGCGAATACGGATGTTCCATCAAAGGCGGACAACAATGGTGCCCTTCGCGTGGAATACCTGCGTGGCTCAACCGAACATGAGAACACCACGGCGACGCCGCGTTTTCGCCGTCGCATCGATCCGAACAAAGTCGACGCCAACGGTAGTCCCGCCACCAGCACCATTCTCGGCGACATCATCGACTCCAATCCGTTCTATGTCGGCGCTCCGGCAACCAACTATGACTTCAACGACTATGCTGGCTTTCGCGCCAATTACACATCGCGAACGCCGATGGTTTACGTCGGTGCCAACGACGGCATGCTGCATGGCTTCGATGCCAACGCACACATCCTCGACAGGGGCGGCAAGGAATTGCTGGCGTACGTTCCAAGCACAGTATTTGGCACGCCAGCGACCGCGACATCGGCAGCCACTCCGCAACTCTCGCTGCTGACGTCGCCGGCCTACCGCCACACCTTTATGGTCGACGGCGGCGTGTCGGCAGCCGATGCCTGCTGGGGTGGGAATCGGGCGAGTTGCTGGCACACGGTACTCGCCGGCGGGCTTGGTGCCGGCGGTCGCGGCATCTACGCATTGGACGTAACTGATCCAGCTCGTTTCAAAGAAGACAACGCCGACTCGCTGCTGCTATGGGAATTCACCAGCCGCGACAACGCAGATCTCGGCTATACCTTCAGCCAGCCGGCGATCGTAAGAATGGCAAACAATCGCTGGGCGGTCGTGATCGGCAACGGCTATGACAACACCGGCGCGTCGGGCCGCGCGGTGCTGTTCATCCTATTCATCGATCACAATAAGGCCAGTTCGTGGACTGGCGACTACATCGAGATTCCCGTCGATACTCCCGCCGGCTTCGCGGCCCCAAACGGCTTGGCAACGCCCGCGGCCGTCGATACGGATGGCGACGGCTACATCGACGCGATCTACGCCGGCGATCTGGCCGGCGATCTTTGGAAATTCGATGTCGGGCCCGACAATGTGGCGCAATGGAAAGTTGCATACGGCGGTAAGCCGCTGTTCGTTGCAACCGACAGCACCGGCAAGCGCCAGCCGATCACCGAACGTCCAAACATCGGCTACAACCTGCTGACCGCGCCGCAGACATTACCGCACGACGTGATTGTTTACTTCGGCACCGGCCGCTACCTCGACGCGGGTGACAACGCAGTTTCCGGCGTCAACACGTTCTACGGTATCTTCGACCAAGGCTGGAGCGCACTGCCATCCATCACACGCAGCAATCTGCTGAAGCAAACCATCGCGCAGGAATCGGTCCGAAATGGCGGCGCGTGTTCGCCGGGATCTGATTGCTACCGGTTTACGTCGAGCAATAACTACAACACCGGACTGCAGAACCAGTACGGCTGGTATATCGATCTGACCGATTCGGGCGAACGGCAAATCACGAATCCACTGCTGTACGGAGGAAAAATCATCTTCACGACTTTGATTCCCGCGTCCGGCACCTGCACCAGAGATGCGGCCGGCTGGCTGATGGAACTGGCCGCGAGCAACGGCGCCGCAGCCGACCAGGCAACGCTCGATATCAACCACGACAACGCTGTCGATAGCCAGGACAAAATCACCGCGAGCGGAAAAGTTTCGGCACCGAGCGGCGCTCGTTCGACCGCCGGCATCCTGTCGTCTCCGCAGATCGAAATTTCGCCACGCATGTCCGATGGCAGCACACCTTCCGAGCATCTGTTAATCAGCACCGGTGCAAAGGACACCGATGGCGGTCCCGGCGATGCGCTCATCGGCAGCCACGCGGAACGCTCCGGCGCGACGCTGGGCCGCATTTCCTGGCACGAAATCGCACCGCCATGATGCGACGACGTGGCAGACGAACATCCGGCTTCACGCTGATCGAACTCGTCATCGTTTTGACCGTGGTTGCGATCCTCGCAATCTTGGCGGTCCGCAGCTACAAGGGCTACGTTATCCGCTCGCGGCGCATCGAAGCAGAGACACAACTGCTGCAACTCGCGCAGAAACTCGAACAGAACTATGCGCAATTCGATACCTACAACACGACCGCAACGGCGGACGGGACAAAGAACGCCCCCACTCCCGCAGATCTCGGCTTCCCGCAATCTCCGGCAAAACCGGAAAGTCCTATTTACACGATCGACTTCCCGTCGCCGCCGACTTCTACCTACTTTCTGATCCGCGCTACACCGGTCACGAGCACGATGAACATGAAAGATGGCTTTTTGCAGTTCGATTCCACGGGACTGAAAAGCTGGGACAGAAACAATGACGCGGCCATCACCGATGACGAGCGCACTTGGAATCCATGAGCTGGAACCTGTGAAATCGGATCCGGATGGGTCCGACGGGAACTTTCTCGCGTCTGTTTGGTATAGTAACCAGTGCTCCCACCAGTCCGTTCGCAAGCGCGGCTGCTCCTGATGCTTACGACCGAAAGCGATTCCTCTCCTTCCGAAGTGCCGCGTTCGCTGGATGTTTTGGCAATGCTGCTGTCCGGACTGTGCCTCGTGCACTGCATCGTGCTACCTGCACTGGCGGCGCTGGTACCGTTGTTCGCGAGCGAATATTTCGCGGATGAGCACGTGCACTTGTGGCTGCTGGTCGCGGTGGTACCGACGAGCCTGATGGCGCTCGGTTTCGGTTACCGGCGCCATCATCACGGACTGCTTGTCGGTTGCGGATTGATCGGACTCGGACTGATCGCGTTCGCCGCACTGGGCCGCAACGCCGGTATTGTCTCCGACAGCGGTGATCGCCTGTTCAGTGTTACCGGTGGCGTCATTCTCGCGCTCGTACATCTGCGCAATTTCCGGTTGTTACACGCACTAAAACATCCGCACCATCAACACGAAGCGGAAGCTGCGGGCTGAGCGATGACGCGCCGCTTCCTCCATTTCGCCGCGATCCTTGGTTTTGTCGTCGGCCAATGGTTCGCGGTCGTCCATGCGACGCAGCATGAGCTCTCGTCGAACGAGCACTCCTATTGCCAGACCTGCGCGATCGCTCATGCCGCAGGCGGCACACCGGCCGCCGTTCCGCCATCGGCCGTTTTCATTCCGCGCGGGGAGGAACCGCCCGCGCCATACGTGCCGGAAATTGTCATTCGGCCGGTTCTCCGTCCCCACAGTCGCGGCCCTCCCACTTTCCTCGTCTGACCAAACCCTGAGCTGTTTCCGCGCGTCGCTTTGGCCCCGCGCGCTCACTTCGTTTGCAGAGAGAGAAAATCATGTCTTTATTCGCTTTCATGGCGCGCGTTCGTCCGCGCCATTTTTTTGCTGCGCTGCTGTATGGCAGCGCGATTGCCGGTACATCCACTTCAGCACTTGCGCTGACGCCGATCGATTCCACCACTACCCAAATGAACGGCTCTGCCCGGCTAACCGGCGTAGTCAAGGACGCGCAAAGCAAGCCAGTGCCTGGCGCTGCTGTGCGGTTATCCGGACTATCCGGGAACAATATGATGCAAGCCACAACCGATGGTGATGGCACTTTCCTGATCGACACCTTGCCACCGGGGCATTACTCGTTGACGGCGGAGAAGGACGGCGCCGATCTCGGCAGTATGGAAGTCGATGTCGCCGCCGGAGAGACGCGAAAAATCGAACTTGCGGGTGCGAATCTGCTTACCGTCATCACCGTGACTGCGCGCTTCGAGCGTGCACGCAACGCGCTGTCGCCATCCACCGGCAGCAGCCAATACGTGTTCAACCAGCATGACATCGAAGCGCTGCCGCAAGGCGATCACACGCCGCTGAATCAAGTGCTACTGGAGGCCCCCGGCGTGGTCAATGATTCGGATGGACAGCTTCACATCCGCGGAGACCATGCCGATCTGCAGTACCGCATCAATGGTGTGATCCTGCCGGAAGGCGTCGGCACGTTCGGACAAACACTGGACACCCGCTTCGCTCAGAAAATTGATCTGCTGACCGGTGCGTTGCCGGCGCAATACGGCTATCGCACGGCCGGTGTTGTGGACATTACGACGAAGCAGGATTTCAAGGGCGGCACGATCGATGTCTACGGCGGCAGTCACGACACGATAAATCCGAGTTTCGAATACGGTGGCACCAGCGGTCACTTCAGTGGCTTCTTCTCCGGCTCCTATCTAAAGAGCAATCTGGGCCTGGAGCCGCCGACTAATGCTACCAGCCCGATCCACGATGGCACTACGCAGGGCAAAGGCTTCGGTTATCTGGCCTATCAGATCAGCGATAACCTGAAGCTGTCCGGAATGTTTGGCATGGCTGCCAACCGCTTCGAGATTCCAAATAATCCTGGGCAGTCTCCCGATATGGATTTTCTCGCGGCAACGGGTTTGAGTAGCTTCGATTCGTCTAAGCTCAATTCGCGCCAGTTTGAACGCACGAACTACGCGCTCGTTGCGTTGCAAGGTATCACCCGTGGCGATATCGACTATCAAGTCGCGGCCTTCGATCGCGTCAGCGCAGTCAACTACGAACCCGATCAGATCGGGGAGCTCGTTTTCAACGGCGATGCCTCCCTTATCAAGCGCAAGAGCTCGACTCTGGGACTGCAGAGTGACGTCAAGGTCCCGCTCGATGAAAGCCACACGCTGCGTAGTGGACTATCGGCCAGTACCGAAGACGATCGCGCGGACAACACCTCGACGGTATTCACGGTAACCACCCCGGCGGGCAATCCGATCTCATGTCAGCAAGGAATGCTCAGTGCCGATGGCAGTATCTGCTACGGCGGTCCCGAAGCGATCGTCGACAACAACCCCAAGAACGGCAACACGGTCCTTGGCCTATACCTGCAGGATCAATGGGATATCAGCAGCACATTCACGCTTAACTACGGCCTGCGTTACGACCGTCTCAACGCCTACATCGACGATCAGCAGCTGAGCCCGCGCATCGGCATGATCTGGTATCCATCCAAGCAAACGATCGTGCATGCCGCTTATGCGCGTTATTTCACGCCGCCACCGAACGAGCTGGTGACCACCGCTTCACTCAACAAATTCAACGGTACGACCAACGCACAGGACGGCGCCGATTCGCCAGTGAAGCCAGAGCGTGATCACTACTTCGATGTAGGCGTTACCCAGCGATTTACGCCGGCCTTCAACATCGGTCTCGACGGCTACTACAAGTACGCCCGCAACCTGCTCGATGAGGGTCAGTTTGGTCAGGCACTCATCTACACACCATTCAATTACGGCATCGGCCACATCTACGGTATAGAGCTGAGTAGCGCCTATCACAGCGACAACCTGTCGGCGTATCTGAATCTCTCGCATACGATCGCTCAGGGCACCAATGTTGTGTCCGGCGAGTTCAATTTCGACCCCGACGAACTGGCCTTCATCTCCCAGCACTACATCTACCTCGACCACGATCAACACATCACCGCTTCGGGCGGCGTTTCCTATCTCTGGCAAGGCACGCGTTTCGGTGCCGATGCGACCTTCGGAGACGGCCTGCGCAACGACGGTGACGGCACGATTCCCAACGGTGGCAAAGAACCGCCGAATATGCAGGTCGATCTGTCCGCGGCACGACCCGTGCACTTGGCCAGCTTCGGCGAAATTGATCTCCGCGCCGTGGTACTCAACGTGCTCGACCGTGCGAATCAAATTCACGACGGGACCGGCGTTGGCGTCGGCGCGGCGCAATATGGTCCGCGCCGTGCTTTTTATTTCGGGGTCGCGAAACCTTTTGGTTCCTGAGAACTTTCGTCGTCTGCTAGTCGTTCGACCGGGATCCATACGCATGAAAAGCAGCATTGCCGCGCAAGCGCGCTCATGCTACAAGCCCACCATGCTGCGTCGAGCGTGGATTCATGCCTGTTTCGCACTGGCCTTTTTGGCCGGGCAGAGCTACGCGTTTGCGCATGCGATCCAGCATGAGCTGAATCCCGACGCCAAACCAGCTGCCTGCGCGATCTGCGTCATCGGTCATGGCGCGGCCCCGCTGCCGCACATCGCGCTGCCGCGACCGGAAATCGAACCCGCAGCATCCCCGACCGTGGCTCTGCCCGAAACCGTCGCGGTAACTCCAATCGGGCTGCCACCTCCGAGTACCGGCCCCCCTTCCATCCTCGTCCAATGAATTCTGTGTGAATTCTGATCGCGGTAATTCGCCGCGACATAGCGTTATTCTCAACTGACGAGGTTCTCATGCGCTTCTCTTTTCGCGCCGCTCGCTTAGCGGCAAGTGCCGGCCTTTGTGGGGCTGGCTTGGCGACTATTCCCATCATCTGCACCGCCGCCGACAACGGCACCGCGTTCAACCCCAAAATCAGCCTGATTCTGCAGGGCAACTACGCCGACTTCAGCAACTCGACGCCGACGCTCGTGCCTGGATTTCTGTTGCCGGGTCAGGACAGCTTCGTGCCGTCGGGCCTGTCGCTCAACGAGACCGAACTCGCCGTCGAATCGAATATCGACGACTACTTTCACGGCTGGGCGGCGATCGCCCTCGACAATGACGCCAATGGCAACACGCAGGTGTCGGTCGAGAATGCGTATATCGATACGCTAACCCTGCCCTACGGGTTTGCCGGCCGAATCGGTCGTTTCTATTCGGAGATCGGCTATCTCAACCACGTGCACGCGCACGCCTGGGACTTCATCGATCAGCCGCTGATCTACAGCACGATGCTGGATAGCCAGTATCACGACGACGGCGGGCAGCTGCGCTGGATCGCGCCGACCGATTTCCTGCTCGAAATCGGCGGCGAGCTGCTGCGCGGCGCGCAGTTTCCAGGCGGCGGCGAGCATCGCTCCGGCGTTCCGGCCAAGACGGCGTTCGCGCATGTCGGCGATGACCTTGGCGATAGTTGGTCGTATCGCGTCGGGTTGTCCTATCTGCGCATCGACGAAGATAACCGCTTAACCGGTGAGCCGACGCAGACCGCGTTTTCCGGCAACAGCGGCCTCGGTGCCGCTGACTTCGTGTTCAAGTGGTCGCCGCATGGCAATCCGACTGTGCACAACGCGGTGATCCAGGGCGAGTATTTCCATCGTCGCGAGAACGGTGCTCTTATCAACGATCCGAACGGCGCAGCGACCAACAGCGACTACAGCGGCCACGAGAGCGGCTACTACGTACAAGGGGTCTATCAGTTCGTGCCGCACTGGCGCATCGGCGCGCGCTACGACTGGATCGAAACGTCGAACGCGCTGTCGAATCCGGCAACCGGAACTGATCTCGCCACGCTCGCCGATAACAGCCATCACCCGCAACGCGAAAGCGTGATGGTCGACTGGTCGCACAGCGAATTCAGCCGCATTCGCCTGCAATACAACCATGACCAGTCGCGGTCCGGCGGCGCCACCGACAATCAGGTATTCCTGCAATACATCTTCGCGATGGGTTCGCACCCGGCCCATTCGTTCTAGGAAAAAATCATGCGCAAATTTCTCGCTCTTCTCGCGCTGGCCACTGCCGCGCACATCACGCCGGCGTCCGCGGCGCTCAAAATTTTCGCCTGCGAACCCGAATGGGCCGCATTGACCAAGGAACTCGGCGGCGACAACGTCGATGTCTACGCCGCCACCAGCGGCTTGCAGGACCCGCACCAAGTGCAGGCGCGGCCGAGCCTAATCGCCCATTTCCGCAATGCGGATCTGGCGGTTTGCACCGGCGCCGAGCTGGAGATCGGCTGGTTCCCGATCCTCTCGCAGAATGCGGCGAATCCGAAAATCCAGCCCGGCCAGCCGGGACTGTTCGAGGCCTACCACTTCGTGACGATGAAGGAGCTGCCCGAGAGTGTCGATCGCATCAACGGCGACGTGCATCCGGATGGCAATCCGCACTTCCAGACCGATCCGCGCAACATCGGGCTCGTCGCCAAAGCGCTGACAGAACGGCTGGCCGCAATCGACGCCGCGCATGCCGACGCCTACCGCGCACGCGGCAAGGACTTCGACGCGCGCTGGCAGGCCGCGGTCGCGAAATGGTCGAGCCAGGCCAAACCGCTCGCGGGCTTGAGCGCGCTCAGCTATCACAAGGAATGGATCTATCTGTACGACTTCGTCGGCATGAAAGAAGTCGGCACACTGGAGCCCAAGCCCGGTATTCCGCCGAGCGCCGCGCACCTTGAGGAATTGCTCGCAAACTTCAGGCAGACACCCGCGAAGATGGTCGTATACGCGGCCTACAATGATTCGCATGCGGCACAGTTTTTCTCGCAAAAGGCCGGCATTCCCGCAGTGAAGCTGCCATTCACCATCGGTGGCGTCGATGGCGCGGATGATTTGTTCAAGCTCTACCAGATCACCATCGACCGGCTGGTCGCCGCCGCCAATGGTAAGGGATCGGAATGATGAACTTCTCTTTCGACTGGTCACTGCTGGGCCCGCCGCTGCTGGCGGGCCTGGTGGTCTGCGCGACGCACGTCACGCTGGGCCGCGAAGTACTCAAGCGCGGCATCATCTTCATCGACCTGACCATTGCACAGATCGCTGCGCTTGGCGTGATCGCGCTCGAAGCCGCTGGCCATGAAAGCCGTGGCTGGGAGCTGCAGGCCGCAGCCGGCCTCGCCGCGCTGCTCGCAGCCGGCCTATTGTCGTGGACCGAAAAACGGCTGCACGAAGTACAGGAAGCGCTGATCGGTTGTCTGTACGTGGTCGCAGCCTGCGCCTCGATCCTGCTGCTCGCACATAACCCGCACGGCGGCGAACATCTGACCGAGCTACTCGCCGGCCAGATTCTGTGGGTCACTTACGCGCAGGTGTGGCCGGTGGCGCTGCTCTACGCCGCCATCCTCGCCGTCTGGTGGATCGGTGCGCGGCGTGTACCGGCGCTGTTCTACCCGCTGTTCGCGCTCAACGTGACTGCATCCGTGCAACTCGTCGGCGTCTATCTGGTATTCGCATCGCTGATTCTGCCGGCGCTTGCGGCGCGTGATCTGAGCGAGCGGCGCGGATTGCTGGTCGGCTATGGCGTCGGGGCGGCGGGCTATGCGCTTGGCTTGTGGCTGTCGGTGCCCTTCGATCTGCCGTCGGGACCTTTGATCGTCTGCGTGCTGGCTGTTCTAACCGTGATCACCGGCATCGCGCGCGCTCGGCGGCGCCCGCAATTCGGAGCACAATAACGGCCATGATCAAGGAGGAATAACAATGAAAGCCATCGTCTGTCGCGAACTGGGATTGCCGGAAAAACTCGTTTTCGACGACATCCCCGACCCAAAACCCGGCCCGGGGGATGTGCGCATCGCCGTCAAGGCGTCGAGCGTGAATTTTCCGGATGCGCTGATCATCCAGGGCAAGTATCAGATGAAAGTCGTCCCGCCGTTCGTGCCCGGTGCGGAAGTGGCCGGCACCGTCGTTGAGGTCGGCGAGCGCGTCACCCAGTTCAAAAAAGGCGATGGCGTAGTGGCCTTCATTCCAACCGGGGGCTACGCTGAGCAAGTAGTCGCGTCCGCGCATACCGCCGTGCTGTTGCCACCGAGCGTGGATTTCACCAAGGCGGCCGCACTCACACTGGTTTTCGGCACCAGCCTGCACGCACTCAAACAGCGCGCTCAGCTCAAATCCGGCGAGACGTTGCTGGTACTCGGCGCGGCCGGCGGCGTCGGACTCGCTGCCGTACAGATCGGAAAAATAATGGGCGCACGCGTGATCGCCGCCGCATCGAGCGCGGAAAAGCTCGCGCTGTGCCGCGAGAACGGCGCCGATGAAACCATCGATTACTCGACGGAGAGTCTCAAGGAAGCCGTCAAGAAACTGACCAAAGGCCGAGGGGCGGACGTGATCTACGATCCCGTCGGCGGCGCACTCGCGCAGGACTGCCTGTCGTGCATCGCTTGGAACGGCCGCTATCTAGTAATCGGGTTCGCATCCGGAACAATTCCGGATATCGCCGCCAATCGCCTGCTGCTGAAAGGCGCATCTGCCGTTGGCGTATTCTGGGGCTCGTTCACCGCGCACGAACCGCAGGTCAACGCTGAGAATATCGCGCAACTGTTCGCGTGGATGAAGGAAGGCCGCATCCGGCCTTACGTCTCCAAAACCTATCCACTCAACGAGGCAGCGCAGGCACTGCGCGACATGCTGGAACGCAAGGTCACCGGAAAAATCGTCCTGCTTCCGTAAGTTTCGACGAGCGAAAAGCGCTGGATTGTGCACCCACCTGCGCCGGCCGTGGCGCAGGTGGGCAAATCCCCCTCTCAACCCGCGCTCGTCATGCGGTTGCTTCCGTTTGCTCCTCATTCGGAGACGTTTCCTCGGTAGCGCTGTATTCGAGCCCTCGACTCTCCACCAGATTCGTCTTTACCAGCAGCCGGCTAATCCGCCGCGCGTTGTGATGTCTGTAGTCATATTCGATATCGCCGTCGCCGTTGACCAATTCGGCATTGGGGAAGCGTTTCATCAATTCGGTGATCATCAATCCACCCTGCGCGCGCACCAGATAAGTGCCGATGCAGAAGTGTGCACCACCGCCGAATACGAGGTTGCCGTCGAGTTTCCGCGTGATATCCAGCTTGCGCGGATTTTCCCATTTTTGCGGATCGACCCATGCTGCGCTGAGATTAAGAAGTATCGCTTGGCCCTTTCTGATCTGCTGTCCACGGAACAGAACATCCTCCGTAGCGAATCGGAACTGCGGCGTTTTGGCGATGGCGCCGACGCGCAACAGCTCGATGATCGCGTTTTCCATCAACTCCGGCCGCGAACGCAGCAGCTTGTACTGTTCCGGGTTACTCAGCAGACCTTTGATCAGGTAAGTGTGCAGATCGGTTGCAGCATCTGCGCCAGCAACGATCACCGCCTGAATCATCGCGAGGATGCTGTAGTCGTCGAGTTTGTCACCGTTATCCGACGACGCAATCATGCTGCCGATGAAATCGTTGCCGGGATCGGCGGCGGCGCGACGTTCCTTCATGAGATCGAGAAAATACTTCAGCCCTGGCAGCGAACCCTGCATGGCCCGCTCGCGCTCCTCGGGGGGAAGATTGACGCGCGTCGCCCTGATCACGTTGACCGCGAAATCGTGAAAGAAGGATTCCATGTTGGTCGGTACGCCAACCATGCGTGCGATCGAACGCACCGACAACTTCTCCGAGATCATCGAAAACGCTTCGAACTGATCGGGCGTGCCAATCTGGTCGAAGCACTCGACAATCAGGTCGCGGATCTTGGCATTTATCTTCGCCATCACCGGCTTGGAAAACGCGGGCATCGTCAGCTTGCGCAGCCGCATATGCTCTTCCGCGCTGACCATGAAGAGGCATTTATCCATCGCCTTCTCGAAGTCGTTCTGTTCGGATTCCGGCTTCGGCGGCGGGGCATGTTCCCAGAACTTGTAGCTGGCTGAAAAGCTGTTGTTTTGAAGGGCTTCCCAGCATGCATCGTGTGAACTAACCACCCACATCCGCATGTCTTTGTGCCATGCCACCGGAAAATCACAAACCAGTCGTTCCCAGACCGCCCATGGCGAACGGACGAAGTCCGGCAAATAGGGGTTAAAAATACTGTTATCGATTTCGACGCGTCCTGCCGCAGTTTCTGTAAACACAATTAAACTCCTTAAACGTTGCGATGGTTTAACGTGCCGTCCGGATTGAACCGCGGCCTTCTCATCCCTTACGGGATTTATTTTTCAGCAATGACGTCCCCTAGCACGCAATCAAGCAAAAGACGCGCCGAATCGGGAGTTACGTCAGAAATAAATAAAAGGAATGCCTTTCCGGCAACTGCTTGCCCTGTACGAGCAAATCGACTTTCGTCAGATATTCATTGCGTGGGCTTCAAATCGCCTTACGCGGACCAACGCTGAAGACAATCCCGCGACATAGGAGCACTCGCGGGAACGAGCGAAGGAAGCGCCATTGAATACTGAAGCAACCGATGCGATATCGAACATGACTCAATCTCTTGCGTATTGATGTGAACCGGAATGTAGAGGCCCTCGTACGGCACGCCTATTCGGTCATCCGCGTAGTCAAATGTGGAAACCACGTATTGCTGGCGATGGCACTGACGGTCTGGCGCCGGCTGATGTTTTCGTAAGTGATTCCGACTACTTCGCCGTCCAGGGTGATGTGGATCAAAGGTTGTCGCGGTCAGGGGTGTAGGCGAATGACGGACCGGCCGTTGATCTCCGTCGTCACGCGACGGTTGGCATTGGTGTGGGTGCAATTGACCAAGCCCTGGGCATCCGCACCGGCGGCGCGGCCGGTCCAGATCATCCGAGTCCTGCCGACTGCTACTCGGCTCGTTGGATCTGCAAAAGCAACGGGCGGCATGAACGCTATGTCACCGCTTGGCATCCGGATTTCGCGGGCGAGCTCTGTTTCTAGGTGCGAGGATAATTTGTATCGATGATGGGCTTGTGCAAGGCGATGGTTTGAGCCTATATCCGACACCAGGAGCACGAGGACGATCGCTACGATCTAATGAAGCCGAGCATGCACCCTGCCACCTTCAGGCGGCTCGCGTTGTTGTTGCGCCGCTGAAGCGCTCACCGAATAAACCCCCGGCCTTGCCGGGGGTCACTCAATTTTTCTGGCGCTCTTTCGGTTACGCAGTCATTTGCGTCTGTGCCACCGTTTCCATTGTTATCGCCGCTCTATTGCTGTGGCGGCAATCCCGCCCAGAACGCGCATTGGTGGTCCGCCGCAAAGCCGGTGGTGACTTGCGTCGCGTCCGGCACCAGTGACAGGAGATTGTTCTGAGATGCGTCGAACTGCGGCCACTTCGGCGCACCAAAGAAATTCGGATCTCCGGTTTTGGCGAAATGCGTCCAGTAACCGACCATCAGATCCGACAGCCGTTTCTGTGCCGGATCCAGGTGCGCCAGCGGAAACAGATAAGGGATCTCAGTGCTATGAGCAGCGCCCAGCGGAAAGCTGATCAGGTTCTGTATAAACGGGACAATGGAAGGGGCGTTCTCGTCGGCGAATTCGTAGGCAAAAGTGATATTGCCGTTTTGTACCAGCTGCTGATCGTTGCTGAGCGCGGGACAGGAAAATATTGAATCCGTGCCTGGGGCGGAAAAAGCGATATCGGGCGATGCATAGTTAGTCAACGGATACTGCGAGAGCACCGCCGCCGCGTTGCTGGTATAGGTGGCTTGAATCAGGGACGGATACTGATCGCTGCTGATGCTGGTCTTGTTCACTACATCACTGATGGCGGTAAACAAGCGCATTTCATCGTGATTAGAGCCTACGATCATGGGAACATGGTTGAACTGACCGGTTGCCAGCGCCGTGGGCGGATTAAGGGGCAGCACAGGACCGCCATAGGTGGGCGCATACGGAATGGCGTTGGAATCGGTGATGCTGCCGCTGCCAGTACCACCTAATACTCCCAGAACTGGTACTGCAAAGGCGCTGACCGGCAATTTTCTCAGGCACTCGGCGGCAGCCGCATCGGCCGTGGTCGGACAGCCGTTTTGACTGGCAATACTTTGCCCGTACGCCTCAGCGTCCGGCAGCGACTTGGTCAAAAAGCAGGGACCGCTCTCCATGATCGCTCGCTGAAATTGCCCCGCCATCGCGGGCGATGCGAGATTCGCACAGACGCTGGCACCACCGGCGGACTCGCCGAAGATAGTGATGTTGTTCGGATCACCACCGAACGCACGGGCGTTGCGCTTTACCCAAGCAATCGCTGCCTGCTGATCAAGCAGGCCATAGTTGCCGGACGCCTCCTCCGATTCGGCGGTCAGTGCCGGATGCGCGAGAAATCCGAATGCACCCACTCGGTAATTGATGGCGACGAGGATGACATTATTCTTGGGAACGATCTTGGTCGGAGGATATGTAGCGCCGCTACCGAGAATATAAGCACCTCCATAAATCCAGACCATTACCGGCACTGGCTTCTTTGAGACTGGATAAGGCGTATAGACATTCAGATAAAGACAATCCTCATCCGTCCATGTGGTGCCCTGCGGACACGCGTGGCCAAAGTGAGTCGCTTTGCGCACCCCGTGCCAGGACTTGACCGGCTGCGGCGCTGCAAAGCGCAGATTGCCGACCGGCGGCGCGGCGAACGGAATTCCAAGAAAGCGGCGGTAGTCTCCTTCAATGGAGCCTTCGATCGAGCCATTTTCGGTAGAGACAATGGAGAAATCCTTGCTGGCCGACGCGGTGGCCAGCATCGGATTACACAATGCGCCGGTGAGTATCAAACCACACGACACAGCCGTCCATAAACGAAAACTTACATTTGTTGGCATTACAGTTCCCCCAGATCGTGGTTAAAATTCTTCGAACCTTTTCAGTGCCATTTTTCCGACAATAGAGAAGTGGACTGACTGGAATATTTCTCTCTAATTTGGCGAGATCGACGGCAACACCGATTTTCGTGCCTTGCCGCCGGCCGACATTGCCTTCTATTTCTGCGGCGGCAGTCCCGCCCAGAAAGCGCACTGGTGATCTGACGCAAAGTCGGTCGTGACGTGCGTCGCATCCGTTACCAGAGACAAGAGGTTATTCTGGCTTGTATCGAATTGCGGCCATGCCGGCGCGCCGGAAAAATTCGGGTTTCCGGTTTTGGCGAAATGCGTCCAGTAGCCGATCATCTGATGCGACAACCGCTTCTGCGCCGGATTCAGATATGCGATCGGAAACAAAAAGGGGACCTCAGAACCGTGGGTGGCACCCAGCCCTTCCGGGAAGCCCGCGAGGTCTGCACGTTTAAGAACCGGCAAGGAGGTGTTCTCATCGGCGAATTCGTAGGCGTAAGTCACATTGCCATTCTGCGCCAGCGACTGGCGACCGCTGAGTGTGGGACAGGAAAACACGGAGTCCGTGCTCAGTGCGGAAAAAGCCAAATCGGGCGTTGCATAGCTCGTCAGCGGATACTGCGACAGCACCGCCGCCGCATTGCTGGTATAGGTCGTTTGAATCAGGGAAGGATACTGATCGGCGGTGATCGGAGCACCCTTGAGCAGATCGAACGCGACCGCCGTAAACAAACGCATTTCGTCATGATTCGAGCCGACGATCACCGGGACGTGGTTGAACTGACCGGTCGCCAGTGCCGTGGGTGGATCGAGAGGCAGCACGGAGGTGCCGGTGGTGGGCGTATACGGGAAAGCGTTGGGATCAGCGAGACTGCCGCCGCCTGTGTTGCCTATTATTTCGGTGCCCGGCACCGCAAAAGCGCTGACCGGCAACTTTCTCAGACAATCAGCCGCGGCCGCATCGGCCGTCGTCGGGCAGCCGTTCTCGCTGGCGATGTTTTGCCCATACGCCTCGGCGACGTCTCGTGGTTTGACCATGTAGCAGGGACCGCTTTCGATGATTGCCTTCTGAAATTGTCCCGCCATCGCGGGGGACGTGAGCTGCGCGCAGACACTGGCGCCGCCGGCCGACTCGCCGAAGATGGTGATGTTGTTTGGATCGCCGCCGAACGCACGGGCGTTACGCTTTACCCAGGTGATCGCCGCCTGCTGATCAAGCAGGCCGTAATTGCCAGAGGCGTCCGACTCCGCGGCCAATGCTGGATGCGCCAGAAATCCGAACGCGCCCACCCGGTAGTTCATGGCGACCGCAATGACGTTGCCCTCGGTGGCGATCTTTACCGGAGGATAGGTGGCAGCGCTACCCATCACGTAGGCACCCCCATAAATCCAGACCATCACCGGCAGCGGCTTGTTTGAAAGTGGATAGGGCGTAAAGACGTTGAGGTACAGGCAGTCCTCGTCCGTATACATCGTGCCCTGCGGGCAGGAGTGGCCGAAGTGAGTCGCTTTGCGGACGCCGTGCCAGGATTTCACCGGCTGTGGTGCGACGAAGCGGAGATCACCGACGGGCGGCGCAGCGAACGGAATTCCGAGGAAGCGACGGTGGTCCTTCTCAATCGTACCTTCGACCGAACCGTTTTCTGTGTTTACGATGGAAAAATCCTTGCTGGCCGCAGCGGTCGCGAGCGTCGGATTGCAAAGTGCACCGATCAACATCAAACCAGAAGAAACGGCCGTCCACAGATCGGCTCTTGTATTTTTAAGCATGAGACGTCTCCTCCAGCGATTGCGAATGCCTACTAAGCTATTTAATTTTTTGTTTATAACTTTCTGCGTCTGGACTTTTTAGACTATTCTGAGATCGTTCACAGATGGATAAAATATACTAGTCTGTATTTCCTGCAGTGACGTCAGAATCTGAGTGCAGAAATATTCCCTAAGTGTTGCATCTTCACTTTTCAAAATCGGTAAGCGAGGACAATCCGTAAGAATCGACGCCACTTGCTCCTTCAGATAGGGCAATTTGAACAGTAGTCCATTCGTCGGTCGCCACCGTATGCTTCGAACGGGTGATTGATATTGTCGGTCCACGCCTACGGCAAAATCAGAAAAGCTCGCCAGATTGTTGCGATAACTGTGGAACCAGAATCCGTTTTCAGGAGGTGCGGGACGATGCGATTTAACGTGCGCTTTCCGGTATACATCTGGCTCGTCGGAGTGGTTTCATCGGGTTCCGATATTCAATTGCTGCTGGACCGCTGGCTCGCATCAGAAGTTGAATGGGGTGCTGACGGCGGCTGGGAAATTGAAATAGCGCTGTGGAATGTCGCACTCTCCACGATACTGGTGGGGCGCACGAATCCGCTGCGCATCCTGCATTACATGGGCACGAACTTCGGCATGACCGGGGTCGAAACTTTCATCCTCCAGCTTTGCGCCGCGCAGAAGAGGGCCGGACAGGTGCCGGCAATCACGATGGAGCTGGCGACACGGCAGGAAGTCGCTGATGCCGGCACGGCACTGGGGATTCCGGTGCATGATTTTCCGTCACGCACGGCTCCGAAGGATTTTCTTCCAAAAAAGCTCGGCACGGCCTGGCTGCGCGCGCGCCGGGTGCGGACACTCGTGAAACTGCTACGTAATACGGATGTTTTGCATATTCATGCGGTAGGCGTATCCGGCTTCGACGCTTTCGTCGCCGCGCGCATCGCACGCGTAAAGGTCGTAGTCGTCACTCATCACACGACCATCGGCTGGTTCACTCCGATGCGCAACCGCGTCAGTGACGCGACGTTCTGGCTCGAGAAGCGCTTCGCCGCGCGGATCGTCATGCCGTACAACGCCGCCGCCGCCGAGCTTGTTGAACATGGCGTTCCTGCAGAACGCGTCGCTGTCATTCCGTTCTGTGTGGATGAGGAACGCTTCACGGGTCGCGCCGCGCCGCCGTCACCGGGTCAATTGCGGCTGGTCATGGCCGCACGCATGTTCGATGGCAAGGGCCACAACCATCTTCTGACGGCGATGGCGAAAGTACTTCAACGCCACTCGGAACTGCGGCTGATGCTCATCGGCGACGGGCCGACGCGCCCGCAGATCGAGGCACAGATCGACGACCTTGGCCTGCACCAAGCTGTTGAACTGAAGGGCCGTGTCGATCACAGTGAAATGCCTGCACTGATGCGTTCAGCGCACGTTATCGTGCTGCCGAGTCAGATGTCTGGCGAAACCTTCCCGCTCAGCTTGCTCGAAGGCATGGCGATGGGCTTGCCGGCGATCGGATCACGCTGGTTCGGCATTCCGGAAATCATCGTCGACGGCGAAACCGGCCTGGTGGTCGAACCCGGCGATCCTGACGGTCTGGCTACAGCCATCGAACGCTTCATCGAGGATCCATCGCTGCACGCAATGGCCAGTCAGAAATCGGTGGCGCGTGTGCAAGAGCGATTCACCGCGTCGGCGGTGGCACGGGCCTATAGCGATATCTACGAGGAAGCGCTTGTGGCCGGATAATACCGCCGGCTTCCGTCGCCGCGGAAATTCAGTCAGACCACTCAAGCGTTGACGACCATATCCCGCGGCCCCCAATACGCCTTCATCGTCGCGATCCGCCCGTCGTCGTTGAATGTCATCACGTCAATGACACTAATCACACAGGGTTTTCCTTCTAATTGCAGATTGACGACGAAGGCCATCGCGGCTGCATTGCTGTGCGAACCACGGATTGGTGCCGCCAGTTTCATGCTCTCCACAACTTTTACCGAGCCGCGGTAGAACTCGGCAATCTCCTTGATGCCGCGCCGCAGCGGCGCGCCGACCGGATCTTCGATGACCGCGTCGTCCGCAAACAGTGCGAGAACCGAATCCACATCATGGGCATTGAAGCCGTCGACGTATTTCTGTAGCGCCGCTTTCATCTGTTCCTGCGTAGGCATGAGGATCACTCCAATTGAGTCCAATAAGGCTCGGTAACAGCAATTTTAATTGCGGAAATCAGGGGACGCTCGCTGCAACGTTTTATAAAAATGCCGATTAAACGCCGTAGCCGCCATCGACGGAAAGCATCTGTCCAGTGACGTAGAGCGCGCGATTCGACGCGAGAAATACGGTCGCGTCCGCAACTTCTTGTGACGTGCCCCAGCGCTTCAAGCAAAGTCCCGCGTGAACTTTGCGCCTCCAGTCTTCATTGAAGGTGCCATTGGCCCACAAGCGCAGAAAGATACCGGTTTCGATGACGCCGATGGCGACGCTATTGGCACGGATGCCGAATGCCCCCTCTTCCTTGGCGATGCCTTTCACCAAAGCTTCGATAGCCGCCTTCGGCGCCACCGACAGCACGTCGCCGGGTGGCCAGCGGTGCAAGCCCGCGGAGCTGATATGCACATAAGAACCGCCGCCGCCCTTTTTCATGTGCGGCAGCGTGGAATGGACGACGTTGAAGAAGCCGTTAAGATCGGCATCGACCACTTTTTTCCATTCATCCGGCTTGAGATCACGGATCAGCGGCTGCGAAATATCGGAACCGGCGGCGATGACGACAGTGTGAATGCGATGACGGGAAGCGACGTGCTCAACGACCGCTGTCACGCGTTCCGCGTCGCCAATCGACATTGCGTGCGCTTCGGCCTTGCGACCGCGTGACTCGACGGCAGCGACGGTTTCCCGGGCGCGTTCGAGATTGCGGTGGTAGGTCAGGACTACGTCCGTGCCGCTGTCGGCGAAGGCTTCGCAGATCGCTTTGCCATTACCGCCGCTGCCACCGATAACCAGTGCAACGCCATTCGGAAATTCAGCTCGCGCTGCGCCCATGAATGCTCCCCTGAAAAAGTCGCGCACGGCGTGCGCATAGATCTGTTACCAATGTCGGCCTGGCCGGGTCTGCGCGCCTCACCCAAATGTGGGATCGCACATAAGGCTTGGTGCAGGTTACGCAACAACGATAGACTGCGGCGCCATGCACAGCCAGCACTCGAATGACGCTTCAGCATCCGCCACACTGGCCTACCGCTGGCGCAACGGGACTCTGCACCCGGTCGAATTTCCACAGATCATCCGGCTTGACGACCTGCTCGGCATCGATCGGCAGAAAGAAGCGGCAGCGCGCAACACGCGGCAGTTCGTCAGCGGCCGTAGCGCGAACCATCTGCTGCTGACGGGTGCGCGCGGGACCGGCAAATCCACCTTGGTCAAGGCGCTCCTGAACGAGTTCGGCGCGCAAGGTCTGCGGCTGGTCGAAGTACCCCCGCACGATCTGATCGATCTGCCGGACATCGTCGCGCCGCTGCGCGGTCGCCCCGAGCGCTTCATCCTTTACGTCGATGATTTCTCCGTCGCTGCCAATGATCCGGCGCTGACAACCCTGAAAACCGCGCTCGACGGTGGCATTGAGTCACCGCCAGACAATGTGCTGATCTACGCGACTTCAAACCGGCGTCACCTGATGCCGGAGTATCAGCGCGAGAACGATGAGTATCGTTGGGAAGGTGACGAGCTGCATCCTGGCGAAACCAGCGAGGAAAAGATTTCTCTGTCCGAGCGCTTCGGGCTGTGGCTGTCGTTTCCGCCGTTCAATCAGGATCAGTATCTGGAAGTCGTGCGCCTGCACCTGCAACGCTTCGGCGTCACGGAATGGAATGAAGAGACCGAAAAATCCGCGCTGCGCTGGGCGCTGCTGCGCGCGTCGCGCTCGGGCCGCGTCGCACAGCAGTTCGCGCGCGACTGGGCGGGGCGATTGCCCTAGACCGGCCGCAGCCATCACTCACGCAGCGTCGCAAAATCGAGCTGTACATTGCCGCTCTCGTTGCTGAGCCACATCAGTCCGTCCTGGATAGTGCATTGCAGCTGCATCGTCCGCTGCGCCAGCGAGCCGAGCGTCGTTTCCCCACTCGCCGTGAGTCGTCGCACGGTCAGATTGGCCGCACGTGCCACTTTCGGCGCGCATGCCTTCCACCACGGCTCGAAGGCTGGGTTGTAGCCGTAAACGAATACGCGCGTCGCACGGCCGCAGGCGCGCAAAACCGTCTTCTCGTCAGGTTGTCCGAGTTCGATCCATTCCTCGATGGCACCAGTGAGGTCCTTGCGCCACAGATCGGGCTCGTCGGGATCGGAAAGGCCCTTGCCGAATGCCAGATGTTCATGGGCGTGCAGCGCGAAAACCACCAGGCGCACCATCATGCGTTCGTCCGTCTCAGAAGGGTGCCGTGCAATCGTCAACGCGTGATCCGCGTAATAGTTCCGATCCATATCGGCGATTTGCAGCGCGGCTTTGTAGATCGTTGCCTTGAGGGCCATGTACTTATGTCTCTCCGATAGTCTGGATGCGGCAGGAAGCCGCGGCGAAGCGCTGGCGTAGAATAGCGGCAATTACTTTTTCTCAAACCGCAATTTCTCAAACCCCAATGGAGTCCATGATGTCCAACATACCCGCCGGTTATCCAAGCACGCAGCCGGAAGCCTTCCAGTTTCTCGCGAACCGCAAGAAGCTTGGCATCGACGATCTGAAAATCCTGGCGCTGCTCGAAGCGGCCGGCGAAACCTTCTACCTGGCACTGGCCGAAGCCTCGGCCAACGAGGAGATCAAAGCGCTGTTGACCCGCAACGGACAGGAAGAGCGCGGCCACGCGCATCGCCTGCTGAAAGCCATTTCGCTGCTCGGCACCGAAGCCTATACCCTGCCGGCAGATGCCGAAAATCCGTACATCCTGCCGATGAAGCTTGACGGCATGCTGAACAAGGATTTCCTGGCGATGATCGAGAAAGCCGAGATGGATGGCGATCTGACCTATCAAACCTGGGCTGACGCGGAGCCCAATGCGGAAGTGGCGAAACTATATCGCCTGAATGGTAGCGAGGAGACGCGCCACGGCCAGCGCGTGGCACAGGTCAAGGAACTGTTGAGCAAGATGCACTGATCGGGAAGCGCGCACATGAACGAGATCATTTTTCACCATTACTCCATGTCGCCGTATTCGGAAAAAATCCGCGCAATGTTCGGCTACAAAAAGCTGGCGTGGAAGTCGGTGACACAGCCCGTCATCATGCCGAAGCCGGACCTGGTGCCGCTCACCGGCGGTTACCGCAAGACGCCGGTCATGCAGCTCGGCCGCGATATCTATTGCGATACGAGTCTGATCGCACGCGTGCTCGATCGTCTGCAGCCAACGCCGGATCTGGTGCCGACCAAGCACAAGGCGAGCTGCGCAGCATTCGCAGCGCTGGAGCAGACACTGTTCCTCGCCGCCATCCCAGTGGTGTTTCAACCATCCGGACTCAAGGCGATGCAGGAACGGATGGGAGAGGAATTAATCGGCCGCTTTGCCAAGGACCGTGCCGCGCTGTTCGAGGGCGGCGGCGTACAGCGACCGAACGCGGGATTTTCCAAAGTCCATTTTCTGCCGCTGATCAACGCGATCGATCAGCAGCTCGGCAGCGGTGATTTTCTGCTTGGAAGCACTCCCACGCTTGCCGACTTCATCGTCTATCACCCGGTATGGTTCATCCTCGGCAACCCGGGCGTCGCGAATACCTTGGATGCGTTCAAAAACATCCTGCGATGGGTCGAACGCATCAAGGCGCTTGGCCACGGCAGTTCCGAAGCATTATCGCCGGCTGCGGCGATCGACATCGCCCGCAGCACTAAAGCCACCCAGGAATTCGATGGTCCGCTGCTGGAACCAGAAGGTGTGAAGCTGGGACAGCGCGTAACGGTGCGGGCCAGCGACTACGGCTGCGACGCGATCGAGGGCACGCTGGTGCATGCCTCCGTGTTCGAACTGGTGGTGCAGCGCCAGGACGAGCGCGCCGGAGAAGTGCTGGTGCACTTTCCGCGCAATGGATTCAGCGTCTCCGCAGCGCCCTGAGCAGCTTTCTGACAGTTACTACGACTAGGGTCTGTTGACGATCACCTTGATCGCCAACAGACCCGACGCAGTTCAGTACGTCGTGATCTCGAACAGCGCCGCCGCGCCCATGCCACCACCAATGCACATCGATACCACCGCATAACGCTGGCGGCGGCGGCGTGCTTCGAGAATGGCATGCATCGCGAGACGTGTGCCGGACATGCCGAAAGGATGGCCGATGGCGACGGCGCCGCCGTTGATGTTGAGCTTGTCCTGCGGAATGCCGAGCTTGTCGCGGCAGTAGATCACCTGGCAGGCGAAAGCCTCGTTGATTTCCCACACACCGATGTCGCTGACCTTGAGGCTGTGACGGTCGAGCAACTTGGGAATCGCGAGCGCCGGGCCGATGCCCATTTCGTCCGCCGCGCAACCGACGACACTGGTACCGCGGTAGATCGCCAGCGGGGCGAGGCCACGACGCACAGCTTGATCGCGGCTCATCAGCAGCACGGCGGCGGCACCATCCGAAAGCTGCGAGGCATTGCCGGCGGTGATGTAAGCGCCTTCCTTTACCCACTGCCCGTTTTTCCACACCGGTTTGAGCGCGGCGAGGCTTTCGACGGTGGTATCAGGACGGTTGCCCTCGTCCAGTTTCAGCGTCACCGTCTCCTTGGTAGTTGGCTTGCCTTCCTTGTCGAACAGCTGCTTCTCGACGGTGATCGGCACGATCTCGTCGGCGAAGATGCCATTGCGTTGAGCGGCGGCGGTGCGATGCTGGCTCATTGCCGAGTATTCATCCTGCGCAGCGCGCGGAATGTTATAGCGCGCCGACACGATTTCAGCGGTTTCGATCATCGGAATGTACGCGGTCGGCTCGGCGGCAATCACCGACTGCGACTGCGCGCGAAAGCTGTTCTTGTGCTGATTTTGTGTCAACGAGATTGATTCCAGGCCGCCGGCGACGACGATGTCCTGTTCGCCGGCCATGATGTTCTTCGCCGCGTAGCCGATCGTCATCAGACCCGATGAGCACATGCGGTCCAGCGTCAGCCCCGGCACCGTGTTCGGCAGACCGGCGGTATAAACGCAAAGGCGGCCGAGGTTGTAGCCCTGGTTCCCCTGCTGTGCAGCAATACCGAGCAATACGTCGTCGATTTCCTTCGGCTCGACACGTGCGCGTTCAACGACCGCGCGAATGACGTGGCCGCCGATCACCGGCGCTTCAGTGTCGTTGAAAGCACCACGATAGGCCTTGCCGATGCCGGTGCGCGCGACGGAAACGATGACGGCTTCTTTCATGGCAATAGTTCTCTACGCAAAATCAATCAAAAAATGAAACGGCTGATACAGTCGACGACACAGGCCGGACGCGGCTCATTCTCGATCTCAATGGTAATACGCGCCCACAGCTGCACGCCGCCATCGACCGGTTCGACCTTGACCACTTCGCCGCGACCGCGGATGCGCTTGCCGACCTTGACGGGCGCCGGGAAACGCACCTTGTCGCAACCGTAGTTCACGCCCATGCGCATGTTGTGCACGATGAGAAGCTGCGGCAGGAACAGGCTCACCAGCGACAGCGTCAGATAGCCATGGGCAATGCAGGCGCCGAACGGCCCTTCCTTGGCGCGTATGGGATCGACATGGATCCATTGATGATCACCGGTGGCATCGGCGAACTGGTTCACACGCTCCTGTGTGATCTGCGTCCACTCAGTCTCGCCGAGCTGGGTCCCGGTGGCGGCAAGGAGGGCGTCCTTGGAATCGAAAATCTTGGCCATGCGTTTTTCCTTACGAATTTCAGGGATGCTGGCTCGACGCCGAAATGACTTCGCCGACGAGATATGACGAGTAATCTGAGGCCAGGAATACCATCACGTTGGCGATCTCCCAAACCTCGGCCGCGCGCCCGAATGCCTCGCGGCTGGCGAGTCCGTCGAGCAATTCCTTCGGCGCGGTCTTGCGCAGAAACTCATGGAACGCGATCGACGGCGACACCGCGTTGACACGAACACCGAACTCCGCCGCCTCCAGACCCGCGCAGCGCGTCAGCGCCATCACGCCCGCCTTCGCCGCGGCATAGTGCGCCTGCTCCTTCTGTGCACGCCAGCCGAGCACCGAAGCGTTGTTGACGATGACGCCGCGACCGCGCGGCTGCATGCGCTTGAGCATCGCACGCGTCATGCGGAAGGTGCCGGTCAGCGTCACGTCGAGCACCTGATTCCATTCCTGGTCGGTCATGTCGACGATGCGCTTGGTGCCACCGAGTCCGGCGTTGTTGATCAGCACATCGACACCGCCGAGCCGTGCTTCGGCGTCGTCGACGAGTGCTTGCACCTCGTCCTCGCTGGTGACGTTGGCGAGCTTGCCATAGATCAACTCGCTGCCAGTTTCCTGGCGCAGCTTGGCCACGGCCTCATCGAGACGACGCGGATGAATGTCGGAAATCACCACTCCGCGACAGCCTTCCTCGACGACACGGCGTGCGGCCGCAAAGCCGATGCCGGCACCGGCGGCGGCGGTGATGAGCACGGATTTGCCTTTCAGAAGACCGTGCGCGGGGACGTAATCGGGCGGAGAATTCATGCGTCGGAATATCCTCGAATCGAATCGCGAATCGTCACTGCGGTCGCGGTTCGCGCGGCATGTTCAGTGCGCGCTCCGCAATGATATTGAGCTGGATTTCATTGGTGCCCGCGTAAATCGTGTCGGAACGCGAGAACAATGACGAAAGCTGCAATGGACGCCGCACCGGATCGTCATGCACGATGTCAGCTTCCGGGCCGAGCACGTCCATCGCCAGCTTGCCAAGGTCGCGGTGCCAGTTCGACCAGTAATACTTGTACATCATCGCCTCCGGACGCAGGCGTCCGTCCTGCTTGCCGGATAGCATGCGCAAGGCGTTGTAGCGCATCACGCGCAACCCGATCCAGGCCTGTGCGATGCGTTGGCGGATCGCCGGATCCTTAGCGGCGCCATTGTCGCGCGCGGCTTTGACGACCAGTTCGAACTCATGCAGGAAGTGCATCTGCTGACCAAGCGTGGATACGCCGCGCTCGAAACCGAGCAGCGCCATCGCCACATTCCAACCGTCGCCCGGCGCACCGACGATGTTTTCGGCAGCGGTGCGGGCACCATCGAAGAACACTTCATTGAACTCAGCAGTGCCGGTCAGCTGCCTGATCGGCCGCACCAGTACGCCGGGCTGCCGCATCGGCACCAGTAGAAAGCTGAGGCCGCGATTGCCCTTGGTGCCCGCCTCGCTGCGCGCGATCACGAAGATCCAGTCGGATTCGTGCGCGAGGGAGGTCCACACTTTCTGACCGTCGATGATCCATTCGCCGGTCGCTTCGTCTCTTCGGCAGCGCGTCTGCACGTTGGCGAGATCCGAACCTGCGTTCGGCTCGGAATAACCCTGGCACCAGTATTCAGTGCCGGCGGCGATGCCAGGCAGAAAGCGCTGCTTCTGCGCCTCAGTGCCGAGCGCGATCAATGTCGGTCCAATCAGCTCCGTGCCGAGATGCCCCATGCGGCCGGGCCCACCGGCGCGCGCATATTCCTCGTTGAAGATGACTTGATGCTCAATCGACAGGCCGCGACCGCCCCAGGCTTGCGGCCAGCCGACGCAGGACCAGCGTCCCTTGGCCAGCTCTTGCTCCCACTCCTTGCGCAACACCGGAAACGCATCTTCGTCGCCGGGACCACCGCGATGACGCAGCGGCTCGAAGCGGCCGCGCAGGTGCTCTTGCATCCACGCCGCGACCTCGGCCCGGAATGTTTCATCCTGTGGCGTCATGTCGAGCTTCATGCGGCCGCTCTCGAATCCAACAGCGAGGCGGCAATGGCCTCGCACAGAGGGCCGGCAACGCCGAGCCATTGGCCGGCGGCCTGCGCCCGTTTGAAGTACAGATGTGGATCGTATTCCCAAGTGAACCCGACACCGCCATGAAGCTGGATCGCCTCCTGCGCGCACCAGAACGCGGTTTCGGCGGCGAGCACCTTCGCCGCGCCACATTCGATCGCCAGCGCATCGACGGGCGGCGCACCGGCCGCGAATGCCGCGGCGCCGTAGATCATCGATCGCGTCGCTTCGATGCGCACCATCATTTCCGCGCAGCGATGCTTGATCGCCTGGAACGACGCGATGACGCGCCCGAATTGCTTGCGGTTGGCGACGTAGGCCAGCGTGAGGTCGAGACACTGCTGCGCGCCACCCACCTGCTCGGCAGCCAGGCTCAAGGTCGCCAATGCTTCGGCGCAGATGAAACCCGCGCTCGCGCGGACAGGATCGTCGATGCGATCACTGTCGGCGACCATCACGCCACGCAACTCGACGGAAGCGAATCGACGTGTCTGGTCCCAAGTCTTCAGCGCTCTGCGTGCGAGCCCCACCGTATCCGCACTGACAGCGAACAGCGCTGGCGCGCTTTCTCCCTCCACCTGCGCGAGCACCAACAGAACTTCCGCGGTGGCGCCATCCAATACCTTGCGAATGCTGCCATCCAGCATCCAGCTGCGATCGCTGCGCTTTGCTCGGATTGGAATCGGAGCGGGTCCACTTTCACCGAACGTCGCAGTTGCACGCAGCTCGCCGGCTGCAATGCGCGGCAGAAAGCGTTCGCGGGCAGCCTCCGTACCGATCTCGATCAACAGGTTCGCGGCCAGACACACCGTTGAAAAGAACGGCGCGCACAGCAGACGCCGACCCATCTGTTCGAGCAGCAGGGCGTTTTCGACCGGACCCAGACCGAGCCCACCGAAATTTTCGGGGATGCCCATCGCGCACCAGCCGAGCTCACCAGCCATACGCGCCCATGACACCGGGTCGTAACCACTGGCCGTTTCCATCGCCGCGCGCACAGCGGCGCTATCACTCGTCCCGGCAAGCACGGTTTCCGCGCTGTCGCGGATCAGTGCCTGGTCGTCGGTCAGAGCGAAATCCATGACCAGCAGCTCAGGCCCCGTAGACCTTTTGCGGCGCGGGGCCTTCCGCGATCAGCGCATCGACCACCGCGGTCAATTCCTCCGGGTTCCAGCGCGCTTTCTTGTCGCGCACCGTGCCGGTATGCCAGCCGCTGGCGACGGAAAGCTGACCGCCGGAAGCCTCGAACACACGGCCGGTGACGTGGGCCGACAGCGGGCTGCACAGCCAGACGACGATCGGCGCAACATTGGCCGGCTCGTAAAAATCGAACTGATTGCCGTCGGGCTTCTTCATCATGTCGGCAAACACGGTCTCGGTCATGCCGGTGCGCGCGGCGGGCGCCAGCGCATTGGCCGTCACGCCGTAGCGGCGCAGTTCGGCCGCCTGCACCAGCGTCAGCGCGGCAATGCCGCCCTTGGCCGCCGAGTAGTTGCTCTGGCCGACGCTGCCCTGCAGACCAGCGCCGGAGCTGGTGTTGATGATGCGCGCATCGACTTTCTTGCCCGCCTTGGTCTGGTCGCGCCAGTGGTGCACGAGCGCGCTGGCAAGGCAGAAATGGCCTTTCAGATGCACGCGGATGACGTCGTCCCAATCCTGTTCGGTGAGGCTGGCGAACATACGGTCGCGCACGATGCCGGCATTGTTGACGACGGCCTGAACGTCGCCGAAGCGCGCGACGGCGGCCTCGACGATTTTCTTCGCACCGCTCATGCTGGTGATGTCATCGCTGTTGGCGAGACCCGCGCCGCCCCTGGCCTCGACTTCCTTGACCACCGCCGCCGCCGCTTCCTGCCGAATATCGTTGACGACGACATTACCGCCTTCAGCAACAATGGCCAGCGCATACTCGCGGCCAAGACCGCCGCCAGCACCGGTGATGATGACGGTGCGGCCGTTACAAATGCCCATATCTTCGCCCTATATACAAAATTCTTTCGTAGGGTGGGTTAGGCCGCAGGCCGTAACCCACCTTCCGCGAACGGTGGGTTACGCCGCTTCGCGGCTAACCCCCCTACGATCAACTCTTTAACCCAGCCGCTCGATGATGGTGACGTTGGCGACGCCGCCGCCTTCGCACATCGTCTGCAGGCCGTAGCGTTTCTTCGTGCGTTCCAGCTCGTTGAGCAACGTCGCCATCAGCTTGGTGCCGGTGGCACCGATGGGGTGGCCAAGCGCGATGGCGCCGCCGTTGACGTTGGTCTTCTCATGCGGATAGCCGGTTTCCTTGAACCAAGCCATGACCACCGACGCGAAAGCTTCGTTAATCTCGACCAGATCGATGTCCGCGAGCTTGAGACCCGACTGCTTCAGTGCGCGCTTGGTCGCCGGGATCGGTGCGGTCAGCATCCAGATCGGGTCGTCGCCCATCACGCTCATGTGCACGATGCGCGCGCGCGGCTTGAGGTTGTAGCGCTTCAGCGCCCGCTCGGACACGATCAGGACAGCCGACGACGCGTCGCAGGTCTGGCTCGACACGCCAGCAGTGAGCCGGCCGCCCGGCTGCAGCGTTTCCAGCGTGGCCATCTTCTCGAGCGAGGTATCGCGCGTGGTTTCGTCGTTCTCGAGACCGGCAAGCGGCACGATTTCCTTCTTGAAGCGGCCTTCGGCAATCGCGCGGCGTCCACGTACGTGGCTTTCGAGCGAGAACACTTCCATCGCTTCGCGCGTCAGCTCCCACTTCTTCGCGATTATTTCGGCTGCGTGGAACTGCGACACCGGCTCGTTACCGAAGCGCTCGACCCAGCCCTTGCTGCCGGAGAACGGATCATCGAAACCGTAAGGCTTGGCGACGATCATCGCCGAGGAGATCGGAATCTTGCTCATGAGCTGCACGCCACCAGCGATGACGACATCCTGCGTGCCGCTCATCACCGCCTGCGCGGCGAAGTGCACGGCCTGCTGCGAAGAGCCGCACTGGCGATCGATCGTCACACCCGGCACCGTAAGCGGCATGCCGGCGGTGAGCCAGCAGGTGCGCGCGATGTTGCCTGCGTTCGGACCAATGGCGTCGATGCAGCCGAAGATGACATCGTCGTAGTCTTCGGCCGGAATCGGGTTGCGCGCGACGATTGCCTTGAGCACGTGTGCGCCGAGATCGGCGGGATGGATTTCGGCAAGGCTGCCGCGGCGCTTGCCGGTCGGCGAACGCAATGCGTCAACGATATAAGCTTCAGCCATGATTGTTCTCTCGATGAATTAACGGATATTTCAGATCAAAAATAGTTCAAGCGAAGGTTTCGCCCGGACCGATCGGCGCATCGTCCCGCAGAATGGATTCGACGACACGCGCCTTGTGGTGGCCACGATCGCCCCACGCGGCATCGAGTGCCCAGGCGCGCTTCATAAACATCTGCAAATCGGCTTCCCAAGTGTAGCCGATCGCCCCATGTACTTGGATGCTCTTGCGCGCCGCGACCCATGCGGCATCGCCGCAGGCCAGCTTGGCATGCGAAACCAGCATCGGAGCCATCGGTTCGCCATACTGAAGAGCGTATGCGGCGCGATACAGCACCGGCTTGGCAAACTCGATCTTGACGGCAACATCGGCAAGATGATGCTTGACCGCCTGGAATGCACCGATCGGTTTGCCGAACTGCTTGCGCTGCGCGGCGTAATCGACGCCCAGATCGAGCATCCTTTGCGCCAAGCCGACAAGTTGTCCGGCTGCGCACAACGCGCCGCGATCGAACACATGCGCCCAGACGCGGCGTCCGGTTTCGGCATCGCAGATGCGCGATTTCGGCGTCGGCGTCCAGCGCACGCTATAGAGGCGGCGTGACAGATCGACGCTCGGATTCAGATTCAGCTCGAACTGGCCCGGCAGCAACGCGTGAATTTCATCGTCACGCCACAATAGCAACAGATCGGCGACCTGCGCATCCGACACCAGCGGATTGGCCGGATGACCGACACTGACGCGGATTTCACCTTCGGCGATGCGCGGCAACCATTCTTTCTTCAGTGGTGCTGTATCCGGCAGCTGAGTCAACAGATCGGCGGCGAGATAAGCGGTGGCTGACAGCGAATCCGGGATCGCGTAATAACCGAGCTCATGCGCCACCAGTGCCCAATCGAGATCGCCAAGACCGAGGCCGCCGTGCTCTTCGGGAACGGACAGCGCCGTCAAGCCCTGTTCCGCGAACTTGTGACGCAGTTCCTTCGAGCGGCCGGTTTCGGTTTCCCAGATCTCGCGCAGAATTTCCGGAGCCGCTTCGATCAGCAGGAGCTTGCGCACCGCATCGCGGAACGCCAACTGCTGAGAGTCGAATGTGAAGTCCATAGAAGTAACCGGTGTTAGGCGCGAGGCAGGCCGAGCATGCGTTCGCCGATGATGTTGCGCTGGATTTCGTTGGTGCCCGCGTAAATCGGACCGGCTTGCGCAAACAGGAAGCCATCGATCCAGCGGCCCGCATCGGAGACCTGCGGTGCTTCCGGCATCAACTCGCCAAGCGGACCGAGGATGCGCATCGCCGTTTCGTGCATCAGCAGATCAAGTTCCGACCAGAAGATCTTGTTGGTGCTTGCCTCGGCACCAATCTGGCCACCCTTCATCAGGCGCGAGGCGGTGCGGTAGGTCGCCAAGGTATAAGCCTCCGCATCCATCCAACTTTTGATGACCGCATCGCGGATCGATGGATCGGCATCGGCCGAGACGCGATTGCGACGGTACAGATCGACCAGCGCACGCGCCGTAGCCTGGAAGCGCGCCGGCGAACGCAGCATCAGGCCGCGCTCAAAACCCGCAGTGGCCATCGCCACGTTCCAACCCTGGCCTTCTTCACCCAGACGGTTGCGGACCGGCACACGCACGTCGTCGAAGAAAATTTCAGCGAAGCCGGGTAGGCCGTTAAGTTGACGGATCGGCCGGATCGTGATGCCCGGCAGATTCAGCGGCAACAGCACGAAGGTCAGACCATGATGGCGCTGCGAATCCGGATCACTGCGGAACATGCCGAACAGCCAGTCCGCCCAAACCGCGCGCGTGGTCCAGATCTTCTGGCCGTTGATGACGTAATGATCGTCCTTGCGGATCGCCTTGCAGCGAATCGCCGCCATGTCGGAGCCGGCGCCGGGTTCAGACCAGCCCTGCGCCCAGACGTCCTGGCCCGACGCCATGCGCGGCAGGAACAGCCGCTTCTGCTCCTCGGTGCCGTATTCCATCAGTGTCGGACCGAGCAGGAATACTCCGTTCTGATTGACGCGCAGTGGCGCACCGGCACGCCAGTATTCCTCCTCGAAAATCAGCCACTCGATGAGGTCGCAACCGCGACCGCCAAGTTCCTTGGGCCACGTGACCATGCCCCAGTGACCGGAGTTGAGCGTCGCTTCCCACTCGCGGTGCTGCTGGAAACCTTCCTTGGTGTCGAAGCTCTGCAGCGGTGTCTTCGGCACATGCTGTTCGAGCCACCCGCGGATTTCCGCGCGAAACGCGCGCTGCGCGGCGGTATATTCGAGTTTCATTTTTTCCGCCCCGGAGTAAAGCTGGCGTCGCGCTTCTCCACGAAAGCGCGGCGAGTTTCTGCCGAATCTTTTTCGGTATAGGCCTGCAACGTGAAACCCTGCTCCCAGCGATATTTGTCTTCGAGATTGCCGTCCTCGATGCCGTTCAGCGATTCCTTGGCGAGACGGATCATCGCCGTGCTCTTGGCGGCGATCTTGCGCGCAATATCGAGCGCGGCATCGCGCAGCTGTGCGCGCGGCACTACGCGCTCGATCGCGCCAAGACGGTAAGCCTCAGCGGCCGTGATCGGCTCGCCGGTGAAATACATCATGCGCACCTTCTGCACCGGGAACAGACGCTGCAGGTGCGCACCGCCGCCCATAGCGCCGCGATCAACTTCGGGTACGCCAAAGGTGGCGCACTCGGACGCGACCACGATATCCGCCGCGCCGGTAATGCCGATGCCACCGCCGAGCACGAAGCCGTGCACGGCCACGACGACCGGCAGCGCATTGCGATGCACCGCGCGGAACGTCTCATAGTTGCCGGCGTTCACCGACACGATGCGTTCCGGGTGCTTGTTGAGTTCCTTGATATCAACGCCGGCGCAGAAACCCTTGCCCTCGGCACGGATCACGATCACGCGTGCCACCGGGTCGTGACCGAGGTTGTCGATCGCCTTGGCCAGGGCATGCCAGCCGGCGCTGTCGAGCGCATTGACCGGCGGCTGATCGATCACTAGTTCGGCAATACCTTCTTCGACGTGAATCTTGAACGGCAAGCTCATGCGGCACTCGTCTTCTGGATATCAATTGGTTTGGAACCGGTGGAGAGCGCGGCGAGGCGTTCGCTGGCGCCGGCGGCAATGCGCGCGATCAATTCCGCGCAACCCGGCAGGTCACCAATGGCAGCCGCGACTTGTCCGCTGGGCAAGACGCCTTCATCGGGTACGCCATCGACCATCGCACGCTGGATGATGACTGGCGCATTGGCCGCCATCATTGTCTGCGCGATCGAATCGCCTTCGCGCATGGCACTAATGAAGGTCGAAATCATATGACCGGTGCTCATGCCGGTGTGGCTCTTCCACTTCCACGCGCTCGCCAGCGCGATCCATAGCCGGCGCAAAGGACCTGCGTTCTCCAGATGAATCAGGAACGCGTTGTCGATCATGCGCTGCGGCAGGCCGTCGAGCGCCGTGGAGGCGCGGATGCTGGCGGTGTCGGTAACGGCGAGATAGCGATCGAGCGTCGCGCGCGGCACTGGCGACTCCTTCGTCATCAGGAAGCGCGTGCCCATAGCGATGCCGGCGGCACCGAATGCCAGCGCGGCTGCGAGGCCGCGGCCGTCGCAGAAACCGCCGGCTGCGACGACCGGCACTTTCACCGCATCGAGCACCTGCGGCAGCAGAATCGTGGTCGGCACCGAGCCGGTGTGTCCACCGCCCTCGCCGCCCTGCACCGTGACGATGTCGGCACCGAGTTCGACCGCTTTCACCGCGTGTTTGACCGCACCGACCGTCGGCATGCACAACACGCCGGCATCCTTGAAACGGCGGATCGTTTTCGCATCCGGACCGCGTCCGTATGACACCGCGCGCACGTGGTCACGATTGGCGATCACGACATCGATCACCTGCTTGGCATTTGGCTGGAACATGTGGAAGTTGACGCCGAACTGCTTGTTGGTCGCCCTGCGCACGGCGGCGATTTCCGACTCCAGCAATTCGGTGGACATGGTCGCAGCGGCGAGAAAGCCAAAACCGCCACCGTTGCTGGTCGCAGCGACCAGCTTGCTGTCAGCGACCCAGCCCATCGCGGTCTGCACGATCGGATAGCGACAGCCCAATCGTTCGGTCAACACCGTCTGCAGACCTATCACGGACGTGATCATGGCATGCGCTTCAGCACTTGACGATGACAGACGAGCCGTGGCCGAACAATCCCTGGTTGGCGGTAATACCGACCCGTGCGCCTTGCACCTGGCGTTCGCCGGCCTGGCCGCGCAATTGCCAAGTCAGCTCGCAAACTTGTGCCAGCGCCTGCGCCGGCACCGCCTCGCCGAAGCACGCCAATCCACCGGACGGATTCACCGGCAGACGCCCACCGACGCGGGTGGCGCCTTCGCGGACCAGACGTGCCGCTTCGCCGCGCTTGCACAGCTGCAAATCTTCCATCCAATCCAGCTCCAGCGCGGTGGAAAGATCGTAAACCTCGGCGACGCTGACATCCTCGGGACCGATGCCGGCCTCCTCATAGGCTTTACGCGGCAGCGCTGCCCGAAAGCTGTGCGGCGCAACGGCAACGGCGGAATCGGTCGCGATATCCGGCATTTCGACGACTTCAGAGGCGAAGGTTGGAGTCACCGTCGAAATCGCAGCGACGCGCGGCGCCTTCGCTTTGCCGATGCGGCGCGCGTAGTCGAGGCTGGATACGATCAGCGCCGCACCGCCGTCAGACGTGGCACAGATATCCATCAATCGCAGCGGATCGGCAACCATCGCCGATGCCGCAACATCGGCAGCAGTAAATTTCTTACGGTAACGCGCGTTCGGATTGGAAAAACCGTGCTCGGCATTCTTGATCTTCACCCGCGCGAAGTCGTCCGGCGTATCGCCGTAGATCTCCATGCGCCGACGTGCGTATAACGCGAAATAGGTCGGGTTGGTGATGCCAACACGAAAACGAACCCAGTCCGGATCATCCGGACGTTCGCCCTTCTGCGGCGCGAGGAAACCTTTCGGCGTGGTGTCCGCACCGACGACGAGTGCAACTTCGCATTCACCGGACAGAATCTTGGAACGCGCCGCCGCCAGCGCCTGCGAACCCGAGGCACAGGCAGCGTACGACGTGTTTACCTGGGCGCCCTGCCAGCCCAGCGCCTGCGCGAAAGTCGCGCCGGCAACATAGCCGGGATAACCGCAGCGCATCGTCGCCGCACCGGACACGAATTGCACGTCGCGCCAGTTCACGCCGGAATCGGCCAGCGCCGCTCGTGCCGCAGCAACACCGTACTCAACGAAATTCTTGCCCCATTTGCCCCAGGGATGCATGCCGACGCCGAGAATGGCGATTTCCTTGCTCATCGTCTGGCTCATCGCTTGCCTCCGGACCCGGGCTTCCATTTCCAGACCAGTTTTTGCGTGGTGTCATCCTCGGACAACACTTCCAGCACCAGTTCCATTTCCATGCCGGCCTTCAACGATTCGACGCTCACGCCGGTAACGACCTGGCCGAGCACGATCATGCGCTCCTTCTCCAGTTCTACCGCCGCGATGCTGAACGGCACGAATGGATCGGGCGCGATGTACGGTTCCGGTGGCTTATAGGAGGCGTTGGTGAACGACCATAGTTTGCCGGTGCGCGACAGTTTCACTTCCTCGAACCGCTCGCCGGCGCAGTCAGGATTGCGGCAGAACGTGCTCTGTTTCGGAAAGTAATAGGTGCCGCAGGATGCGCATTGCGTACCAAGCAAATGCGGCGTACTTTCATCGAGTGTGAACCAGCCTTCGAGCACGGCAACGCGGGTCTTGGCGCTCACCACGGCACTCCACTAATGTTCTTCGATCGGGACATGATGGCTCGGCCAGAAATCACTGGGCGCGAACGGCAGGCGGATTGTTCTTGATGATCGCGCCGCGCAGGTTGTGGGGATCGAGCTTGCGGATGATCGCGAGCTGCGTCTCGGTCGGCAGCGACGTGATACCCATATTGTCCGCCTTCAGCAGCGGAAAACCGGTCGCAGCCTCCACTTGTTCGAAGGTGACGCCCGGATGCAGTGACTTCACGCGGATCGCGTGGTCGGGACCACCGAAATCGAATACGCACAGATCGGTGACGATCAGCCGGAGATCGACGAAATCGCGTTTCATACCTTCGCTCCAGCGCGCCGGGTTGTAGCCGACACCAGATACCATGTCGACCTCGCCGGGCACGAACACGCGCGGCCCGTGGTTGGGCACGAAGAACGAGTTGATGTGATTGATGCTGTTGCCGGGCAGCCCGCGGACACCGAGCACCGCCGACTTCGGTTTGGCGTAATCACCGACCGACGACAGATTAGTCTGGCCCCAGCGATCGATCTGCGTCGGTCCGATCATCGCATGACGCTTGCCGCCCCATACGCATTCGAACACGCGATCGAAGGACATATAGCCTTCGTACTTCGGTTGGTAATCGCCACGCGGCCCCAGCGGCACCGGCTCGGACACGAGATAGGCTTCGCTATCGGTCATCAACAATTCCGGCGTGTGCGTAAGCTTGGCCAGTGAGGCACCGAGACGTGGAATCGTGGTGATGCCAGAAGCGAGCACCTCGCCGTTGCCGCGCCAGGCTTCGGAAGCGGCAACGACCATCAGTTCCGCAAGTGTGATTTGGGTTTGTTCGGTCATGGTCAGTTCCTCAGAACACCGGCGCCTTGAGTTTGGCGACGCCTTCGGCGCCACCGACTTTGGCCAGGTATTCCTTTTCACCGATGCTGACGAACTCCTCCACGTATTTCTGCCAGCCGTTTTCTTCCGTGGCAGACGCGTTGTAGCGCTTGAGATGCTCCATGTCCCAACCATAGTTCGGGCCCATGTAAGTCGGATGCGCACCGCAGGGCGCATGCACCACTCCGCTCACCAGATAACGCTCGAACGGATTCTGCTTTGCCGTCTCCGCATCGAGCGCGAGCTTATCGCGCAGCACTTCTGTGCTGACGAAGCAACGCTCGGCAGCTCGTGCGTAGAGATGATCAAAGAAGGTGTCGGCGCCGCGAACCAGCGTGTTGCCAAGCCGGTCGGCCTCGTTGACATGCAATAGCGCCACATCGAGCTTCAACGCTGGCATCGCCAGATAAACCTCGCCGTCGCCGTAGGGCGAACGGATCGTCTTCAGGCTAGGATTTTTTGCCAGAACGTCGCTGCCAAGTCCGCAGCGCGTCGGCAGGAAGGACATGCGCATGCCGGCGGCACGCAGGCCCCACTCGAACATGCCTTCGTCCAGCTCCATCACCTCGATGGCGCCGGCTTCGCGTGCCTTGCGGTAATAAGGCTCCAAAGGAATCGCGTCCATCGTCACGAACGCGAAGATCAGCTTCTTCACCTTGCCGGCCGCGCACAGCATGCCGACGTCGGGACCGCCATAGGAAACCACCGTCAGATTCTTCAGATCGGAACGCAGAATCTCGCGCACCAGCGCCATCGGTTTGCGCCGCGGTCCCCAGCCGCCGATGCCAATTGTCATGCCATCGCGCAGCTGCGCAACAGCGTCTTTCGCCGTTTTTGTTTTATCGAGTGCCATTGCGGATTTCGGTGTTGAATCAGCGGAAGCCCACTGAGAAATCGTGGCCCCACAGGCTCACCGCCGTCGTTTCGAACGCAGTGTGATGGTTCCAATCCACGGTCAGGCCGCCGTAGCCATATTCGATGGCAAAGTTCGAAGGCGTGTTCATATAGAACGAAACCATCTTGTCGTTCACGTGACGGCCAAGCGTCGCGATCAGCTTGACCTTGTTCTTCTGCATGCGGTCGTAACCGCGACCGACCTCATCCATCGACGGCACTTCGGCCATGATGTGCACGCAGCCCGACGGAATCGGCGCTTCGAACAGCGCTAGGCTGTGATGCCGCGAATTGGCGCAATGCAGGAAGTAGATGCGGGCAACCGGGGCATTCGGCTCGGGCCCAAATTTGTGACGGAAGATGTCCGATAGTCCGAAGCCGAGCACGTCACGGAAAAATGCGTAGGTCTCGTCGAACTTCGGCGCCGCTGGCAGGACGGTGTGGCCCATGCCTTGTTCACCGGTGACGAAGCTCTGCACGCCCACCGGCGACATGAAACGTTGAAAGTCGGTGATGAAACCCCAGACCAGCTCGTGGCGGTTGCCGGCTGGATCGCTGAAGCTCACCACGTCCTGCACCTTGCGCGCAGCCCGCAGCGCTTCACTGCCGCGCGTCACCTTCACACCGGCCTTTTCCAGTTTGGCAACGGTTTCGGCGAACGCTTCGGGGCCGCCAACTTCCCAACCGGACGCGTGGTAACGGTCTTCCGAACCCTTCTGCACCGCAATGCGGAACGCCCGCTCGTCCATCTTCAAGTAAACGCCGCCCTCTGGCGCATCCGCACCGGCCATGCCGAGCGTTTGCTCTCCGAACTGCCGCCAGTTCGAGGGTTGCGTGGATTCCGCCACGACGTACGCGAGCGCCTGAATATTCGACATGGGACCGTTCATCCTAACGGAATTTAGTGAGGTGATTATTGGGTTTGAACCACCTCCGAACTTCATCCGATAAGACTAGGATAAAGCCCTCCCAAGCGACGTATCAGCTTGAATTTATAGGCAGACAGTAAAAAAGCAGCCTCGCCGAGCCCGTCTCCATACGCCAGCGCACAGTCAAGCTGTGAGAGCAGCGCAGCGGCTCGCCGGAATCGTCGGGCGAGCCGCGTTAACGCTTGCCCTGTTTTCTTACTTTCCTGCCGATTTCCGCACCACGCGCTTTGTTCCCCGCGCCGCGGCCGGCTTATGCAGCAACTTCTGCCGCTTCGCCAGATTTTCGATCTGCTTGGTAGCCGCCTTGCGCTTCCGGTCAATCATCTTGATCGTCGCATTGATTTCGGCTTTCGCTTTCTTCGTCAGATCAGCGCCTGCACCACCGAGACTGCGGAACAGTTTGGCTTCCGCTTCCGCGAGCGCGGCCAACGATGCCTCCGTGTGTCCCCACGCCACCTGCGCGTGCTTCCACGCGGCACGCACATCTTTTAACGGGTCCGCCATCACCGATTTCTTTGCCATGTCGCGTCCTCAAGATTTATGGAGTGAGTTTTCGATCCGTGACACGAGGCGCGTGGTTTCGTGAAAAGCCCGCATTGCCTATGCCACGTAATACAAACTCATCATACCGAGACCGGCGTAGACGCTTGTTGATTTGGATCAAGCGCAGCTCCCACGCCGGCCGCAGAAGCGGCGCGCGATATCATGGCCGCATGGCGCGGCGCGCAGATCTATCGCCAGTACCGCAAAATAGCCGGATCAGACCCGCCCCCCGATCCCGGTCAACGACTGTCACCGATGAGCCCGAACACGGATACCCCGAAGTGGCGCGACCATTTGTTTGTCGCTTTCCAGAAAATCCTGCCCACACGACTGCTGTCATCGTTGATGTTCCATATCGCGCAATCGCGCAACCCGCTACTGAGCCGCGCGCTGATCCGCTACTTCGCGCGTCGCTATGACATCCGCCTCGCCGAGTGCGAGTTCGAGCGCTTGGTCAACTACGACAGCTTTGCCCATTTTTTTACGCGCGGGCTCAAATCCGACGCACGCCTTCCTTCGCGTGACGCGGACGCGCTGTCGTCGCCGGTCGACGGCACCGTCAGCCAGATCGGCCAGTTGCAGACCGGACGGCTGATCCAGGCCAAGGGCCGCCTGTACAGCGCCGCCGACCTGCTCCACGACGCTGCCGTCGCCGATGAATTCATCAGCGGCAGCTTCGCCACGATCTACCTGTCGCCGCGCGACTACCATCGCGTGCACATGCCGGTCGACGGCCAGTTGCGCCATTGGACCTACGTCCCCGGCCGGCTGTTCAGCGTCAATCCGGCGACCGTGCGCGCCCTGCCGGACCTGTTCCTGCGCAACGAACGCCTATGCGCGATCTTCGATACCGCGTTCGGCCCGCTGGCGGTGGTGATGGTCGGCGCGATGATTGTCGGTGGCCTGGAAACGGTGTGGACCGGTCGCGTCACGCCCCCGCACCGCCGCGATCACGAGCCGTCTCTATATCGCTCAATGGAGCCGATCCAGCTCAAGCGCGGTGCCGAACTGGGACGATTCAACATCGGTTCCACCGTGATCCTGTTGTTCCCGCGCGACGCAGCCAACTGGCGCAAGGAAATCGTGGCCGGCGTCTCAGTACGAATGAACCAGCCACTGGCACAGATCAATCGCTACAGGGTCAAGAAATGAACGACAAGCAAGACACCCAGGCGATGGAAGCGACGTTGCAGCGCACGCTGTCCGCGCTCGGCAACATCGTCTTCGGCAAGAACCGCGAACTGCGGCTGGCACTCACTTGCCTGCTCGCGCGCGGCCATCTACTGATCGAAGACATCCCCGGCGTCGGCAAGACCACCTTGGCACTGGCACTGGCGCAGGTACTGGGACTCGAATTCCGCCGCGTGCAATTCACCAGCGACCTGTTGCCCGCGGACATTCTCGGCGTATCGATCTACGAACCCGCCACCGGCGGCTTCCGCTTCCATCCCGGACCGATCTTCGCGCAACTGGTGCTTGCCGACGAAGTCAACCGCGCGAGTCCGAAAACGCAGAGCGCGCTGCTCGAAGCCATGGAAGAACGCCAGATCACCATCGACGGCGTCACGCGCGCACTGCCGGAACCGTTCTTCGTCATCGCCACGCAGAATCCGCTGGAACAGATCGGCACCTACCCGCTGCCGGAGTCGCAGCTCGACCGCTTCCTGATGCGCCTCTCGCTCGGCTATCCATCGCAGCACGCCGAGCGCGCACTGCTCACCGAACCCGAGCGGCGCGAAGTGCTCGCGGAGACGGCGGCTGTACTGACCCCGGGACAACTGCACGAACTCCAGAATGCAGCGAAAGCGGTGCGCACCACACCGGCGTTGATCGATTACGTGCTCGCACTCGTACAAGCCACGCGCAGCCATCGTGGATTGCGCCACGGCCTGTCACCTCGCGCTGGCCTCGCACTCCGCCGCGCCGCGCAGGCCTGGGCACTGCTCGAAGGCCGCCACGGCGTGATCCCCGAAGACGTGCAGGCGGTGTTCGAAGCCGTGGTCAACCATCGGCTGATTGCATCCGAGGAACGCACCGGCAACACATCGATGGCCGCGCAGATTCTGGCGTCGGTGGCGATTCCCTAGGGTGCGGCAGCAGCACTCGTTGGACCCAGCTCTGCCGTTAATCTGCGACTGTCGCAGTCGTGCCAGGAGCGGTCACTGGAAGACTGGAATTCATTGCCGCAAAGCGGACGTTCGCTACTCGCTCGATTCTCAGGTTCAGCCGCGACTTTGGCGGCACGAAACAATGGAAATGTTAGGCGTCACTTTGCGCGAAACCGACCCGCTCACGATCGCCTCTTTAAGCCCTTTTGCGGGCGCACCGTGACTGCCTTGACCTGGTGCTGCTCCACCATTGCAAACCGGCCGAATGCTGGTCGTGCCTTCCATACGCGGACCGGCGCAACTACTTCACCAAGGAGGTCAACGACCTTCGCCGTGGTCCATGCGCAGCGATGACCGATGATCACCGCACGCAATTGCAATTGCGGTCCAAAATCGGTGTAGTAGAGACCAGTATTTGGGTCAGGTATCTTCAGTTCGGCCAACACTCGTCGCTCTGCTTCCGATTTCCACGCCGTGCTCTTGGAAATAAGAACTTTGTTGAGCAATTCGACTGACAGTCCGTGGTTCGGGAGGTGCGCACCAAACTCAACGTCTATCTTTTCGTCAGTGTAATTCACCGTGCTGACTAGTTTGTCCTCGACATGGAACCCTAGGCAGACGCCAGCGTGCTTGTCGGCGTAGTGTGCCCACATCATGGGGTTGTCCCAGACCGCGCCAAAGCAAATCATGCCTGTGCGTTCGTTGTGGTATTGCTCGATCGTTTTGACGATCTTGCGCCGACTTTGGTCGCGACTGCCGATCAAGTTTAGCTCGAACGGATCGTTCGCCTCATAGAACCGCGAGAGCTTAAGCCGGCGCTCCTTCAAGATCACCTCAGCCCACTTAGAAGTCGTCATGTAATACAGGCGCATGCACGTCTCGCGTGGCGGGTGGTTGTGCCTTGTCGGGCAGAAATGCCTGCACGTTTATTTAGGTCCAGCGTCCACGCGGCGATAAATTCGTTCCAACGTCACCGCCGTGTCTTCCCGCGGTGCCGCAGCAAGAGCATTCGCACCATCAAACGTAATCGCGGTCACCATGTCCCGCTCAACCATCGCATCGATTGTCGTCGTACTGCCGCCGATCTTGCCGTTTGACATGCGACATCCTGAGTAATCGATGCGAAGCGACGATCTCCCTGGAGGAAGCGGAAACCGGAAGCCAGAGTCCACGTGAAATGGCGCCACATCGCCAGCTGGATACACGGCCTCGTCCAAATACGGCTCCCGTTCTCGGGTAATCTCAATAGAGCAGGTCTCTGGACGGTGTTCGGCGGTGCTAGACGAATCCGGCGGAATCGCAGGAATGTTTTGATCGGCGATTGTCACCTCAACCCACCCGTGCGGCTGGGCGAGGATGTAGCTTTCGCGATGAGGAGAAAGAGCTGTAGCACAGCCTGTGGCTGCCAAGAGGACTGCAGCCGTAGCGGCTCTGGCGACTTTCACAATTAAGTCCATGTCGTCTAAGTCCATGTCGTCCCCATCGAATAAAGGCTGATCTGCTTAGTGTAGAGCGCCCAAGAGCTGCCGGTGGCGATTGTTTCAAATGGGCTGCAAGCAACGGAACTTCACCAACCGGACTAAACCGCTTGCACTTCAGGGTGCTTTTAGATCCGGTGGGACTCAGAGCCATTAACGGAGCCGCCGACTATTTGGGTGATTGTTTCGAGGACTCGCCAGCTCCGACGGTGGGCGGATCCGGAGGCTTGCTGTCCGCGGCGCCGGCGGATTCAGAACCAATGTTTCGTTCCAGGAACGCCAACATCTTCTCGTACATGTCCTGACGGTTCTTTTCGCCGAAGAAGCCGTGGCCTTCATTCGGTTTGACCAACCATTCGTAGTGAAGATGCCGGGATTCGAGTGCCTCTCGCAGAAGATTCGCCTGGTTGACCGGTACTCGCTCGTCTTCTTCCCCGTGTACGATCATGACATCGGCTTTGAGCTTGTCGATTAGCGTGATCGGTGAAGCCTGCTTCAGCCGCTCTGGAGTGTTGCTGACGAACTCGGCGATGAAATTACGCCCATTGCCATTGCTCGAGATATCGGTATCGCGCTTCCACCGATTCAGGTCATAAATACCAGCATATCCGATGACGCATCGATACAGATCAGGTTCTCGAACCGCACTCATCATCGCTGCGTATCCGCCATAGCTCCCTCCGTAAATGCAGATCCGGCCGGGCTTGGCAAAGCCCTGCTTGATCGCCCATTGGGTGCCATCGGTGATGTCGTCGATCATGATGCTGTCCCAGCGCTGGCGTCCCGCATTCAGAAAGCTTTCGCCATAGCCGCCCGAGCCACGAAAATTGACTTGCAGGACCGCATAGCCGCGACTGGCCAGCAGCTGAGCATCGGCATCCCATGCCCAGGTGTCGAGTGTCCCAAATGGTCCGCCATGAGGATAAACGACGAGCGGCAGGTTTTGCGGTTCATGCCCTTTGGGCAGCGTGATGATTCCGTGAATGGATTGTCCGTCCCGTGCTTTGAACTCGATGGCGCGGCGTTCGGACATCTGGTCTGGATCGATCCAACTGCGCGCAGAACCCATATAGTCGGCTTTCATCGCAGCGGCATCGAAGAGGTAGTAATCCCCGGGATTGCGATCGCTGTAGACATGGAGAACAACTTTCTTGCCATCATCAGTGTGTGATACCGGCACGATGAGCTGGTTCGGAAACACCTTTTGCAATTCGTGCAGTCTCTGCCGGTCCAGATTATCGGTGTCGAGTAAACGTTCCCACGGCGGATTTCCTTCGTAGACTGCAGCGATCGGCTCCTTTCCATCGAAGGACATCACGGTGTCTGTGACGTCCGCGGCATCATCGCAGCTCAGCCGTTTATGCGTGGCCGTCCCAAATTCCTGCTCGACGATGCACAAGCGGTCACTACCATCGTCGGATTCGACAAATACGCGTTTGTCGTCGCTGGAAATTGCGAATGGAATGATCCGGCTTTCCCGAAGATCGCCGGCATTGAGTGGAGTCCACTCGCCGTCGTCGCCAGATCTGGAAAACGTACGCGCTCGCCAGTGTTCGTCAACCGCGACGGCGTAGCGAGGCATGCCCTTGGAATCGACGAGAAACCGGGTATACCCCTGGATCGGTCCGATGTTGAGCGAGGCACTGGTTCCGGAGTAAACATTCACGCGTTTTAGCTCACCGTTTCTGATGCGCGCAGAACGCGGAAAATCGTTGACCGCAATGATTGCGGAATGCGGATCGCCGGGCATGGGTTCGATAAACTCTGCGTCACGAAAATCCGCATCGGAACCGCTTCTGGGTATGCGAGAACCGGTTACATCCCCGCCGCGAAAACCGTACACGTAACGCATACTTTCGCCGGCGCTCATGTCCGCACTCATCGACACCAGTTCGCCAGTCAACCGGGGCCGGTTCTGAAAACCATCCGGTTCGGCGAATGACAGAACGATGCGTTCAGAGCCCACCCAAGCGTAACTTCCAAGTCGCCAATCCTTGCCGATATCCAGTTTCGCAGTGATCTTATGATCAGATAGCCGCTGGACGACCAAATAGTCGTGCCCGTCCATCAGCCTGGCCTCCGCGAGATATTTCCCGTCCGGCGAAATGGTTAGATGCGTGATTTCGGGATCTCTGGCGAAATCCGCGATCGGGATTTCGGCCGCTGAAACCGCGGCGGGAATCATGAGTACAGCAATGATCTTTCTTGGCATGACAACTCTTACAGAGACGGCAGGACTGATGTCGTGGATGTGATTGATCTATCCATGTATTACAAGTCGCCCGTCTCGCTCTCAGCCCGCTGCTAAAGGATAGGTGATGTAGCCTTCAGCGCCCTGCGAATACCAGGTCTTCTGATCGTCGGTGTTGAGCGCCAAGTCCTTTTTAAAGCGATATGGCAGATCGGGGTTTGCCAGGAATTTCCGGCCGAAAGTGATGGCATCGGCCGCACCGCCGGAGAGTGCCGCCTGTCCGCGCTCGAAGTCGTAATCCGAGTTGAGTACCAATGCACCTTTGAATGCTTTGCGGATAAGCGGGGCCACCGGTGGACGCTCCGATTTGCCGAAGGTGCCGTCGAGTCCAGGCTCGCGCAATTCCAGGAATGTGATGCCGAACTGATTGAGAATCGCCGCCGCCGCGGGGAACAACTCGGCTTGGTTACTATCGTCGACACCCTGTGAATCTCCGTTCGGCGACAGGCGCACCGCGGTCCGCTCCGCACCTACGGTGCCGACCAAAGCTTCGACCACTTCGCGTAGCAGCCGCACGCGATTTTCGATCGGACCGCCGTAGGCATCGCTGCGCTTGTTGCTGCCGTCGCGCAGGAACTGGTCGATGAGATAGCCGTTGGCGGCATGGAGTTGTACGCCGTCGAATCCAGCATCGATGGCATTTCGTGCCGCTGTCACGTAGTCGCCAATCAGGCGTGGAATTTCATTGATCGCCAATGGCCGCGCCTCAACGTAAGGCTGTTTCCCTTCGTAGGTGTAGGCCTTGCCCGGCGCGGTGGTCGCGCTCGCGGACACGGGCTGAACGCCGTGCAGGGACGGATGAACGAGTCGGCCCATATGCCAAAGCTGCGCGAATATGCGGCCACCTGCCTTATGCACTGCATCGTTCACCCGCTTCCAGTGCTCCACCTGCTCAGAGCTCCACAGACCCGGAGCGTATGGCCAACCGCTGCCCTCGACGGTGATGCCAGTGGCTTCCGTGATAATCAATCCGGCCGACGCGCGCTGCGCGTAGTAGGTGACCATAACGTCGGTCGGGACATGATCGCGGGTGCTGCGGCCGCGCGTCAGGGGTGCCATCCAGATGCGGTTGGCGCAGGTCAAGCGCCCGATCTTGATCGGGTCAAATAACGTGGGCATAAGATCCTTCGTAAAATGGGAGGTGTTTCGTTCGGGGACGTTAACATGTCAGTCAACCCGAGCATCTGAGAGCTTTTCTCAGCACGATTGCCGCATGCCATTTTAATGGACGGGATATCCCCGGTTCAGCAAATACTCTTTTTGGATAGCAACGCAACGGTCAAAGTCAGTTGGCTGACCACAGGAACGGCATCGTGGCATATATTCCCGAACGTCTGCGCTTCTCCATCGAAGGCTTCGGCCTGATCCTGACGCAGCCGTTCGGCGCGCTTCGACGGCGCATCAATGCCTGGATCATGGCGCGCACGCACCGCGTGCCGGCGCCGGTGTCGATATCGCGGCGGCGCGTCTACATTCTGCCGACGCGCTACGGCTACGCGTTTGCGTTCATGTTGTTATCGATGCTGCTCGGGGCGATGAATTATTCCAACAGCATGGCCTTCGCATTGACCTTTCTGCTCACCGGCCTCGGATTGATCGGCATGCATCACACGCACGGCAATCTCGTGAACCTGCGCGTGGTCGGCATGCGCGCCTTACCGGTGTTCGCGGGCGACACCGCGCGATTCGAAATCGAATTCGAGAATCCGTCGCCGCGCGCACGCTGGAACATCGCGGCCGGCTGGCCGGAACACGAGCTCTGCGACGGAATCGATCTGCCGACACTGGAGCGCGAGCACGTCGCCCTGCTGTTACCAGCCAGCCATCGTGGCTGGCTACCAGCGCCGCGTTTCACTGTCGCCACCGAATTTCCACTCGGGCTGTTTCACGCCTGGACTTGGATCGAAATCGACAGCGCCTGTCTCGTCTACCCGCGTCCCGCCACGAGTGGCGTCGCGCCGCAGGCGGCCTCGCACACCGCCGGCACGCGTACCGGACTCCGCGCCGGCAACGATGAGTTCGCCGGACTGCGCAGCTATCAACGCGGCGACAGCGCCAGCCGCATCCACTGGAAGAGCGTGCCGCGCCTGTCCACGCCGCAGGTCAAGCACTTTGCGGATAGTGTCGATCCGGAGCTGTGGCTGGATTGGGACGCGCTGCCGCCGACACTCGATGTCGAACAGCGCCTGTCGCTGCTGACACATTGGGTGCTCGAAGCCGAGCGCACCGGCCGCCGCTACGGGTTGCGCATACCGGGCAGCGCGCGCGATCCGGCGCATGGCGAAGCACACCGTCTCGAATGTCTGCGCACGCTGGCACTGTTCGGCCGGACATAAGAGCAGCGGTGAAACCAGCCGCTCTTAATTAGAACGCGGCGATCTGCGCCGGAATTTCGGTCAGCGTGAGGCTGCGCTGAACGGCTCCGTGTTTGACCGCTTCCTTCGGCATTCCGTAGACGACACTGCTGGCTTCGTCCTGGGCCAGCGTGGCGGCACCGGCGTCGAACATTTCCTTGAGTCCGCGCGCGCCATCATCGCCCATGCCAGTCATGATGATGCCCAATGCGTTCTTTCCCGCGCACTTGGCGACGGACCGGAACAGCACATCGACTGACGGCCGATGGCGATTGACCAGCGGTCCATCCATGACTTCGACGTGGTAGAGCGCACCGCTGCGCTTGAGCAGCATGTGCTTGCCGCCGGGAGCGATCAACGCCAGCCCGGCGACGACACGATCGTCGTTGCGCGCCTCACGTACTTCGATCTCGCACAGACCATCGAGGCGCTTTGCGAACAGTGCAGTGAATTTTTCCGGCATGTGCTGAACGATAACGATGCCGGGCGCCGTTCTCGGCAGGGCGGTCAGCACTACTTCCAGCGCCTGCGTTCCGCCCGTGGATGTACCGATGGCGACGATCCGCTCCGTGGTCCGGCTCAGAGCCGCTTGCGGCGGCGACAGGATTGCGTCGGCGGTAAGCTTGGGCGCGGCGCTGGGCATCCGCGAAGCGGACGCTGCGCCGGCCGGCATCCGCTTGAGCTTCGCAGCGGCCGCCGCTTTGACCGCATGCACCAGATCGGAAGCTGCGTCCTCCAATAGGAATTGGCGCACGCCGATCGTCGGCTTGGTGATGATACCGACGGCGCCGGCCGCCAGAGCGTCCATCGTGGTTTCCGCACCCTTTTCGGTCAAGGAGGAACAAATCACGACCGGCGTCGGCCGTTCCGCCATGATTTTCTTCAGGAAGGTGATGCCATCCATGCGCGGCATTTCGATGTCGAGCACGATGACATCCGGCCAGCGTTTGGCCATCTTCTCCATCGCAAAAATCGGATCGATCGCGGTGGCCAGTACCTCGATGCCAGGATCAGCGTTGAGCACCTCGGTAAGCACCTGCCGCACGACCGCCGAATCATCGACCACAAGGACACTTATTTTGGTCATGTCGTCTCTGTTCTCGATTCACCGATAGTGGCAACGCACTGCACATTCATCGGACCCAGACATCTCCGCTCCAGACATCGAATCCCGCGGCGCGATAACTCCTGCCACACGTATTTACGCACTTTACAACGCAAGCCGTTGCGACACCCACAGATCTTGCTGAGCCCCACGGTAGTGGACGCCCGGCCCTAAATCAATTGGACGACCCCGTGCCACGAAAAAGGCCCGCAGCGCGGGCCCTTTCCTCAACCTAAACCACTTCCCTCAAAGCTGCAGCAGCAGTCTCGCCGGGTCTTCCAGGCAGTCCTTGATCGTGCGCAGGAATAGCACCGCTTCGCGGCCATCGATCAAGCGGTGATCGTAGGTCAGCGCCAGATACATCATCGGACGCACCACAATTTCGCCGCCGACCACGACCGGCCGCTCGATAATTCCGTGCATGCCGAGAATCGCCGCCTGCGGCGGATTCAGAATCGGCGTGGAAAGCATCGAGCCGAACACCCCACCGTTGGTGATGGAGAACGTGCCACCGGTGAGATCCTCGATCGCCAGCTTGTTGGCGCGCGCGCGGGCGCCGAAATCGACAATGGATTTCTCGATATCACCGAACGACAGTAGATCTGCGTCACGCAGAACCGGCACGACAAGACCACGTTCGGTGGATACGGCAACGCCGATATCGTAATAGTTGTGGTAGACGATATCGCTGCCATCGATCGACGCGTTTACCAGCGGGAACTTCTTCAATCCCTCGATTGCGGCGCGCACGAAAAAACTCATGAAACCGAGCTTGATGCCGTGCGCCTTCTCGAAGCTGTCCTTGTACCTGGCGCGGATGTCCGACACTGCTTTCAGATCAATCTCGTTGAACGTCGTCAGCATCGCAGCCGTGCTCTGCGCTTCGATCAGGCGTTCGGCGATGCGCGCACGGATGCGCGTCATCGGCACGCGCTGCTCTTCGCGCGGACCGGACGCCGGCTTGAACGCTGGTGCCGCAGGTTTCGCCGCGGGGGCTGGGGCTTTTGCAGGCGCGGCGGGCGCGGTTTTCTGCTTTTCGGCATAGGCGACGATGTCTTCCTTGGTCAGACGCCCGCCCTTGCCGCTGCCCGAAATCTGCGATGCGGACAGTCCCAGTTCAGACAGCAGCTTGCGCACGGCTGGACTTTGACCGTCGGCATCGGTCGCGGTCGCAGTCGATGCTTCGGCGGTCGCGGCCACCGCCTTCGCTGGTGCAGCAGCGGCGGCGCCTTCCTCGATCACGCCGATCACATCACCGGCCTTGACCGTAGCACCGGTCTTGATACGGACTTCCTTCAGCACACCATCGGTAACCGACGGGACCTCCAATACCACTTTGTCGGTTTCCAGATCGACGAGATTCTGCTCGCGCTTGATGGCGTCGCCGGCGTTGAAATGCCAAGAGGCGACGGTGGCTTCGGTAACTGATTCAGGGAGGTTGGGAACCTTGATTTCGATGCTCATGGCGCTCCGGAATTATTTTTCTCTTGCTTGTCGATTGATACGCAATCGTCAGGCGCCGCCCGCCAGCGTGAGACCGCCGCTGAGCGCCGTATTGACGACTTCGTCCTGTTCCTTCTGGTGAACCTTCAGGTATCCGACCGCTGTCGTGGAATTGCCCTTGCGCGTGGCGTAGAGCAGTTGATGATCGTCGGCCAGGTAAGCGCGCAGACGGTGCTTGATCTGGTACCACGCGCCCTGGTTTTCAGGCTCTTCCTGACACCAGACCACGTCCTTCGCGTTCGGATACGCGGCGATCACCGCCTCGTACTGCTCGCGCGGGAACGGATACAGCTGTTCGATGCGCGCGATGGCGACATCGTCGCGGCCCTGCTTGGTGCGAGCATCGAGCAGATCGAAGTAGACCTTGCCGCTGCAGAACACGATGCGCTTGACCTTCTGCGCATCGAGCTTGGCCGTCTCGCCGATGATGAGTTGCAACTTGCCGGTGCCGAGATCGCTGAGTTCCGAGACCGACGCTTTGTGGCGAAGCAGCGACTTCGGCGTCATTACGATCAGCGGCAGCCGCAGGCTTCGTTTCATCTGCCTGCGCAGCATATGGAACATCTGCGCGGGTGTGGACGGCACGCAGACCTGCATGTTGTTGCCGGCACACAATTGCAGATAGCGCTCCAGACGCGCAGACGAATGCTCTGGCCCCTGCCCTTCGTAGCCGTGCGGCAGCAACAGCGTGAGCCCGCAGTAGCGGCCCCATTTCGCCTGCCCGGAAGCGATGAATTGGTCGATAACGACCTGCGCGCCATTGGCGAAGTCACCGAACTGTGCTTCCCAGATCACCAGACAGTCCGGATCGGTGGTGCTATAGCCGTACTCGAAGCCGAGCACGCCTTCCTCGGACAACAATGTGTCATTGACGAGGAAGCGATACTTATCGGCATCGAGGTGACGCAGCGGCGTATAGCTTTCGCCGGTCTTGACGTCGTGCAGCGTGGCATGGCGATGGAAGAAGGTGCCGCGCCGCGTATCCTGTCCACACAGGCGCAGCGCGAAACCTTCGTTGACCAGCGTCGCGTAAGCCATGGTCTCGGCGAAGCCCCAGTCCATCGGCATTTCGCCGGCGGCCATCTTCACACGGTCCTCGTAGATCTTGGCGACCCGCGGATGCAGCGAGAAGCCATCCGGCAGCTTGTGTAGCTGGCCGGCGAGACGCTTCAGGGTATCGACCGTGACGGCCGTATCGGCCGGGGAGTCCCACTCGCCCTTCTGATAATTTGCCCAATTGACGGTGTGCTGATTGCCAACCATGCCGAGCGCGATGCGCGAGATGTTCTCGCCTCGATCAAGGGCATCGCGGTATTCCCTCACCATCTGCTCGGGTTCATCCTTGCCAAGCAAACCTTGTTGCACAAGCTTGCGCGAATACAGTGCCAGCGTCGTCGGCTGTTTCTTGATGGCGTCGTACATCACTGGCTGCGTCGCCGCCGGTTCGTCAGCTTCGTTGTGGCCGTGGCGGCGGTAGCAACACAGATCGATGATGACGTCCTTGTGGAATTCGCTGCGGAAATCCATCGCCAGCTTGGTGACGAACACAACCGCGTCGGGATCGTCGCCATTGACATGGAATACCGGCGATTCAAGCATCTTCGCGATGTCGGTGCAGGCACGCGAAGTGCGCACTTCGTGACCTTCGCGTGCCTCGATTGGATTCGGCGTCGTGAACCCGATCTGATTGTTGACGATGACGTGCACGGTGCCACCGGTGCTGTAACCCTTGGCCTGCGACAACTGCAAGGTCTCCATCACCACGCCTTGACCGGCGAATGCGGCGTCGCCGTGGATCAGCACCGGTACGACGCGCTCGCCGCGTTCGTCGTGGCGGCGCGTCTGCCGCGCCTTCACGGACCCTTCGACCACGGGATTTACGATTTCCAGATGCGACGGATTGAACGCCAGCACCAGATGGATGCGACGGCCTTCGATCTCGACGTCCGACGAAAAGCCCATGTGGTATTTCACGTCGCCAGCGCGCGACAGGCTCTCCGTCGAATACTTGCCCTCGAACTCGGCGAACAGTTCCTTCGGCGACTTGCCGAGCACGTTGACCAGCATATTCAGGCGACCGCGGTGCGCCATGCCGATGACCAGTTCCTCGACGCCGGCCAAAGCCGCGCAGCGCATCAACTCATCGACGATCGGAATCAGTGAATCACCGCCTTCGAGCGAAAAGCGCTTCTGACCAACGTACTTGTTGTGGAGGTAACGCTCGATTCCTTCCGCGGCGATGAGCTGTTTGAGTACCTCGTGCTGCTGCTGCGGCTGCAATCGCGGCTTGAACGGCTCGCTTTCAAGGCGCTTCTGCAGCCAGCGCTTTTCGGCCGTCTCCGTGATGTACATGTACTCGGCGCCGACGGTATCGGTATAAACCGCCTTCAGAATCTTGATGATTTCACGCAAGGGCAGGCGGTCAGTACCCGCCAGCGTACCCGTGTTGAACACCGTATCCATATCCTCGGAACCCAGGCCATGAAAACCTGGATCGAGATCGGGAACGGTCGGCACCGGAGCCAGTCCGAGCGGATCGAGTCTGGCGACCTGATGGCCACGGACGCGGTAATAGTTGATCAGGCGCAGCACGGCCGCCTGCTTTTCCGCCTGGCGCGCATCGAACGACGACTCCACGACCGAACTGCGCGGTTGGCGGGCAAGTGTTTCGAAGCGGGCGCGCACCGGGCCATGCGGTGTATCTGTCGCTCCTTGTCCTGCCTGCGCACTGCGGAAATAGGCGCGCCAGCTGGCATCCACCGATTCCGGATTGACGAGATATTGCTCGTAAAGATCCTCGATATAGGCAGCGTTGCCGCCCTGTATCGAGGAGGACTGGATAAAACTCTGATACTTCGTTCCGCTCATGCTTCCTCCGGTCCGCAGCGCATCGAAATCAAGGCGCGCGGCGTGTAGCGCAGGTCTTCGCGGTCAGCGGCCGCGCGCTGCGACCTCTTTGACAACGCCTTCCGCGGTCGACTGGTTCAGTCCGCGCGCGAGTTCAGACAGATATTGCTGAAACTCCTCAGCCAGCTCGGGATGCTTGAGGCCATATTCCACATTTGCTTTCAGATATCCGAGCTTGCTGCCGCAGTCGTAGCGCGTGCCCTCGAATTCGTAGGCAAGTACGGTCTGCTCTTGGATCATTGCGCTGATGGCGTCGGTGAGTTGAATTTCACCACCGGCACCCTTCTGCGTACGCTCCAGCAATTTAAAAATACGGGGCGTCAGGATATAGCGGCCAACCACAGCCAGATTGCTCGGCGCGTCGGCAGGTTTCGGCTTCTCGACGATGCGGCGGATTTCACCAAGACCGGGTGCCACCGGCTGCGTTTCGACGACGCCGTAGCTGCTGACCTCTTCCTTCGGCACGCGCTGTGTGGCGATGACGCTGGTCCCGTATTCCTGGTAAACGCGCTGCATCTGCGCAAGGCAGGGGCGCAGTTTGCCGTCGATGAGATCGTCGGCAAGAATCACGCAGAAATCCTCGTCGCCGACCGCCGGCCACGCACACAGCACGGCGTGACCCAGACCGAGCGCCTCGGCTTGGCGGATGTAAATGCAAGTGATGCCCGGCGGCAGAATTTCCTGCACGACTTCGAGCAACTTCGACTTGCCGCGGCTGGCCAGTTCGGCTTCAAGTTCATAGGCCTTGTCGAAATGATCCATGATCGAATTCTTCGATCGGCCCGTGATGAAGATCAATTCCTCGGCGCCGGCGCTGATCGCTTCCTGCACCGCGTACTGGATCAGCGGCTTGTCGACGATCGGCAGCATTTCCTTGGCACTCGCTTTGGTCGCGGGAAGAAAGCGGGTACCCATTCCGGCAACCGGGAAAACAGCCTTGCGGATTCGCATCGATGAAGTCCTCTTAGGAGCTTGTATTGGCCCGCATTAGAGCCCATCCCAAGCGAATAGTTTACCGCAGTGAAACCGGACAGGATAAGAAAACCACAAGGCGACGTATGCGCAGGGCATATCGGCGGCTGCGCGGCGCCCTGAAGCGGCTCATGGCACTTGCCGGTCGATGACGATTTCCTTCACGCCGCCGGCCTCATTCCGGGCCACGTGAATGACGCCCTCCAGATCGCCGGACTGCGGCATGGCCTGCCCGCTGGCACTGATGCGCGCGCTAACCAGATAGTGGTCGAAACGCGACAGCCCCATGCCGGGTGCCATCGCCATCGAGTCGTCGAGCGTCACATTCAGCGGCCAATCCGCCACTGGCTGCCGGAACACTGCCAGCGGCATCGGCGGTCCACTTTCGGCTTTGGCGTAGACAAACACCGTGGCTCCGGCCGGAATTTTCGCGGCCAGCGGCGGCGCGACGCGCACGATCAGCTGCAAACGCACTGCCGATGCGGGCAGTGGCGCTGCGGACGGAGCCGCCTGCGCCGCCACCGGCGGCATCCCGGTGTTACCCGTCGCGGCATCGATCTGCGCCAACTGCTTGTCCAGCAACTGTTTCATCTGGTCGGGCAATTCCTTGCTGCGCAGGCGCGTCCAGCGCTGACGTGCGCGCGTAAAATCACCAGCCTGGGCATCGGCAAGACCGCCGTACCACAGAGCGCGTCCGTCGCTGGCATCGATGGCCAGCGCGCGATCGAACAAAGCGGTTGCGTCCGCCGGCACATCGCGGCCGCTGGCGAAGGCGAGCGCCTCGCCTTCGGCGGCGAGCGCGTCCGCGTCCTTGCCACCGTTGCGCGCGTTGGCCTGGTGATAGGCACCGGCAGCTTCCGCATAGCGATGCAGTACGAAATACGAGCGACCGAGCATCATCCAGCCCGGCGGGTCATCCGGATTGTTCTGCAGCCGGGCGGCCAGCCGATCAACCATGGCCTGCACATCCGGCGCCGTGGTCGATGGGGCATCCGCGCCCGCCAATTGCTGCTGCACACGCCAGCTGCCCCCCGCCCAGTACCAAACAGTAGCGAACAAAGGCACCGCGAGAACCACCAGCACCGCGATCCAACGCGACGGCGCTGCACCAACCTGTGGCACGGTTTCGTCAGCGGCGCCGGAGGTATCGCCGAGCAATTGCGCCGCTGCCTCGTTGCGCAACAGCTCGAATTCGCCTTCGACGATGACGCCGGTAGCGACATCGCGCTCGATTTCAGCAACGCGGCCGCGATATGCGGCGACGTTCGCCGCACGCCGCGCCGGAGTGCTGCGGACCTGGGGACGCCACCATGGCCGCGTCAGCGACGTCACCGCGAGCAGCGTCAGCACAGCAAGTCCCGCAATCAGAATCACTTTTCTTCCTCGAGCAGGCGGCGCAGCGCTTCCGCGTCAACCTTGGCGGCGACGGCGCGCTTGCCGGACCGGCGCACGAACGTGAACGCCACAGTAAGTCCGGCGATGACGAGCAAGAATGGTCCGCCCCACAGCAGCCAGGTGTTCGGTTGCAACGGCGGGTTGTAGAGCACAAAGTCACCGTAACGGTCGGTGAGATAGCGCCGGATATCGGCATCGGACTCGCCGCGCACGACGCGCATGCGGACCTGTGCACGCAGATCCGCCGCGAGCGGCGCATCGGAATCCTGCAGGGTTTCGTTCTGACAAACGAGGCAACGCAGCGTCGACAGCAAGCCGCGATAGCGCGTTTCCTGATCGGCGCTCAACGGCGTTTCGGCGGCGCGGACATTGCCGGCCAGCCCGACGAGCGTCAGCGCCGCGAACAGAACGGACCAGAGCAATTGCGATCTCATTGCGGCGCAGCTGCCGCGACCGGAGCCAGAAACGGCTTGATCTTGTCCCAAGCCTCCGGCGTCATCGCCCCGATCTGCTTGTAGACGATCGTGCCCCGCGCATCGACGACGAAAGTTTCCGGCACACCATAGACGCCCCAGTCGATGCCGGTCTGGCCTTCGCTGTCGGCGAGGACCACCCGGTATGGGTTGCCGCGCTGCTTGATCCAGCCCTGATAGTCCGGCCCGGCATCCTTATAGTCCATGCCGATGATTTCGACGCCGTCCTCGCGACCAAGGTGCATCAGGAAGGGATGCTCTTCCTGGCAACCCGCGCACCAGCTGGCGAAGAAATTCACCAGCCGCGCATGCCCACGCAGGTCTTTATTCGTCATGCGCCCATCGGCACCGTCGATAGCCGGCAGATCGAAAGCCGGCGCCGTCTTGCCGATCAGCGGACTCGGGATCTCGCGAGGATCACGATGCAGTCCGACCCAGAACACCGCGACGAGCACAGCCAATACCCCAACCGGGATCAGATAGCGCATGGCTTTACGCGGTCTGCGCAGCGGCGGCGGCTTCGCGTGCGGCGACCGCGCGCGCGAGGCGGTAGCGCGGATCGCTTAGTGCCAGCGCGCCACCAAAAGCCATCAGCAAGCCGCCGAACCACACCCAGCGCATCAGCGGCTTCACGTACACACGCAGGCTCCAGCTGCCATCCGGATAGCCTTCGCCGAGTGCGACGTAGAGATCGCGCAGCGGTGTCACGTCACGCGCGGACTTGGTCTGCACGCGCTGCTGCGACGGATAGAGACGCTTTTCCGGATATAGCATCGACACGTTCTGGCCGTTCTTTTGCACCAGAATAGTGCCGCGCTGCGCGTGATAGTTCGGTCCTGGCTGTTCGTCAGCGCCGACCAGCGTGAAAGCGTAACCGGACAGCTCCAGCGTCTCGCCCGGCTTCAGCCGCGCATCCTTTTCGACACTGAACGTGCTGACCCCGGCGATGCCTAGTACCCATACCGCCATGCCGATGTGCGCGCACATCATGCCCCAGGCACCGACGGGTACCTGCGCCAGCCCATCCTGCCAGCGGCGACGACTACGGATGCGCTGGGAAATTTCAAGCACCGCGCCAATCAACATCCAGATCGCGAATACAGCACCAGCGGCGACCGTGACCGACGTGCGCCCGAGCAGTGCGAACGGCACTACCGCGCCCGCCGCGAGCGCGGCAATGGCGGGCGTACGCAGGCGACGCGCCGTATCACCGACGCGTCCGCGTTTCCACGGCACTGCGGTGACGGTGCCAATCAGGATGAGCAATGGCACGATCAGCGGCACGAACACCGCGTTGTAGTACGGCGGGCCGACCGAAATCTTGCCGCCGCCGAACACATCGAGCGCGAGCGGATACAGCGTGCCGGTCAGCACCGCGCCGGCCGCGGCGACGAGAAATACGTTGTTGAACAGGATCAATCCTTCGCGCGAAAACAACCGGATTTCGGCCGTCGTCGCGAGCCGCGGCGCCCGCCACGCGTACAGGGTGAGTGCCGCACCGACGACGACCGCGAGGAAACCGAGGATGAACAGGCCGCGCGTCGGATCACTCGCGAACGCGTGCACCGACACAATCACGCCGGAACGCACGAGGAAGGTGCCCAGCAGCGACAAGGAAAACGCGAGAATCGCGAGCAGCACCGTCCAGCTTTTCAGCAGCCCCCGCTTTTCTGTCACCGCGAGCGAGTGGATCAGCGCAGTGCCGGCCAGCCACGGCATGAACGAAGCGTTTTCGACCGGATCCCAGAACCACCAGCCGCCCCAGCCGAGTTCCTTGTAGGCCCACCACGAGCCGACCGTGATGCCAAGCGTCAGAAAGCACCAAGCCGCCGTCGTCCAGGGTCGCGTCCAGCGTGCCCAGGCAGTATCGAGACGACCGCCGATTAGCGCCGCGATCGCAAACGAAAACGCAACCGCGAATCCCACGTAGCCCATGTAAAGCAGCGGTGGATGGATCGCCAGCCCCGGGTCTTGCAGCACCGGGTTGAGATCACGGCCTTCGAGGGGCGCCGGGAATAGGCGCGTGAACGGATTCGAGGTCAGCAGAATGAACAGCTGGAAACCGATCGCGACGACGCCGAGCACCGCCAGCACCAGCCCCGACAGCGCGACCGGCAAGCCGCGGCTGGCGATCGAAACGGCAAATGTCCAGCCAGCGAGTATGAATACCCATAGCAGCAATGAGCCTTCGTGCGCGCCCCACACGGCAGAGATGCGGTAGATCAGCGGCAACTGGCTGTGGTCGTTTTCGGCGATGTAGGCGACTGAGAAATCCTTCGTCACGAAGGCGTAGGTCAGACACAGGTAGGAAATCAGCACGAACAGGAACTGCGTCTGCGCCGCGGCCGGCGCAACCGCGAGCAGACGCGCGTCGCGCCGCCAGTAACCCACCAGCGGCAACAGGGTCTGCACCAGCGCGGCGGCGAGCGCGAGGATCAGCGCGAAATGACCGAGTTCGGGGATCATAAGAAGCCGGGACTCGGGACTCGGGACTCGGGACTCGTGGAAAAGAACACCCGCTGGGACATCATTGCTTTTCGGCCTCCGGGCGGGTCGAAGCTGCTACCGAGGTCGCGTTATCAGCCGGCACTCCCGAGTCTCGAGTCCCGGCTTCTCCATAGACCGATTTGAAAGGCGCACACGCATGGACACCGCCAGTGGTGTTCCCCATCTTGGCCATGTTCGGCGGCATGTAGTTCTCGTCGTGCTTGGCGAGGATGCGCGTGGCGACAAAAACCTGATCGGAGCCAACGCTGCCGGTGGCAATCGCGCCCTGGCCTTCGCGGAACAGATCCGGCAGCACACCGTCGTAACGGACGCGGACACGATTCTGGCAATCCGCCATCGAGAATTCGATTTTCAGGCCGTCGCCACGGTGAAGGCTGCCTTTTTCCACTAATCCACCAAGCTGAACGGCCGCACCCGCCGGCAAACCTCCGGCGGCGAGATCGGTGGGGGTATAGAAATACATCATGTTCTTGCGAAACGCGGTGAATCCCAACGCGGCAGCCGCCGCGACGCCGATCACTAGCGTCGCTACTGCCGCCATGCGCTTCTGTCGCTTCGTCATTCGTCGTCTTCCGGCTCAGCTGCGCTCTCAGACAGGTGCCGCTTCAGTTGGTTGCGCCGGAGCTTGGGAGCGAACGCGTTCCATAGAAACACGGCCAGCGTGAGCGTATAGCTGCCCCAGATGAAGAATGCGTATTTGCCACTCATGCGGCGATCAGTTCCTGAACCCAGCGCGCATTGCGCTCGCGCACCAACACCTCATTCTGCATGCGCCGCAGGACTACCGCACTGAAGAAGACGAAGAAGCCGAACAGCGTCAGCAACAGCGGCCACAGCATGTCACCCGCGATCGAAGGCTTGCCGAGCTTCAGGATGGTCGAACCCTGATGCAAGGTGTTCCACCACTTCACCGAGAAGTGCACGATCGGCACGTTGACCACGCCGACGATGGCCAGCCAGCTACTGGCGCGGGCACCCGCACGCGCATCCGCAAATGCCGAGTTCAGTGCGATCACGCCGGCGTAGAAAAACAGCAGGATCAGCTCCGAAACCAGCCGTGCATCCTGCCAGACCCAATAGGCGCCCCACATGGGCTTGCCCCATAGCATGCCGGTAAGTAACGCTAACGCGGTGAAGCTGCCGCCGACCGGCGCTGCCGCAACCACCGCGCATTCGGCCAGCTTCATTCGCCAGATCAGCGCGATGCCGCCAGCCACGGCCATGAACGTGTAAACGAACAACGACAGCGCCGCCGCCGGCACGTGCACGTAGATGATTCGAAAAGCATCGCCCTGTTGATAATCGGCGGGTGCGATAAGCAAGCCACCATAGACCCCCGTGCCGAGCAGCAAGACGGCCAGCGCGAATAGCCACGGCGTCAGCAGGTCGGCGAAACGGTAAAAGGTCGGCGGCGACGCGAGTTGATGAAACCAAGTCCACATCTTTGAATTATCGCTTATTAATCGACCCGAGTGCATGTACCGCACGGACCACCGTATGCGGATGTCGGCATCTGTTCATCGTTCAATAAATTTCCGTGACAGCCGCTATAAGAAAAACACCTAAGGCGTTGCAAGGCGCCAATATGCCCAACAGTCATCAATCGGATGATAGCGCCCGATCATCTCCGGTCCTGCCCAGCGCACCCGGAACGGATCGGAATTTATCGCACCGCTGCCCCGACGCAGTCGGCGGAGACCGCAATGGCTGAATCCGCACTCGTGATCTGGCACCGCGGCGCATTGAGCGGAAGATAGTGATGGAGCATCGATCCGTAAAAGTCCCCCTCCTGCCGGACCCGAGCGCAGAGGACATCCAGCTCCACACCGAATTCAAGTTGCGAAGCTGGCCACCGCGCTTCGCCGACGAAAATATCGAATGCCAGTATCTGGAAGCCTCGCTGGAATCCACCGCGCGTACGCGTGTGATCTGCTTCCTGCTCGGCAGCCTGCTGGTGCTGCTCAGTCCCTTCACTGCCAAGGCGATGTTGGGTGAGACTCCGGAACTGATTCCCTTCTTCGTCGGCGGAGCGCTGCTGGTGCAGCTGCCGCTATTTCTTGTAGTGATCTATCTGTCCCTGAACAAATCCTGGTCGGTTCGCTTCACTGCGCCACTGATTCTGGCTCTGCTGGTCGTGATTGAGATCCACGCCGAGTACTACCGTCTGGTCAGCATCGCGCACTCCACGGAATTTTCATCCACAGCGGCCTTTCTGGGGCTGTGCCTGGGCGTGCTGGTGTATGGGCTGCCCGTGCGGCAGGTGGCGCCGACGCTTGCCGTGTATTTCGTGGCGGTCAAGGGATACGAATTCATCCAGCTCGACCATACCTCGCAGCGCAGTACCTCGATCGCCGTCGATTTCATCATGGTGGCGTTGTCGATCGTCGCCGGCCTGCGCCTGGACCTTACCCGCCGCCAGGGATTTATGCGGTTGGCGCTCACCGAACAGCGTGCCTATCACGATTCGTTGACCGGTCTTTGCAACCGCTGGGGATTCGAACGCGACTCGGAGCGTATCGTGCGTCATGCCGCCCGCGAACGCCGCGCGGTAACATTGGCCATCATCGCACCGGATCATTTCAATCAGATCGTCGATGCGGCCGGGAACGCCGTGGGCGACAGCGTGCTGTCGCAGATCGGAGCCTGTCTAAATCAGCATGTACGCCGTCCACTCGATACAGCAGGACGGATTGGCGCCGACGAATTCGCACTGTTGTGGTACACCCCGCGCGACGAGTTCAGCGCCGATATCGGCGACCGGATCGTGGCATCAGTGCGCGCGCTGGCCATCCAGCATCCGAGCATGGCGGGCCACGTCGTCACCGTGAGCGTCGGTGTCGCAACACTGGTTCCAAAAGGTAACAACGATCTGGACCGGCTGATGCGGATCGCCGATGAGCAGCTGTATATGGCCAAGAGCTCGGGACGGGACACCTGTCGGGCCGCCCCGTTCAACGTTGTCAGCATCGCCCAATAAGCCAGCGTCGAGGCGCGGCGTTCAGGCCCGTAGAGACAGCGTCGCGCCTGAAGCCGCGATCATTCATATTCGGATATCCGCACGGTCATGTGGGCTAGCGGGCCGCGCTTGCCGCCGCGTTCGACGGGGCGCTGACGCGCCAAACCTTGTTGCCGACATCGTCGGCTACCAGAAGGCTGCCGCGGTTATCAATGGCGATCCCTACTGGCCGCCCCTGAGCGTTGCCGTCGGCATCGACGAAACCGGTCAGCACGTCGACCGGTTGGGCGGCGGGCTTGCCGTTGTCGAAGGGCACGAAAACGACTTTGTATCCGCTGTAAGGTTTTCGGTTCCAGGAGCCGTGCTGCCCGACGAACATGCCGTGCTGGAACGCCTCTGGCAGATGCGTTCCGTAGGACGAACAAAGGCCAAGAGAAGCGGTATGTGGCCCCAGGGCGTAGCCGGGCACCAGGGCTCGGGATACCAGGGTCGGGTTCTGCGGCTTCACGCGATCGTCAAGATGCTGGCCGTAGTAGCTGAAGGGCCAGCCGTAAAACGCACCGTCGCGAAGTGCGGTCATGTAGTCTGGTACCAGATCGCTGCCGAGTTCGTCTCGCTCGTTCACGGCGACCCAGAGTGCGCCAGTTTGCGGCTCCCAGGCCAGACCGACCGGGTTGCGCAGGCCAGAGGCGAAGACGCGATGGTTGCCGGTTTTTGGATCGATCTCCCACACCGCTGCCCGCTCCTTTTCCGCATCAAGGCCGTTTTCACCGGCATTGCTGTTCGACCCAACCCCCACGTAAAGCCTGCTGCCATCGGCGTTCGCAATCAGGCTCTTGGTCCAATGATGGTTGATTGGCCCCGCAGGTAGATTCGTGACCTTGGTCGCTGGCGCAGTGATCTGTGTCTCCCCTGTTTGGTAAGGAAAGCGCAGAACGGCGTCGGAATCGGCGACGAAGAGTTGATCGCCGATCAACGCCATTCCGAAAGGTGAACTCAGCCCCCGCAAGAATACCGAGCGCGTATTCGCAATGCCATCGCCGTTGCTGTCGCGCAGCAAGGTAATACGATTGGCGCTGGCGCTTCTGCCGGAGCCGGCCCGTTTCATCGCTCGCTTTTGGATCCAGCCCCTGACGCCTTTGGAATCATCCGGCTTGGGTGGTGCATCGGTTTCAGCGACCAGCACATCGCCATTTGGCAGCACATACAGCCAGCGTGGGTGATCCAGGTCGGAGGCAAACGCGTTTACCGTTGTCCCCGTTGCTGCGGTGGGCGTTGCTCCTGCGGGCCAGCCTTTGGCTGGCGCGATGTGAAGCGTGGGGAAAAAGGACTTTTCCGGGGGTGGCAATGTCGGGTCGATTCCCGTGCCGGCGGAGACGGGAAGTTGTGCAATATCGGCACAAGCCGCGACCGATGCGGCAAGCAAAATCAACAGAACGCGGTGTTTGAGTAGCACGGGTCAATTCCCTTTTAAGGTCACGTAGGCTGGTTCTCGCGGGCGCCCCGAATGTTCAGTGCGGCCAGGGCCAGTTGCAGGGCGATGAGGGCGTAGGCGTGGTCATGCCAGCCCCAGATGATCCACAGCACGTTGCTCAGCAGGAAGCACCAGAAGCCGATCTTGCGCCGGCGTTTGGATTGCCCCGCGATGAGCCATGCGGCAATCACCGTCGCCAGCACGGCCGGCCACTGAACAAGATTCACGGCGCGCGCCTCCGTCACATGAATACGAATCCGACCTTGACGCCACGCTGTCCCGCAATCGCTAGCTCGCCGTTACATTGGGCAACAAGCGGTCGAATTCACGTTTGACTACGCCATAGCATTCGCAGGCCTCCTGCTCCAGGCGTGGCCGATCAAGCACGGTGAATGTTCCTCGGCTGTATCGGATCAGCCCAGCCGCCTGCAGTGTGCCCGTTGCGTCGGTGACGCCTTCGCGGCGTACGCCGAGCATGTTGGCGATCAGTCCTTGGGTCATCATGAATTTATTGTCAGGTAGCCGATCCAGGCCGAGCAGCAGCCACCGGCCCAACTGCTGCGGCACCGTATGATGCTTGTTGCATGCCGCCGTCTGCGTCATCTGAGTCAGCAAGGCCTGCGTATAGCGCAAGAGCAGATGCCGCAAGGCCTCCGAGCGTTTGAATTCCTGTTTCAGCAAAGCGCCCTTCAGCCGAAAGGCATGGCCGTCGCTCTGCACCACCGCGCGGCCCGTGGTGGCTTCGCCCCCCATGAACAGTGAGACGCCGACGATGCCCTCGTTTCCCACCATGGCGGTCTCGGAGGAGTCGCCGTCCGCCATCACGTACAGAAGCGAAACGATGCAGTCGATGGGGAAATAAGCATGTTCCATGATTACGCCGGTTTCGTATATCACCTGTCCGAGCTTCATCCGCACCAGTTCAAGGTGTGGGGACAGGCGTTCCTGTTCTGCTTCCGGCAAACAGGCGAGCAGATGGTTTTGCTGTGGCTGGACAAACAATTTTGCAGGCTCCTCGATTAGGGTGATGTGCCGGCACCGCGACAATGGCGGTAGACACTATTCCGCCGATTCCTGTGATACACCAAACGGCGCGCGCCCTCTGTGCGGTTGCGCACTGGGTATTCATTCGTGGGGAGGGCGCAGCGCCACACCGTTTAGGCTACGTGCGCTGCCAGACCGACGCCGTCGCGCATCGCGCGTAACAATCGGAGTAGCAATATTGACTGCACCAGCGGGCTTGGACCTGCAGGGAATTCGGCAGCCATGGCCGATTTCCGCGCCCAGGCCGCAACTGATTCGACTTAGGAGGTCAGCCCCATGCTCGGCACCATTGTACTGATCGTCCTGGTGTTGTTCCTGGTCGGCGCTTTGCCGACGTGGCCGCACAGCAAGAATTGGGGCTACTACCCGAGCGGCGGATTAGGCGCCGTTGTCGTCGTCGTCCTCGTCTTGTTTCTCATGGGGCGAATTTGACTCGGAGCGGCATCCGATCGTCCTCCGTGACGAACGACCCGCAGACCCGTCGGTCGCACCACTCACAGCTGATTTCATCCGGAGAAGTACCATGACTACAAAATCGTTTGGCAAGTCCACAATCTACAAAGCCTTGATCGCGGCAAGCCTCGCCGCTGGCCTCAGCGCCGGTGCCTATGCCGCCGCCGCCGATTCCTCGATGTCGGAGCCACATAGCGACAGCGTCGGCGCGGCAATCGACGACACGGCGATCACGGCAAAGGTGAAATCCCAGTTCATTGGCGACAATCGCCTGAAGAACTCCGATATCAGCGTCACCTCCACCAATGGCGTCGTCACGCTCACCGGTTCGGCGACCGGCCCGGATGCCAAGTCCGCCGCCGAAAAGCTTGCCAGTAGCGTCGACGGGGTGAAGAGCGTTGACGATGATCTCCGTACACCATCCTCGGCCAGCACCGTCGAGAGCAAGATGGACAAGGCGGCATCCAAGACCAAAAGAGTCGCGTCCGACAGTTGGATCACCACCAAGGTGAAGTCCGAAATCACGGCGGATAGCATGAGCAAGGGCTTTGATGTGAGTGTCACGACCAAGCACGGCGTCGTCGTGCTGAAAGGAACCCTGGCCAACCAGGATGCGATCGATCACGTCAAGGATCTCACCGAAAAGGTGAAAGGCGTGAAGAGTGTGGTCACATCTTCACTAAAGATCGCCAGCAATTAGTTTTTTCTTACCGGCATCGGTGGTCCGGGGTTGGCCGGCGGTGTTCGATCCACCCTTTCTTCAATGGACCGGACGTGGAGGAAGGTAGGGCAGCAGACGATCAGTCTCCTTCTTGACCACGGCGTAACACTCGCAACTCAGCGTCTCAAGTTTGAGCCGGTCCAGCACGGTGATTTTTCCACGGTTGTATTGGATCACCCCGGCCTTCTGCAACTTGCCGGCGGCATCGGTAACGCCTTCGCGGCGCACGCCCAGCATGTTGGCGATAAGTTCATGGGTCATGGTCAAGCGGTTGCTCGGCAGGCGGTCCAGAGAAAGCAGCAGCCAGCGGCACAGTTGCTGATCCACCGTGTGATGTCGGTTGCACACTGCGGTCTGGGACATTTGAGTGATGAGAGACTGCGTGTAGCGCAGCAGCAGGTACTGCAGTTCCTGGTGGCGGGTGAACTCTGCCTTTAACCGCTGTCCCGTTAGCTGGTATGCGGAACCCGCGCTCTGAACAATGGCCCGGCTTGGGGTGCTTTCGCCGCCCATGAACAAGGAGATGCCGACGATACCGTCATTGCCCACCACCGAGATTTCACCCGAGGCCCCGTTTTCCATCACGTACAGCATCGATACGATGGAATCGGTTGGAAAATAGACGTGCCGTAAAGTGTCCCCGGATTCATACAGGACCTTGCCGAGCGGCAGAGATATCAGTTCGAGATGAGGGAACAGGCGATCCTGCACTTCGTCTGACAAGGCTGCGAGAAGATGGTTTTGCTGCGGCGTGGGTGTATCGGGCATACCAATTTCTGTTTGCGTGAAAGAAGCAGGAAACAAACGCGCTGTTGGTGAGTAATTAGCCAGGATGCCACGATCCTTGTGTGCTCCAGCGCGGAGTACACAATACACCTGGACGATCGGCTAGGCGCTGATACCGTGGTCGGCAGCGTCGTCGCGAGTAATTTGCCAACCCATAACATACATTGGCACAAGAGAATTTAGCGATGATGTAGCCGCGCGATGCCGGCAGGCTGGCGCGAAACATTCCTTCCACTGCCCAGCGGATTGGGACCAAACCGCCCGCGCTGTCGCCTGCTTACGCTAATAGATGCAAGCCCATCTTAGTACTGACCCTGGGCGAGGTTCGGGTCCTTACTAGAAGACACCTGACCTAAGTACCTATTTGAAAACAGTACTGTAAATCTAGAAATAGCTGTTTTGAATCTCAAACCAACCCAGAAAATCTGGGTCAGCCGTTGTCCCCACGAGGCCCAGTGTGCGGCCTTCCACCTTTCCCGCAACACCCCGCCCCTCATCTGCCGGGGCGGCAGATATTCATAACCTACGACGTCAGAATATGTTCTGACCAGCGTAGGAATATCAGTGCCGGATTGTGTACACCAGGGATGCGGCAAGGCTGGCAGACCGATCGGTCTGGGCGTTCCCATTTCCGCACCGTAATTCTTGCGCATGGATTGATAGTCCCAGTAGTAGTAGTAGTAGTAGTAGTAGCTGCTATCCCACGGCACGGTCGGCGTCTGTTCACCGGTCAATAAATTTCCGTACCAGCCGCTATATATCGAACGCCAAAGGGTTGCAAGGCAAAAATATGCTCACAGTAGCCAGTCGGATAATAACGTCCGGTTCTCTTTTATTCGCTCCGGTGGACCCGAAACGAACCGGAATTTATCGCGCTACTGCACCGACGCAGCGGGCGGAGAACGCAGTGGCTGAATCCGCACTTGCGATCCGACACCTTGGCGCCTCGGGCGGAAGATTGTGATGGAACATCGATCCGCGAACTTCCCCCTCCCGCCTGAACCGAGCGCCGAGGACATTCAAAGCAATGAATTCAAGTTGCGGAGCTGGCCACCGCGCTTCGACAACGAGCACATTGAACGCCAGTATCTGGAAGCCTCGCTGGAGTCTACCGCGCGTACGCGTGTGATCTGCGTCCTGCTTGCCAGTCTGCTTGCGGTACTGAGTCCGTTCACCGCCAAAGCGATGTTGGCCGCCACCCCGGAACTGATCCCCATTTACATCGGCGGAGCGCTGCTCGTTCAACTGCCGCTATTTCTTTTGATGATCTGGGTGTCCCTGAACAAATCCTGGTCAGTTCGCTTCACTGCGCCGCTGATTCTGATTCTGATGATCGGCAGCCAGATCGACACTGAGTACTTCCGTCTGGTCAGCATCGCTCATTCCATGGAATTTCCGTCTACAGCGCCCTTTCTTGGGCTGTGCCTGGGCGGGCTGGTGTTTGGACTGCCTATGCGGCAGATCGTGCCGGCGCTGGCCGTGTATTTCCTCGCAGTCAAGGGATACGAATTCGTCCAGCTCGACCATACCTCGCAGCGCAATACCGCAATCTTGGTCGATTCCTTCATTGTTGCGTTGTCACTCATCGCTGGCTTGCGCATGGATCTCGCGCGCCGCCAGGGATTTGCGCGGCTGGCGCTCACCGAACAGCGTGCCTATCACGATCCGTTGACCAGCCTCTGCAACCGCTGGGGATTTGAACGCGACGCGGAGCGCATCGTGCGTCATGCCGCCCGCGAACGCCGCGCGGTGACACTGGCCATCATCGCACCGGATCATTTCAATCAGATCATCGATGCGGCAGGTAATGCCGTAGGCGACAGCGTGCTGTCGCAGATCGGAGCCTGCCTAAATCAGCACATACGCCGTCCGCTCGATTCCGCGGGGCGCATCGGCGCCGACGAGTTCGCGCTATTGTGGTACACCCCGCGCGATGAGTTCAGTTCAGATATCGGCGATCGGATCGTGGCATCCGTGCGCGCGCTCGCCATCCCGCATCCGAGCATGGCAGGCCACGTCGTCACTGTGAGTGTGGGCGTCGCAACACTGGTTCCAAAAGGCAACAACGATCTGGATCGGTTGATGCGGATCGCCGATGAACAGCTGTATCTGGCCAAGAGCTCGGGACGGGATACCTGCCGGGCCGCTCCATTCAACGTTGTCAGCATTGCCTCATAAGACATCGTCAATGCGCGATCTCAGGCGCGTGCGACTGTCGACCTTTACCTGCGACGCCCCGTTAGCGATCGCCATCGCCGGCGCGACAGATCGCCGTACCTACAGCGTCAGAATGTATTCGACCAGCGTAGAAATATCAGTGCCGGATTGAGTACACCATGGATGCGGTGCAGCCGGTAAGCCGATCGGTGCTGGCGCTCCCATTTCAGCACCGTAGTTCTTGCGCATGGATTGATAGTCCCAGTAGTAGTAGCTGTTGTCCCACGGCACGGTAACGAAATACTTGTGGCGCTCGATGAAGAGGTTGCGCTGCGCCGCCATGTCGTTCTTGAATTTCGACTGACCCCGATAGACACGGAATACGTCACCCTTGCGATTGAGATCGGGCGCAGGCGTCGGCTGATCCGGCGAACCGGTCGCGGGCCGCACCGGCTGGTGCAAGGTGTAATACTGGTTGTAAAGCGCAGTACCTTCCGTGCAGCGGTCCGGATTGACCAGATCCTCCAGGTTGCGCACATGGCCGTCGCTGAGCAGGCCGCGCGATTCGACCCAATATTCGTCACGCAGGAAAGTTGCGCGGATCGACTGCGCCTGCTGTTGATAAACCGTCGGTTCGAAGAAGCGTCCGACCTGATCGAGCCGGAACATCTGCTCGTTGGTATTGGCGCCCAACTTGTCGCTATGACAACTGCCGCAGTCGCGAGTAAACACTGTCTTGCCTCTGGCGACCGCCGCAGAAACGCCGTTGTAAGATGGCCAGCCGGATTGCACGAACGCGCCCTCGGTCAGCGCTGAATTTCCGGCCTGCGCTGCAAGCAGGTTGTTGGCTTTCAGCCACCGGTACAGACCGGCGTTGCGCAGATCGCCATCATTGGCGTCCAGGGTCGTCATGTATGCCGTCAGCGCCTGCAAAGAATGCGTATCCATGGAACCCAGCGAGCCATCGGGTTCCTGCGAATGGATGTATGAGCCTTCGAAACCGACATACGATTCTGTATGCGACAGCGAACGCCGGATCGCCATGTAGTTGGTGATGTTCGGAATTGCGATCGGCGAGAACTGGTAATCGTTGTCATACAAGCTGCCTTCATCCGAGGCGCGGATAATTGTGTGCTCCCCGGTGCCGCCAGGTATCACGTAAACGAGCGCCGTCTTGTCCACCTTGGCATTGCCGGGTGCCCACGCCGGACCCGGCTCGCTGCCGACGATGCCGTCGAAGGTCGGTTTGCCCTTCTTGCCCAGCACCGACCACTTCATGCTCCAGCCAGGATTCGGCAGTCCCGGCACCACCTGGGTCAAGGTCTGTGCGCCCTTCTGATAGCTGATTCTGTAACCGTGGCACGAAGAGCAATTGAAGCCCGGCCACTGTCCTTTTCCGCTATAGGGATCGACGGATTGCGCATACCGATAGCCGACCCAGCCGGTCGAACTGGTCGTGCCCGCGAGTAGCTGCGGCCCGACGCTCAGCAATCCGGGTATGGGATTCGATTGCGGATAAGGATCGAAGTTGACGTCGCTGTACGCTTCGGCCGGATCTTCACCTGCGGTGGTCTTGTAGGCATTGAACAGAACAGCCGGATCCGCAGTTTGCCCGGTGATCGGATCCTTGGTCTTGTAAGCCAGGATGCTCGGCCAATCGAGATGCCGGATGTGATGTGACAACCCGAGGTTGAAGTCATAGGACCAGAAGATCTGCCGGCCCAGTTGAGTCAAACCGGTGAAGTTTGGATTGACGATACTGACGTTGATCGGCGTAATCGCCTGTGTCTGCGCCGTCAAATTGGAAACGATATCGCAGGGATAAGAAAAACCCTGGTCAGTCGGAATGCGATAAGTCTGCGCATCGATGATGTTCTGCGGCGCCAGCGGCTTGAGCAGAGAGTTCAAGTAACCTGTGCGTTTCTGGATCTGGAGTTGCAGCGGCCCCTTGCTGACGTGCACCGGTACCGTAAACACCACTTGGCTGTCGGTCCAGCTCTGGATGTCACTGCTCCAAGTGCTCTGCGTCGTCGGAATCTCATAATTGACCTGCGAAGCAAGGTCGAGCTTCTGCACGTACATGTTGAGGTCGGTTTCCAGCACGCGGCTGTTGCCGATCATGATCTTGCTGAAATCGATATCCGGCCCGGCACCGAAACCGCTACCGATCAGCGTGACCGTGTCGCCCGGCGTCAGCGTTGGCGACGTGTTCGGCGTGATCGACGACCACACCTGCGTACCATTTACCAGCATGCGCTGCACGACGGGCTGCGGAAAACTCTGCGCCGATGTGGCGCGCTGCAACTCGCGGACCGCATTAAAGCTGCATACGGATGCCTGGTCCGGAAAAACCGGCGCAGTCGCCATCGCCGCGTCGTGGATTACGAACGACACCAGCACAAGGCCAGAAGCCAGATAGGTTTTCGATTTGAACATTGTTAGTTCTCTCCTCACACCAAATATCGGATACTGGACTCGCGGGTCCATTTTTTAATGCCGACACGACGAACCATACGCAAGGAGAAGACGGCAAGTAATGTACGAGAGTGCTATGGGAATTGATTGGGGTTCGGCGTAGCACTCTCATACATCTCCACATCGGCGCGAACGCCGTAGAATGCAAACGGGTGCCCAACTGAATTCCGAGTAGTGCATAAAGCCGACCATCCACACAGCTATCTATATCTGTGGCCAGGACGTGTACTGATGGCTGCCCCCGGCATCCGCAACCAACCGCACAGCCACCTTGCGGCATCGGTGCTGATCGGACTTGATCGGCCCTTCACGCTCGGCATCGAAGGACAAGATGAGCAGCAAATCGATGCCGCCGTGGTGGCACCTAATGTCGAACAGCATCTGGATTCGTCCGGTGGCACCATGCTGGTCCTGCACGTGGACCCGGATCTTCCCCACTATCGCAGCCTGTCGCCACGCCTTAGGGGTCGCACCGTACAAGCGCTGGACGCATCCGTCTTCCACGACTTGCGAAACACTTTGCGCGAAGCATTGTCGCGCCGCATGAACTGCGATGAAGCCTGCCGGCTATTCGACGATGTACTGACTCGTATTCGCGGTGAGGCGCCAGCAGCCAAACCGCTCGACGAGCGCGTTGCGCACATCGTGCGCTACTTGCGGCGCGACCTGCCGGAGAAAATCGATCCGGCCGCGCTCGCCGCCGAGGCCGGCCTCTCGAAATCGCGACTGATGCACTTGTTCAAGGCCGAATTGGGCACGTCAATGTGCCGCTTCGCGTTATGCCTGCGCCTGCAGGAAGCGGCGCGGCAATATCGCAGCGGCATGAGCATGACCACGGTCGCGCACAGCGCCGGTTTCTATGATCTGTCACACATGGTGCAGGCCGGACGCGCGTATGCAGGATATGCGCCATCGGCGCTGCAATCGATGCTCACGGACGGCAGCGAACTACACGTTTATTCCTGCGCGGATTGCGACCTTCCAGAGACTGCCGCCAAAGTAACGTAGGCAGCTATTCAAGCGCGTTACGCAACGCGCCGGCCGCCGCCCACGGCAACAGCGTGATTGCGAGCACCAGCAGCGCGGCGAGAAAATACAGCGGTGCGTCATACGGCAATCCATTCTGCGCGGCGCGCACGGCGCCAGCACCGAAGATCACCGCCGGACACATCAGCGGCAGCACGAGAATCGGCAGCAGGATGCCGGCGCGCGGCGCACCGACCGTCAGCGCGGCAGCGAAGCCGCCGGTGAACATCAATGTCGGTGTGCCGAGCAGTAGACTTAGCGTCAACACCCGCAGCGACAACGCGTCGAGTCCCAGCATGTAGCCGATCACCGGCGCGGCGACAACTAATGGCGCAGCGATCAACAGCCAGTGCGCCGTCAGCTTTGCAAAGACAATCAGCGGAGCAGAAACCTCGGCAAGAAGAAATTGCTCAAGCGTACCGTCATCGAGATCGCCGCGGAACATGCGCTCGACGGCCAGCAGCGCCGCCAGCAGCGCGCCGACCCAGACGATGGCCGGCGCAAACAATCTCAAACTGGCGTTCTGCGGATCGAGTCCAAGCGGGAACAGCAGTGCGATCAATCCATAGAACACTAATGGCTGCATCCATTCGGCTGGGCGCCGCGCAGCGATCAGCAGCTCGCGCTGGAACACGGCCCATGCCGCGTTCACGCTGTCTCCATCGGCGCAGCCGCGGTGCCACGTCCACGCAGTGTGAGCGCGCGTGCAGAAATGTTTGCCGGCAGCGGCTGATGGCTGGTGACAACGGCCGCACCGCCGTTCGCCAGATGCACATCCAGCAAACTCCCGAATAGCTCAAGTCCCGAAATATCGAGCCCGGCCAGCGGTTCGTCGAGAAACCACCACGGCCGCGGCGCCGCCACCAGTCGTGCCAGCGCGGCGCGGCGGCGCTGACCGGTCGACAGATGACCACAGGGTTTATGGCGTTGCGTCTTAAGCCCGACACGCATCAGCGCCGCATCGACATCGACGGCTGCAACCTCGTGCAATGCGCACCAAAAGCGCAAATTTTCGATGGGCGTGAGCATCGGATTCAGCGCGTTTTTATGTCCGAGCCAGTGCCGTGCGGCAGCATCTGGCTGTCCGGCAACATAGCCCGCGGCCGGGACACGCAGCCCGCACAGTGTTTCCAGCAGAGAAGTCTTGCCGACGCCGTTACGTCCCTGCAGGTGCAGGATTTCGCCTGCGCCGACATCGAAATTCAGCCCTTCGATCAACGTGCGATCGCCGCGAATGACGGCAAGATTTTCGGCACGCAGGGCCATTAGGGTCTGTTGACCATGACTTTGATCGCTGCGACGGGTCCTGGGAACGCCCAGCGCAAGGAACGGGCGACGTGGCGTACTGGATGTGCGCGAGGAGTCCGTGACGTGGCGATGGGCGCTCCCAGGACCCGTCCCGTTGGGTTGCGCCCAAAACGGCGCCGGCCGGCGTTGCGGACCTTGACCATGGAACCACCATGCCCCGCGGTCCGCGTCTTGGCCAGCGCCGTTTTGGGCAGCAACGCAGCGATCAAAGTCATGGTTAACAGACCCTAGAACTTGAAATCCTTTTCGAGACTGGCGAATACGCCGTTGCCGCTGTCGTGCGCGTTGGCGCGCGAAAATCCGGCGCTGATCGCGATATCGCGCCGCGCTTGCCAGCGCGCGCCGAGGGTGAGGAAGTTGCCGTCGTCGCCGATCCAGTCGCCCTGCAAGCTGACCTGCTGTGTCAACCAGTAGTTGACGCCGAGCATCGCATGTTCGCCGTAGCTGTCGTGAGTCGCGCCCAGATAACCGCCCCATTTACCAAGGTATGCGCTGCCGACGACGTATGGCTGACTGCGGAACGAACGCACACCGACGTTGGCAAAGCCTGCCGCGAATGCGTATGGCTTGCCGACTGGGGCGAATTGCACGCTGCCCTCGGGACGCGCGCTCAGGCCGTCAGTCAACCGCGCGGTGATGCCCAGCGACAGATAGCGGGTGTAGTTGTAATCGGCGGTGGCGAATAACGAAGAAGAGGAATCCGATCCCCCAGACGAGCCGCTATCTCCGGACAGTACCGTAGTCAGCCGTCGAGGTTGCAGGGTTCCGGCAACTGGCACGGTGAACAGGCTGTCGGCGAGTACGGAAGTGGATAATGCGCTGAAAGCTACGGCAGCCAACAGTGACCTCGGAAAGCGATGTTTCATCATGATCAGAAGTTAAGGAACAAAGAAGATTGGTCGGAACGGATCCGCGTACCGCCGGTGACGGGGAACGCGCCGGATGGCCCAGCTGCTGCCGAGTCTCGGATTATTTTAAGTGATCGCGGCGCTTAGAGCGTGTTATGCACTTCTGTGATCGCCGCGTTGCTGCCCAAAAGGGCGTCGGCCAAGGCGCGGTCCGCAGGGCATGGTGGTTCCATGTCCAAGGACTGCAACGCCGGCCGTCGCCCTTTTGGGCGCAACCCGAAGGGACGGCCCCTGAGCGGGTGCAGCGCCGCGTCATGGGCTCCTTACGTACTATCAAGTACGCTGCGTCGCCCATTCCTTGCGCTGCACCCGCTCAGGGGTCGTCGCAGCGACCACAGAAGTGCATAACACGCTCCAGCAAGTAAAATGTCTGCTCGATCCATTCCGGAACCGCCCGCTTGACCGCCCAACTGATCGATGGCAAGGCCGTCGCTGCAAGCGTCCATGAACGCGTCCGCGACGCCGTGCAGGCACGTCTCGCTTCCGGCCGGCGCGCGCCCGCATTGGCGACTGTACTGGTTGGTTCCGATCCGGCTTCCGAGATTTATGTCCGCAACAAGCGCCGCACTTGCGATGCCGTAGGTGTCCGCTCGGTTCCATTGCAACTGGATGCGGACGTTACTCAGACACAATTGCTCACCGAGATCGACCGGCTCAATGCCGACGACGCCATCGACGGCATCCTCGTACAGTTGCCACTCCCCAAGCAGATTGACGCAACCACGGTCATCGAGCGTATTCGGACGGACAAGGATGTCGATGGCTTCCATCCCTATAATCTGGGCCGTCTCGCGCAGCGCCTGCCCGCGCTGCGTCCGTGCACACCGTTCGGGGTTATCGAGCTATTGAAAGCCACCGGCGAAACTTTTCACGGCAAGCGTGCGCTGGTGGTCGGTGCGAGCAATCACGTCGGCCGGCCGATGGCGCTGGAACTGCTGCTCGCCGGCGCGACGACGACCGTCGCGCACCGCTTCACGCGCGATCTGGATGCGGAGGTGGCGCGCGCCGAACTGCTGGTAGTCGCGGTCGGCAAACCAGGTTTCGTCCACGGCGAATGGGTGCGCCCCGGCGCAACGGTGATCGATATCGGCATCAATCGTCTTGCCGATGGCAAAGTGGTCGGCGATGTCGGCTTCGCCGCCGCACGCGAGCGCGCAGCGTTCATCACGCCGGTACCTGGTGGTGTCGGACCGATGACAGTGGCGATGCTGATGCAGAACACGCTGACCGCGGCCGAGCGGCGTGAAGCACAGGGAAAATAACGCGGCTGTCGACAGTCCGGCATCGCGCTGCCGGATGCACATCGACAATTCTCAACGCCGGCTGTCGAGCATCTTCGATGCGCCGGACAGCCGCGGATGGAAACGAAGCAGGCTGACGACCTTCAGCAGCAGATTCCAGTAACCCGTCGGCATCAGGCGCTGAATACGATCGAGCCAGCGCGCGTCCGCGCCGATAACGACGCGAAACTGGCCGCGCTCAATACCCCGGACCATCGCTTCGGCGGCATCCTGCGACGAAGTCAACGCCAGTCGATTGGCGCCCCCATCCGTCAGCATTCCAGGAGCTGCGCCGATCGGCGTCTTGATGCCACCCGGAAATACTGCGACGACGCGCACTCCGGTGCCGCCCAGCTCCGCACGTAACACTTCGCAGAACCCCCGCACCGCGAACTTCGAAGAAGCGTAGGCACCCATGCGCGGAAACCCGACCAGTCCATACAGGCTGGCGACGTTGACGATGACACCGTCACCCTGCTCGATCAGTTTCGGCAGAAAAGCCTTGGTCCCGTAGACGACGCCCCAGAAATTGATATTCATGACGCGTTCAAAATCCGCGTACTCGATATCGGCGATGCGTTGCGCGCGCGCGATGCCGGCGTTGTTGATGACGACGTGCACGGCGCCGTAATGACGATGAACATCCGCGGCGAATGCCGCCACCGCTTCGCGATTGGCGACATCGAGCGTACTCAGCATGGGATTGCCCGGCAGTTTCGCCGCTGCGGCTTTCAAGCCGTCGCCATTGACATCGGCGAGCGCCAGACGGCATCCCTTCGCAGCAAGGATCTTCGCCAGCTCGAAGCCGATCCCTGAGGCCGCGCCGGTAACGACAACGACCTTGCCTTCGAGTTTGTACGACATGTCTCCCCCCGGCGCGACTTTTCGCCGACAACATAAAATTGATTTCGATTATGCGGCGCGGCGCCGTCCGCTGTATCCCAACCGCTTGGCTATGATACCGAGCATGATTTCGTCAGCGCCACCACCGATCGACTGGAGACGCAGGTCGCGATAAAACCGCGCCACCGGACTCTCCCACATATACCCTTGCGCACCCCAGTATTGCAGGCAAGAATCAGTGACTTCGCGTGCCAGGCGCGCCGTCTTCAGTTTAGCCATCGAGCACAACAGCGAGGCATCCTCGCCGCCGACATGCAGCTGTGTTGCTCGGTAGACCAGCGCGCGCGCCGCTTCGATCTCCGTCTTCAACTCGGACAGGCGGAACTGCACCACCTGGTTATCGATGATCGCCTGTCCAAACGCTGTGCGATCGCGCGTATAAGTGACCGTGTCGGCAACGATGCGGTCGAGCACGACAAGAATGCTGGCCGACAGAAACAGCCGCTCTTCCTGGAATTGGTGCATCTGGTAGAAGAATCCCTTTCCCTCATCGCCGATGCGGTTGCGCACCGGTACGCGGACATCGTTGAAATGGATCACCGTGGTATCGCTGGCGTGCTGCCCCAGCTTCTCGAGTCGCTGGTCCCGGGTCACACCCGCGGCATCAAGCGGCACGACAATCAGGCTCTTGTTACCGTGTCGCTCATCGCCCCCAGTGTTGACCAGTGTGCAGGCCCAGTCTGCTTGAGCGCCGCCGGTAACCCACGTCTTGGTACCGGAAATCACATAGTCATCGCCGTCACGGCGCGCGGTCGTCTTGATTGCCGCCACGTCGCTGCCGGCACCGGGCTCCGTAATCGCGATTGCCGCCACCTGCTCACCAGCAATCGCCGGCCTCAGGTAAGTCTTTCTGACGTAGTCCGAACCAAAACGCGCCAGTGCGGGAGTCGCCATGTCGGTCTGGATGCCAATCGCCATCGGCAGCGCACCGCACGCGCAATGACCGAGGGCTTCGGCGAACGCGACCTGGTATGAATAATCGAGTCCCAGTCCGCCGTCTTCGACCGGCTTGTTGATCCCGAGCAGACCTAGACCGCCCATTTTGCGAAGAACTTCGTGCGCCGGCCAAATCCCTGCTCGTTCCCACTCCGAAACATGCGGATTCAGTTCTTCCTCGACAAAACGTTTGGTCGTTTCAAATAACTGATGATGCTCGTTGGTGAAATTCATGATGATCGCAACGCTGCGCAGCGAACCTCGCAGCGAAGCGGATTCCTTTGAAGTGGGAGATGAAGCGGGTGATGGAAAAAGATCGGCGGATCCGAGCTTCGGAATATTCCGTTATCGCGGGCGAAGTGGGGAACGCCAGGGCATGGCATAGCCCTATCCCGAAAACCCTCGACTCGAACAAGCAATCAGATCCCCCGGCACTCTCTGAGCGGAAAGCGGCGCGACGAAAATAGCCGTCGCCTGCCCTTCCTTGGAGCCGATCCCGATGGAACACCGCATGCGGCCTTCCCCCGGCCGGCGTGCGCAAACAGTCATAATTTAACGGCGCGCCGCGAGAGTGCCCCTACGGTCTCTCGACAGTAACGTGGCACGACTCCCTACGCGTGATTCGACCCTATCGCATTGTGCAAAGTTTCGCAGCGAGCGAATCGATCGAATCAGGCCGCCGCATGCCGCGATCTTACCGGCTTTTAATGACATAACGGTTGATGCGTCGCAATAATCTTTCGTCGCAGCCGGATACTTCGCGATGCATTTTTCAAACCTGAGGTTACTGTCGAACAAGGCACTTCAATGGATTTCCACCACCTGCTGAAAAGTCGGCCGGTTGATCCACGGCATCGCTGGATCGGCGAGCAGGCTGAAGTCCTGGAATTCGATCTCGTCATACTGTTCGACGGTCGCGTTCGTCTTGCCCATCGCATTCGGAAGCTCGCGGCCGCTCCAGCGTGTGTGATTATTCCACCCGCCGAGATCGGTCAGCGCCAGATCGAGAGCACTTAATACCGCGGTGCGGCAGTCATCAAACACGCCCGTACCGGCGCACAACAGTGCGCGATAGTCAGTATGACCGGGCGTGTTTAGCGTGGTCTGCAGCATGCGGTACATGATCTGGTACCAGCCGAACTCGTAGGCAGAGCCCTGAGCCCGCGGTGCGTCGTAGCGGCAAAGGATGACGTTACTCGAACAACTGGTTAAACCGTAAGCGTCGGGATCGGGGGCAAGCGCCGCCAGTTGCGACGTCATGGTATCCATCAGATGCAGGTACCAGGCATCCATCAGCACGACTTGCTCGCGCGAATCGTATTTGCCGTCACCGTCGCGATCGCGCCGCCATGCGCCGAGCCCCGGCTGTCCGCTGATCCATGCGCTGGAACCGTCATCGATCCATTGCTGCATCGAATCGACGATCTGCTGCTGCGTACTCGTCAAGGTCCCCGCCTGCATCATGCGTAGCAGCAGCGGCAGCAGTTCCTGCCCGCGCAAGTCGGTATAGCCCGCGTCGCCCATGATTTCGACGACGTTGGCAAAGTCGAATTTGCGGTTCGCCGCCAGGAAGGCATCGAAGCGCGGTTTCTCGGTGTCGACACGATGGATTGCCGCCCAGCCGGCGCGATTATCCGCCGCCCACCAGCCTTTCGCCGGCGAATTGTTCCAGCTCAGAATGTAACCCTTGGCCGGATTCAAATCCTGTGGATGCGAAGCCAGCGGCAGAAAGTTCTGCCATTCATAATAACCGCCGTTCAGCGGGCCACCGTTTTGCGCAACCGGCGTGACGCGTCCCGGATACGAAACGCTGCCGCCGTAGGTTGAAAAAAATTCCGCGGTAAGCGCACGGTCGTTGGCCCATTCGTAGCGCCCGTCGCCCCATACCGGCAGATCGGGCGATTGCGCCGCCGCGCGCAGCGGCAACAAACCGCTCTGTACATAGCCGACGTCTGTGCTATCAACGTAAAGCCAGTTGAACGTGCCGGTAACGCCATTGAACAACTGCTGGAAGCGCTGCGCGCCATATGCGGATGATGTCGCCGTCAGCGCGAACGGCACCGTCGTGTCCAACTCGCCGAAGAACGTCGAGCGCTGCGTTGAGATCACCGCCGGCAAACCATTGACGGTGGCAGTGGCGAATACGGGTCCGTAGTGCGTGCGCAGCACATAACGATCGACCTGCTTTCTCGCCAGCGGTCCGCTGGAGCCGATCGAAGCCACCGATGGTTTCGCAATCCACTCGTCATGGCGCCGGTACAGTGGCCGGCATTGCATGCCGTTGCCGTCACCGACGTCGTACAAATAGCCGTCCGCCTGCGGAAAACCATCCGTGCCGGTATCGCGCGACGCTGGCGAGCCATCGAGATTGCACAGATATGACACGCGCGTATCGATCAGATCGCTGTCACCAGACGTTGCGCTCCACGCATAGTTGGAGCCGCGCCCAATGAGAATGTACGGCAAATTGGCGAACACGATGCCACGACCGTTGAAATCCAGCGCCGTGCCACCGTTCGATTTCAGCGCCACTTCCCATAACAGTTGAGGATCGAAATAACTGGTCTGCGGCCCCATCACGCCGATCGGATGCCCGCTTTGCGTGTGCGCGGCCGTCACCGCCATCCAGTTCGACATACTGCCGGGCAACCCTACTCCGGCCCGCCTCAGCGCGCCGCGCAACTGCTCATACGGGCTCAGCGCGACGGTTGCGCGCAGCTTCGTCGACCTGGAACCGTGCGCCTTATGGGCGGCAAGCATCGTATGCACGACGCCACGAGCCACCGCGCCGCTATTTTTTCTCGATGCCACAGTAGGGACGGCATTGGCGGCGACCACCTCTCCGACTACATACGCATTGAACGCCTGGTAGCTACCGACATCCCAGATCGCCGCACCGGCCGGCAGCGTCTGCGGGCAGGTCTCATCAAGGCTCGCGGGCGATTGCTGTGCCGAATGATCCGTCGTGCGTGTCGCATCCGGATCATCGGCGTGGCGGATATCACGCCAGATCTTACAGGCGTTCTCAGGAACGGTGGCGACGCCAGCGGTCACGGTTGGATCGATCTGCTGCAGCAACAATTCGTTGGTGCTCTCGGAGCCGCCGCCGATCGCGAACAAAGCCTGGATGAAGATCGCGGATGCAACAATGTCGTTGCGCGTGAAATGCGGCGGTGGAAAACCGCCTTGCTTGAGCAACAGGTATTCAGGTGGCTTCTTATCGGCGTTGACCCCGGACAGGGAGTCGATGTAAGCGTTAATGCCGGCGAGATCAGCGTCGATATCCCCAAGTATGAAGGTGCCAAAATCACCGAACTTGGCGGCGGAAGCGTCCACCATCTGTGCCAGTTCATCTTCGCTGTACCCCGCGGTCAGCGCGAGTCCGGCGTCGATGCCGACGAACTCGGGCGCCGCACCGAGAAACTCCGTCAGGCGGCCGCGACCAACGTTGCGGAGCGCATCGAGCAACCACAGCCGGTCCTCGGCCTGCGCGTAACCGAAGCCGTACATCGCATTGCGGCGATTGTCAGCGGTGACGAAGGGCACACCCCAGCCGTCGCGCTGAATGGTCACGGTGCCGTCGTAGGGCGTCGCGAGCTTTTCTGTGGAAACCACCTTGTCCGGCGTCAGGCCTTCATTCTTGAAATAATTGCAGGCGAGATCCGACGATGCGCTGTGCTGTGAAATATCCACCGGCGGATTGCACGGCGCCGCGCGCAGATTCGGTTGTGCGTAGCTGAGATCGCCGTAAAGCCCGGCCTGATCGGCAAAATTGGGTGGATATTTGGCCGGGAATCCCGGCAGTGGCAGGCCGGCGCCCCCCGCAGAGTTGCCATTGTTACCCGCAGGTAGGACGTCAAGAAAGATACTGCCTGCGTTGGCATCGGCACCGCTGTCATGGTTCTTGCAGCCCGTCGCGAATTGAGTGAAAAACGTCAGCACCGCGATACCCACGATGCGCGATGCTGCCACACCTTTGTTCATTTTGATCATTGCCCGTCTCCCCCCATTCCACCGTGACGAAATCGATGGTTCATTTTTTTAACGAAGATCATCGATAACGCCCTCGTTACCGAACAATATGACGCGGTCATCGGCAACGATCGCGGTAGTTAATGGCGCACGGTCGGACCGCTGCTCCAGCTCGAAATGAAGACCGCTGTCGTGGCTTGTCAGCGTCACGCCGGCGAGGCCGGTGATCAGGACCGTACCGTCGGCACGCACTTCGATATCGGTCAGCGATTGTCGGGTGCCCGATTCGATTTCGGTCCAGCTTGTGCCACCATCGCTGCTCCGAAACACATGACCGCTTTGACCAGCCACCAGCAGGCTGCTGTCCGCAAGATGCACGCCCGTCCAAAACGATCCGACGTTGCCCGTCTGAATCGATCGCCACGTAATTCCCGCGTCGCCGGAGCGATAGATCAATCCCGCTTCGGCAGCGACAAAAAGCGCACCGTTATCCCCGCCGAAAATCGAATATAGATGGTGATCTTCATCCCCCTCTGCTTGCAGCCGGAACCTGTGCCAAGTCTGACCACCGTCTTCAGTGCGCGCGGCGACACCGAACAACCCCACCGCGAAGCCACGCTGCGCGTCGAGAAAACGGATCGCGAACAGCGGATGATCGCCGTCGATGTCCTCGTGCTGCAGCGTCCACGTTTCACCGCCGTCGTTGCTGTGCAGGATCACGCCGTCGTGGCCGGCCGCCCAGCCGAGGCGCGCATCGACGAAAAAAACGGAGTCGAGGAGCGCTTGTGTCGGCACCGCGCGTGCCTGTCGGAATGCATGACCGTTGTCATCCGAAAGCAGAATCAGGCCGTGATCACCGACCGCGATGACACGATGTCCGGCATGAGTTGCGGCGAGCATCGGCGCGCGCTGTGGATACTCAACAATCGCCGCGGGCTTCTGCACACTTGTCGCGGCGAGCGCCTTTATCGATAACGTGATGGATATCAGTGCGAACCCCGCGGCGATGTTCCGGACCTGTGCCATGTGTGTCATCAGTGATGTCCGAAGCCCGGAACGCGTACGCGGCCGCGGCGCGGAAACAGATATTCGAGCACGACGGCGAACGCCGGCAGCGCCGTGATCGCCATCACCATGTTGACGAGAAACATGAACGTCAGCAGCTTGCCCATGTCCGCCTGAAACTTAAGTGCGGAGAAGCTCCATGTCGCGACGCCGATGGACAGCGTCAGCGCCGTGAAGATCGTGGCAACGCCGGTTTCCGCCAGCGTGCGCTCAAACGCCTTACCGATATCGAGTCCGCCCGCACGATGCAGTTGCAGGCGGTTGTAGATATAGAACGCGTAATCCACGCCAATACCGACGGCCAGCACCATCACCGGCAGGGTCGAGACGGTCAGTCCGATTGCCAGCATTTTCATGAATGCATAACCGACGGCCGTCGCCACCGTCAGCGGCAGACAGCAAGCGAGCATCGCGCGCCAGTCGCGATAGGCGATGAACACCAGTAGGACAACAGCGGCATAGACATACAGCATCATCGGCAACTCATTGCTCGCCAGCACTTCGTCGGTCGCAGCCTCGACACCGGCGTTGCCGCTCGCCAGCCGCAGCGTCACGCCCGGCATCGCATGCGTCGCACGGAAAGCTTTTACCGCGTCGACCACGCCGGCAATGGTCGTCGCGCGATGATCGGCGAGGTACAAATTCACCGCGAGCCAGCCGCAATCCTTGCCCTTGATGCCGCGCGCCTCCTGCATCTGCGCAATCGTGAAGGCCAGCGATTTGGTATCGCGCGGCACCGTCGCCATCTTCGGCTGTCCTTCGTTAAGACCGGCGTTGTAAAGCTTGGTCAGCGTAGCCACCGATTCGGCCGAGACGACACCGCTCACGTTGCGCATCTCCCAGCCGAACTCATCGACGAACTTCATCAGCTCGACATTGCCGCAGGAGTCCGATGGCGCTTCAACGACGACGGTGAGCCAGTCGAGGCCGACGTCGAAACTGCGTGCGATCGCCAGCGAGTCGAGGTTGTAACGCGCGTCCGGCCGCAGTTCCGGCGCTCCCGGCTGCAGGCTGCCAACGACACGTCCGTGGCTGAGCATCACCGCTGCAACGAATATCAGTAGCGTGCCCCAAGTCACGCGCATTGCATAACGCGGCACGGCCACCAGGAGGATGGGGCCCATCCATGCGGCGCGCTGTGCCTGTCGCGCCAGCGCGCGTTCGGCGTACGCCTGCGAAAAATCGAACAGCGAAGCGGCCAGCGGCAGCATCACGAGATTGGTGATGACCTTGTACGCTAAGCCAATCGATGCCGTGATCGCCAGTTCGCGGATCATCGGAATCGGTACCAGGGTCATAGTGACAAAACTAACCAGTGCGGTGACCAGCGCCAGCGTGCCCGGAATCAGCAAGCCGCTGAAACTCCGGCGCGCGGCGGTCTGCGTATCGGCGCCCGCGCCGATTTCGCGCACGATGAAATTAATCTGCTGCACACCGTGCGACACGCCGATCGCGAATACCAGGAACGGCACCAGTACCGCCAGCGGATCGAGTCCGAAGCCGATCAGGTGCAACGTCCCGAACTGCCAGACCAGCGATGTCAGAGAGCAGAAAATCGGCAGCAGCGTCAACCGCCACGAGCGGCAGTACCAAAATACAGCAAGCGCAGTCAGCAGCAGCGCGATGCCACAGAACTTCAGCACGCTGCTGGCGCCGTCGGCGATATCGGCGACTTCCATCGGGAAACCAACGATGCGGATTTCGGTATCCGCGTTTTCGAACGGTTTGCGGATCTTCTGTTCCAGTAGATGGCCGAAGTCGATGTAGTCGAGGGCGGCGCCGGTGTGCGGATCGCGATCCATGATCTCCGCGACAACCATCGCACCACTGCCGTCCTTCGCGACCAGCTTGCCGACGTAGTCGCCCTCGATAACACGACCGCGGATCTGATCGATGACGGCCGATGTCAGCGCGTCAGGTGTGATCGTGCCGCTGATCAAGGGATCGGCGCGGAAACCGTCCTCGGTGATCTGCGTCAGAAAGATATTCGGGGTCCACAGCGAAACCACGCTGCCACGATTGACACCCGGCAGGAAGGTGACCGCGCTGGTGACATCCAGCAGCGTCTTCAGTGTCGATGCGTTCCAGATGTCGCCGCGCCGCGGATGCACGACGATCGCAATACGATTGGCATCGAACAGTTCATCGCGATACTGCTCGAAGGTGCGAATGTATTCGTGATTCGTTGGCAGCAACTTCTCGAACCCTGCCGACATGCGCAGCTGCGAAGCGGCGAGGCCCATGGCGATCGTCACCAGTGCAAGCGCCGCCAGTACCACGCGTCGGTACGCGAACAAAAAATCCTCGATACGACCGACGTACATGCTGAGCATCGTGGCGTCAGAAATTGTAGGCGACGTTGAGACTCAGGAAATCGCGATCACTGAGCATATTTTTCGGCCCACCGCCCCAGTACCACGTATACGCGAGTCCGGACGTGATCGTGTTATTGCGGTTCAAATTCAGCGATAGCGTCGCCGCCTTCACCCCTTCCTGCCACGGAATCGCGTTCGGCGAGTTGCCGGCTAGCCCTTGCGAGTAATCGATCTGCGGCGACCAGTTGAAACCCAATCCGAATGCATCCGGATACGTGACCACTATTTCAGTAACGAAGCCCGTCGAAATCTTGCTCGGCAATGTGTAGGCCGGCAGCGACCACGGCGTACCGTCGAGCGGGCTGATACCAGGATAGTAGGTACCACCCACTTCGAAGATCACGTCACCCTCGCTCGCACCAAGCGCGGGCAGAATCCAGCCACCGATACCGTCGTTCGGCGAAAAGATCTGCAGCGCGGAAAGATCGAATTGATAATCCGCCTCATCGACCCAGCCCTTGCAGTACTTGCCGGCTGCCTCGCCGCCGCCATTGGCACAGGCGAATTTTGCGCTCTTCGCGTCGCTGCCCGACGGCACCGAAGTGTCGATGCCGACTGCCTGATTCGGCCGATACGATAGCTCGCTGCCGAGCGCCCAGTCGCTGACGTTGGTATTGAACGATAGTCCGAACAGTTTGCGACCGGTTGGATATTCGATTCGGTAACCGGCGGACAGAGGATTGTATGCCGCCAGCGCTGGATCCACGGTGTACGTGACGAAGGGGATCTTCTCGTTGTAGTGCTCGTAGTAAAAACCGAAGTCGCCGTCGGCCCAGTCCGCGTGATAGCGCAGCGCGGCACCGTACTGGCCACTGTTTGATGCGCCGGTATCGGACACCAGTGGGATCGCCGTACCGGTCGGCAATGCCAGGGCAACGACTGCATTCGCCGCGAATTTTTTCAGCGGTCCCGCATTGACGGGCAACAAACCGTTCGCCACGCGTACTCCGACGGATTGCGTGCTGCCAAGCTGCGCGGGCGTCAACCCGGTGCCGCCCGGGTCACCGACCGTGTTGTACGGCAGTTGCGAATTCAATCCCAGCAGCGAGAGGATTCCGGCGTACTGCGCCAACTGCTGGTTCAGCACTGAAGTCGGAATGTAGATCGCGCCACTGTTGCCTTTGCCGACGGCATCGACCGTCGAGAAATAAGTGCCAACCGGATCGAGCATGTATGACTGCCAGTGCCACTGGTAATACGTCTCCAGACTCAAATCCTCGACCAGATCCGTATTCAGCGACACCATCGGCGACGGCCGCAGGATTTCCTTCACCTGCGTACCAGGCACATGCGCGCGCCGCACGTCATAGGCATTGACGTAATTGATACCGCCGAGCACGAAGAAATCCTCACCCCAGCTGACGATCTGATTACCGACGCGAATGCGTGCGCCGCGACCGAGCCAGTCGAAATTTTTGTTGATGTACGCGTCGAGCGGCTGAATGTTGTAGACCGAAAACCGCTTCGCCTCGCCCGCCAGATCGGTGCGCTGTGTGCGGCCGATCGCACCGTCGTAGAGTTCAGTAACGCGCGCGAACCCACTCCAGCCGTCAGGCGCCTTCAGATATAACTCGTGCGTACCTTTGACGACGGCATCGATGATCTGGTGATTGCTGTAGTCGAGATTGCCGTCGTCGCCGTTCAGGAAGAACGCATCCGCGGATGCTTCGGGCAATTCCGCACCCAGCGCTGCGCAGCCGCCGTTGTCGCGGCCGACCAGCGCGCAGCTGCGGTTCGACATGCGCATCGCCATGCCGTAGGAAATCGTCGAATCGAAACTGCCATTGAAGCCGTCGCCGAGATCGAACTTGAACGCCAGCGCCGGCAGCGACGAACACAGCGCCGCGACCACGACAGCGATCGTTCCCCAATGTGTGCGGTTCCCGTCGAACATCACCCTCCCCTGCAGCAGACCGATGCAGCGAACCCAGTCAGCGCGCGCCCTCACGTCGCAGCGAATCTACTGTGAACATCTCCGGCTTCAGACGTCCCTCCTTCGCCGCCAGCCAATCGGTTTCCGGTTCGCCGAGCGTAAACACATCGCCGAAATAGCGGCCGCTGGGCAGGTCGTAGCTGGTGAACTCCTGACTGATGCAGGCACCGAGCTCCCATGCTGGCAGGATGCTGCCTTCGGCAACACGCTGGATCTTGCCTTGCGCGTCGTACAAATCCTCGACGAGCACGTCCCAGGTATCCTCGTCCAGATAAAACGTACGTTTCGGCGCCGAGTGACGCATGCCCTGCTTGACCGTCGCCTCGATACGCCACACACGATGCCGCTCGTAGCGACGCGCCTCCGGATTCAGCATGTCCTTGCCGAACAGTGTTTCGATCTTAAAGCGTCCGGCGTTGCGCAATTCAAAACTGTTATATGGCACCAGCAGTTCCTGCTTGCCGGCGAGTTTGAAGTCGTAGCGATCCAGCGTTCCGTTGTACATCCATGCCTGGTCAACGTAATAGGTATCCTGCAGGCCAATCAGCGGCGCGTCGTAGGCGTAGGTGGAAAGGCGGCGCACGCGGCGCTGTCCTGGGAAATACTGCCAGCCCTCATTCGGATGCGAGAGATAGTAGATACCCAGTACGAGCGTGCCGGCCAATGCCGCCGGCGAAGTGGTTTCCTGATAGAAATCCAGTTCCACACCCTTGGCGTCGGCGAGCGACTTGGTCCCGGGCGACTGGTACGGAGCCAGATAGTTGGCAACGTATTCGATGCGCAAAAAATCGGAACCGCCTTTCTGCGGCGACAGCATCGTGTAATTGGGCTCGATGCGTCCCTCGCCTTGCCAGCGCAGCTTGTGATTCCACATCGCCTGCGCACCGTTGTCCGGCAACGGAAACGGGACACCCGCTCCAGTGGCTGCTTCGAGGTTGTAGCCATCTGCAGCGAGCTTCGCGATTTTCGCGTTCTCCTTCGTGCGCTGATAGACCAGTTCCGGGAAACCGCAGGAGCGATGCGTCGGATAGATGTCCATCCGGTAGCCCTTGATCGTCTTCAGCAGCTCGATCTGCCCCGGCGATAGCTGGTCCTTATATTGGTCCGTGTTCGCGGCATTGATGACGAACAATGGTTTTTCCGCCGCGTATGGATCAGGACGCGGCTGACCAGTCTTCCAGCCAGCCGGCATGACCGAATCACCGCCGCCCCACGCGGGAATCGCCCCGTCCTTGCTCGCCGCCTTTTCGGCACCAATAGGCGTCAGATCCTGACCCAGGCGTGCGATCTGCGCGTCAGTCGCGGCCAACGCCGAGCCCGCGGCAAGCGTCGCCAGCGCAAACAGATTAATACGCGAAATATTCATGATCCCTCCCCGCAGCCGGAGCATGCCGCATCAATTACCATGCTTGACAGCGTTTTGATCGTCTATTTACTGTACCGTCTGGTCGGTAAAGTAATCAACTTCCCGGAGTTCGTCACCTGTCATGACACAACAAGGACCCAAGCGCGGACGCCCCAGTTCGCGGGATGCCATGCTCGACGCGGCCGAAGCCGTGGTCGTCAAGGAAGGCGCCGGCCGTCTCACGCTCGACGCCGTCGCGCGCCGCGCCGGCGTCAGCAAAGGCGGCGTGATGTACAACTTTCCGACCAAGGACGCACTGCTGGAGGCGATGATCGGCCGAATCGTCGAACACAATGCGTCCGCGCTGAATGCAGTGTCGAAACAACTGCCGGACATGCCTGGGCGCGCGCTCAAGGCCTACGTAAAGAACTCGCTACGTGCACCAGACACCGATGATCGCGTCAGCGGCGCATTGCTGGCGGCGGTCACCAACAATCCCAAGCTGATGAGCCATGTCGCGGGATATTTTCGCAGCCGCTTCCGCGCGCTTGCGGCCGACGTACCGTTCGAGCGCGCGGCGATCGTGCACCTGGCGACCGAAGGTCTGTGGCTGCTCGAGCTGATGCACGCCTCGCCGCTGACGAAGAGTCAGCGCACCCGCGTCGCGCGCGCACTGACCCGCGTCGCGGAAGGTGGTTCGCTGTCATGAATCCGCCGGTGCCGGCTCCGCAACAGGTGCGCGGCACTGTTCTGGACGGAGCGCGGCAATACGCGCGACTGCGGCGCGCCATCATCGGCCTGCCACTGCCGCTGGCTATCGTTGATCTCGATATGCTCGAAGCCAACGCACAAGCGATGCTGGCACGCGCCGATCCGCTGCCGATCCGCCTCGGATCGAAGTCGATCCGCTGCGTCGAGATCATGCGGCGCATGCAGCAGCTTTCACCGCGCTTCCGCGGCTTGCTCTGTTACAGCGCGCGCGAGGCGGCGTGGCTGGCAAGCAATGGCTTCGATGATCTACTGGTCGCGTATCCGACGGTCGATCGCACCGATCTTGACGCCGTGGCGCAGGCCTTGAAAGAAGGCACTCGCGTAACGCTGATGGTCGACGACACGGCTCAGCTCGGACCAATCGTCGCCAGCGCGCGCGCGCGCGGCGTGGTGTTCCGGCTCGCGATCGACCTCGATATGTCATCGACGTTTGGTCCGCTGCATTTCGGCGTGCGCCGTTCACCGGTGACAACGCCGGAACAGGCGGTCGCACTGGCCCGGCGCATCGCCGCGGCCCCTGATGCCCTGCGGTTGGTGGGGCTGATGGGCTACGAGGCACAGATCGCCGGTCTGCAAGACGATGTGCCCGGCTACGCGCTACGCAATGTCTTCCTGCGCTGGCTCAAACAGCGCTCGGTGCGCGAGCTGACGGCGCGGCGCGTGGCCACGGTCAACGCCTTGCGCATCGCTGGCTTCGACCTGGAATTTGTCAACGGCGGCGGCACCGGCAGTCTGGAGACAACAGCGGAAGACAGTGCCGTGACCGAAACTGCTGCCGGATCCGGTTTGTATGCGCCGGTGCTGTTCGATCACTTCCACGCGTTCCGCCACACCCCGGCGCTGTTCTTCGCGCTGCAAGTGGTGCGGCATCCTGCGCAAGGCATCGTCACCTGTGCCGGCGGCGGCTACGTCGCGTCCGGACCAGCCGGTGTCGACCGGTTGCCGATTCCGGTCCTTCCCGAAGGTGCGGTGTTATTGCCTGACGAGGGCGCCGGCGAAGTGCAGACGCCGGTGCGGCTACCGCCGCACGTGGACGTGGCGGTCGGCGAGCCGCTGTTCTTCCGCCATGCCAAAGCGGGCGAACTGGCTGAACGGTTTGAACGCTTCTTCCTGATGCGCGCCGGCTCGATTGTCGGCGAGGTGCCCACCTATCGCGGCGAAGGCCAATGCTTTTTCTGACGCCGAAAAAATTTTCATGACCGCGGATATCACATCCCCGTCGCTGATGCCGGCGCGCAATTGGCGCAATTGGTCCGGGCTCGTGCGCTTTAAACCGGCAGCGCTCGGCCAGCCGCGATCACTCGGCGAGTTGCAGGCAGTGATCCGCGAGACTGTGGATGGCGGGCTCACTATCCGCGTCGCCGGCAGCGGGCACTCGTTCGTGCCGCTGGTTGCAACCGATGGCGTGCTGCTAAGCCTCGACCATCTCACCGGTATCGAGTCGATCGACGATGGCAACGCGGTTCTTTGGGCCGGCACGCGGCTGCAACCGCTCGGACACGAGCTGTCGACACGCGGTTACGGCATGCTCAATCTCGGCGACATCAACAAGCAGTCGATCGCCGGCGCGGTCGCCACCGGCACACACGGCACCGGCCTCGGGCTCGGTTCAATCTCGTCGCAGGTAAAGGCGCTGACGCTGGTGCTTGCGAGTGGCGACACGGTGACCTGCTCCGCGAACGAAAACCCGGCTCTATTTGCCGCCGCGCGCGTATCGCTCGGTGCGCTCGGCGTAATCGCGAAGCTGACGATCGCGCTACAGCCGCGCTACAAACTCAGGCTGATCAAGAAGACGATGGATCTCGACGAGTGTCTGGCAGAAGCTCCGCAGTTAGCCGCGGATCATCGCCACTTCGAGTTCTACTGGTTTCCGCATACGCGTGTGGCTGGCATCAAGCTCATGGATCCGACAGAAGAGCCGGAGTCCAACCGTGGCTTTACCACGGCTACGGAGCTGATCGTGGAAAACGGCGCCTTCGGCCTCGCGTCGCGCATCGCGCGCGCCAATCCAGACTGGGCTGCGCCAATCTCGAAATTCATCGCGTGGACCATGAAGGGCGACGAAGGCACGATGGTCGCCGATTGCCATCGCGCGTTCTCAAGCCCGCGCTTGGTCCGCTTTCACGAAATGGAATATGAGTTACCCATCGCAAATGGCGCCGACGCGCTGCGCGAACTTGCAGAGTTCGTCGAGCGCAAGAAAGTGCAGGTGCATTTTCCGGTCGAATACCGCTACGTACGCGGGGATGACATCTGGCTCTCGCCATTCTACAAACGCGACTCGGTTGCGATTTCCGTACACCAATACGTCGGCATGGATTACGACGCTTATTTTCGCGGCGCCGAAGCGATCTTCCGCAGCCACGGCGGACGCCCGCACTGGGGCAAAATGCACAGCCTCGCCGCGCCGGAGCTTGCACCGTTGTATCCGCAGTGGGGTGAATTCCAGCGCGTTCGTCGCGAGCTGGATCCCAAGGGCGTGTTTCTCAATCCCTACTTGAAAACGCTGCTCGGCGCGTAAAGTAACGGCATCAAATACACGGGGCAATGATCAGTTGTGATCTTGACCGGTTTTAAGCACAAGCACCACCTGCACATCCTTGTCTAAGGGCTCCTGAGTCAGATAGCCGATTGCACCCGGATTACGCCTGACGGTTTCGATCATCGCATCTTCGTTGTCGAGCGCCTTGGGCTGCAAAGTTTGCCCGGTAAATATCAGCCGCGCCCAGTAGGTATTCACCTGGGCGACCGTCATGCCGATCAGCAATTGATAGAACTGCTCGTGCGCACCGCTGTCACGCGGCAGATCGAATGCACGCACATAATCGCCGCCGGCAAACGCATGAGTGCGCCCCATGAATATATTCACCACTTCCTTCTGCGTGAGACTGTGAACCGGATTGGATTTGTTGACCACTACATAAATGTCCGCCCGCGCATGCGCGGAACTCAACGCCATGAAAGTGCCGACCAGGATGTGGATGAACTTGCGCATGGTCAGAACACGAAGTCCAGCGTGGTGGAAAAAACGTTCGCGTAGGCAGCGGGAAGGACCGGTGGGATCGCGGGGTCGACGTTATTTCCCCACAACCCCGATCCGTTTGGATAGACGTGAAAATAGTCCCATTGGAATTTCAGCGCGATCTGGGCGGCAACGTCCCAGCGTGCGCCCAGCGATACCGAGCGCTGGTCAACGCGCGCTAAGTTGGAGCCTTGGGCAGACTGGCTACCGGCGAGCTGGATTTGTTCGATGAGCCCCGGGGCAGCGCCCAAGGCAGGCGTCAGATCGGCTGTCCAGTTATATGGAATCGGCGTCCCACTTCGCTTCGGGAGCGCGCGGCCAATCATTGCAAAAGGGGTGACGGGTCCGATCCGATAGCCGAAGCTGGCATAGCTGCGCCAGCCGTTAACGACTAGAACTTCGCCGTTGACATAGCTGACTTCGCCTTGCAGCAGCCACGGGCCGCGATCATAGGTCACGGCCAAACCCATGTAGCGTGTCAGCGTGTGATCGAGCTTCAGCCTGGTACTCAGTTCACTGGCTGTCGCCGCGTTCTCCGTTTGTCCCAGGCTCGTAAACAACGACTGGATCTGCTGCAGTCCCTGCACCAAATCATCGAGCTGCTGAAAATCAACCAGAGACGTGTGCGAGAGTTGATAGCTCAGCTTGACGGTGATTCCGTTGAACTCGCTCGACAACCCCAGATCAAAGATATTCTCGGAACGTGATTTGCTCGGAGCGTCGGCGGGCGGGACGACTACTGTCGTACTTTGACGCGGTCCGTAAGCGGTCTTGGCGTGCCAGACACTGTTGCCGATCTGCCAAGTTTCCGTTACATCGATTCCGTCCACATAAAACACCGGAAGCCATCCATAAAATTCCGTGTTAGGTCGCACCCACGGAAAAGCAAAGCCGACATCACGATAGTTCGCCAGCAGAAACAGGTCCTCGCTGGTTCGACCCAGACGCAGGGTCAGATCCGCTATGGGCTGGTACGAAATAAAAGCCCAGTCGACCAGTTGAATGGGCGGGATGCCGTGGCCCTGCTCTTTGAGTACGAACTGCCCGACCGCTCCCCATTTGGACCCCATCGTGTAATTGGCCTGCATGCCGATGCGCGAATCGGCAAGCGCATCGCCATACCCGCCCGACTCTCCCGGCTCCGAGTTATCGCGACGGAATGTCCAAGGCTGGGAAATCTCGGTGTGCTGAGCGCCAACGGTGCCGAAGCCGTTGATCTGCAGGTTCGGGAGCACATCGATCGCCGCGAAAGCGGGCCGTCCCAGAACCGACGTCACCAAGCAAAGCATCGCAATGCGACGCCGGGCCATGTGAGCGGGACGATTTGCTTTCGATTGGGTCGTCATGATCCGCTTTTTAGTATCCCTATATCGGATTGTCGATCGGAAACTCAATCAGGACGTACTTCTCCCGCCTGCCGGTGAGCACAAATCATCTGTGCCAAACCGGCAACTGCAAATGCGATGAAAAAACCCCGGGGCTCGGATCCAGGGTTATTGTCGTTTGTCAGAATTCGCTTACAGCTTGGTGGCGTCGAAGAAGTTCGCCATGCGCTGCGCCAGCATCAGATCGCCATCGACCTGCAGCTTGCCGGTCATGAACGCGGTCATGCCATTGAGTTCACCCATCATCAGCTGAACCATGTCGTTGTCTTCCATGGTGATGGTGACATCGGCGTTCGGCGCGCTGCCGCTGCTGACGCTGCAGGCACCATTCTTGAGCGTGGCGTAGCCCGGCGTCGAGGTGTTGAACTGGATGACGCAATTGGTGCCGGCGGCGGCATCAGGATTGAAAGCAGCTGGCAGCTTACTGAGCAGTTCGGTGAAGGTCACGTGGGTCTCCTGGAGTTATTGGGACATGAATGCTAAACATCCGCTGGGAGGACGGCAACCCACTAACGGATGATCACGCCCGCTGCATAGCGTCGCGACCGGAAGCTAAAGCGCCCTGGCGCGAGAAGCGAAAGCGACGGTTTGAGCAAATATTACGTGTAAGTATCAAATATTCATCCCATACGGCTCTTGTCGCCCAGTCGCGCTCCGGGATTCTTAGAATCTTTTTAAAAACCGACACTAACTGCGCATCGCGAGGAGGATCGCGGCGAGCAGCTAGACTTGGGTGTCGAGTGCGACATGCCGCTTGCGGCCTGATATTGATCAAAATCCAGGCGATTGCGCGCTATCCGAGCAAGCGCGAACCACGCAGCCATTCCACCGCGCCCGCACCGGCGCATCGCCCGCTCGCCACACATGCCGCGAGCAGGTAGCCGCCGGTTGGTGCTTCCCAGTCCAGCATCTCTCCTGCGCAGAACACGCCTGGGCGGGTGCGCAGCATGAGCCGATCGTCTACTGCATCAAACCTGACGCCGCCGGCACTGCTGATCGCCTCGGCCAATGGCCGGGGACGCGTGAGTGTCAGCGGCAGCGCTTTGATCCACACCGCCAGTTTCTCGGCATCGGCGAAGTCGGCCTTGGGCACCACTTCGTAAACGAGTCCGGTCTTGACGGCGTCGAACCCTGCGATGCGGCGCAAAGTCTCGCTCAGCGACCGGCCCGAGCGCGGGCGCCCGAGGTCGCGCGCAAGTTGTGCCGCCTCATGCCCCGGCGCGAGATCGAGATGCAGAACCGCGGCGCCATTCGCATTGATTTCGTCACGCAGCGATGCCGATAACGCATAGATCAAGCCGCCCTCGACGCCGGTCGCGGTGACGATGAATTCTCCTTGTTGCTGCCGGCGTTCGCCCCTGTCGCCGCGCAGGATCGCCACGACTCGTTTCACCGGCCAACCGGCGAAGCGTTGCGCGAAATGCTCGCTCCAATCGATATCGAATCCGCAGTTCGCCGGCTGCAGCCGCTCCAGGTCCACGCCCGCCGCCGTCAGCCACGACGTCCACGCGCCGTCTGAGCCGAGTTGCGGCCAGCTGCCGCCGCCGAGCGCGAATATCACCGCATTCGAATGCACGCGGCGCTCGCCATCCGGTGTGCGGAATCGCAGTGCGCCGGTTTCGTCCCAACCTTCGCAGCGATGGCGGACATGGAAACGCACTCCCTGCTCCCTCAGACGACGCACCCAGCCGCGCAGCAACGGCGCGGCCTTGAGCCCGACCGGAAACACGCGGCCGGAGCTGCCGACGAAGGTTTCGACTCCGAGCTGCCGGGCCCACGCCCGTAGCGCATCGGCGTCAAAAACCTGCAGCCAGCGCGCAACTTCCGGCTCGCGTCCGATGTAGCGTCGCACGAAGGCGTCGAATGGCTCGGAGTGCGTGAGGTTCAGCCCACCCTTGCCCGCCAGCAGAAACTTGCGGCCGACCGAACCCATGCCCTCGTAGATGTCGACGTCGACGCCAGCCGCGCGCGCGACCTCGGCTGCCATCAAACCAGCCGGGCCGCCACCGACGACAGCGAGCGTGACTGCGGATTGTTCATTCATTGTGGAATGGTGGCATGAGCGGCGCTCCGCGGGTGTGATCGACTAAAATCACACTTTGAAAAGGCGCCACTCCGCATGAATATCCACGCCGATAAAATCCTCATCCTCGATTTCGGGTCGCAATACACACAGCTCATCGCCCGTCGCATCCGCGAGCTCGGCGTCTACAGCGAGATCCATCCCTGGGATATCGGTGAAGCCGCAGTGCGCGCCTTCGCGCCGAAAGGCATCGTGCTGTCGGGTGGACCGGAATCGGTGACGGAAGCGAGCTCGCCGCGCGCACCGGACTGTGTATGGAATCTCGGCGTGCCGGTACTTGGCATCTGCTACGGCATGCAGACGATGGCCGAACAGCTCGGCGGCAAGGTCGAGCCGGGACACATCAAGGAATTCGGCTATGCCGAGATCCGTGCGCGTGGCCATTCCACGCTGCTGCGCGACATCGAGGATCGCGTCAACGGCGAAGGCCACGGCCTGTTGGACGTCTGGATGAGCCACGGCGACCGCGTCAGCGAAATCCCCGTCGGCTTCAAGCTGATCGCATCGACCAAGGATGTGCCGATCGCCGGTATCGCCGACGAGACACGCAAGCTGTACGCGATTCAGTTCCATCCGGAAGTCACCCATACCACGCAGGGCACGCGCATCTACGCGCGCTTCGTGCACGACATCTGCGGCTGCGGTAGCGCGTGGACGGCAGGCAACATCATCGAGGACTCGATCGCGCGGGTGCGCGCGCAGATCGGCGGCGGCAAAGTGCTGCTGGGACTATCGGGCGGCGTCGACTCATCGGTCGTCGCGGCGCTGCTGCACAAGGCGATCGGCGACCAGCTCACCTGCGTGTTTGTCGACCACGGTCTGCTGCGCCATCAGGAAGGCGATCAGGTCATGCAGGTATTCGCCAAGAACCTCGGCGTCAAGGTAATCCGCGTCAACGCCGAAGCGCGCTTCCTCGGCGAACTCGAAGGGATCACCGATCCGGAAGCCAAGCGCAAAATCATCGGCCGGCTGTTCATCGAAGTCTTCGACGAGGAAGCCGGCAAGATCAAGGACGTGGATTTTCTGGCGCAGGGCACGATCTATCCCGACGTGATCGAGTCCGCCGGCGCCAAGACCGGCAAGGCGCACATGATCAAGAGCCACCACAATGTCGGCGGCCTGCCGGAGCGCATGAAACTCAAGCTGGTCGAACCGCTGCGCGAGCTGTTCAAGGACGAGGTGCGCAAAATCGGTCTCGAGCTTGGACTACCGGCGGAAATGGTACATCGTCATCCCTTCCCCGGCCCCGGCCTCGGCGTACGCATCCTCGGTGAAGTCACCAAGCGCGCCGCCGACACCCTGCGCCTCGCCGATCACATCTTCATCGAAGAACTGCGCAAGGCCGGCTGGTACGACAAGACCAGTCAGGCATTCGCAGTGTTCCTGCCGGTGAAAAGCGTCGGCGTCACCGGCGACGGCCGCCGCCACGAACCCGTCGTCGCTTTGCGTGCCGTCGAAACCATCGATTTCATGACCGCACGCTGGGCACATCTGCCCTATGAACTGCTGGACATCTGCTCGCGGCGTATCGTCAACGAAGTGCCTGGACTCTCGCGCGTGGTCTACGACATCTCCGGCAAGCCGCCGGCGACGATCGAGTGGGAGTAAGAACGCGCGCTCGAAACAGGTCACCCACAGTATCTTGACTGCTTAATTCACGAAGGGGTCGAGCGGATGCTTGTGCGCGGAAACCCTTGCCGGCAACAAGTGCCACAGGACTCTGCCACGGCTTGACGAATAATAAACGTAGGAACTGTGAAGCTGATCACAGTTTGTATGTACGCATTGTGGAAAGATCTCTCCATCGCAATGAGCGCGGATCAAGCGTTATTGCGACATGATTTAATAATTTGGGGGTTCACAATGAATAATTATCTACGGGGAGGGGTGCAGGCCGGCTGGGCCACCTTGTTTTCTTTTGGCGTCGCCGGGGTGCCATTGCTGGCCCAGGCTAGCAATCTACCGACAGCGGTAGGTGACAGCTTCAAGATTAATTCGCCGACAGATTTCGCTGATCCTAACAACAGCCCAGACGTTGCCCGCTCCGCCAGCGGTGGCTTCGTGGTCGCGTGGGCGGGCACGGAAAGCGCCGACACCAACTACAGTATTTACGTGCGACGGTTTTCCAAGGGGGGTGCGGCATTGGGGTCCGAATTCATTGCCAATGCCGCTCCTTCGACGGCGACAATGACGATATCCAAACCAAAGGTAGCGATCGCTGACGACGGCGGATTCGTTGTCGTTTGGCAGGATGAAAACAGAGACCCGAGCAATGGCAACACCAGCATTGTTTATAAAGGCCGTCTCTTTGCCGCAAATGGCACGCCGCGCATGAACGAGTTTTGCCTTGATCCAGTCTGCACAAGCGAAGACGATTCAGGAATCGACGGCAAGACGGTCGCTATGGACGCAGCTGGGAATTTTGTCGTGTCTTGGATCGATTTTGGTACCACCAGCACCGATGCTTCGATCAAAGCGCGCCGCTTTTCATCGGATGGCAGCGCGCTGGATGCAGCGCCGATGACGGTGGCGAGCGGGTTTCACCTCGGGAATCTCGGAAGCACTTTGCCGCGGGGACTCACATCGACACGCAATCGCAAAAGCGGCGATTTCGTCATCGCATGGCAGAAGATTCATGGCTATTCCGTGCTGCTTTTATTGGCCGGAACCAACGAAACAATTGAAGCTCAACGTTACAGTGCCGCTGGGAAGGTGGTCGGTCGGCCGCTGCTGGTGAACAGTTGTTCGAGTCTGTATTCATATTCGATTATCGCCGGTTGCACGATGTCCACCGCCAACCTGCCGCAGCTGACCATGACGGGCGACGATGCCGGCAACCTCATCTTCGCCTGGACGCAGACCGGCAAGCAAGACGGTTCCAAGCTTTATGCGCGCCGCTTCACATCCGCCGGCAGAGCTGCAGGCGCCAAGTTCAGCGTGGCGTCACTCGGCAGACTCGGCGGCACGTTGAGTACCGCTCAGGATGATGCTGGTGATTTCGTTACGGCTTGGGATGACGCTTCGGTTGTTCTTGGACAAAGTGTGAGCGCCAGTGATTCCGTTCTGGCGTCGAATCTACAGATTTCCCCTGCGGATAAGACAACTCTAGGCGGCGCAGTTGCCGCGGATTCAGACGGAAATCTCACTGCAGTTTGGGTGGAGTACACAGCTACTGGCGAAAATAGTGCAACCGGTACGGTGGTAGGACAGCTTTACAAGTTTCCATAAGATTTTTCCCGCGTCGGCAAGTTGGGTGCGTAGGCCTTTTGTGCCCACGCGGCTCATAACTGTGGAGTCCGCGTGGGGACTCAATCCCATCACAGCACATGGAGAGGTTTGACTATGCGTATCCGTTCATTCATCAGCGCTCGTTTATCTTCGACACTCGTCAGCATCGCAATTGCGACCGTTGGAATGGTGGCGACACCGGCATTCGCGGTGCCGCCGTCGCCCGAAGGCACCTATGTCGACTGGAACATTCCAGGCACGCACGAAAGCCAGGATTTTTACGTCTATCCGACATCGCAAAACCAATACTACTTTTGGGCCGATCAGTTCAGCTTCACCGGTGGCCAGGGGTGCGGAGCGCCGGCGGGCGTATCACTGTGCGCGTATATGGGGTTGCAGAACAATGCGAGCGGCCATGTCGCAATATTCAGTGTGTTCGGCAACGGTGTGACGGGTTCGACCGGTCAGGCGTTGACGGTTTGTTCTTCAGGGTGCGAAGGCCCCGGCTGGTCGATTCTTGTGCCATACGCCTGGCAGGTCGGACATTATTATCGCGTCCGTGCGTGGATCGTCGGTACGGATACGTGGGGGTTTTGGGTCGCCGAAGTTAATGCAGCGCTCAATACGGTGATCAGCGAGTCATACCTGGGATCCATCACGGCACCGGGATCGCATTGGATCGGTGCATCCTCGACGACTTTCACCGAAGACTTCGGGCCGTCCATCACCGCCTGCTCGCAAATTCCCTATGCAGGTTCATTCCAGCAGGTGCGTGATGAAAGCCTGCGGGCAACGACGCCATCGCCCCATTTTTCGACAAACGCCGGCTGCAACAATTCGTCGATCACCAAGAGCGGCTCCTGGTATGAGCAGCAGATGGGCGTGCCGCAATAGCTTTCGGATCAGCCAGCCGCGGTGCTCGGTAGCGCGCGTTGAGCACGCCTGTCCTCGGCTCGCGCCGCGTCGTCAACGACGTGCCGGGACTCTCGCGCGTCGTCTACGACATCTCCGGCAAGCCGCCGGCGACAATCGAGTGGGAGTAAGGTCATATCAAAAAGGCCGCCCGCGCCTCTAGCATCTCGCGGGCGGCAGTCCAATCCGGTCGCGATGGCGTGGGGAAGCAGCGCTGGCCGGAGTGATGCGTACATTCATAAGCACGTAAAAGCGGATCGATTCGCGCCATCCGCCGCAATGTCCGCTTGAAGCGGGGCGGGACTCCATGCACGATGCCCTCACAATGCAGCGGCTAAAGTGATTGTCAGCAGGCCCTAGGCGAGATCGGAGAAGGCGCGTGACGAAAATACTTGGGATATCGGGCAGCCTGCGCAAAGGCTCTTACAACGCAGCGCTGCTCAATAGCGCCGCGGGTCTCGTCGGAGATGGAGTGAAACTGGAAATCGCCTCCATCCGGGGTATTCCCCTCTATGACGCCGATGTCGAAGCCGCCGACGGGATTCCCAAGGCCGTGGCTGAACTCAAGGCGCGAGTGCTGGATTGCGACGGACTGTTGCTGGCAACGCCTGAATACAACAACGGCATCCCCGGCGTCTTCAAGAACGCGATCGACTGGATGTCGCGCCCGCCGGCGGATACCGCCAAAATCTTCCGCGACCGGCCGGTCGCGCTGATGGGGGCCAGTCCCGGTCCTTTCGGTACGATCCTCGCGCAGGAACAATGGCTGCCGGTGCTGCGTACGCTGGGAATGCGCCCGTGGTTCGGCGGACGCCTGATGGTGTCGCGTGCCAATCAAGTGTTCAACGAATCCGGCGAGATGATTGACGAAAAGATAAAGGCCCAGCTTCGTGACTTCCTGAGTGGCTTCGTTAACTTCGTCAGAAGCGGAACCAAGTCAACTTAATTGGTGGATTTATTGGTCCACAGCTTGGCAAAGTTGCCGATCATGTTCGTGGTGTTCAAGTTGGCGCTGATGATGCCGTTAGTGCCGTTCATTTTGGCGCCACCCGGCCAGGCATGGCCGCCGTTGACGACGCTATAGAGATCCACTTCGCCGTGCGAACCGCAAGCAGCGTTGTGCTGCAGCGTCACAGAAGTACCGTCGTTGAGCGTGACCGGCAGTTTCTGTGTGGAGGTCTGCTTCGGATTGCAGGCGCCATAACTTGCCCAGGCATTGAAGGTCTGCAACGCGCCGATGAACAGGCTGGAGCCGTTATAAGGCACGATGGGATCGGCGGTTCCCATGACGAAGATCATTGGCACGGGATGGCTCGGGCGGCAGACTTTGGCCATGGGAGACAGCATTTCCGCGGCGACAGCGACCACCGATGCCAATAACTGTGACTGCTCGCAGGCCACACGTGTCGCCATGAACCCACCGTCCGACATGCCGGCCATCGAGACGCGAGTGGGATCGATAGGATATTGCTGAGTCGCAGTCTGGATCAGCGTCTTCAGAAAGCCGACATCATCGGCGGTGGGACTCGCGTTTGCGGGGTTGATATTCCACTGGCCATTGATGGCCGGCGGCAGAATGACCCAATAGCCCATTTGCGCCGCAAGCGTTCCGGCCCGGGCGTTGTTTGCAATATCTTCCGGTGTCCCGCCCTGGCCGTGCAGCAGGACGATGGCTGGCGACTTATTGCTCGGGAGCATCGAGGGCCGGATGAACAGAACCGAACGGGCCAGACCCTGGTACGTAACGCCTTGATAGAAACTGACTGTGCCGGCAGCCGGTACAAGACTGGCAGGCACCGTGACAGGTTGGCCTGCATGGGCGGTTGAAGAAATCAGTGCTGCAGACACAGCCAATAGCGTCATCGCTGCAGTGCGGACGCAAAGCCGCGGAAGATTCATTTTTTTGTTGTCGAATGAAAATTTATGCGGTCAGCGTAACCGCCACAAACCGCAATTCCCGCACAGGGCTGACAGCCGGCCTATGCTGTCGGGTTGAGCGGATTTCTTAAGGAACGATAGTGGTGATGTCTGCGACTGCAGTCGTCAATACGGCAACAAGCACACATCGAATATGCTCACGGTCACGGACTTCCGGAGACCGTCATGCGCAAACAGCTTCGCACCAGCCTCGCCCTGATGTCATTCGCATGTGGTCTGGCGACCGGCGACGTCGCGACCTCGGCGGCGTGGGCGCTGCCGCTGCGCACCCAGACGCTGTGTCCAGCCGGCATGCGCGCGTGCACCGGCACGTTCGGCAACACCTGCTATTCGCCGACCGGCAACATGGTCTGTATGGGCGGTGTGGTGTGTGCCGCCGGTCAGCAGGTCTGCGGCGGGCCGTATGGTACGAGTTGCTATTCGCGGGCGGCGGGCCAGCAGTGTCTGCAAGGGATTGTCTGCGGACTCGGTGAGTCGGTTTGCAACGTCGGCGGCATACCGCAGTGCTACAACCCGGCGCGCGGCGCGAAATGCCAGTGAGTGCGAGCGGTTGGTTTCAGGTCACGCGCACGTCAAACAGATCGCGCGATCGTCGCCAGACGTAAAAGACCGTCAATAACGTCAGTACGCCGCCCGCCACCACCGACGGCACGGTGCCGAGCAGCTGTGCGGCGGTACCGGACTCGAAAGCGCCGAGTTCGTTCGAGGTGGTGACGAAGATGCTGTTCACCGACAGCACGCGGCCACGCAGATGATCGGGCACCATGCTCTGCATGATGGTGTTGCGGACGACGACGCTGATGCTGTCGAACGCGCCGATGGCGAACAAGGCGACCACCGACAGCCAGAACACATTCGAGACACCGAACACCAGTGTGCCGACGCCAAAGCCGGTGACAGCGATCAGCAAATTGCGCCAGGCGTGGTGCGTCGGCGGATGGCGCGTGCAAACGAGCACGGTCAGCATGGCGCCGAAGGATGAAGCGGCACGCAGGACGCCGAGACCCTGCGGGCCGACCTTGAGTACGTCTGCGGCATAGACCGGCAGGATCGCGACCACACCGCCGAATAGCACCGAGAACATGTCGAGCGAAATTGAATAGAGAATGATTCGCGTGCGCCAGACATATTCGATGCCTTCGCGCAGACTGTCCCACAGCGTGCCATCGTTGCCGCCGCGCGCGCGCGGCGGTAATCGCCGGATCGTCGAGAACAGCAGCATCGCCCCGAGCAGCGCGACGACGACCACGATCAGCGTGCCGGTGAGACCGGTCGCGGCGTAGAGAAACCCGGCGGTCACCGGACCCAGGATCGCGGCAGCCTGCCAGTTCGCGCTGCTCCATGCCGCCGCGTTCGGATATAGCTCGCGCGGCACCAGCATCGGACGCATCGAGGTCACCGCCGGCGAGAAGAAACCGCGCGCCAGACCTAGCGCTGCAATCACACCATAGGACACGTACAGCAAGCCGTCCTGCCCAAGCCACGCGCGCTGCGCCGGCAGCGTTGCCCACAGCAGCAGGCCGGAACCGAGCACGACGAACGACACGCTCGCAAGCGCGATCACACGACGGTCGCCACGATCCGCGATGTGACCGCCGAATAGTGCCAGCGCGATGAACGGCAGCGCCTCGGCGAGTCCGATCAGGCCGAGCACGACAGGCCGGTGCGTCAATGTATATAACTCATAAGCCAGGGCGACCTCCTGCACCTGCAGTGCAATTACGAACAGGAAGCTGGCGGCGAGCAGGCTGCGGTATTCGCGATGGCGCAGGGCGGCGAAGGCGGGGCTTTCAAACATTGGGCTTTAGGATTCGCTATCGCCTTCCGCTGCGGTGTCGCCAGATCCGCCGGCAAGCCGCAGTGCCAGCGCATAGAGGACGTCGCGCGGGACGCCGGTGATGGCGGCGGCAATACGCGCCGCACGTGATACCGGAAGCTCCGCGAGCAACAGGCGCAGTACGCGTTCCCCCTCGGCGGCATCCGGTGCATCCGGTAATGCGCCTTCGATCACCAGCACAAATTCGCCGCGGCTGCGATTGACGTCGGCAGCGAGCCATACGCACAGCTCGCCAAGCGGTGCCGTGTGGCTTTCTTCAAATAATTTGGTCAGCTCACGCGCGAGACAGGCGCGGCGTGTTGCGCCAAGTACGGCAGCGCAATCTGCCAGGCAGTCTGCGATGCGATGGCTGGATTCATAAATAATTATGGTGCGCAGTTCACCGCGCAGCGCGGCGAGCTTGTCGCGGCGCGCGCGCGATTTCGCCGGCAGGAAGCCGGCGAAGACGAAACTGTCGGTGGCAAGACCGGAAATCGACAACGCCGCGATTGCCGCGCAAGGCCCTGGAATCGCAATCACCGGCACGCCTGCCGCGCGCGCGGCGCGCACCAGCGCGAAGCCGGGATCGGAGATCAGCGGAGTACCGGCATCCGATACCAGCGCCAGCGTGCCACCGGCTGCAACCGTTTCGATAAGCTGCCCGGCGATGCGATCCTCGTTGTGCTCGTGCAGCGCCACCAGCGGCGCACGGATGCCGGCGTGCGCCAGCAGCGTACCGGTGGTGCGCGTATCTTCGGCGGCGATGCGGTCCACGGCCGCCAGCACCGCGCTGGCGCGCGGCGATAGATCGCCCAGATTACCGATCGGCGTCGCAACCACGTAGAGATGACCGGCGCGCACGCCGGCCTCGGAGCGTTTATCCTGCGATGTCATCCGGGCGATGGCGGGGCCGTGTCATAATTTTCCGATGATAAAGCTTTCCTCCGCACATCTGCGTGCAGCGCTCGCGCTGACACTGACCATCGCCACGGCGGCGATCTCACGATCGGCAGCCGCCGCTCAGACACTGGACGGTGCGATCGCGCAGGCGCATGCCGCGCTCACGCGGGGTGATCATGGCGCGGCCGCCGACGCCTACGAAAACGCCGCCCTGCTCGGCGGCCCCAGCTTCGCCAACGACTACCACCTGTTGGCGGCGGAGGCGGCGATGGACGGCAACCAGCCCGCGCACGCCTCGGTGATTCTCGACCACCTACCCTCCGACGCGCTCGACACACACCAGAAAATCCGTCTGCAACTGCTGCGCGCACGCATCGCTCTCGCGCGCAACGATGCAGCCACTGCATTGCAAACGCTGCCTGCAAAGCCGAACGACTCAACGCTGGCGCCGCAGATATTGCTGTTGCGCGCACGCGCGCTGTACGCGACCGGTGATGCCACCGGTGCAACCGCCACGCTGGTACAGCGGGAGCAATCACAACCGCCTGCCGCCGCGGATGCGAATCGGGCGGAAATCTGGAAGGGCCTGATGTCATCCCCCGCCAATGCGCTCGGGCTTGCACACGCAGGCAGTGCCGATGCGATCACGCGCGGCTGGCTCGATCTCGCTGCGCTCGCGCGCAGCGGCGCCTCGCTCGAAAGCTACGAGGACTGGCGCAAGCGCTATCCGGGCCATCCGGGCGCGGAGCATTTGGCCAATCTGATGGCACCGATCACCCCAGTCGCGCCGCCGACAGTGCAAACCGCCGCCGCGCCGGTCGTCATCGTGGCACTGCCGAGCGCGGCCAGCATCATGGCCATACCCGCGCCGGCGACTTCGGTTGCAGTGCCGTCGGTTCCGGTGCCGATCCCTCTGCCCTCGGGCTCCGGAACTCCTGCACTGCTGCTGCCGCTGAGCGGCCCGTTCGCCACCGCCGGCGGTGCCGTGCGCGACGGCTTCGTGGCCATCCAGCAAGTACAGGCGTACGACACCGGCGCCACGCCGGAGAGCGCGGTGGACGCATACCGGCAAGCGATTGCGGCGGGCGCCGGCATCGTCGTCGGCCCGCTGCGCAAAGAGGAAGCGATGGCGATTCTCGCCGCCGCCTCGCCGGGCATGCCGCAGATCCTGCTGAACGATGTCGATGCCGGTACGCATGCACCGGCGAATGTCCTGCAATTCGGTCTCGCGCCGGAGGATGAGGCACGCGCCGCCGCCGAGGATGCTGCCGCGCACGGCCTGCGACGCACTGTCGCACTGGTGCCGGCCGGCGAATGGGGTGATCGCGTGCTGGCGGCGTTCCGCAGCCGCTTCGAGGAATTGCAGGGCAGCGTTGTCGACAGCGCACAGTACCCGCCGGGCAAGCAGGATTACTCCGATGCGATCAAACGCTTGCTCAAATACGACACCAGCATTGCGCGTTTCCGTAGCCTCGAATCCACGCTGGGTACGAAGATGGAATTCACACCGCGCCGCCGCGCCGATATTGATTTCGTGTTCATCGGCGCGCGCGCCGCGCAAGCGCGGCTGATCGTGCCGCAGTTCCGTTTCTATCGCGCGGAGACGCTGCCGGTCTATGCCACCAGCGGTGTCTACGACGGCGCCGTCGATGCCGATCTGCAGGGCGTGCGCTTTTGCGACGTACCGGCAATCGTTGCCAACAGCGGCGGCGGACAACCAGTCGATGTCATCCGTCTCAACGCGCTGGGACACGACGCAGCGGTGCTCGCGCAAGCGCTCAGCGCAGGACACTTGGCGCAGAACGCACCGCTCGATGGCGCCACTGGCCGTCTGACCGTGGATACCAGCAATGTGGTCCATCGTCAGCTCCAGTGCGTGGAAATGGCGGATGGCGCGCTGCGTGCGCTGTCGCCACCGGCAGCCGCTCCGGCAATAACCGTAATCCCGCTGCCCGCTTCGTCATCGTCGCCGCCGGCATCGACGCCACTGCATTGAACGACGGAGCCGCCGCCGAAACCCGGGCGCTCCGCCATCTCGAAGCGCGCGGCCTGCGCTTGATCGAACGTAACTGGCGCACGCGCGGCGGCGAGCTGGATCTTGTGCTGCGTGACCGCGACACGCTGGTCATCGCCGAAGTGCGCGCGCGTAGTCACGCCGGTTTCGGCGGCGCCGCCGCGTCGGTGGATGCGCGCAAGCGCGCACGCCTCGTCCATGCCGCGCGCGCCTACCTTGCTGCGCATCCACAATACCAGTCGCTGCCGGTACGCTTTGATGTCGTCGCCATCGAAGCCGGCGGGCACATGGACTGGATTCGTGCGGCGTTTGAAGCTGAGGAGTGAGGAAGGTGAAACCGCAATGGTCTTTTTAGTTATCACGCTGAAGGGTTGGCAAGAACTTCGGCCATTTCTTAGTTCAGAGTGTGCCGTCTGGCTCAACACAAACGCAGTATCTGCGTCCGAAATCCAGGATCTAAGAGAGGCGGGATTTAATTTAACGACCTTCTCGGAATCACTTGATCTCGACCAAGAGAGTCTGTTGGACACAATAGCCACGATTCGGGAGCATCATCCAAGAGACTCCATCTGGATCGAGTGCGGGGCACGATTCCCACTCATCTCATGAACGGGCAAATAATCGCACCATCGGCATCTACGCCGCATGACCGCGCCGTTTGATCCCAACGCCTTGCGCCGGCTGCGCGAAGCCCTACCGGCCGATCGTCTGCTGACCGATCCGGCCGACTGTCTCGCTTACGGCTATGACAACAGCCGGCGCGTCGCGTTGCCGCAAGCAGTTGCATTCGCGGTGTCGGCTGACGACGTCGCCGCAGTGGTCGGCGTGTGCAAGGATTTCCGCGTACCGCTGGTCGCACGCGGACGCGGCACCAACACCACCGGAGCGACGGTGCCGATCGCAGGCGGTGTGGTGCTTTCGCTGGAGCGTATGAACCGCATCCTCAGGATTTCTCCGGGCGACCGCCTGCTCGAATGCGAAGCCGGCGCACTTAATGGCGACGTGCAAACGGAAGTGGCGAAACATGGTTTGTTCTGGGCACCGGATCCAACCAGCGCCGGCTATTCGACCATCGGCGGCAATCTCGGCTGCAACGCGGGCGGTCCGCGCGCGGTGAAATACGGCACCGCGCGCGACAACTTGCTCGGGCTGTCAGCGATCACCGGCAACGGCGATGTGATTCACACCGGCACGCACACCACCAAAGGCGTGGTCGGCTACGACCTCACACGCTTGCTATGCGGCAGTGAAGGCACGCTCGCGATCATCACTTCGGCGGTGCTGAAGTTGCTGCCGAAACCCGAAGCCATCCGCACGCTGCGCGCGGCCTACGCCGACGTGCCGTCCGCGGCCGCTGCGGTGGCGCGGCTGATGGCGCAGCCGGAAACACCCTGTGCCGTGGAGTTCTTCGACGGCGAAGCGGTGCGGCTCGCGCAGGCTTATCGCGACTGTGGACTGCCCGCGAACGCCGGCGCGCTGCTGCTGATTGACGTCGATGGCGCAACCGCTGACATTGCACGCGTGCAGCGGGCTGTCGCCGACGCCGCATCCGGTCGCGGTCTGCTCGAGCTGCGCGCCGCGAAGGATGCCGCCGAAGCCGAGGCGCTGTGGGCGGCGCGCAAGGCACTCTCGCCGGCGCTGCGCAGCCTCGCACCCAAGAAGGTCAACGAGGATGTCGTCGTGCCGGTGAGCCGGCTGCCGGAACTGGTCGCCGGCATCGGTGAAATCTCGAAGCGCAATCAGTTGCTGATCGTCTGCTTCGGCCACGCCGGCAACGGCAATATTCACGTCAATCTGCTCGCCGATCCCGATGATCCCGCGCAGATGCGCGCGATCGAGCGCAGTCTGCACGAGGTCTTCCGGCTGGTGCTATCGCTGCAAGGCACGCTGTCCGGCGAACACGGCGTGGGCATCGACAAGCGCGACTTCGTCGGCTGGGAAATCGATGTCGCAACGCTGGCATTGATGCGCGATATCAAGCGCGTCTTCGATCCCCATGGCATTCTGAATCCCGGAAAGACCTTGCCGGCGGAGTGACTGCTGCGGACACTTCAGCTGCCGAGGCCCGCTACACTTTTATTCGGGAACCCCGATGAGCCCGCCGCCGCGCGGCACTCTTCGTGAATTCGACTGATTCCACATGGACTATAACGATCATGCCGACGCAATGGACCACCGCTGACATACCCGCACTCAGGGATCGGATCGCCGTCGTCACCGGTGCCAATCGCGGCCTCGGATTCGAGATCGCCCGTGGCCTGGCCGGTGCAGGCGCAACGGTGATTCTGGCCTGCCGGGAACCGGGCAAGGCACAAGCCGCCGTCGCCGAGCTCAGGCGCCAAACACGGGCGGCTCGGCTGGAAACGATCGCGCTGGATCTCGCCGATCTGTCCTCAGTACGCCGATTCGCGGAAGAATTTTCCGCGCGCCATCCCAAACTGGACCTGCTGTGTAACAACGCCAGCGCGATCATGGTGTCGCAGGGAAAAACGCGCGACGGTTTCGAGATGCATATGGGCGTGAATCATCTCGGTCATTTCGCGTTGACCGGCCTTCTGCTCGAGCGCCTGCGTTCGGCACCGCAGGCGCGCGTCGTCAGCACCTCGAGCATGTCGCACCGCATGACGGCCGGACTTCGTCTCGACGATTTCAATCTGGAGCGCGTGTCGTACAAACCAATGGATGCCTATGGCCGCAGCAAACTGGCGGTGCTGCTGTTCGCATTCGAATTCGACCGCCGCGCGCGTAAAGCCGGCCTGCCGGTTCTTTCGGTCGCGGCCCATCCGGGATACGCAAATACCAATCCCGATTTCGGCGGTTTCTTCATGCGCCGGATGACCGCGCTGATGGCTCAGCCGCCCGCAATGGGCGCCTTGCCCGCGCTCTACGCAGCGACCAATCCAAATGTGGTCAGCGGCGAGCACTACGGACCCGGCGGTTTCAAGGAGCTGCGCGGCTATCCGGTGAAAGTGGCGTGCGCACCGTCAGCACGCGACACGCAGGCAGCGTCGCAGCTCTGGACCCTGTCGGAAACGCTTACAGGCGTGAAATATCTCAGCGACAGTTCCGGGGGCAGAGGCTGATTCGGGTTCGGGAAAAGCGGCGACAGCGCGTCAATGCAGCGCGTCGATAACCACCGGCCGCACGGCGTTCAGCATGTCGATGCCGGTCGCGGTGTCCTGATAGATCAGGATAATCGCCGCGTAACCCAAGCCGGAGTCGAACCACGGTGTCGTACCGAAAAGTCCGGGATCGGTGAACTCGGGTCCCGGAGAACCCGCGCTCGTGTAATCCGCCGCATTGGTGACGAATAACCCGAGCGTATAGCCGGTCGAGTCGGCGTTGCTCGGGAAAGACGACGGCAAACTGAAGGTGGCAGTCCCCGTCTGACTGATCTTCAATTGATGGATCATCTCGCTGGATAGGACGCTCGCACCGTTGTCCGCCACACCGTCCTTCAGAATCATGCGCAGAATCTTGATGTAGTCATCCACATTGCTCAGTGCGCCTCCCGCGATACGCGGATTTTGCGTGGGGCCGTAGGTGAATGTGGTCAATCCCAGAGGGGTTGCGACGGTGTTCGCGAAGAACGTTTGCCATGAGCTGCCCGCCAGCAACGTCGCCACATAGCCTGCGATCTGGAAATCGGCGCCGGTGTATGAAAAAGTGCTGCCAGGCGGATTGTCGAGCGGCGAGTTGGCGATATTCTGCGCACAGAGCCGCAGTGTCGTGGTCAAATCATTCAGGCAATCCGATGGCGATTCCGACGATTGCCGGATACCTGCCGTATGGCTCAGCAGCATGCGCATGGTGATCGCCTGGTTAGCGACCGGCCAGTTGAAGCTCGGATCCAGCGTATTGAGATAGTTCGCCACCGGTGTATCGAGATCGAGCTTGCCCGCATCGACAAGCGTGAGAATCGCGATGACGGATGGCAGCTTGGTCGCGGAGGCGATTGCCAGGAACGCGCTGGTGTTCAGATTGCCCCCGGCAGTTTCGTACAGCGTTCCGCTGCTGTCGGTCAACGCAAAACTGTAGCCGCTGACCTGACCGCTGGGAGCGGGAGCACTACTGGTTACGAACCCGTTAAGCGTCGTTCCGACCTGATCGAAGTTACTGCTGCTTCCGCTTCCACCCCCGCCGCCGCATGCCACCAGCAGAACCGCTACGACACCAACCCAGTTCCGCTTCATGCAAATCTCCTTACCGCGCATTCACGCACAACTATGGGTAATTCTATTAACGCGGCTTTTGACAGCATGGTAGACAGACTCAGGGCATACCGAATAAGTTTCGTCATCGCACTTAGCAGCTGCGGTCCGAGTCCATTCCATCACACTTTCAATCCATATCTCCAATCCAACGAGGGATCGTCATGAAGAAAGCCGTTGTTGCTACAGTGTTTCTGCTGATTGCCGGCACCACCGCCGCCGCGCCGGTGAAATACACGATCGATCCGAATCACACCTACCCGAGCTTCGAAGCTCCGCACATTCAGGGCATTTCGATCTGGCGCGGCAAGATCGACCAGAGTTCGGGCACCGTCGTGCTCGACCGCGAAGCGAAGACCGGCAGCATCGACATCACGATGCAGGCGAATTCGATCGATTTCGGTCTGCCGAAACTGAACGAGCATGTGCAGAGCAAAGATCTGTTCGACGTGGCGAAATATCCGACTCTCACCTACAAGGCGGACAAGATCAAGTTCAGCGGCGATGCGCCAGTGGAGGTCGACGGCAATCTGACCCTGCACGGCGTCACCAAACCGGTGCCGCTGAAGATCAATTCCTTCAAATGCATCATGCATCCGATGCTGAAGAAGGAAGTCTGCGGCGCCGACGCATCGGCCGAACTGAGTCGCAGCGACTTCGGCATCGACTATGGCGTCGCGATGACCGGCAGTCCGATGGTGAAGCTGGCGATCCAGGTTGAAGCACTCAGGAACGATTGACTAGGGTCTACTCAGGGTGCCGCCGGACGCACCCACTCCGGCGGCGCCCACAGATGCTTCAGTCGCAGAGATAACGGCCCGGGCCGAAACGCATCGCGCCACATCTCGAAGAACTCGTGGAAGTTCAGCGTGAGCACATTGTGGCTGTGAATCTGCCGCGTGATGCCGTAATCGATCGGCTCATCTTCACTGACATAAGTGCCGAACAGGCGATCGAACAGGATCACGACGCCACCGTAGTTGTGATCGATGTATTGGGGGTTACGCCCGTGATGCACGCGATGATTGCTCGGCGTGTCGAAGACGAATTCGATCCACGCCGGCAGGCGGCCGATGGATTCAGTGTGGATGAAAAATTGGTACGACAAATCGCAGGCATAAAGAAAAAACACTACGCCGGGATGCACGCCGAGAATCACCAGCGGCATGAAGAACAGCCACCAGCCGGTGATCGAGTACAGCAAGCTCTGCCGCATCGCTGTCGTCATGTTCATGCGCTCGCTGGAGTGATGCACAACATGCGCGCTCCAGAACCAGCGCACGCGGTGGCTGGTGCGATGAAACCAGTAGTAGCAAAACTCCACGCCGAGAAAGATCGGTCCTATCGTCCAACCGTTGACGGGTACGTCGAACAAGCGATGGCGGTATATCCAGCTCGCCGCTACGCCGGTCAGCAGCAAGTGCGCGCCGATCTCGAATACCTGATAAGCGCCTCCTAGGCCGAGGTTGGCGAGAATGTCCCGGCGCTCGAACTGGCGCATCGTGCCGCGGCTGCGCATCACGCGCCATTCAGTCATAAAACCTATAATAAACAATGGCGTCATGCCGATCAGTACCACCTGCTTCCAATCGACATTGGAGCCGAAAACCTGTTCCACCGCCTTGATAAACTCGTTCACACGTGACCTCCGCGCCGGGGCCCATGAGATAATGGAATATGAATAATTGGTCTCCTCACCGTTTCTGCGTCGCGCCGATGCTCGACTGGACCGACCGGCACTGCCGGTTTTTCCACCGCCAGTTTTCGCGTCATGCACGCGTCTATACGGAAATGGTCACCACCGGCGCGGTCCAGCACGGACACCGCTCGCGCCTGCTGCGCTATGACGATGCCGAGCACCCGGTTGCGCTGCAACTCGGTGGCTCCGACCCCGACGCGCTGGCGCGCTGCGCCGAGATTGGCGCGGCCACCGGCTATGACGAGATCAACCTGAATTGCGGCTGTCCATCCGACCGCGTGCAGGACGGCGGCTTCGGCGCCTGTCTGATGGACGCGCCGGCCGGCGTCGCCGCCAGTGTCACCGCCATGCGCGGGGCCTGCGGGCTGCCAGTAACGGTCAAATGCCGCATCGGCATCGACTTCTCCGAGGACTATCAGTTCCTCAAGCAGTTCGTCGAAACGGTTGCCGCCGCCGGTTGCGAAACATTCATCGTGCATGCACGCAAAGCCTGGTTGTCCGGCCTGTCACCGAAGGAAAATCGCGAAATCCCGCCGCTACGCTACGACATTGTTTATCGGCTCAAGCAGGAATTTCCGCAGCTGAGCATCGTCATCAACGGCGGCATTCTGACGCTGGACGACTGCGAAAAGCACCTGTGCCATGTCGACGGCGTCATGCTCGGGCGCGCCGTCTATGAGAATCCATTTCTGCTGGCCGATGTCGATCGCCGGCTGTTCGGCGAAACCGCACCGACGCCGACACGCAGCGAAGTGCTGACGCGCCTGCAACCGTACATTGAACGCGAACTGGGACGCGGCGAAAAGCTGTCGAATATCATGCGTCACGTGCTCGGCCTTTATCGCGGCCTGCCGGGCGGTCGTGCCTTCCGGCGCGTGCTCTCCGAACTGGGAACGGACGAGGAAGCGGACTGGAGCGTGGTCGAGGAAGCGATGGCGCGCACCGCGCCGAATTCGGTCAATGGCTTTGCGGCCTGAAATCGCTGCTCCTTTCAATATCCAGTCATGACGACACTGCTGTTGTCCGATCTGCATCTGCCGCGGATCCCTTCACCACTGCGCGATGCGTTCATCGCATTTCTCGATGGACCAGCTCGTGGCACCGACGCCGTCTACATCCTCGGCGATCTGTTCGAGTATTGGATCGGGGACGACGCGGGTGTGGTCCACTACGCGCCCGAAGCCGAGGCACTGCAACGCCTGACCGCCAGCGGCGTCGCCGTTTACTTTCAGGGCGGCAATCGCGATTTCATTCTCGGCCGCGACTTCTTCAAGCGCACCGGTGTGAAACCGCTGCCCGATCCGTACACCACCGACATCGGCGGCGTGCGAACCGTGCTGTCGCATGGTGATGTGTTCTGCACCGACGACGTGCCCTATCAGCGCTGGCGCCGCTTTTCACGCATTCCCAGCGCTCAGCGGATGTTCCACGCGCTGCCACTGAGTTTCCGTCGCGCGTTCGGCGACGGCCTGCGTTCGCACAGCGAAGATGCGCGCAGCTACAAACGCAAATCGATTCTCGATGTGAATCCCAACGCGATCGAGCGCACATTCGTAAAATCCGGCGCGCCGCGCATGATTCACGGGCACACGCATCGACCAACCGAGCATCAGCTCGACATCGGCGGCCAGCCGCGTGAGCGCATTGTGCTTGCGGACTGGCGCGACGATCGCAAGGAATATCTGGAAGTGAGCGACGGAAAATTCGTGCGCAAGCTTGTCGAACCCGTGTAAGCCCGTATCCCGTATCCCGTTCCGGATGGTCATCGATTCGCGCTTCATCCTTGAGGAACACGACGGCCGCCTGCAGTTGCGTGCGACGCAGCGTCCCACCTACGGCGCCGTGTTCGCCGACTGGACCAGCGCTGAACTGCAACGCCGCATCGCCGGCGGACGCAAGCAGGCGCTCGCCCGCGCCGTAGGACTGCGGCAGGAATCATTACCGACCGTGCTTGACGCCACCGCTGGTCTCGGCCGCGACGGCTTCACACTTGCCGCACTCGGGTTGTGCGTGACACTCGCCGAACGCAATCCTGTTGTCGCTGCACTGCTGCGCGACGCGCGCCGGCGCGCTTTTGAAATCGCCACCTTGAGGGAAACTGTTGAGCGGATTGAAATCGTCGAAATGGACACACAGATGCTCGCAGCCGGCATTCGGCACTGGGATACGGTCTATCTCGATCCGATGTATCCGGACGACGGCAAATCCGCCCTGCCCGCCAAGGAAATGCAGATCCTGCGCGACCTCACCGGCGGCGACGCCGATGCCGATGCACTGCTGCCCGCGGCATTGACCCTCGCGCGCAAACGCGTCGTCGTAAAACGTCCTCTAAAAGCACCACCACTCGCGGCGCGCGAACCGACGATGAGTCTGCGCACCACGCAGCTGCGCTTTGATGTTTATATTGTCAGCACTTGTTCACAATAACGCTGATCGCAGCAACGATGGCAATGAGCTACAGTGATTGCCAGCGCCAATGCGGGCACTTGTATTCATGCGTTTATTGACTCTGATTCGCCACGCAAAATCGAGCTGGGACAACAACACCGAACTCTCCGATTTCGAGCGTCCCCTCAACGCCCGCGGTCGCAAAGATGCACCGGAGATGGCGGAACGTTTGGCGACGGAGCTGGAGCAACCCCTCAAACTGGTGTCAAGCCCCGCCCTGCGAGCGATCACAACGGCGCAAGCGTTCGCCGACGCGCTCAGCATCGCACACAAGGACATTCATCGCGAACCCCGTATTTATGAGGCTACGCCGGGCACACTGCTGGAAATCGTACGTGCCTTCGACAACCGTCATCACCACGTTGTGATGTTCGGACACAACCCGGGATTTTCGGATTTCGCGCGGCTGCTGGTGACAGATTTTCCGACCATCGAAATGCAGACTTGCGCGATCGCGACCATCGAACTGGGTGCGCCATCTTGGTCGTTCGTCGGTCTTGGCGATGGCAAATTGCGCCGTTACCGGTATCCCAAAGAACACTAAAAAACACTTGGAACGAGCAAAAAAAGACGGGGTACGGCACCTGAGGCGCCGCCCCCGTTTCGTTTATTACTACCCAACCCGCGACTGCAACAACCGCACTACCGCCGGATTCTGCGAGCTTGTCTGCTCTTTAGCCCCGGAATTTCACCTTTGCGCGCGCAGCGCTGTACGTTCGGAACCACGACCCCCTGCAACAGCAGCAGCGAAAGTCCCGCAAAGATGCCCCAAAATATGACCGCGGCACCGAATTCGGCTGCGATCCAGATTATTTGTTCCACGTTCCTCTGCCCGCGCCGCCTCAATTCGCAGCGCTGGATGCCTCTGAACAGGTAATCGGCTGCGGCGATCGGAAACTTGAGACTGCGGCTGGTGGTCTCCAGCGAGACTTTAGTTGAATGAACAGGCTATCGATTGAATCTCATAAATACCGCTACACTTTGTCCGGTTTGAAAAGGATCGTTCGACCATGAACACACTGCTGCGAACAGCGCGAATAGCAATACTGCTGCTTGCTGTCCTGGTTACGGGTTCCGCCTCGGCGAGCCTGGCAGAGGGAGCACGCGCCCCGGATTTCACCACACAGGCGTCACTAGGTGGCAACACCTTCACCTTTTCACTCGCCGAAGCGCTGAAAAAGGGACCCGTCGTTCTATATTTTTACCCGGCCGCGTTCACCAAGGGCTGCACCGTCGAAGCGCACGACTTCGCCGAGGCGATCGATCAATATATGGCGCTTGGAGCGTCGGTGATCGGTGTCTCGCGCGACGATATCGAAACGCTGCGCAAATTTTCCGTCAGCGAATGCCGCAGCAAATTTCCCGTTGCGGCGGATGCGGATCTGAGTATCGCCAAATCCTACGACGCCGTGCTGATGCGCCCGCTTCATTACGCCAATCGCACGTCCTATGTGATCGTACCGGACGGGACGATCATCTATGCCTATTCGGACCTGAGTCCTGACAAGCACGTCGAGAACACACTCAACGCACTCAAGCAATGGCGTGCCAAGCAACCGGCAACACCGGCAACACCGGCAACACCGGCAACACCGGCAACACCGGCAACACCGGCAAAATAATTCACACTGCCGTCAGACGTGAAAATTTTTCGCGGTAGCGTTTCGCATTCTGAACATAGTGCTTCGACGAAATCGTGATTGTTTGAATCTCGTGTGGCAGCAGTTCACGCACCACCTTCGCCGGGCTGCCCATCAGCATCACACCATCCGGAAACGTCTTGCCTTCCGGCACCAGGCTGCCGGCGGCGACGATGCTGTTGTTGCCGATCACCGCGCGGTTGAGGATGACGCTCTTGATGCCGATCAGCGTGTTGTCGCCAATCTTGCAGCCATGCAGCATGACCTGGTGCCCGATCGTGCAATCGCGGCCGATGGTCAGTTTAAGACCCGGATCGGTATGCAGGATGGAGCCGTCCTGCACGTTGCTGCCTTCGCCGATGACGATGTCGTCGTTATCGCCGCGCAGGACGCAACCAAACCAGACACTGACGTCCTTGTGCAAGATCACCGAGCCGATCAGCCGTGCGTCATCGGCGATGAAATGATTGGCTCCGAGCAGTGACGGCTTGCGGTCTTCGATCTGATAGAACATTACACCTTCTCCTTTTGCAGCAGCCTGCGCACCACGGCTTCTGACGGCCGTTCGACGACACCGTGCTCACAGACGATGGCGTCGATCAGCGCCGCCGGGGTCACATCGAACACCGGATTGAAGCCGCGCACGCCCACCGGCGCAATCTGGGTTCCAGCGAAACGCGTGAGCTCGTCGTCGCTGCGCTCTTCGATCGGGATACCGTCGCCGCTCGCGCACGACAGATCGAAAGTGCCGGACGGCGCGACGACCATGAAGCGCACGCCATGCGCCTTGGCTGCGAGCGCGAGCGCATAGGTGCCGATCTTGTTCGCGGTATCACCGTTGGCGGCGATGCGGTCGGCGCCGACGATGACCCAGTCGATCTTCAGCGATTTCATCAGATGCGCGGCCGCGCCGTCGACGATCATGCGCGCCGGAATTTTTTCGCGCGCCAGCTCCCACGCTGTCAGCCGCGCGCCTTGCAGCCATGGCCGCGTTTCGGTGTGAAACACTTCGGTGACGCGTCCGGCCGCCCAACCCGTGCGAATAACGCCCAATGCGGTGCCGTGACCGCCAGTGGCGAGCGCACCGGTATTGCAGTGTGTCAGTACGCGCGCGTTTTCCGGAAGCAAGGCAACCCCGAATTCCGCCATGCGATGGTTCTGCGCAATGTCCTCAGCGTGAATCGTCCGCGCCTCATCGATCAGTAGGTCGGCGTCCGGCTTGCGCTGCCAGACCTTGCGCATACGCTCGATCGCCCAGCGTAGATTGACAGCGGTGGGCCGCGATGCCGCCAGCACCTGTTCGGCCTGCGCATAGCTGTCGCCGCGCTTGGCTGCCAGCGCCAGCCCGTAGGCTGCGGAGATGCCGATGGCCGGCGCACCGCGCACCGCCATGCTGTGAATCGCGTCGGCGACTTCAGCTGCGTTCACGCAGTCGATATAACGCTCTTCGTGCGGCAACAACCGCTGGTTGAGCAGACGCAGGCGGTCGCCTGCCCAGATGATCGGTTCAACGGCGCTTGTCATCGGCATTCCATCGGGATTTAATGCGACGCATTTTATCCGTCTTTGGTCCACCAACTGGAGCGCCCGCATGCAGCGCGCCCCCGCAACGATCGATTTGCTTGTATTTCCGCGCTGGCTGGTGCCGATGGCACCGGCCGGGCTCGTCCTCGAAGACCATGCGCTCGCCGTGGACGGCGGCCGCATCGTCGATATGCTGCCGGCTGATTTCGCGCGCCAGAGCTATAGCGCGAGCGATATCGTGGAACTGCCCGAGCACGCGGTGATGCCGGGACTGGTCAACATCCACGCGCATTCGGCGATGACGTTGCTGCGCGGTATTGCCGACGACCTGCCGCTGATGGATTGGCTGCACAACCATATCTGGCCGGCCGAAAGCGCAAACGTGAACCGTGTGTTCTGCGAAGACGGTGTGCGGCTGGCGGCGGCGGAAATGATTCGCGGCGGCACGACCTGCGTCAACGACATGTATTTCTTTCCGGAAGCGACGGCCAAGGTCGCCAACGAAAGCGGCCTGCGCGCAACCGTCGGTCTGGTGATGTTCGACTTTCCCACAGTATGGGGCAGCGGACCGGACGACTACATCCACAAAGGCCTGCAGCTGCGCGACGAGCTTCGCGGCAATACGCGGGTACGCACCGCGTTCGCACCGCACGCACCATACACAGTGTCCGATGCGCCGTTGGCGCGTATCCGCGCACTGGCGGACGAATTATCGATTCCGATCCACATGCACGTGCATGAGACGGCGGCGGAAGTGGAAAGCGGCCTGCAAACGCACGGCAAACGTCCCTGGGCGCGGCTGCGCGATCTGGGCATGCTCGGCGAAGATTTCATCGCCGTGCACATGACACAGCTCACCGATGAGGAGATCGCGGAAGCCGCGGCGCTCGGCGTGCACGTTGCGCACTGTCCGGAATCGAACCTGAAGCTCGCCAGCGGCTTCGCGCCGATCGCCAAGCTGCGCGCAGCCGGCGTGAACGTCGCCATCGGCACCGATGGCGCCGCCAGCAACAACGATCTGGACTTGTTCGGCGAGCTCCGCAACGCCGCGCTGCTGGCGAAATGCGTAGCCGGGGACCCGAGCGCGATACCTGCGCAGGATGCTTTGCACATGGCGACGCTGGCCGGCGCGCGCGCACTGGGCCTGGATGGCGAGATCGGCTCGCTGGAAAAAGGGAAACAGGCCGATTTCATCGCGGTCGATTTGTCGGCGCCCAACACCCAGCCGATCTATGACGTTATTTCGCAGCTTGCCTATGCGGTCCACGCCGCGCAGGTCAGCGACGTATTCGTCGCCGGACGCGTGCTGCTGCGCAACAAACAGCTGCAAACCATCGACGAACCGGCCACGCTGGCGAAAGCGCGCGAATGGCGTGACGCGATCCGCCGCCAAAAGCCGTGATGAATAGTAGATAGGAACGGCAGCGGCAGAAAGCCATTATTCAGATTTGTCGAGTAAAATCACTGCAATGATCGCAAACGTCGATACAGACGAAATTCAAAAATTCGCGGAACTCGCCGCCCGCTGGTGGGATTCCAGCGGTGAAATGGCGCCGTTGCACGTCATCAACCCAGTGCGGCTGCGCTATATCGAGCAGGCTGCCCGCGGCTTGGCCGGGAAAAACGTGCTCGATGTCGGCTGCGGCGGCGGAATTCTGACGGAATCGCTGGTCAGGGCTGGCGCCACGGCGCTCGGCATCGATCTGGCCGAAGCTTCCATCGACGTCGCCCGCGAGCATGCTCAAGAACACAAAATCGCAGCCGATTACCGCCTTATCGCCGCGGAATCACTCGCTGTGGAAAGGCCGGCATCGTTTGACGTAGTTTGTTGCCTGGAAATGCTCGAACACGTGCCAGATCCCGCGCAAACTGTCGCCGCATGCGCACATTTGGTACGTCCGGAGGGGACCGTGGTGTTTTCAACGATCAACCGAAATGCGAAATCCTACGCACTCATGATCGTCGCCGCGGAATACGTCCTGCGGCTCCTGCCGCGCGGTACCCACGACTATGCGAAATTCATTCGTCCGTCCGAACTTGACCGTTGGGCGCGTGCCGCCTGCCTGGAGACGGTCGAGGTATCAGGCTTGCAATATGACCCATTGTTGAAAACAGCGCGTCTGAGCAGCCGTGATCTGGATGTGAACTACCTAATGACTTGCCGAAAGCCCGCATGAACGCCGCCAATCCCACCCCAACCCTGCGTCGCAACCTCGCCGCGAAATTCGATACGGCCTGCGTGCTGTTCGATCTCGACGGAACCCTGGTCGATACCGCTCCCGATCTCGGCTATGCCGCGAATCAGGTCCGGATTGAGGTTGGGCTGGATCCGCTGCCTCTGGAAGACTACCGAACCTCGGCATCCGGCGGCGCGCGCGGACTGTTGAAGGTCGCACTCGATATCGACCCGGACTCCCATGGATACGGCGCGCTGAAAGATCGTTTTCTAGTGCACTATCGGGATCACCTCGCGCACGATTCGCGCCTGTTTCCCGGCGTACCGGAACTGTTGCGCTCGCTCGACAATGCCAGCATCCGCTGGGGCATTGTCACCAATAAAGTATCCGCGCTGACGCTACCATTGGTCAGCGCATTGAAGCTGCACGAACGCAGCGCCTGCATCGTCAGCGGTGATAGCACTCCGAATCCGAAGCCGGCGCCCGATCCGCTGTTGCTGGCCTGCAAGCAGATCGGCATTGCTGCGTGTAGCTGTCTGTACATCGGCGACGACGAGCGTGACATCGTCGCCGGCCGCGCCGCCAGCATGGCGACCATCGCCGCCGAATGGGGCTACCTCGGCGTCAATGCGGATGTGAATTCCTGGGGCGCCGATGCCATCATTGCGTCACCTGCTGAGATCGTCGAGCTGATCAAACTACGCCGTGCCGCCTGAGCCGGTGGCACAGATGGTCCCGGCCGGCTATACGCCTGCCGCCGGACTGCTCAAAGACAAAATCATCCTTATCACCGGTGCCGGCGACGGCTTAGGTCGCGCGGCGGCACTCGCTTGCGCGCGCTTGGGTGCGACTCTGGTGCTGCTCGGGCGCACGGTGAAGAAACTCGAAGCCGTATACGACGCCATCGAAGCCGCCGGCGGTCCACAGCCGGCGATTTACCCGATGAACCTGCTCGGCGCGACCTGGAACGAGCACGGACAACTCGCGGAAACGCTCGACCGTGAATTCGGCAAGTTGCACGGCATCGTGCACTGTGCCGCGCATTTCACCAGCTTCGCGCCGCTGGAAACGCTACCGCCGAAAGACTGGATGGACAGCCTGCAGGTCAATCTCACCGCCCCATACACATTAACGCGCCTTTGCCTGCCGCTGCTGGAACGGGCTGGTGACGCCAGTGTGGTCTTTCTCAGCGAAGCCGCCGCACACGATCCGAAAGCCTTCCGCGGTGCCTACGGTCTCGCCAAGATCGCGCTCGAGGGACTGACCCGCATGTGGGCGAAAGAACTCGAAACACGTCCGCAGATTCGCATCAACACCTACGATCCGGGTCCAATGCGCACCGAACTGCGTCGCCGGGGCTATCCGAGCGGACACGAACAAGCACCGCTCGCCGAGACTGCCGTGCCCGGACTGATCTGGCTGCTCGGACCCGACAGCAAAGGCCGCTCCGGCACATCGTTCGCGAATCGCCCGGTCTGAAAAGCAGTAGTACATTCACGCGATATCAGAGGCATATGCTGAATCCGTTCGAGAACGGCGGTATTACATTGCCTCAGCCGGCGATGTGAGGCGTAACGGTCAAAGACATCAAAATGCTGTCAATGCAGGCCGCACTCGCCGTTCATTTATCCAAACAACCAGTGCACCGGGATCGAGGGCTCTCGTAAACAGGAAGCCCTGCACGGAGTCGCATCCGAGTTCCTTTAGGACATCGAGCGTCTCTTGATTCTCCACACCTTCTGCGACGACTTTCAGTCCGAGGTGATGCGCGAGTTCTATAGTGGATAGAACAATGGCGCGATCTTTTTCGTCCGTCGCCAAGTTCGTGATAAACGAGCGATCTATTTTCAGCTCATTCACCGCTAAATGTTTTACGTAAGAGAGCGAGGAATAGCCGGTGCCGAAATCATCGATTGACAGCCCCACGCCCGACGCCTGCAACGCCGCCAGCACTTCGATCGCGCGCGCTGGATCCTGCATGACACCGCTTTCCGTAATCTCCAGGCATAGCTGTCTCGGCGGGAGTCCATAGCGAGTGACCGCGTCCGCAACGATGCTCGTCAAAGCCGGATTCAACAGATCTTGCGCCGAGATATTGATCGATACGCACAAGGACAGTCCTTGCAGGCGCCAATGCGCGCACTGGGCGGCTGCATGTGCAATCGCCCACGCGGTCACGGTTTTGATAAAGCCGGTTTGTTCAGCGAAGGGAATGAACATCCCCGGAGAAATCGGCCCCTTGGTGGGATGCCACCAACGCATCAGCGCTTCCACCTCTGTCACTGCCCCGGTGGCCAAATCCACTTTGGGTTGATAAGCGAGCCGCAGTTCGTTCGCTTCCATCGCGTGGCGCAATTCGGATAAGAGCGACAGCTGCTCCTCGCGCCGCTGGCGCAGCCGCGGGTCGTACGTCAAAACCCCTTGTTTGGAGTGCTTGGCCAGGGACATCGCCGCATCGGCGTGGCGCAGCAGGGTTTCGGCGTCTATTCCATGGGCAGGATAGCCGGCAATACCAATGCTGGCACGGACATCGAGGGATTGTGGTCCGACCACGATAGGCGATTCCAGTGCATCTGCAACCTTTGCTGCAGCCCTGACTCCCTGATCGGTACCAACACCGACGAGCAGCACGGCGAACTCGTCACCGCCCAGTCGCGCGACGATATCGCCACCCGATAACAACGCGGTGAGACGCGCGGCCACGTGTTTGAGAACCTCATCGCCGGCGGCATGCCCAAGCGTTTCATTGATGTAGCTGAAACGATCAAGGTTGACTACTAGTACAGTGACTGGGGTCGTACTGTCCTGTGCCGACCGGATGGCAGTTTCCAGCTGTTCGCGGAAGCGCGCTCGATTCGGCAAACCAGTCAAAGTGTCGCCGTAAGCGAGTCTGAGAATTTCTCGTTCGCGCGTGGCAATGCCGTCGCGCATCACATTGAAGCGTCGGGCCAGCTGTACGATCTCGTCGGCGCCGGATATCGCGACCGGCTGTGAATAGCCGCCTTCCTCGATGCGTTCGGTCATCTGGCCTAAGGCCAGTAGCGGCCGGGTAATGCTGCGCCCAATCAGGATACTGCCGACGACCGAGGCCGCCACGCTGATTAGAGCCAGGACAATGAGGATTCGATGCAGTGGCTTGAATGGCTTCAAAGCGTCATCGAGCGAACGCTGCTGCACGGCCAAAATCGGGGCTTCACCGGCGTGATCGAGATGCCGTATTAGAGTTTCATACTCCGTTCCCCCCAATATCATAGCCGAGCCTTGCGTCGTGGCATCACTGTGCGACGAAAACTCTTCCACAAGCTCTTGTTGCTGGGACAACGGTATAGTCGATGCCAACACCGACCACCGGCTATCTGTCCCGCGCGTGAGGAACGAGACGTCAAGTTCAGAAAGCTTTTGCAGCTCGCGGGCAGTACGGTCGTCGATGGATACGCCGAAGACCGCCCAGGCAATTGGAGTTGGCGCGAGCACCGGGACCAGAACCAGCTGGTAAGCGCGGCCTTCCAGAATAACCAGGCCGGTGGCGTTACCGCGTTCCTCGGCTTCCTGCATAAGCCACGAAAATGGGAATTGCGCGTCAGTGCCATGCACCCGCATTGAGTCCGCGATGAACTGCCCTTCCGGTGAGACCAGTTGCGCCAAATCGGCATGGATACGCGAGCCGTGATTCGCCAGTACTGATGCGAGCGTGGGCAGATCGTGAGTCGCCACGGCTTCTCGAAATGCGAAATCGCGCGCAAGCAGCTCGGCGGCCTGAGTCAGCTCTGCGTTGTTGCGGTTGAGAAGATCGCGGAATACCCGTTCGCCAACCGCCAGCTCTTGCTTGCTCTGGTCGCGGGCATTGCGGGTATTGGCGGCATCCACGAGCAGCAGCGCGACACCCTGGACCGCGATGAACAGGACGCCGAAAAAAATGATGATCTGTGCACGCAGGCTCTGTGGATAAGGTCGCCAATGAATCATCGCTTGAGTACCCAGGCCGAAGGAGCAGTCGACTAGTAGAGACTATCGTTGCCGGCGGCTGGCGCGCGGCGCACTCGGATTTCCCGTTTGAGCTTCAGGTTCCACGACAGCTGGGTCGAAGTACTGACCTGTACGCTCTGCTGCGTCGACTCCCCAGTGCCCTGAAGTTGCGGATGCCAAACACGAACCTTGTAGGCTCCGACGGGCAAATGGATTTCGGCAACACCGCCGACATCGGTCTTCGCGAAATAGGGTGACTCCGATACATAAATGTAGCCGAGCATCCAATCGTGGATATTGCAGCCAAGCACCACCACACCAGGCTTGTCGAATAACATCGGCGCGGACGGCGTTCCAGCATAGAGCGGCAGCTCGAATGTCTTGGGCAGCGAAAATGAATAGACCTGATGCCGTACGTTGTCCTTGTTTGGGAACTGCACCAACGAACCGACAAGAATCGGTTCCACCTTGGGGACGAATTCCTTGTCGACCTGATCCATAATTTCCGTGCGCGGACTTTTGGGGAGCGGTGGTGGACCACCATCTGGCACCGCAACGACTACCGCATCGGCCACTGGCACACCGTTGTCGCCAATCACGTGCGAAATGATGAGCCCTGATTGCGCCCATGCACTATTGCTGATCAGGAAAGAGACTGCGCATGCGGTAACAAAAAAATGGCGATTCATTTGTACCTGCCTTCAGTAACGATACTGATAAGAGACACGCAACCACCCGCCGTCGTAGCTCGACCCTCCGGATGAGAAGGTGCGATCCCTACTCCCACTCAGGCTGAACGAGGAGCGGTCGCCGGCCGCCCAGCTCAGCTCGGCTACCGTGGCGACTGTGGTGCCAAGTAGGCGGTAAGCATAGAAGTCGTCGTCAAATGCCGGATCGGGGGCAATGGCGCGGACGCCGCCATAGGCAAGGTCCTCTGAACGTGTCCCCGATTCCACGTCACCGCGTCGTACGTTTAATCTTGCGTCGATCTGGACGCGGTCAGTGAGTTGATAGGCTGCTTTCGCAAACAGATTCAGTCCCTTGAGGTTGAATACAGTGCTGGGCAGCCCTTCATCGAGCGGCGTACCTGATTTTGAGATGCGCCAGTCATAGGCTGCGCCAAGACCGGCATCGAGCCGCTCGGATAGACGCCGCCCGGCCGCGACTTGCACCATTCCGGCATAGCCGTCGCGCATCCGGCTGCGATAGAAATCACGCCGCTGAACTGAGGCCGACAGCGCTAACCAAGGGGCCAGGACACCGAGGCCAAACTTATGGCGATAGCTGACTGCGGGGCCAAGGTCAAAATATCCAAGGCGCCCGAACCTGAGATATTGGGCGCTTTTCAGTTCCGCGGTCGCTGTAATCAGATCCGCACCAGTTATTGCGAAAACCCGACCGGAGGAAACAGAAGCCACAGCGATCTCGTCGTCCCGGATGTCCGACGAATCATCTCCATGGGTAACGTTGTCATCGTAGATCGCGGCTGGTTCCGCCACGAAATGCCACTCTGCGGCGAGAACGGGAACGACGCTGCCCAGCAGCGCTCCACCAAGCACCGCCGCCAGCGCCCCTTCTCGCGTGATGTTCAAATCCGCTGCTCTCCCCACCAATAGGACGAGCGGTCAATCATCCGCTGTCCACGCATCCGGTGGCCAAATCCTTAGTCCGATTTCCGCATCGCCCGATTTTGGCCGTTGCGGTCGGCGCAAGGCTTACCGTGGCACCGTTTAACCGCAACAGCAAGTGCAGCTCGGGCCCAAGTGCAGCTCGGGCCAGTGCCGACAGAATTTTTCCCAGTTCGATCGCCAGCCCGAAATTCAACGTTGCACTTTGCAGTTTATCGGTTGAATCCGCGCTAAGTTTAGGGAGTGTCGGAGTGGCGGCCGTCAGAAACCGTTTGCGGACCCAGGCACTATGGACTCATCGACTCGCAACGTAGCTTCAATGCCGATGCGTGACGCTCGAAGCCGTCCTGCACCGCCTTGATGGGAGCCGCGAATCCGAGAAGTCCGTAAAGGTGTTCGCGCGTGCGGTACAAGGTTTCACGCGAATCACGTTGCTCCACCACCTGAGACCGTCTTCCACGCACCAAATAAAAGGTGTGCAGAAATCCCAAGAATTGATATTCGAGCACGCCGCGGACGATGCCATCCGCGTGCCGCGAGGGCGGATCCAATTGGGTAATGCGTTCCACCGTCGCGACTTTCTGACCGCCCTTGAATTGAACGTGCAGAGTGAGATCCGTGCCAAGTACCGGCGCTGGGACGGTGCAGTCAATCTTATTGATAAACGGATTCCACTCGGAATAGCGGTGCACATCAAGCATGACCTCCCATACCCGCTCGGCAGGGGCTTTGATGACAATTTCCGTCTGTGCGTATGGCATTGTTTAACCTTGAGTGATTAACGCATGGGTTCCGGATACTCTCTTTGGGAGCATTCCGATTATTGAGCAGAAAACTCGTCCGCGAGGTTGAAAAACCTCGATCATATCTGACGGCTACGGCGCGTCGAAATGCGACGGTACGCGAAAAGTTCCTTTCAGCAGACGTGGCTTTCGCTTCGGCACCGCTTCCTTGAATGCCACCGGCTCGCCCGCTTTTGCGAACGACACGACTTCGGTAAGCGTACGCTCGTGACCGGTATGACGGCCGAGCGGTAATCAAGCAGCGATG
>CAZOOK010000004.1:0-205978 GCA_964581385.1 uncultured Salinisphaerales bacterium
TGTGCGGCGACGGCACCAACGACGCGCCGGCGCTCGCGCAGGCCGATGTCGGCGTGGCGATGCAAACGGGCACGGTCGCCGCGCGCGAGGCCGGCAACATGGTTGATCTCGATTCTGATCCCACCAAGCTGATCGAAGTCGTCGGGATCGGCAAGCAGCTGCTGATGACACGCGGTGCGTTGACGACGTTCTCGATCGCCAATGACGTCGCCAAGTATTTCGCGATCATCCCCGCGATGTTCGCCGCGATCTATCCGCAGCTGAACAGGTTGAATGTGATGCATCTGGCGTCGCCGCAGAGTGCGATTCTGTCGGCGATCATTTTCAACGCGCTGATCATCGTCGCGCTGATTCCTTTGGCACTGCGTGGCGTCAAGTACCGGCCGATCGGCGCCGGTCCTCTGTTGCGGCGCAATCTGCTCGTCTACGGCCTCGGCGGCATCGTGGCACCGTTCATTGGCATCAAAGCGATCGATCTGATCGTCAGTGCCGTCGGTCTGGCTTAAGGAGACTTCCATGCTTATTCATCTACGTCCCGCGCTGGTCTTGCTGCTGCTGTTTACGCTGCTCACTGGATTCGTCTATCCGTACGCGACGACTGGCCTCGCCCAAGTTCTGTTTTCGAGCCAGGCGAATGGCAGCCTGGTCGAACGGAATGGCAAAACAATCGGTTCCGCGCTGATCGGCCAGAACTTCACGTCCGACAAGTATTTCCACAGCCGCCCGTCGGCGACGTCGGATACCGACCCGAACGACTCGACCAAGACCATCTCGTCGCCCTACAACGCTGCGAACTCGGTCGGCTCCAATTACGGCCCCACCGCAAAAGCCATGATCGATCGCGTTAAAGGCGATGTCGACACACTGAGCAAGGAAAATCCCGGTACGCCGATTCCGGTCGATCTGGTTACCACCTCGGCTAGCGGCCTTGATCCGCATATCTCGCTGGCGGCGGCTGCGTTTCAGATTCCGCGCGTTGCCAAGGCACGGGGAATCACTGAAGACAAACTACGTGAACTGGTTGTTCAGAACACCGATGGTCGCGCGCTAGGTTTGTTCGGTGAACCGGGCGTCAATGTGCTGCGGCTGAATCTGGCACTCGACGCGTCGGCACCGGGGGCGGCCAAGCCGTGACGTCCCTGCCGATCACATCCGTCATAAGAGATATATGAGAGAAGTCTGAGTGGGTCCGCTCGGGCGCGGATCCACTCGACTCTCCAGCTCTCACCGCAGGGCACTGGTTAGCGGCGGGTCTGATTTCCAATGAACATCTCAGGTGGCAATGTCCTCGTTGTTGAGGACGAGCTTCCGATTCGGCGACTGCTCCGCACAACGCTGCGCGCCCAAGACTATACGGTCCATGAGGCGGCCAGCATCGCCGAAGCGCTCGATATCGTTCAGCACAACAAGATCGATCTCATCGTCCTGGATCTTGGGCTGCCGGATGGTGACGGTATCGAAGTCATACGTGCCGTACGTCCCACCTCGCAGCTGCCGATTATTATTTTGTCTGCGCGCAACGACGAGCGCGGCAAAGTCGCGGCGCTCGATGCGGGCGCCGACGATTACGTCACCAAACCATTTGGTGCCGAAGAACTGATGGCACGCATACGCACCGCATTCCGGCACCACGTTCAGCAGCAGGGCGGGCAGCCCATCTTCCAATGGGAAGGACTTACTGTCGATCTCGTGCGCCGTGTCGTGACCCGCGATGGCACCGATGTGAAACTCTCGCCGAAGGAATACAGCCTCTTGCAGCCACTGGTCATTCATGCCGGCAAGGTGCTCACTCACCGGCACCTCATGCAGGAAGCCTGGGGCTCTGATCGCGCCGACGATATCTCTTCGCTGCGCGTCTACATCCGCTTGCTGCGCAACAAGCTCGAAAAGGACCCGGACCGGCCAACCTTGATTCTTACGGAACCGGGCATTGGTTACCGTTTGTGTGTGCCCGATGACTGATAGCTGGAGCCAATACGAAGTGAGGTGACTGATTATTCATGACACAACGGAAGGCAGTTACGGGAATCATCTCAAGTCATCATTTGCCCAACGAGCCCCGGAACAAGAGAAAGCTCGTCTGAATCGGTTACGGGTAAATCCCCGGCTATTGAACTGTCTGCTCTTCGAATCCTGATTGTCCGCTTTGAAGAAGCGCGAGCGTTAGCTGTGGGATGGTCGCGAGCTGGTCTCCCGAACTGCTACGTGCAGACAAGTGTGCTGGGCGTTTGTGGCTGGTCGATTAATGATTAGCCCTCGCCTTCATAACAAGTGAGCTCCCCCGGAGTGAGATCGCCCATCACAAAACTGCGAACCGGATAATTCGGGTCCGCGCCAGTCGGCAGCTGGCGTTTCGTAGCGGACGCGTCCTGACCATAGGGTCGAAGACCGCCCGCAGCGGCGGCGGCACCGAGCGTGACGCCCGCACCGACAGCAACCATGAATATTCCAAATGAACTTCATGTTCTTGTAACTTTCCACGCCTACTATTTTGAGAGAGCGCTTTTATTTTTTCACCGCCAACGCGACCAACCTTAGGAAAGCCCATGCAAGCCGCCCATTTGAAAACGCTGTTACTGGCAATGACTTTCGCTGCGTTTGCGGTCGCGGCCAATAAAGCCTCAGCAGCCATCGTCATCTCAGAGGTTGATTCGGCGGGAAGCGCCAACAATGCCTATAAGGCGGATTGGTTTGAGCTGACGAATACGGGCGCGGCCGCCGTGTCAATTTCGGGTTGGAAAATGGACGATAACAGTGCTTCTTTTTCGTCTGCAGTGCCCCTGAGCGGGGTGACGAGCATTAACGCAGGACAAACAGTCGTATTTATCGAAGATACGGGAACCACTGATGCTACCGTTGACGCGAATTTCAAGTCGGCATGGTTTGGCACTAGCGTGCCGGCCGCACTGACCCTGGGCAACTATGGCGGTTCCGGCGTAGGTTTGAGCCAAACCAGTGACGCTGTAAACATTTTTAATGCGAGTGGCAGCCTGATCGCCAATGTCAGTTTTAACACCTCACCTGCAACCGGCGGTACCTTCGATAACACGGCGGGGCTGAACAATGTGACTCTCGCTCAAGCGAGTGTCGCCGGGGTCAATGGCGCTTTCGTATCTCTGTCTGGTTCGGAGATTGGTTCTCCTGGTGTCGGTGCGAACGTCGCCCCGGTCCCCCTTCCCGCCGCCGCTTGGCTCATGCTTGCGGGACTTGGCGCAGTCGGGCCGTTCGCGCGGAAAAAGCGCGCGGTGTAGAACCTTCATCCGTTTTCTTGATGTTCTGAATCGCGTTCCATAGCGTCCAAAGGTCGAATCGCAGCGACTAATTCACCGGGATCAGACTAGGCGGCTTGGGCTCCAACTTCATGTTGCTGCTGCCGATCCCACTGTAGAAGTGCTGATCTCTCCTCAAGTAGTACGTTGCGCTCAACGGCGCCGACATGAAACAGCACCAACCTTGCGATCCGTGGGATCAGTGCCTTGGGCAAATCGTGACCCATTCCCGGAACCACCTCCAGCTGGGCGGCCGGAATATGCTCCGCGAGATCATATGCAGCGGCAACTGGTATTACCCGATCGTCACGACCGTGGATGATGAGAGTTGGAGCACTGATTCCAGCGAGCAGCGGCACTCGATCCCCCGAAGCAAAAATGGCCACAGTCTGCCGCGCCAGCCCGCGCGGATAATGGGCGCGATCGAAGCTGCGTTCGGCATGCGCCCGCATCTCCTCCGGGGAAGTTTGGTATCCGGGGCTGCCGACCATCTGCCATGTCCGCAGGTGGTGCTCAATATTGGCGTCCCGGTCTTTGTTCTTCGGGCGCTTGACCAGTCGAAGTCCAAGCGTTAACGACGGACCCGGCGCACGCGGGCTTCCGCTACTGGTCATCATCAGCACCAGACTGCGAACACGCTCGGCATATTTCGCTCCGAGGATCTGCGCGATCATGCCTCCCATGGAGGCGCCGACGATGTGCGCGCGCCGAATACTCAGAGCATCGAGCAGACCTACAGCATCCTGCGCCAAATCGTCCAAAGAATAGGCCGCTCTCACCCGCATACCCAGCTTGTATGCCAGTCCGGCACGTATGAGGTGTGGTTTTCCCATGGATTCGAGCCTGCTGGAAAGACCAACGTCCCGATTGTCGTATCGAATGACGTAATAGCCGGCTTGTGCCAACATTTCACAGAAACTGTCGGGCCAAAGAATCAACTGCCCGCCCAGCCCCATGATCAGCAGGATCGCGGGTCTCTCGGGATTACCAAACGTTTCATATTCGAGACAAAGGCCATTGGCCATCGCCTGGGGCATGATGGATGCTCTTCTGGTGCGCCTAGCACTTCATTGTTGCACGATGATGACAGCCTTGTGTTACAACCGCCGGCTCCAGGCAATCCGCTCGGCCGAGTTGTATTCACGATCATCCGGGAAGAGAGAAAACCGGCCTATTATCTAGGCTTGCCGTTCGATCCCAGACATACCTAGTGAACCCGCGTACCGCTCTGTCAGTCACGATCGCTATGAGTGCCGCTGCGCTTTCCGGCTGCAGGCATGGCAATCCCGATGCGCTTTGGCAGATTGTTCACCAGGGCTGCGTGCCGAATCAGGAGCAGCATAGCAATCCGGCGCCATGCGTCTCGGTCGATCTCAGGGATGGCGAAGCGCATGGCAGTGCGGTACTCAAAGACCGCAATGGCCCTTACCAGTACCTGCTGATTCCGAGCGCACGGATTACGGGAATCGAAAGCGCGCCGCTGTACGCGGACGGCGCGGTGAATTACTTCGCTGCGGCATGGGCCGCACGGCACTTTGTCGAGCAAGGTGTTGGCCACCCCTTGCCTCGTGAATTGCTTAGTCTGGCGATCAATTCGCGCTATGCCCGCTCACAGAACCAATTGCATATTCACATCGACTGTCTGAAGTCTGACGTACGCGAAGCGCTGCGCAGGCAGCTGCCAAACATCGGTGACGACTGGGCACCGCTCGCGACGCCCCTTGCCGGTCATCGGTTTGGCGCGCGGCGCGTGCACGATACTGATCTGGTTCAAAACAACCCGCTTCGACTGCTGCCGGTTTCCCTGCGTGAGAGCGAATCTGAAAGGACGCGTCTCACTCTCGTACTCGCCGGCGCGCACTTCGCCGACGGCGATGATGGATTCGTGTTGCTGGCAGGTCATGCCGCGCTGTGGCCGTTTGACCCTGGCCACGGTGAGGACCTTCAGGATCATGCCTGCCGCTGAGCAGCCGAGTTGAGCACGGAATAAAACCATTATTCGCTCATCGCAGGAATGATGCAGATCGGCAGATGCCCGGCAGCTTGTCTACCCATCCGGTCCAACAGGGATTCGAAGGAGAAATGCGCTTGCGGCAACAACGCAACGACGAACAGTGCCGCACCGATCGGAATGATCCAGCGCATATCCGGCCGTTGCGAAGTTCCATAGACACGGGCAAAGACGATGGCACCGAGGCCACCTACGATCCAGCCTGCGAGCACTTCCTGCGGTGTGTGGGCCTGCAGTCGAATACGCGTCAACCCGATGCCAATAATCCAAAGCACAGCGAAAAGACGGATTTGATGTCGCCGCGGTTCCGGACGCCCCGCGGCCAGCACCATTGCCAGACCGCAGTAGGCGATTGAACTGAAACTCGTGTGTCCGCTCGGACTATGAATGTGCCACAGCGTATAGCCGCAGCCGGCAAACCAGATTTTGGCGAATGCGGTGACGCTCACGACGGAACCCACGCACACCAGCCACCATACAGCGATGTGCCGCGAAACATAACGCGCCATCCATAAGGCCAGCACCAGACAAAGTGGGATCAGGACAGCGGCATTGCCGAAATACGTCAGAATTCTTACCGGATGCATAAGATGCACGAAATTCAATTTGCGCCGATCGAAATGAGGGGCGACGAAGTTATCGACAATGCACGCAGTTAATAAAGTCAGGGGGAATCAGTCTGGCGAAACGCTTTCTCAGATCGCCGTCCTTGCGGAGTGAATCAGTTCTACAGGTGAGGCGGCAGCCGTTCAGCTCATGAATACAGCAGCTCATTCTACGCATTCCATGGGGAGAGTATGGAAGCTATTCGCCGCATCCTCTGCGACGTCCGGCGCGCAAAAAGAGGCCCTCACCTTGCGATGAGGGCCTCAAGTTCAGCCAATGGATCGGTTGAAATCGAGTACGTTCGCGATACCCGATGAACAATTGCTCAGTAAGCTGGACCCTCGTCATAGAACCACAGCGTGTAAAGGCCGTAGAGATTCGCGTATGACAGCGGCGACGTTCCCGGCTCCATGGTGATGCTGTAGGTCGTGGTTCCTGCGGGGCTTGATCCCGGATAATAGTAGCTGCTGCCGTTGTAGGCATAGTTGAAATTGAAGGGGGCAGCAACGTAGTTGGTGATCGCCGCGAGACCGCCGCCCACCGTTGGCGCTTCCACGACCCATTCCGCACTGTTGCCGGCAAAGGTGGTACCCGACGGTGGATTGAAAGCGAGCGACACGGATTGCTGCGTGCTGTAATTGACGATGTAAGCGTGACCGTAGGGAGCGCTGGTGGTGTACCAGACTTCCACCGCCATTACGTCACCGGGATTGACGGCGATGCTGCTGATGCGGGTTTCCGCGTATGGATACCACTCGTACCACGCCGAGTAATAAGTTGACTTGGTGCTACCGGAGCAATAGGCATCGGCTTCGATGCCGGCCTGCAGCACATCCGATGAACCGTAGCCGTCGAACCCGTCCCACAGTGATGAGTAATCCCAAGAGCCTGAGCAGGTACCGAACGGTTGCTGCGCAATCGGCACGACGAATTCCGTATAGATCCACGCATTGTTGACTCTAAACGTGCCGGTGCTGCCGGTGATCGCATAGCCGCTCCAGTTGGATGACGTCGTGGAAACAGTATTTTTCACCACAGCATTCTGGATAGCATCCGCAATCGGTCGATTCTCGATCCGAGTCTGTTGCAGCCTTGGATTGGCGATGCGTTTTTGGGGCGCGGATACCAGCCTTCGCCAGTGTTTGTACGCCTCGGGAGCTGCCTGCTGATCCGGTCGCGGTGGAAAGCCGTATAGCGCAAGCTCGCCGTCAGAGGCATTCATCGCGTCGAACGCGGCTGACGGCTGCGGGTAAGCGACGACATCCGAAACGTTCGTCGGCTCCGGCGCCACACTCTCTTGCGGCGCGATGCCGCCAGCGGTGGCAGTGGCAGTGACCAAATACCCGCACAGCGCGATGGTGCCGCGCAGCATAGGCAAGGTGGTAATGGTGCGTGTGGATTTCATAATTCATCTCCCGACATCAAGTTTGCATCCAGCCCGTGAGGATGGATTCGCACCGAGTCATTCGGCGCTATCCATCAACACGGATCGGACTACAGGAAAAGCGACATCGCGGTCGCTCATCGTGGCTCGGAAGAATTTTTATCTTGCCTACTGAATCCAGCTGCTACCCGGTTGACCAGCGTGCTCATCGAAGCACTGACCATCCATGATGGGGTTAACAACCACGCCCTCAGGACATTTTCGGTCAGACCGGCGTGAGCAGAAGACGTTTGAGATGATCAATTCTCGGCGGGCAACAACAGTCGCCCATTGGCCGCTGGCCCGGCCGCTGCCAAAGCGTCAGCTCGTCTTTAGGGACTTTTTGTGCACGTGCGCCCGGTTGTTTTTGCAATCGTCGTCCATTGTTTTGGATAGCTGTTGTCTGGCACGAAGAGGTCAGCACTTTCTGAACTCCCGGAAACTATACTCCAGGTACCGCTGCTATTGACGGCAGTCCCTTGGAATTTGAATGTTATGTGGCCAAGCGGAACCGGTACCGACGGCCCCAGCGTCGAATCAAGATCCGGGTGCCACAGTAAATACGCAGTAATGGATTGCGCGTCGGACACTGAAAGATAGGGTTCGCTCAGTAGCGCACCGGGCGCATCACCAAAAGAAGTGCGCGAGACTGGGAATCCAAACAAGTCGATCGACCCATAGATATTATCGAAGCCCACGTTGGTGCAGGTTTTGGTATAGGTCGGCGCTTTCGCGGTGTAGGTAGTGTTATTGACCAGTTCAATCCATTCCACCGATCCCTTAATACCTGTTGGCGGCTCGATGTGCGAAGTGAAGATAATTCCGACGTTCGTGAGATAGTAGCTGAGTCCGCTGAGCAAAAGGCGCGGCGCACCATATTGATTCACGATGTTGACGGTGCCGATTTGCGCGGAGGCCAGTGCTGTGGCTCCAGTTGCAGTGCTTACTCCTGCCACGCTGAAGCTCGCGCTGGCTGCGGCAGTTTGGCCGTTGCTCGCCGTGTAGCTGTACGTAACTTGAAAGGATTCTCCCGGAACAATCCAGTGAAACGTCACTGCAGTTTCCGACAAATCAGCGGCGGTGATCGGAGTTATTGTTTCACCCTCTGCGCCTGCGGAGTAACTCGCTATCGCCGTCGCCGGGTTAGCACCTGCTCCGGGAATCGTCCACTGTTGGGATTCCACGGCAGTACCAGATGGCGGTGTGACAACGGATGTGAGTGCTATTTGCTGTCCGATCACCACAGGAATTGGTTGCGTTAATGTCGACGTGTCAATGCCATTAAACAGAATCTTGGGTGGTGGAGCGGATGGAAGTGCCAACGTGACGGTCACATCCTCAACTTGGGTGACTTGCCCGTTAAGAATGTAGTAGAGCTGAAAGAAATCAGAGGTTGCACTTGACGACGTATCTGTCCAAGTATAGTAAGCCTGCACCGCTGGCAACGATGGACTACCCGCAGGACAACCTGGAAGAGGGCCGCTGACAACCGCCGAGGTCACGTTACCGTGAGTGGGTGCGACATTGACAGAATAGCTGCCTACGCCGAGCGAAGTATTGCAGTTTGCGTAGTACCAGGTTGTCACGGCAATCGTTTGAACGCCGGCGACCACCTCAATGGTCTTGGTTACATCGGCGCGCGCGCCGTTCGAGTGCAGACTCAGCAGCACGGCAAGCGTGAGTCCAAATCGCAGCGTAATTGTTCTGATCAACTTGTCCATTTCGGTCATCCCTTGAATGAAAAACTCCGTCTTCGGTCCTTTGATCCCCAACGCGTCCCGTACATCGTACAAATCTGAATCGGTCCGCTGCCGCCATATTGCCTCTTTTTTCTGACGCGGGCGAGTCGGGTACCTTGCCAAATAGACAGTGACCGTGGCGATGACATGAACTCCAAGAATCAGTCCCGTGTCGAACCGACAAAATGGATCAGATGATTGTCACGATTCGGTCACCACGCTGACACAGTACGTCGGTAAATTGCCGGCGCGTCTCGATACAAGACGGACACGAGTCGCACGCATCCCACACTAATGTGGATTACGACAAGTCTCGCTCAGGGGATAAAACAATGTCAGGAACGGTCTCGACCAGCCGCAAGGCTGGCAAGCATTTCGTATTATCGTGCGTCATCGGTGCAGCCGCTGTTCTCAGTACAGCAGAAGCCATCGCTGCGGATCCCGTGATTTTCACTTTTGCCACGGTGGGTGACTCGCGCCAGGATCCGAAATCTCCGGACCCCACCACGCTGATCCCGGAATACACCGGCACCCTGCTCGCCCAGGACAAGATCTGGCTGCAAAACACCAAAGCATGGGCGCGCATCCTGCGCACCGTGCAGAGCCAGAAGGCGAATATGCTGATCGTAAACGGCGACATGATCATGGGCTACGGTCGCGCGTCCATTCCGACCGCATGGACTTCGACGCCGACGGTGTCGCAGGTAGTCAGTTCTGATCTGCTGCAGTTCTATCAGCAATATGCCTACTGGCGCGGCATGATCGCCAACATGTTCGAGACCAACACCTACGTGCTGCCAATTCCGGGTAACCACGAGGTGCAGTGCAACTCTGCCAACAACGGCAATCCGGAAAGCTGCGCATCCGGCAAGCATGCCTACGTGGAGAATGAGAACGCATGGCGCGCCAACATGGGCGATCTGATTCTGGACACGACGCGCTTCACCAACATCGTCGGTTCCGCACCGCTGAACGTGGCGGGCCTGACTGCGGCAACGGCGCCGGGAGCCGCCGACGGCGACACCACCGACCAATCCCAGCTTAGCTTCTCGTTCGATGTGAACACTTCGATCGGCCTGTTGCATTTCGCGGTTATCAATACCGACGCCGTCAGCATGGACTCGCATGCGCCGGTCACCTGGATCGCGAATGACCTCGGTGCCGCCCGAGTCCGCGGTGCGGTGAAAATGTTCGTGTTCGGCCACAAGCCAGCCTTCAGCTACGACTACGGCAACATCAGCCTTGGCGGAACCGTTGCAAATATCCTGCCGGGTTCGCCGGCTGGCTTGGACGTCACTCCGACCGGTGCGGAAGGCAGCAACGCGTTCTGGAGCGTGATTGCCCAGTACAACGCAACATATTTCTGTGGCCATGAACACATCGTGCATATCGATCAGCACGCTGACCCCACCGGCGTGTCGACACTCACGCCGTATCAGGTTCTCGTTGGCTCAGGCGGCTCTCCGTTCGACGACAAGATGACCGCCGCGCCAGCCGAACCGACGCCGTTCGTCAATCCGACCGATCGTTCCTATGCCTGGGCCACGGTGCGTGTGCATCAGAGCGGCGCGGTCACACTCGATGCGTATGCCTTCGACGATCAATTCGGGCCGACCACCGACGTGCAAACTGTCTCGAATTTGCAATAAGCGCACGATCCAGGAGGCTTAAATCATGAACCATACAAAAAAACTCCTCGCGGGTGTCCTGCTGCTGGCGGGCGCCAGTCGTGAGGCGCAGGCGTCGTTAGTGCTCGATAGCGGTACGCCGGATAACTCCAAACCGGCGCTATCGCTGGACGGCAACGACTACTACGCAGCGGAATTCAACCTGAGCGCGGGCCAGACGATCACCGGCATTCAGGGATATATCACCGGTGGCGATACGGGCGTCGTTGGAGACACGTTCACGATCTCGATCTATGCTAATAATCCCAGTACCAGCCTGCCGGCGGTATCGGGCGGTGCATTGTTCTCGCAGCAGGCAAGCTACCAGGCAGATGGTTGGACTGGCCTCACCAATCTGAGCACGACGCTGTCTGGCGCCGGCCAGTACTGGGTGGCTTTCGAAGTCGGTGCCGCGGACTCCACTGCGGGTCTGCTGCTGCCGATCGTGGCCAGCAACGGTTCGGCTCCGGCACTCAAGTACGCCTTCGATGCCGGCTCAGGCTACACCGCGATGACAGGCGACAACTTCGGTGTGCAGGTCAGTGCGGTGCCGCTGCCACCGGCGCTGTTGCTGTTCGCCAGTGGCATCCTGGGCACTGGCGGATTGCTGCGCCGCCGGGAAACCACTTGAAACTCCAAAGCCCGGCTCTCTTATCCGGGTGAAGTCAGTAATCGAAGCCGGGTGGAGATATTTGACCACCCGGCTTTTGGCGCATTTGCGGTATTTCCAATATGAAGTCTTTCCTCACCCTGATCGCCGTTTTCGGACTGACCTTCGCAGCTCCTCTCGCGACGTGGGGCTGCTCCGGCGAAGATTTGAAAGCGGTCGGTTCCGAGCTGTACTTCCCTTTGGCTTACGGTGATCGTCCGACGCGCGATCAGCTCAGCGCGCTGGGGCGCAAAGTCTTTTTCGATGCCAGTCTGTCGGCGTCAGGTCAGCAATCCTGCGCCAGTTGCCACAATCCCGCCTATGCTTATGGCCCTCCGAACGCCTTGTCTGTACAGCGCGGCGGCCCTACGATGAACCGCATGGGATTCCGCAACACGCCTTCGCTGCGTTATCTGCACACCCCCATTGCCTTCACGGAACACTTCCTCGAACAGGAAGTAACAGGCGGCCAGGACGACGAAGGCCCGACCGGCGGGCGGACCTGGGACGGGCGCGTCAACACCGGTCACCAACAAGCTCTGATGCCGCTGCTCGACCAGAACGAAATGGCCAATCAGAGCACCGACGAGGTCGTCAATCGCTTGTCCAAAGCTGCCTATGCCGAAGAATTTCGCCAGACCGTCAGTGCACCAGGCGAAAATGTCTTCGACAATCCAGACGCAGTGATCGGCTGGCTCACCGTTGCCGTGGAAGCGTTTGAGCAGTCCCCAGCCGATTTTCACCCGTTCACCAGCAAGTACGACGCTTACCTGCGCAACGAAGTGCAGCTCAGCACGCGGGAACAGAAGGGGCTCGCATTGTTCAACGACATCAAGAAGGGTAATTGCGCGACCTGCCATCCGGGCGCACTCAGAAACCCGCCCGATCATCCGCCGATTTTTTCCGACTTCGGCTATATCGCACTGGGTGTTCCGCGTAACACTGCGATTCCCGCAAACAACAATCCCGACTTCTACGACCTCGGCCTGTGCGGCCCGCTGCGCACCGACTTGAAGAACAAGACGGAATACTGTGGCCGTTTCCGCACACCATCACTGCGTAATGTGGCTCTGCGCAAAAGCTACTTCCACAACGGCGTGTTTCACTCGCTGCGGCAAGTCGTAGAGTTTTACGCAACCCGTGAGACCAATTCGCGGAAGTGGTATCCGCGATTACGCGATGGGCAAATCGACAAGTACGATGACTTGCCTGCTCAATATCGTCGCAATGTAAATACCGATCCGCCGTTTGCGCCGCTGCCAGGCAATCGGCCGCGACTGACATCGACCGAAATAGATGACATCGTCGCGTTTCTCGATACGCTTTCCGATGGGTATTTACCGATGGCCTTAAGGAACAGCCCTCATGATCTTTCCCGAAGAATCAATCACACCTGAGCTCGCAGCGTTGCTCGCCGCGATCCGAAGCGACGAAGTTGCAACGGCGCACACGTTAATTTTCATGGACGACCTTCTCTCGCTCGGTCGACTGAGGCTAGTCCGATTTGATGCAGAAGGTCGATTGAAACTGACGCCGCGAGGTCAGAATGCGGTACCAGCGGTAAGAGAAGGGATTACGCAGATCGCGTGAGCTAATAGAGTATGCGGAATCTGCTTTGCCATCTGCTCCGCTGGTCCCCTACGCCGGCTTTTCGCAGTTAACCATCCACGGCGTACCATACCGATCGGTCAGCATTCCGAAGGCAGCCGCCCAAAAGGTTGCCTGCAACGGCATGCGGATGGTGCCGCCCTGTGAAAGCGCGGTGAAGGTGGCTTCGGCCCGATCAACCGTCGGGTAATTCAGCGACAAAGAAAAGCCCTTCATTCCTTCGTAGGGCTGGCCCGGCATGTTATCCGAACCCATCAGTGCGTGGCCATCGATGGTCATGCTGGCATGCATGATTTTGTCGCCATGGCCAGGCGGAATCTGATCCGCCATCGGCGAAGCGGAAAAAGACAGCAGCAGGTTGATCTTGCCGCCCAGCACCCGCTCATAAAAATGGAAGGCCTCGGCGCAATTACCGTTAAAGGTGAGATAAGCGTTGAGATTGAACACGACAAGCTCCTGGAAAATGAAGGCGGCAAAGCAGGGCTGATTATGCCACCCACTAATAAAAAGGGGCCGGATATTTCCAGCCCCTCGACAAGGGATTTCATCGCCACCCGCTAGCCGCGGAAAGTCACTAAATCAATGTATCGCTTGCGAGCCCGGCTTCTCCCATCACATCAGGCCTTTTGCACGGGCCCGGACACAATCAGACCGAGCTTGTCCGGCGACGCCGCACGAAGCCGAATAGGGCGCCCAGCCCGGATGAGAACAGCCAAGCCGCGGCCGGCAACGGCACCGGGGCGACGGCGACACCGCGCAGCACCTGCCCTTCCACCGCCGTTTGCAAGGTCGAGAACTGCTCTAGCGCCGACTGCGTCGAGGTTGTATCGGCAAGCGCATCGCTGATCGCAACCAGTCGGTTGGCGTCGGCTCCAGCATCTGTTGCGGCACTTGCGGTGGATGTGATCGCATAAATCGATACCGTTCCATCCGCGTTGACCCGGCCGGCGATGTTGCGCAGACCGGCTGTGGCAGGGTTCAGGGCGGTATCGGTCAGGCCGGACACACTGTACTTCTGTCCGAGATTGAGCCCGTTCTGCAGCGTGTAATCGAGCTGCCAGGTGCCGCTGACGAGGCTCCATTTCTGCAGGCCCGCATGCGTATCCGTTGCCGTGCCGTCACCTTCATCGCCGACGTACAAAGTTGTCGAGTTGGCGAACCACAGGCCAAACGGATAGAAGCCATTGGTCGTCTGATTCTTGGCGATTCCCGTCGGCAATCCCGGCAGGATCGAGATGGCCGTGCTGCCCGCCGTGCCACCGGTCGGCAGGCTTCCGGCAATGCCTACCTGATATACCGTATTGACGCCGTTGCTGCCACTGCCCTTCGTGACGTAGAGGGTGTTATTAAATATCGTCTCGCCGCGGAAATTATTATCCTTGCCGGACTTATCTGCTGCCGCGCCGTTTTGTGTCACCGAATAGCCGTATTGAAAGCCGTTTGAGCTTCCCGGCGTACCCTGCTGCGCGCCGACTACCGTTGTTTCCGGGCCCCCACCCTTGGCGACTATCTGCACGCCGGTATTGTTGACAATGTTCGTCGGCTCGGTCCCCGATCCGTTACCGGCGTTGCCGACCATGTAATAGTTGCTCTGCCCCGTACCGTTGACGTTGTTCACCAGAATCGCATTGCGCCCGTTGTTGCCGCTATAGGAGTTGACGGCGGTAACAGTGACGTTGCCGTTCGCATCGATCTGACCGATGGCACGCTGGTAAGTCGAAGCAACGGGGTTGGTCGCGTCAACGTGATTCGGCGTGTTCGCATTGGACACGTCCAGTGTGTTGACCGGCGCGACATAACCCATGAAGGTCACGGCGCTACCATCGCTGGATACATTGAGTCCGAGCTCGGACTTTGACGGAAAGCTCGTCACCATCCCGCCACTATTGCCATCATTGAGCGTGATCGAATTGACCACCGATCCTGATGTCGTGACATCGCTGATCGTAATCGCCGACGTGATGCCGAAGCTGGGATCGGGTGTCTCGTTGTTCCAGACGTTCGGTAGGCTGGCATCAGCGACGGCCGTTCCTCCACCCGGCAAGGCTTGTCCGACCGTAATGAGATTGGCTGGCGCCGTGTACGTGCTGCTGCTGACCAGCAAATCGCCTGGCGTGAACAACGGTGTCGCGGCATACGCCGGGAACGCGACGCTACCCAGCATTACGGTTGCTGCCATTGCAATCGGAGAAACCCTCCCTGGTGAATGAGTACGCGAGGACTGAACACTACCGTGGTCAGCAGCCGATTTCTTCAAGTGGATTTTTACGATCTTGCTGCCACCGCTGAACGTACCCATTGTGCGCCCCTCCCTTGTTAGTTTAGTGAATGGACTACAGGAACGAGTAAGAATCGCATGAGAAAATTACAAGGATATGTCGGCAATGTTGCAAAGAGCGGGCGCTCGTTTTGAACTAAGCCAATAGCGGATGCTCGGATGGCTGTGGCAGCTCGAGATGCTATCCGCTGGACTCTAGCTCACCGCTAGTCTTCCATTCCGAAGCACGGTTGCTAATCTGAGCGCCGGCCCCACTTGTCGACGTCGCTGGTCCTCAGTAAAACGAACCCGTCGTGTAGTAACGATACAGATACGGCCATATGAGATCCGCTATCTCGACATGACCTTCCGCATCGGGATGTCCGTCCGACTTGGGTTGATTATTCGCCGTTGGCGTTTTGTTGTCAGGATTGGCGTTGTTGAGATAGCGCGTCGAGGCGGGACTCTGCACCCATGTTTCGTAAGTCGGCACATAGACTACCGGAACGCGACCGCCGGCCATGTAACGGGAGGACGTATTGAAAGTGGCGCGCAGTAAACCTCGCTGTCTCGCCATTTCGGCAATCCAGCCCGCATTGTTCGTGTGGCCAGAGAGCGGCGAACCCAGCTCCCACGACAACGTCTCGATCAGCAGGATTTGCTTGAGGGACGAATTATTATTGGCCCAATAATCAAGATGAGCCTTGTAGTCGGCGATAATGTCCGTGGGTGTGCCGACATTCACATCGTTCACGCTGCCAATCGCGATAATCACTTCCGGCTGAGCGCTGTTTAACGCATCGCTGAAACCGGTCTTGACGTTGTTCACAAAGTCGTCGATTGCATACGTGGCCTCTGCATTTCCGGACCCTGGAAACCCCGCCGAGCACCATGTGTGTCCGGACTGACCAGCGCTGTAAAAGCGGGTGTACCCGCCGAAAGTGCGCCACACGTAGGTTTGCAGAATCTGCACCCAATTGTCGTAGCCACGTCCAGTATTACCGACGGCAATCATCCTCTGGATACTGGTTTGCAATTGCACCCCATCGATTTGACTGCGCGTCGGCGATCCAACGAGGTTGGTGACGTCCACAGAACCTTGGCCCGCAAGCGCAAAACTATCTCCATAAATCCCTACCAAGGGCAATCGAACAAACCTTGGCGGGCAATACGCAGACGACATCTGAAACCGAATGATCGGAAAATTGCCCAATCCCCGCCCTGCAGAGCCAGGGCCGTTGGCGTTGTTGCCGATCGTGACATAGGAATAAATCCCCGCGCCAAGTGCGCCAGGCAAGCCGCCCGCCCAGTGTAAATTGCCATCGATGTATTCGTAATACTGATTCCCGCGCCATGTGAAGACGACCTCGGCGTAGGTCGGATCGGCATGCGGCGACGGTGAGCTGCTCGACACATGCGAGTTGAGATACTTGCCGTTAAGCGGTGCGAGCACGCCGCCCATGTATAGGTAAGTCTCAAAGGCGTTGCGCCCCTGCCCTACCGCCCATATCTGCGGCGTCGAGCCCGCATCGGTCAAGTACCACAGCAGCGCACGCTGATAGCCGGGCGTCGGGGAATCAGCCGCCGTATTACCAGTCGAATCAAAGAACGCAGACGTCGACTCGGAATCGTCGATGGAGATCGCACGGCGATCCACGAGCACATAGATTGTCCCTTGGGAATCAGGCGCGGCACTTAGCGTCGTATTGTTTTGAATGTAGCCGTTGATCCCCGGAATGAATCCCGCCGTATCGCTTACCTTGCCACCGGAGCCGCCCAGAACAAACCCTGACGGCAGAGTGGTCCAAGTATTACGCGCCCCAGAGGCTGTCGTACCGATATCCACGAGGACCGCAGAGTCCAGGGCGCTAAAAGGCGGGAAGTTGGCCGGCGCCGCCCTCCTTGCTGCGCTTTGCAATCCCGATCGGCTTGAGACGTCGATACCAAACGTGACTACGCCATCCGCCGCTCCAGCAGTCTCACGCAATCCCGACGTTGGCGTCCGAACCTGTTCGCGCGCTGGCACGCCGCTGGCCCACGCCGCTGAAGCTGCACAACTAAGGATGAAGATCAATAAGCCCGCAATATTCTGGCGCAACATTGCGGCACCTCCAGATTGCCGAGCGAATCGCAAGACCGGAAGCCAGACAGACTCAAGGTTTGTGAATCTGCTCGCTTGCCAGCTTGTCATGATATTCCTGCACTACGGTCTGGGTCTCAACCTGCTTGAGGCCCAGCAGTGGATCCTTATTTGCGAGCACATCCCAGAGTCCTTTTTTCTGGTAGCGCTGCAGAACGTATTCTCCGAACTCATACAGCTTGATGTTCTTCGCCTCGCAACCGGCGTGATCGGCTTTACTTTGATCTAGCACTTGGCTCACACGTTTCGCTTCGGCCTGGCTTGCCACGAGCTGAGTCGTAGCCTCATTGAGCTTCTGCGTGGTCGTAGCGAGCTGTTGGTTGGCTTGGTCAAGCTTGGAGTTGAGATCGGAGTCCGATGCATGCCACTGCCGGACCGCACTTTCGAGCGCGGAATTACGCGCCTGCGTGGATTTCTCTCCGCTTTGCGCCGCCTTCAGTTCATCGGACGCAGCCTTGACCTTCGCCTCAAGCATGCTCTTTTCGGCCTGCAGCTGTGCGTTTTGCTCCTGGAATTTGCTCAACTCCTGCTGGGCGCGATGCAGCAGCTCCTGCTCACGTGCGTTCTTGCTATCCGTATCCGCATGCGCGGCTGCATTTTGTAGTGCGGCGACGACTGCCAGAAAACCCAATACGATGCGAATGCACTTGCGCATAACAATCTCCTCCTTAGAACGACACGGAGACATCGAGTTGCAGCACATCGATGGCCAGCGGCAGGTTGTCAATCGCACTCGCGCTTAACCATCGCAGGCTAACAACGGTGTTTTTGGCAAGACCATATTTGCCGCCGACGAAGTAACCCTTCGCATCGGTACCGCCGAGATGGAAATCGGTATCGGTGAACGCGTCCATTACCGCATCACGCTCGACACTTCGGTAACCCGCAAACGCCTGCCAATCACCGCGATTAGCCAGTTTCGGAATTCCGATGGTGAGTTTGGTCTGGTAGCCGACCGTGCGTCCCTCAAAAGGCGCAAGTCCGGTACGGTTCTGGATCTCTTGGCTATGGAAGCCGAGATTCTTGACGTAGTCGGCGTCAAGGATCATATGCGTAGGTGCGAAATCGCCGACATCAAGTGAGAACGACGCATTGAGTTCGCGGAATTTCGAAGCCAGACCCCACAAATAGTTGGCAGGATCGACGCTGTTCTGGTTATCGTAAGGTTGATGAATGTCGAAAACGTAATTTCCCTTCTGGCGGAAGCTTGCCTGTGTCCAGTCGAATTCGTGCGTAAGCGCCTGTGAGGACGGCTCCAGAGTTCCTTCAACATGGCGGTAGTCGTAAAACGCAACTGCAGCTTTCAGGTCGTCCATCCTTGATATCTGCCACGCCAGCCCCGTCTGGTAACCAAACAACCACTTGCTGCCAGGACTCGCTCCAAGGAAATTCACTCCGTTATCCTGCTGCTGAATTGGGAAGGCGCCTGCCATCAGGATTCCACCGAGGCGTTTATTGAAATCACCGCTGAATTTGGCAACCGCGCCTTCCGGACTGAAAGTGTCGTTCCAAACTAGATCGGTGGGAGCAAAAAACGGATTACCGAAACGGCCTCCCGTTAACGACAGCCATTGCCAAGGTTGGTAACTGATATAAGCACGGTCGAAACCCACGCCATAACGCCCGTCGTAGTTGCCTAAGGTTACGTTTTCGGAAGATGGATTGCCGGGATTGCTGCCGCCGGCTGCAGCCCCGGTGGCCAAGCGCAAGCCTGCCGTCACGCTGTCAGCAATCTTGGTTTGTAACCCAAAGCGCGCACGCAGCCGCAGGCGGTTGCGCGTTTCGGTCGTGTTGTAAAGGCTGCTATAACCTTGTCCAAATAAAAGATAGTTCGCAGGTTGCTGGTTGGGATCGCCATCTGTAGGAAATAAATCAGTCTCTCCGCGCAATCTCAAATCTCCCGACCACGAAATCCGATTGAGCCATTCGGGCAAGGCGCCGGGATCACCCCAACGCTCCTCCTTGGCCTGCGCCAGAACTTCCTTTTTGATCTCGTCACGAATCTGCTGCTTAACCATCTCGGGCACATAGGGGACACGTACCACGCCTTCGGCTGCGGATGGCGGCGCGGCGGATACCGTGGGAGGAACTTCGGCTGGAGGAGCGGCCGCCGCGGGTACAGACACGGCGGCAGGTGCTGGCACCGAGGAAGCGGGTGCCGGTGTTGGTTCAGGCGCCGGCACCGATGTGGCGGCCGTTGCCGATGCACTGGTAGCCGGAGTCGAAGGCGGCGCGACGGCTGGCGCAGCAGTATCGGCCGGTCCCTGATCGACCGCCTGCTGATGCGCCTGCAGAATGATGTCGTCCGCCTTTTCACGCGTAAGAACACCCTGTTTAACTAGCAATTCGATCAAATTAGTCGTGGTGTCGCGTAGATTGCGCAGATCGTCCACGTCGTCGGCCCGAGTCCCTGTGGTCCACAAGGTGGCAACAAGCGATAGCGCAACGAGGCAACGGAGACGGGTGTTCATGAAAATCCTGCTGATCTTGAAATAATGTTTGAGGGGATTTAATGCGGATTCGATGGATGCGGCTTACTGCACGCTGACATCCAGTCCCACCGGCATTGGCATGTCCGACGGCGGCGCTTCGCGGACGCGTTTGATTTCGGCGAAAGCCGTCTGCAGCCGTTCGGTCTCAGCTGCACCGGAAAATCGCATCAGCTTGAAGCGTCGTACAGAACCATCGATATCAAGCCACAACAGAACCCGGCCGCTGGTACCGTGCAGATTCCTGTGCGCCAGTTCTTCCTGAATCTGCTGAGTCAGTCGATTGGTATAAAACGCATACTTGCCCATCGCGTCGCCGACGTCGCCGCCGATGTAATCGTTTTTGACTTCGCCGCCTGCGAACGGACTCGGGGCATCACCAGCGGGGCCTTCCATTTTCAATTGCTGCGGCTCAGGCGGCGTCTGCTGTTTGGGCAAGTCGACCTGCGGCAGCGGCTTTTCTTCCTTCGGCTCGGGCTTTTTTTCTTCCTTTGGCGGCGGTGGCGGCGGCACATCCGGCAGCAGTGCAATTTTGACCGTCTGGTGCCTGGGTGCCTTGACTCCACCCATCAAACTGCGGCCCGCCCACACTATCAGCGTAACGATCAACACCGCGCCCAACGCCAAGGCGGCACGTCCGGCCCATATCCGCGCCTGTGATTGATTGACGGAGTCTTCGGCCAGTCCGCTCATTCAAGTTCCGATCCGAGAGGTGATCAGACCCATGTTGACCTGCAACCGATTGCAAAGATCGACGATGGCCACCACGCGCGCATACTGCGTGCGCGGATCGCCTTTGATTTGAACGGACATCTGCGCATCGCGCGCTTTGATCGCCGCGATCTGGCTTTCGAGTTCCTCCATGCTGACGCCGACGCCATTGATCAGGACGCCACCATCCGGGAGAATCTGTACGATTCTCACTTCATGTTTTTCGGTGCTCGGCTTGTTGGAAGGTTTCGGCATCGAGATGCTCAGTCCCTGCACCGAGGCCGTCGTCATCAGAATAAACACCACCAACAGCACGTAGGCCAGGTCCAGCATCGGCGTGACATTGATGGTGTCGTAGGGTTTGGAGTCGGTGTTAACTTGCATGGGTGTCTCTTGCGGTTATCACTGCACGCGCTTGGTGACCAGGCCGATTTCGGTGATGTCGAGGTGCTTGGCGATTTCGAGCACTTCCATCACCTTGTCATATTGCGTGGCGGCGTCGCCCTTGAGCACGACCGGCAGGTTGGGATTGGCAGCTTTGTATTGCGCGAGGTTGCTGCGCAATTGGTCCATCGTCACCGGGTAAGCGTCCAGATACACGGCACCCTCGGCGGTGATGGTAATGGCGCGCGTTTGCGGTTTCGCCAGATTGTTGGCCGCCTGCGTCAACGGCGCCTGCACGCGCACGCCTTGCACCGAAGCCGTGGTCAGAATGATAAAAATCACCAGTAGCACGTACGCAAGATCCAACATCGGCGTGACGTTGATGTCGTCGTAAGGCTGGTTATCGCTCTTGACGTCGGCGGACATGGCGCGTTTGCGATCCCGGATTCAGTCGTGCGGATTGCTCAGGGCGCGCCGTGGACTTCGGCCACGCGCGTAACGAATTCGTCGACGAAAATCTGCATGTCCGACGAGATCACCTTAATGCGCGAGGCCAGGTAGTTATAGCCAAACAACGACGGAATCGCGACGCCCAGACCCGCCACCGTCGCCAGCAGCGCCGCGGCAATGCCCGGCGCGATGGCGTTGACATTGACGTCGCCCGCCGCGGCGATCGCAGCGAAGGTAATCATCACGCCGACCACCGTGCCCAGCAACCCGAGGAAAGGCCCGCCGGCGATGGCGATGGTCAGCAACACCATCTGCGAATTCAGCTTGTAGCTCTCACGCACCAGGTCGGCGTCGATCGATGCCTTCACCGCATCGATCGACGCGCCGGACAGCAGCTTGTCGGTGTGGCCCACATTGCGCTTGGTCAGCTCGCGCAGACCAGCCTGATACAGGCGGTACAGCGAGGAATCGCGGAACACGTCGGCGGCCTCCAGCTTGAGAAGGTCCTGCGCTTCGCGATAGCGGCTCAGAAACTGACGATTGGCGCGGTCGGTGCGGTTGATGAACAGAGTCTTGCCGACCATCACCCACACCGCGATCATGAACATAATCGCCAGGATCCCGATCACCGCCATCGCATCCGGCGTGAGACTCTTGAACAGGATTCCGAAATAACTCTGGCTGCCGCTTTCGGCTTCGACGGTGTCCGGAGTTTCGGTCTTGCTGGCGATCAATTTGGCGTCGGCGCCCTGCGCTGCCTGGGTGACTTTGATCCAGTCCGCGCTGCGCAGCGTCGAGGCAATCTCCAATTCGTCGATCAGGCCCCGATAGTCTTCGCCGAGTTTGATGTCGCCTTCGATCGAGGGGGCGCTTAGCAGCAGGTCGGCCTGACCAGTCTGGACGCCGTCCAGATATAGCGTGATCTTGCCGGCACCAATGCTCAGGGCCACCTGCGTCCAGCGCGCCGCCGCGATGTCGCCGCCGCTGACCGTAATAGACCCCAGCGTCGCGCTGAACTTACCGGCCGCCAGCGCCAGTTGCAGCGAGCCCTGTCGGTAGAATGTGCCTTGCGCCATGTCCGGTTTCAGCCATAGGCTCAGGCTGAACGGTCCGGTCGGCCCAAACCGCAGCTTGTCGCCGGCCGGCCACACGATCGGCGCACCGATCAGCCGCGCACTCGGGCCGATCAGCCCGTTGGGATCGAGCGTGATCACGGCCGTCGCCTTCACTGTGCCGCTGGCGTCGGTGGCGATGCCGTCCTTATCGGCGAAGTGAAACACAGCAGCGGTATTGCCATCGAAGATCGTGGCCGCATCGTTACCGCTGTCTGCCGGCGCCTGCTCGTTGCCGGCGTAGGCGTAGACGATGTTCTTGTCCGTGCCCGGCAGGATGCTCGGCAACTGTACCCACACCACCGCCAGCTCATTGATGCTGTCGTAGCGCTCCACCCAGAATTTCAGCGGCGTCTTGTCGTCGGCAGCGATGAGTCGTAGATCGGAGCCGTCGTTTTTGGCGCTCAGAAAATCAAAATTGCCCGAATGCAGACGCACAGGCACCGCGAAGCCCGAAATCGCCTCTTTCGTCTCGACTCCCGCCACCGAAGTGTTCAGCACTATCTGCGTACGCTCTTTCCAGTCTTTGTTCCACCACGCGTGCGCAAGCGCCGGCAGGAATAGAAACATCAAGGTCAGTGTTCTTAGAGTTTTCATGATTCGATGTGTTCTGGAAATTCAGCAATCGAAGATGCGGTGATAACAATCGTCGTAGAAGCGGCTCATCGGACTCATTCGGCTTCGCAATCGGCACCTAGACAGAAGAGCTTTACGACGACGAAAGAAGGCTTGAAGCTCTCCGCGAGTTTCTGGCTGTCAGCCGCCGATTCGGAAAGGTTCTCCGAAAGCTGTGCGGCGACGTTCTTGCTGGTGTCGCCAAGCGCGCTGGCACCCGACAGCGCGCCGGACAGCGCGCCGGCGTCGGACACCGGCACGCCGCTGGAGGTGCCGCCAACCTTGATGTTTGAGGCATTGAGCACAGCGACCGCAGCGATATTCAGATTGCCTGCCACGCGAATGCCCGCGTCGCCTGCATTGACGAAGCCCGTCGGCGCAATGAGATCGACGGAACCCGGAACGATTCCGGGCACCGTCAGAAGCTGCCCGATGCCGCTGCCGGATACAGCGCCCACTGGATTGACGAAAACGTTGCCGAACGAATCGGTTTGGATAACCGGCGGCGGCGCGCCTTGAGCGGTCGCCGCACCCTTGCCGGCGTCGATATTGCCATACGACGACCACAGGATGATGTCGCCGCCCTGCAGGGTCAGGATGCGCGACTGATTGACGTCGAAATCGCCGTTGGCAAAGCCGCGCACCGCGCCGTTGGCAAGAACGAGAATGCCCAGATTGGCAGCGGCCAAAACGGGTGGACTAACGGTAAGGTTTTGCTTGAGATCGGTGAGCTGCGCGGGCGGGTTGGGAACACCGACCACGACCGAGCCCCCTGGTGCGAGCAGGTTGATATCGCCACCCTGTTCGGTTTTCAGCTGGCTGAAAAACATGTTGATGTCGCCGCTGTACGCGAGCGGATTGCCAGCGGCATCTTTCGTCGGGAACAGGGTCGCGATCGCGTCGTAGCCGCGCTGGTAATCCGTCCCCTGCGTGGTGTGCGCAACGCCGGTGGCGTCGAGTTCAGCAGAAAGAACCTGGGCAATGATCGGCAACTGCTGCTGGCGCGTCAAGCCTAGAAATGCGGTGAGAGCGTCCGTTGCGCTCAGATGGGCATCCGCCGGATTCAGCTTGCCCAGATATTTAATCAGCTGGGTAGCATAGATGCTTGGATTTCCGGTCGCATCCGGCTCCAGATAACGCCCGATAAAAGCGTCATAGGCGGGAGCTCGCAGTCCGCCGGCAGTAGCGGCGCCAAAGCCTGCACCCACGACCAAGTTCGCACCGGCCGCCGGCAGACGCACATCGCCAAAATTGCCGTTGGTATCGATGCCTGCAGAGTTGCCCAGATCGAGCTTGCCGCCGGCAAGCACCTCTACCACGCCAGGTCCGCCAACCTTGATGCCGTTGGAGTTCGATGCCAATTGTCCGGTAATGGAACTGAGCGGGGTTTGATAGGTGATATCACCACCCGCTTCGAACAAGGTGACATCGGAAGGGTTTAGGTTCTTGCCGACAAAGTTGACGTCGCTGATATCTTGCCCAGCGATTAAATCAGCCTGTTTAGGGAATGTAACGCTGCTGTTGTTTCCCTCGATACTGCCGGTCGCGGCAATCACTTTTATCGGCTCAGGATCATCCTTGTGCAAGGGAGTTTGCGGAAGAAGCAAAGGCGCGCTCAGCGCACCGCCGCTTGACAGCGAGGCGATTGGATTTAGCACGCCAGGAACCAGTCCCGGATCGGCTTCTATCATCTGCAGTACAGATCCCGCGCTAAAATTCACGTTGCCTTGAGCCAACAATTCCAAGCTACCAGTTGGGGATGGGAACAACTGTACTTTTTTTGACAGATCGATATCGCCGGACAGCGCTGCCACATCCAAATTCGACGGATAAATCTGTAGAGCACCCGAGTTGTTGGAATCCAAAGATTTGTTGGAACTTAAAGAGGCAAGGTTACCCAGTGCGACATTCCCACCGACACTCGTAATATCCAGAGCACTCGACGTATCGTAGGTGAAGAAAAAAGCTCTTTGAGGGCTGCCGCTTTGGCTGACCGCATGTTCATTGTTAATAGACTGTGGAAAAGCGGTGCTGTTGCCCGCGGCATCAAGGCTGACATCGGTGCGCGCGTTCAAATCGAATGTACTGTCCGCGAGCATGACGATGGCGTTGGTAGCGATATTGCTGGTATCGCCCGCTTTCGCAGCGGATTCGATCGCATTACCGGCACTGATCGAAGCATGCCCGAGATCGTCCTGGAAAATACCGCTCAGAACGTCGTTCCCCGCTTGCACAGTAAGATCGCCACCGCCATCGACGATAAGGTTTTTCACATCCGCCTGGTTGTCGGCGCTCTTTGCAAGCCGGCCGGCAGTGGGAATCACTGCGGACAGATTGGTTACATTTCCACCCGCGCGTATCGCGATATCGCCGCCACCGAGTGCACCGACGCCTTGCTGGAACTGGTTGAATTCGATCCACCAGCTCGTGGACTGATCACTGTTGTTTTGAGTAAATCCCTGCCGCCATAGCCAGTTCGAAATCAGATTGGTGGTAGGCGCACCGATCATGTCGTTGCCGGCGCTGATGGTGATGTTGCCGCCGTTGGTGGGATAGGCCGGATCTGAAAATCCTGAAGCGCTGAAGACCGGTGTTGAGAAGTCACTTGGGTTTCCAGTCGGAACACCCGCTGTGTAAATAACGGAAGTTTGATCGTCAAGCCGGACGTTGCCACTCGCCGCGATGTCGATCGTGCCGTTACCGGTGCGGATCAAATTACCCTTGGTCAGTTCGAAGTTGCCCGACGCCGGCTGCGAGCCCGGTTGGATCGCCGTTTGTTGAACAGCCAGGGGATTGGCCGCCGCCGTATCCGCCCCTGCGATCAACCGATAGGACGCGGAATCGGCATTTCCATTTCCGCCGCCGAAACTCCAGTTCGCGGGCGATGAACCATCCTGGGGATTTATGAATCCGTCGCTCAAAGAAGCATTGAAAGTCAGATTGCCCTTTGCCCGCAACGTCAGATCGACAGGAACGCCGCCAGTCTGCCACGGGTTGAGATCCAAATCGCTGTTAAGATTGATGTCGCCGTCACTCTGCACTTCAACCTCTGGCCGCACCTGCACCACGTGGCCGGTAAAGCGACCGGCGATTGTAGTTTCGGCATTCGCGAACGCCTGCGTGTCCTGCGACAAGGACTGTAGGCCCTGTGCATCGAGATTGATATTGCCGCCACTATCGACGTCTCCGGCGCCAGTAAGAATCGGGTCCTGCGCCGTATAAGATTTGAACCCCTGGATAAGGACCGGCTTGCTGCCTTGAATCGTCGCGCCTATCTCGCTGACCGCAACGTCCGTTTCGTTATTGGTCATCTGCGCGCGCAGTTTCAATTGACCGTCTACATTGGCATCCGGATCGATCTGCGAACCATTGGAGCTGGTGCCGGCCTTTTGTCCGGTCAATTCGATTCTTGAGCCGGACTGGATATCGATCACACCATTTGCGCTACCAAGCACTATATTTCCGCCGCGCGTAGGCGCATCGCTCGATGGAGTTCCCGCTGACGAGTTCAATTCCGCGCCCGACGCGAGCGCCAAATTGCCACTCGACCATAGGGCAATCGTGCCACCGTCGACACTTGAGGCATTGCCGCTGGTATCGATCTTGCCGCCCACTGTGATCGAACCATTGTCCGCCGACAACTCGTAGCTGCTGGCTCTAATAGTGACGCCCGTATCGATAGAAACAGCAGCATCGTTGCGGTCGCGCACGGAAACGGCGCCCTCGAAACCGCCGGAAGCTAGGGCGGAATTGAGTGCCGCGAAATCGCCGTTCGCAGCGAGAGTGCTCGTATCAAGCGCGAAATTACCCTGCCGGTTGCCGGGGGCAGCGCCACCCTTAATAGCTCCATTGAGATTGAACTGACCCTGGGGAACTACAATATTTAGGCTGCCGGCGTCTCCACTAGTCTTGCCGTCCGCCGCGGTAACGCCCGAAACATCTATGGTGGCGCCGCTGTCGATGCTGACGTTATTCGACGCGCTCAAATTCACCGTACCGCCGGCCGCGACAGCGTAGGTATCGAAATACGACTTGGCCGCACCGGTCGCATCGATCCCGGAGCCGTTGCCGAGCGTCACGTCACCGTTTTTCGCCGTCAGCGAAACGATGCCTGCTGGCAAGTCGATGCGGCCATTATCCGTGATATCCGTACCGGTAAGCGTCAGCTTTCCACCCAGGCCCGCGGCTGCAAGTTTGTTGTTTGGAACCGCTCCACCTCCCGCTGCTGCGATGCTGACACTACCGTTCGTAGTGATGTCCTGCGTGGCGCCGTTGTCGGTGCTGAAACGCGCCGCCGTCAAGTTCAAAGCGCCGGAATCAGTCAGATTGAAATTCAAGCTGCCGGTGCCCTGACCGCGGATATCGCCTGCAGCAGACAGATTCACGCCGCCGCCAAAGCCCTGAATGGTCTTGTCGCCGGCACCCAGATTGATCTGGCCGGAACCTGCGGTTCCGGTCGACAAGGCGCTAAGCGCGAGCTGACCCGTCCCGTCGGGAGCGGATACGAAGGAATTCGACGACCCGCCGACATTGGTCAGCGCGATACTTCCCGCGTTCACGTTCGTGTCGAAAGACCCATAGCCGCCAACACCGCCGGCGTCCAGCGTGATGCTTTGCAATACTGGCACCGAGTGCCCACCGGTGTGATTGACCGCACCGAGCATGATCGGTGCCGAACCCGCGTAAAAATCAATAGTGCTATAGCTGTGGAGCGTGAGATCAGTGATGCCTCCAAAGCTGCTCAGCAGTTGTGGCGTGACATTCAATCCGCTGGTGCCGTTTGGCACGTCTCCAAGACTGATGCGGCTCGAAGATGCAGTCACGGCCTGTGCATCGATTTGCGTGGTGGACACCTGCGTATCGGCGGCGGCGTCGAGAATCAGGCTGCTGGCCTTGACGGCGGCATCCTTGGCGATGACGGCGCTCGATCCTAGAGTCAGCGTACCCTGCGGACTGCTTCCAACTCCACTGCGAACCAGCGACATTTGTGATCCGCTGGACAGGCGCAACAAGGCACCGTCGCCAGACACATTCAGAATGTTCGATGTGCTTGCCAACGTGCCACTCTTCGCCGTAAGGCTGCCGTCCAGCTCAACGTTGTCTTTGGCGGCAAGAATGATTTCGGGGGCCGACAGGCTGGCATCACTGTTGACTACAACGTTCGTGGCGCCGACCGTCAATTGATCACCGTCCGCCGCCGTCGCGCGAGTAGCGCCTAAAATAAGGCTTGAAGCGCCCAGGTTGTTCAGCGACCCGGCGCTGATATGCAGGAAGCCATCATCCGGCGTAGCCTGGTTAACCACTTCCAGTTGCGTGGCGTCGATCGAAACATCGCCACCGCGTCCCTGCTGCACGATATCGTTTCCACTGGAATCCTTCCCGTTAACGAATTGACCCGGTGTAAATCCAACCGTGCCATTGAGCGCGAGACCATCGATGGCTGCCAACTGCAATTGCCCGGCGTCGGCAGGCAAACTTGCCACGGTGGTTTTCGCGGCCGCCGCCGCGTTGGTAAAGAAAGCATTCGCATAGCTGTCGGTGTACTGCGACTGCGTGCGCACGACCGTACCCGGCGTGAGCAGGAACGTCGAGGTACGGCTGTCGATCACGTCGGTACCGGCGACGGCGTCGCGGCCGGCAACCAGGTAAGAACCGTCGGCTTGTTTGATCGCAGTGCCGACGGCGATATCGCTCGTGCTCTTGACCACGTTGACCGCATAAGCACCCGGCAATAGCGCATAACGGGCGGGCAGCAGCGCGTAGAAGCCATCGGCGAGACCGGGAACACCGGAGAGATAAACTCCATTGCCAGGATTGAGGGTCGGCGCGCCGCTGCCGCCGGTGTTATAGCCGAAGCCGTACTGATGATCGATCGGGGCGAACTGCGAGCCCAGGCTAGGAACGATCGCGTATTTATAAACGCCGTTTGCAGGATCCAGCACATCTTTCGAGCCGCCCGAGCCGGCAATAAACTCATACGCGTACAGGTCGCCACCTCCGGAGAGATCGACCTTGGCACCGGCATTGACCGCGACCTGATCCGCATTCAGATTGACCTGCTTGGCGGGAAGCGCGTCTATGGTATTTGCCGTACCTTGCGAGTCGACCGGATAAATCCACTGCTGCCCGTTCTGAGTCGAACCGAAGGGAATCAACTGTCCTTCCGCGGAAACGGAAGTCAGGCTGCCGGGCTCAAGTTCCACGCCACCGCTGGCACCTATACCGTTGAGCGCCAGCTGGCCGAGCGGCGCGCGTAGTACACCATGCTGAGCGATATCGGGCGAATCGATTGTCAGACTACCGAGTGCCGACAGCGGTACCGGCGCCGCCGCGCCATTGCTGTAAATGGCGACCGGACCGGGCGTATAGCTATAGCTCGCGGACAAAGTGGGATCAACAATAGAGCCATCGGTGGAAGCGACATCCGTTGGATTGATCGTGAAGTTCGCATAAGTCGTCGGATAAAGCTGTGCCGCGTCGAATGTCAGAGACGCTGTAGTCTTCAGCAAGCCTTGGAAATCGGATGTGCCGCCAGAGCCTTGGGTGCCGTAACTGAAGCGGATGTCTCCGGTGCTGTTGAATACCGCGTCGTAAAAACCGCTGAGTACGCTCTTGCCGCGAATATCGATCAGCGACGCTGTAACCGTGGCATCGGCATTGCCTGCAATCGGCGTATACACTCGGCCCGACTCGCCATTGCCGGTCGGATAGTAATTCTGGGTACCCAGCGCGACATAAGCAGAATTCAGACTGACCTGTGTATTCGACGTAGCGGACAGTTTGAGAGCGTCGATTGTAAGGCTGTCTTTCGCATTCAATATCAGCGACCGTTGAGCCTGAGTGCCGCTGAGACTGCCGTCGAGCGTGACGATATCCGGACTCTTGATTGTGAGATTGGCGAATCCGCCATTGGCAAAGGTGCTGGTGCTGACTATTCCGACTCCGTCCTGGTTGATGGGGCTGTTGTTATCCGTCGAAACGCCGCTCTTATCGATAGAAAGCGTATCGGGAAGAAATGCCTTTCCGACGCTGGTTACGATCAGATTGCGATCGTAGGCAAGGCCAGTGGCAGGATCGATGGGATAGGATGTCGAAGGCTGCGCAATGTTGTAGGTTGGAATCTTAGAGAGGTCGAAGCCCAAGCCGACTCCAATCGTCAGACTACCCCCGTCGGCACCTGCAACCGGTGCGTTTGAAGCCGGATTCTGTGCAGGCAAGCCCTTCAACGCGCTGTTGAGCACGAGGTTCTCGCGGGCCTCGACATCAATGCTGCCTGCTTTGCCGGCGACGACGGTCGGCGTTACACCCCCGCTGTTGGCGACATCAACCGTGCCCGATGCCGCGGACACATCGAGTACCGATCCCGATTGCGCCACTACGGATCCTTTGTAAGCCAATACCTGGATGTTCCCACCGGACAACATTTGTCCTTGCCGATATCCGAGCGGATTATTGTCGGTATAGATCGCCGAGAAGCCTGGCGCGGAAAGTTTCGCGTTGCCGCCAATCAATAGTTCCTGATTCGGTAACATTTCCGGTACGTCGTCAATCAGAATCGGTACACCGTCATTCAGAACCTGCCGGTTAGGTGCATATCCATCGAGATCATTTGTCGTATCAGCCGGAATACTAGAATTAGCCAGCTGAAGCAGAATCCTCCCTGCAGGTGCGGTGATGTCTCCAAGAACAGTCAAGTTTTCGCGGGCGTTCAGTGTCACTGAAGCACCCGGATCGGTGGTGATGGATGAGCCTGGGTTGAGGCTCACATTGCCCAGGAATTCTCCCGTTTCTGGGTCCACCAGCGACGAAGTAGCTGTAAAGCTGACACTCGCCGGTGCTCGCAATTCCGGCTTCAAAAGCTCCAGGCTCGTGAAACTGGCGAGATCGGAGCCCGTAGCTTTCAGCAAGCTGTTTTGCGTAAAGACGAGGTTCTTCTGCTGCGGATTGATCGCGACAGGCATGCCACCGTCGCTGCCGCCGAGCACCACGCCATTGATGCCCTTAATGTTGTACTGACTAAAGCCGCCCTGCGTAAAGAATCCCGGCTGCAGCACCAGCTGCCCTGCGTCCCGGCTCCCACTTCCGTCTGCACTTACATTCACCCAAGCCGATGTCATCGATAGCGTTCCACCAGAGCTTAGGCTTGCTCCGAACAACTTTCCGCCGCCGAGATCGACGCCGCTTGTGGCTTCCACAGTTGGATCGAATCCTACGTCGGCGTTCAGGGAAATCGTGCCGCCATTTCCGGTGGTCAGCTTATTTCCCGAATTTACCCAACCACCCCCGGAGACGTCGATAAGACTGTTGTCGCCGAGCAGAACATTACCGTAGGAATTCAATGCGACCTGGCCACCAGCGTATAAGGTAGGTGCAATAGTTGGCTGAGTCGTCACCAATGGTGAGTCGTTGACCCAGGTTCCGCTGACATCGATGCTCGCGCCGTCACCCAAAATAATGTCATGACTGGAAATCGGCGGCCCAGCCAAATTAAATCTTGTGGTCAGACTAATGGTCGAGCCCGGCGCATAGATGTCGCCATCGATCGCAATCGACTGAGCGTTCATCGTGAGCGAGCCGTTTCCTGTCGTTGTCAGTCGGGCATTGGCCGGCAGCGTAATTGCGCCATTGCTATCGATTTCGATGTTATTGAAGCCATTCTGCGTAAGCGATGTTGGCGAAATCACCGTGGAGTTCTGGAACGCCTTTGGAAGCGTCGAACTATCCGGACTAAAATCAGTGCCCAAGGTATCGGTAGCGCCGTCCTCCAATAGGACACTCGGAGCATCTAGGTTGAAGTTACCTTCTGTATCTTTTCCGTTAGCCGATATAAGCACATCACTATCGCCCAGCACAAAGGTGCCACCCTTAGGTAGTGTCGTTGCACTGCGTTGATTTATACCGGTCGTTGTCAGTCCCAGCATCGAACCGCGCAGATAAATTTCCGGTGCATGAATCGTGAGCCGACCGGCATTAGCGCCCTGCATATAGCCAGGAATAAACGACTGGTTCGAAGTGGACCAAGTATGCGTCACGCCCCACTTGGGGTCTGTGTATGAGTAGCTGTCCGCCACGCCCACATACTGGATATTCGTAGGAGCGGTAGTGATGTCGTAGAGCCTGCCGTTGGCCCCGAGCAGTTTGCTGGGGCTTTGTCCATAAGCGCTCTGATAATCGATGCTGCCTCCGGACATGTTCTGTATAGAGCCAGAACGCGTCACGACGTCACCATCCGAACTCAGCGTGATCGTGCCTCCGACAGTCATCTTCTCGTCGATCCCGCGCCCTATAGTGTTCTGGTATGACTTCAGCGTGTTCGCGTTAAGCAAGGTTGAACCCTTGGTCACGTCGATTGTCACGGTCTGTCCGTGCAAGGGCCCATCGCGCAACAGCGGATCGTCGGCCAGTTCGTTGACGCCGAGCCGGACTGGAATCAGATTGCGAGTCGCCGCAATCGCCACATCGCTCAATCCAGAAACATCGATGCTACTGCCGGCGTCAAGATAAATGCGGCTACCGTCGACAACCTCGGGCAGGGACGATTTTGCGAATTCTTTTTCCGCATAATCAAATGGATTCAATGCTGCAACCGCACTGACCGTTGCGCCCGGCGCCCGGATCGCGGCATTGCCCATCATGTCAATATTCTTGCCGACCAGATTGATCTGCGAGTTGTAGAACGATTGCGAATCGGTGATCGTCGCCGTATCGGTAGCGTCCGGCTGAATTTCCGTGACGCTGCCGGGCGCCAGAGTGAGCGTACCGCCCACGTTGGCCAGCATCTGTCCCTGACCCAGACCCGCGGCATTGTTGTTATAGAACAAAGGAATACTGCCATCCGGACTGGGCAACGATGTATCGCCGGCAACTAAATAAATCGAACCGTTGGCGTTTACCGACGACGTCGCGCTAACCAGCCCCGATTGATTGACGGCGAATCCGGCCAGCGTGATGTTGCCGCGATCGGCAATAATCTGACCTTGATTGGTGACGTTGCTAATGCTGCCACCCGAGGACCCGGCCCCATCGACTTCGACGAGCAGGCCACGCATGGTCGGATCGGACGTCGAGGCAAGATAGATCTTGTTGCCGGCACCGAGAATGGTCTGCCCGTCCGGCGTGGAGATCGCGCCCTGATTCGTAACCGTGCTCCCGAGCAGCATGACGCGGCCGCCATCCGCTGCGGTGATTTGTGCGCCCGACTCGACGGTAATTCCACCTGCTGTTCCGGTCGAATTCAAACTTACGTCGAAAACCGGCAGCAGATGCCCACTACTCAGCTGCGTCTGGGAATTTTGCGAGAGCAAACCATTCAGGAACGTCGAATCCGAAATATCGAGCGCCGATGCGGTGAGCCCACCAACATTGATCTGGGCACCGTTGGCAAACAGGATGCCGTTCTGATTGATCAGATAAATTTGCCCATTGGCGCTGAGCTTGCCGGCGATCACGCTTGGATCGGCGCTCCAAATCCGGTTCAGCGCCGCGGAAGTCGAGCTGGGCTGAGTGAATTTGACCGAGTAGCCATTGGCGATATTGAAATCTTTCCAGTTGAGAATTGCAGACTTGCTCAACTGGTTGATGGCCATCGTCGTACCGTTGATGGCCGGCAATCCGCCATTGCCGATCTGTCCGGACTGAACGAACGGCGTATTGCCCAGATTGATTCCGCAAGGTGCGCCCGCGCACGGCGTCGGCAACGGCGGATGAATACCGGCAGCGCTGGCGGTGTGTTGCGGCCAGGCACTGATAATGGCACCAGCGACGTAAAGTACCGGCACGCTTGCACGCGGAGCGGTACGCCAGATGCGATCCAGAATCGCGGGATCCAGATGGATCTGCTGGGCATTCCCTCGCCCCGGTTTCCGTTTGCTGGCCTTATTCTTAGAAGCCATAGTTCACCCGGAACTGAGCGCGATTGGCCCCCGATTTTGTGTCGAACCCGCCGTTCAGCACATGCTCCGCATCGAGATCGATGCTCAGCCCCCGCGCCTTGAATCGGAAACCCAATCCGCAACTCGTCAAATTGAATCCGGACTCCTGAGTCGGCAACGGCTCGCGCACGCGCACCAACCCTTGCTCAGCGAAGGCAAGTACATAGGCGCGCTCGACGCGCGCATCGTAGCGTGCAAGCAAATTCGGAGTATGCAATTCCAGCGATCCGCGCATACCATCGTCACCCAAGCGTTCGGATTCCAGATAACCGCGCACGCTGTCAATGCCGCCGATGCCATATTGCTCATTACTAATCAGCGGACCGCTGGCAAGCTGGCCATCGATCTTGCCGACCACACTCCACGCGGCCGGAAGTGCTTGCTGTCGTTGCAGCGATGGCTTGAAGGTAATGTAGGACGAACTGGCATCTGAGCGCTTTTCATGAAACTGCTCGCCGTCCGACGCAAATCCGCGTATCTGAAAATTGAAGCCTGCGGTGAAAGTGGTATTGCTGAAATTGGCGTTATTGGCCGCACTGCTTGTGGATTTATCGGGCGCAGCCGGTTGCAGCCAAGTGGCGCTGTACAGCACTGAAAATGGAGCGTAGTGAATCGGCGTGGCGATCTTATCCGAGCCCTGCAGCACTACGTTTTCCTTGAAGTCTTTGTAATCGAGACCGCCAGTAAGACTGTGGTAGAAGCGATCGCCGGCTTTCGGGAGCGGCTCGATCAGCCGAACCCCGTAGATGTCGCCGTTGCCAACCACATTCAGATCGCCGACAGCGGAAACATTGCTGTCCGAATGCACGGCATAGAGCGCCCATACCGGATCGCCTGCAGTGGGAATGACGTAGGACAGCGACCAAACCCTTACATCTTTGGTGTTGTCGGGCGAGGTCTGGTACTGAAAATCGACGCTCTGCCCGCGCTGGAACAGATTGTCGTAGTGCACTTCGCCGATCGCGCGCAGATGGCTGGTATTGCTGCTGTAGTAATTATTCAGTTCAGCACTGGCATGCAGCGGGAACTCATCCTTGACCTGCAATTCGACGTCAACTCGACCTGGCGTATCGGAAGCTCGGAGAATGGGAGTGACGCGGCGATCGGCACTCCGATTCAAACCGGCCAGTTCCTGCTGGACTCGATTGAAATTAGGCACATTGCCTTCGGCCAGCTCCGGAACGGTGGCGCGGATCACATCGAGCGAGTGGTATTTCGAGCCGGTCACACGCAACTTCCCGACTGGTGCTTCAACGACTTTGAGCGTGACCACTCCATCGGCAACGCGCTGCTCCGGAATATTCACCAGAGCCGTTAAATAGCCGCGATCGTGGTATGCCTTCTCCAGTTGCTGGCGGGCCGCTTCGACATCCTTGATGGTCTTGTTTTCGCCGAGAAAGGGATAGACCACCTGCTCGACTTCGACCGTCTTGAGAACGGTGTTGCCTTCGACGCGGAACTCGAGAAGATTGAAAACGGCACCTGCTGCAGACGAGCCTGGGGCGGCCGATCGTGGCATTGCCGTCGATGGCTCCGGCTGTGCGGCCTGCTCCGCAGGCCCGGCGGCGGAAACCCCAAGAGAGGCTTGCATCGACAGGAGTAGCATGAGTCCGCAACACCTCTTGTAAATCATCGTGATTCGTGATCGATCGTAATGAGCAAAATAGTGTTCGACCCGGCACACGACTCGACGGAGCCATGCGCCGTCGGGACCCGAAAGCCAAATTTAAGGTTCAGACAGTGTCGCGTGGCATCCGTGACCACCCCACCGACGTTATCGATCGCTCCCAAAAAAGCGGCACAACTTCGTAAGCGGGGAACGAAAACGCAACAAGGCTCGGCGGCCTAACCATATGCCGCCACTCGGCCCCTGCGCGACCGATCACTGCCGCACAAGGCCGGTACTCGCATAAAGCCGCAGCCCGATAGCATCCGCCGCAGGTCTTCCGGCAGGCATCATAAGAGGCTTTTATGACAGATCGGTTACGCACCCGTTTATGGTCCGCAGGCAAGTTCCGCCAATGCGATTTCACTCCCCAGAACCAACGATAGCTGAATCAACGCAACGGTAAAAAAGACCTTTTACTTGTTTTCTTATTGCCAATCGGAATGGATCAAACAGACTTCCAGTGCCGATCTTCCCGCTTCCCGCTCTTAAAAAATCGGACCCCGCGCGAGCAGGGTCCGTCCGATCCAACCCGAAAAAGCTTGCCTGTTTAAGGACAAGTACCGATTTAGAACGTCAGCTGAACCGGAGCGGTGGAGTTCTGGTGACGCGTACCTTTGGTAATGCAAGAATCCCAAGGATTGCCAGCCGGCGTGCCGGCGACGTCCGGATCGAGCAGCTGGCCCGGAACGGATACCTCGGTGGCGGGATCCGAAGCGACCGCGTTATAGGCATCGATAAAGTCGCTGCTGACCGATCCATCACCCTCGAATGGCTGGCCGCCAACATTTGCGATGCGGAAGTTAAGCGTGTTGCTGAAGTAGAAATCATAGGCACCGCTGACGACCTGCGCCGGCTCGAACGGATTGGCCACCGCGTTGCCGCAGGTTACCGCTGTGATGCCCTGGATATCAACGCTGTTGAGAGACGCATACGTATAGTGATCGCTGGCGCCTGGCTGGTTGCTCATGTCCAGGATACCGACGGCACGAGCACCCGCCGCGTTCGCCGCGTTCAACGCCGAAACAACCGCACCCGCGGTGGACTGCACGCAGTCCGAATACACTGTGTAGCCGGTGCAATCGCCGATATTTGCACTGCCCGTTTTCGGAGCCACGTTGCCGCCGAATGCTTTCGAGCCCGGATTGTGCAAGAAATATTGGTTCGCCGCCGCTTTAGTGCCCGAACCCGCATTGCGATCGATGAGGACAATGCCACCTGCCGGCAATGCGACGCCGTTAAACGCTCCCACGTCACCCTTCAGCTGGTTCCAGTTCTTGTAGAACCCAGCCTCGATCGCGGCGACTTCGGCAGTCGTGAAGTTGGTCTTTTGCGCAGCCAGAAGGCTGTTTTCGGCGACGCCATAGACGCTCTCATACAGCGGCGTCGAGTTGACTTTACCCAGCTCAGCCGCGGTCAATGCGGTGCTGCCCGCCGGTAGATTCGCACCGACGAACAAGGTGGATTCCTGATCGGAAAAACCCAACAGAGGAATGTGGGTGGCGACGGTGGTGGTGCCCGACACGGCGGTCGAGTACTGAGTCGACGAACCCGCGCCGCAAGCTACCGTGTTGTTGGCACCCTGAGCATTGATAAAGTTCACGAGTTGAATAGCATGACTGCGCGCAATGCCGTCAATGCCATTTATGAACGCACCGCCGTTGTCGCCATACTCAACGAACACTTTCTTACCGACCAGACTGGCCGGAATCGCACTTCCATCAGGCAATGTGGTTCCAATGGTGCCGTATACGGCGCGGTAATTTTTGCCCGCCGTACCGCAGGCCGCGTCCGTATAAACGTCGAACGAGGTCATCAGCTTCGCCGCGAACGCTTGGAACGAATTGGCTTGCGCCGCCGCTCCACCCGTGTAAAAAATAATGTCAGGAGCCTGCGTCGGCCCGAAAGCTTGAGCCTGGAAGCTGGCGACCAGGGCGGCAGCCCCGGTAGCAAGCAGTTTCATCTTCGTATTCATTCGATACTCTCTCAATTTGCTTGAATCTGATAGTTTTTCAATCAGACAGAAAAAATGTCGCGCGACAGCGGTCGCGCGATCTTCAATACTTAGTTAGGCGGCGAAACCGGAGAAGCTGTCGCCATCGGCCGTCTTGCCGCGACGGGCGATCACGCCCATCAGCACCAGACCGGACAGCAGCAGAGCCCAGGACTTGGGCAGCGGCACGGTCTGAACCGCCACGGTGTAGGTCAGCAGACCCGCGGAGGTCATATCCCAGGTGCCGGCGAAGGTCGTCACCAGTGCCTTGAGACTGCCAGTTGAACCATCACCGTTCAGGCCCAACTGGTAGAACTTCAGCGAGGTGCCCAGGGCCGCTTGGATGGGGACGCCGGAAACACTGGCGCCACCCTTGAAACCACTGCCCAGATTGAAGCTGTCGCCGTAGTAAGCAGCGTCATTGCTTAAGGCCGAGGCGGTCAGTGAGCTGGTCGACGACTGAGCCGTCAGATTGATCGCATTGATATAAGGATCGAGGGAAGCGACCTGCGTCAGCTGGTCATTGGAAGTCGAACCGACTTTACCTACACCTGTGCCCAACGTGGCGTTCGAGGTGAAATCCGCGTTGTAGGTGTTGGTTGTGCCGTTGGAATTCTCGGCGACGACGGTGTACTGCAGGGCGTCGCTACCAGCAGCGGTGATAAAGCTCGTCCAATTCGCATCGCTAGACAGGTCGTAGCTGGACGTCGCGGTACCGGTGAACGAATTCAGGTGCAGACCGGTATCGTAGACATATGAGGTCTGGTTCGTAGCGTCCCATACGTTCAGAAACACCGAGCCGTTACCCGACTGGCCGTTCGCAATGCCGGTGTTGGCAAACGCCGAACCGGCAGCGGCAAGAGCCATGACCCCCACAATTGCCTCAAGCTTAAAAAATATTTTCACTTTGTCACTCCACATGTTGAAAAACCGAGTTGGGAAAACTTGCTTCCATGCTTGTAGCTCATCCCACGTCAACCGACCGTTCGTACGGCCCGGAAGCAGCAGCAACGACCTGAAAGCCCTTTCACCGCAAGGAGAAGATATCCGACCGGAATTTCACGAAGCAACAATAAATCTATATTTTTTGCGAACTTTATTATTCTGTTTTAAATATTCGCATTAAAACTTACGATATCGATATATGGATATGGCGATTTATATGTACTTTATTTATATCTATATGTACGGGATTCGAAAGTCACTTCGAATTTAATAGCGTCACGTGCTATCGATAAAAGAAAAAAGAATGAAGGCGGAGAGAAAATCGGACATCGGCAAAACTCTCACAAAACGCTTGTCATTCGGTCACGACGCGGAAGAATGTTGAAATCAGCCCGAAATCGGGCAACGATTTGAGAGAAAGTAAGTGAAACAGCGCGGCGTGCGGCGGCCGAACCGCGCTACGAAGGAGTGCCTGCCCGCATCCGCATCGTCCTACTTACCGGAGTCGATAGCGCCGGCAGAGCAGCATCGGTCCACGTCGGCATTTAGTCGGATAGCAGAATGCTTGAATTACATTGCTTTTCGAGCAGAAGGCACACAATATCTGCCGCGCGACTTTCGACGCTCAGATCGCCAAGCCGGAGAAGCTATCGCCATTAACAGGCTCGCTGCGACAAAGAATCACACCTATCAGTGCCAAACCGGACAGCAGCAATCCCCAGGACTTCGGCAGCGGCACGGCTGTGTAGGTCAACAAACCGCCCGTGGTCAGATCCCAAGTGCCGGTGAAGGTCGTCACCAGCGCTTTGAGGCTGCTTGTCGAGCCGTCACCATTCAGACCCAGCTGATAGAAATTCAGCGAAGTGCCGAGCGCGGCTTGGATCGGGATGCCTGCAACCTGAGCCCCACCCCTGAAACCGCTGCCCATATTGAAACTGTCACCGTAGTAAGCGGCATCGTTGGTCAGCGCCGAGGCGGTCAGCGAGTTGGTCGACGGCTGGACCGTCAGATTGATCGCATTGATATAGGGATCGAGGCTGGCCACCTGACCCAACTGAGCGTTGGAAGTCGAACCCACTTTACCGACGCTCGTGCCCAACGCGGCATTCGAGGTGAAATCCGTGTTGTAGGTATTGGTTGAGCCGTTGGAATTTGCGGCAACGACAGAGTACTGCAGAGCGTCGTTGCCGGCAGCGGTGAGGAAGCTCGTCCAGTTCGTGTCGCCGACCAGGTTGTGGCTCAGCGACGACGTGCCGGTGAACGAATTCAGGTGCAGACCGGTGTCGTAGACATAGGAGGTCTGGTTGTTGGTGTCGATCACGTTCAGAAACACCGAACCGTTACCCGACTGACCGTTCGCAATGCTGGTATTCGCGAACACCGAACCGGTGGCGGCAAGAGCAGCTATTCCCGCAATTGTTTTGAGTTTGAAAAAGTGATTCTTCATTTTAGCCCTTCCTAATGTTGTAGATAGAAAACTAAAAAGAAGCGACCGTAGTCCACCGGACCATTCTCATCCCACGTGAAACCTACCGCGCCTGCGAATGGCCCAGATCAGTGTCAACGCAAACAACAGATCCCGGCTGATGGATCCCCCACCACTGGACGGCGAGGAGTTGTTGCCCGTGCCGTCAGATAACGATGCAGTAACTTTGGCCACGAACGCATCATGGCTACCACCGCCATAGACACTCTGGAGCGGGCCAGCGGTTGGAAAATCGTTGGAATGCGTCGCGCCGGCCACATAAGCATTGCCGGCGCCGTCGAGCGCGATGGCGTTTACGCTGTCGCTGGCGCTGCCACCCAGATAGGTGGCGTACACCAAAGCGCTGCCATCGCCTTTTAGCTCGGTAATGAATGCATCGTAGCCGCCGTCGTTGGCGGCCTGTAACGGATTCACGGACGGAAAATCTGTGGAATCGGTATCGCCCGCGATATAGGCATTGCCGGCGCTGTCCACTGCGATCGCATTGGCGGTGTCGTAGCCGCTGCCGTCAACGTAGGTTGAATACTGCAAGCGACCGTTAATCTGTTGGTCGCTATCTGCCACTATGATCTTGGTAACGAAAGCGTTCTGCATGCCGGAGAGCGTGGACTGCAGCGGGTTAAGGGTCGGGAAATTGGTGGATCCAGTGTACCCGGCGACATAGGCGTCAAAGTTGTTGTCCAGAGCGATGGCGCGGGCAAAGTCGTCGCCGTCGCCTCCCAGGTACGTTGAATAAAGCAAGGAGCTGCCGAGTACCGCAACAAAAGCGTCGTAATTGCCGCCGCCATGAGTGGCTTGTGCGGCGTTGGTAGTCGTGTGGAAATCGGTAGATGTCGTAGAGCCGGCAACGTAAGCGTTGCCAAATTTGTCCAAAGCGATCGCGAACGCATAGTCGTCGCCGCTACCGCCAAAATAGCTCGAACGATCGAGGGAGCTGCCATCGGGTGCAAAGCTCGCAAGAAAAACATCCTGACCGCCGGAATTCTTGGAACTCTTGGGGTCCAACGGATTCTTGATGGGGAAATCGGCAGATTCGGTGTATCCGACTACCACAGGATCACCGATGCCATCCAAGGCGATCGCCGTCGCCACATCACTGTCACTGCCGCCCAGATAGGTGGAAAACGTCAGCACACTACCATCGCTCTGAAGCTCAAGCACGAAGGCATCGGAATCGCCGCCGCCGTAGGTGGGCTGTGCCGGGTTGGCGGATATGGGAAAGTCGGTCGATGTCGTCGAACCCGCTACGTAGGCATTGCCGCTTCCATCCACAGCGATCCCATACGCGTAGTCGTTGCCGCTGCCACCAAGGTAAGTCGAATAGACCAGCGAACTGCCATCGGCGCTGAGCTTGGCAACGAAGACATCGTAGTTGCCACCATTCTTGCTATTCAGCGCGCTGGCGGTCGGAAAATCGGTCGAGGTGGTATAGCCCGCGACATAAGTGTCGTAGGACTTGCCGTCCTGGCTATACAAGGCAATCGCGTAAGCCTGATCGTCGCCCGTGCCGCCGAGATAGGTGGAATAAGATAGCGTCGGATCGATGATCAAGACCTGCCGACGGTCATAGTCCCCAAAGTTGAACGCCACCTGCCCTGCATCGATCTCGTAATGGCCCTCAACGAGCTTTCTCGTACCATCGATGGTCTGGTAAACAACGGGCTTGTGCTGCCGTACGACGCGGCCTTTTGCCTTGATTAGCAGATCGCCCTGATTGTCGAGCGCAAGCCGGTCCGCACCTTCGATCCCGAGCCGAATCTGGTTTGGATCGGCACCGGGTTGGACGACAAAGTCGTATTCCAACTGCTGCGGATTACCGTACAGCACCCAGTCGATGCCCTGGTATACATTCTGGTAGCGGATGGCCCCATAGTTGGGAACATGGGAATGCCATTTCGATCTATCGCTACCAATAAAGTAGTTGCTGTAACTTCCCTGCGTCCGCTCTGCCTGCATCTTCGGCGATGCCTGCGCATGCAGGAGGTGAAAGCTCACAGTAGCGGTGGCGATGGATTCTGGAATCGCATTTATATGCCTGCCTTTCTGTATATCGAGCCCACCGACCTGGTCTGCGTTCCCGCGCAGGCTCAGAACGGCGCCCGATCCGGTCAGACTCAGACTGTAGCCTTGCCCGCGCGCGACGTAGTTGACGTCTTTGGCGGCTTGGCCGACGTTCGGCTCGAAGCTCATCGGAATCTTGCTATAGCTCAAAGCAGTCCGCGATTGAGTGATGGCCGGACCGGGCATCGGCTTGGCGACCGCGAGGGCTGCCAATGTAGTCGTCGAAGAATGAGCTGCGGCAGCGACGCCCAATGCCGTCAATGAGGACAAGATAAACACCGCAATCGACCCGCTTGCCGCTGTCACGTGAAAGCTCCCATTCGATGATCGACGAGAAATGTCATTACATCCGAACTACATTCCGCTTACTGCCTCGCCTGCTCATCCGAATGTAAGTGAGATGTGGCCTCAACCTTGAAAACAGGCACGTAATCGATGCGGCAGATCGTCTCGCTCTTGCCGTCCTTGAGCCGGGTGATCGCGTCGTACTTCAGATTTGAATCGGGCACGTCTTTTGATTGAACGTAAGTCTGGTCGCCGAATCTGAACGGAAGCCTTTCACTCTGACAGCCGCCATGTGGTAACAACGATGTCCGATGCTTGTCCAGATCAGTGCGCTCGTTGTTGAGCACGGCCAATTCGGACCAACTGCAGCCCTGCGCCAACAGCGGTTTGACCTTCTTTGTGATCCGTGCAACGAAATCGGATTTGCCATCGTTGTCGATATCGATCGCGGCGGCACCCGGCTCCGGAAAGACTTCAGGCAGCTTGCCGTGAAAGTTTCTCGAAGTCGTCGAATACGGCAGTTCGAATTTGGGGTAGTCCAGGGTTCCATCCAGCGCCGCCTGGCACAGGTGCTCATCCTTTGACTGAACGATGCTCACCTTGGGCTGGTCCCGACTAACCTTGCAAACGAGCGTCTCTACATGATCCTTTCCCAGCTGCGACAGATATAAAGGACCGTCGTCGTTGCTTGCCAGGGTGTAAAGCTTGCCGGCGATACGAATCAGACTGAAGTCGGCAACGCTGTCCATTTTGACGTTGCGACCGAATCCAGGCGCTCGTAGGACGTCGAGCCGGTTTCCTTTGGTATCGAGATAAATGAGATCCGGCTGGTCCTTGTCTGAATAGCGCTGGATAAATGCGTAAAACGGATGGCCGTCGCCGTTGAGATCGACTTTGGCGGCGGGTGCATTGAGGTTCAGATTCGGTTGTTTTTCGCCCAATTCCTCGGGAATGATTTGATCGAACGGTAACGCCAGCGCCGCCAACGTGCCGTGGTTTGCATGGTCGGCCAGAACACCGCATGCCGTGCCATCCTTTACATCTGGGGCAGTGGCGGGTTGTGCCCATACCTGATTCATAGACAGCAGCACAACCATCATTGTTGTCGTCGCACGTGCGATAACTTGCATTAGTTGGATTCGCATATAAAGGTTCATCAGAATTCTACGTGTTACGGATTGCCAAAAAAAATCAGACCCTGCACGAGCAGGGTCTGATCAGACCAGCGGTAAAGCTTTCTAGTTCGCCACTTTAATACTACTAAGCATTGCCTAACTTAGAACACAAGCTGCAGCGGGGCAGTCGAATTCAAATGGTGCGTACCGCGGGTGATGCAAGAATCCCAAGGGTTGCCAGCCGGCGTACCGGTGACATCCGGGTCGAGCAGCACGCCCGGAACGGAAACCTCGGTCGCCGGATCAGAGGCTACGATCGTGTACGCATCCATTAAGTCGCTGCTCGCCGAACCATCGCCTTCGAATGGCTGGCCGCCGATGCTGACGGTGCGATACTGAAGCGAGTTGGTGAAGAACAGATCGTGCTTGCCGGCAACCACATTGGCCGGCTCGAACAGATTCGCCACCGCGTTGCCGCAGGTCACGGCGGTCACGCCCTGGATATCGACACCGTTGACATTGCCGAACGTATAGCTGTCGCCAGCGCCGGGCTGGAATTCCATACCCAGCAGGCCGACGGCACGCGCGCCCTTGCTGTTGGCGTCGTCCATACCGGCCTTGACGTTACCATTGCTGCTCTTCGGGCAATCCGAATACACGGTGTAGTTGGTACAGTCGCCAACGTTGCCGCCCGTCGAAACCTTCGGCGCGATATTACCGCCGAACGCCTTCGAGCCCGGGTTGTGCAGGAAATATTCGTTCCAGGCTGCCTTGGAGCCCGAACCGGAATTACGATCCATGAAAACAACCGGGCCAGACGGCAAGGCAACGCCGTTAAATGCGCCGACGTCGCCCTTCACTTGGTTCCAGTTCTTGATGAAGCCGGCTTCGATGCCGGTGAGTTCGAACTTGGAGAAGTTCACCTTTTGCGCAGCCAAAGTGTTGGTTTCAGCAACGCCAAACACGTTTTCGTACAGCGGGAACGTGGCGACTTTCGTCAGTTCCGAAGTCGTGATCGCGGTGGTGCCGCTCGGCAGATTGGTGCCGGTGAACAGCGTGATTTCCTCGTCCGACATGCCGAGCAGCGGAACCTGTGAACCGACGGTGGGCGTACCCGAGACGGCGGTCGAATACTGGGTCGCACCGGCGCCGCAGGCCACGGTGTTGTTGGCGCCCTGGGCGTTGATGAAGTTTATCTGCGGAATGGCGTGCGCGCGGACCGGGCCATCAATGCCGTTAGCGAAGGTGCCGCCGTTATTGCCGTTCTCGATAAATACTTTCTTGCCAGCGAGGCTGGCAGGCATCGCGCTGCCATCCGGCAGTGTCGCCGCCATGGTGCCGAATACGGCGCGATAGTTGGCGCCCTGCGTACCGCAGGCCGCGTCGGTGTAGACGTCGAAGGAAGTCATCAGCTTTTCCATGAAGGCCAAAGCCGCGCCACCCTGGGCCGAACCACTGCCCGTGTAAAAAATAAAGTCAGGAGCCTGCGTCGGGCCAAAAGCCTGAGCCTGGAAGCTGGCGACCAGGGCAGCAGCCCCGGCAGCGAGCAGTTTCATCTTCGTATTCATTCGATACTCTCTCTTAAAATGCTTGAATCTGATTGCTTTTCAATCAGGAGAAAACGGTCGCGCGACAACCGCCGCGCGACCTTAAACGCTTAGGCGGCGAATCCGGAGAAGCTGTCGCCATCGGCCGTCTTGCCGCGACGGGCGATCACGCCCATCAGCACCAGACCGGACAGCAGCAGAGCCCAGGACTTGGGCAGCGGCACGGTCTGAACCGCCACGGTGTAGGTCAGCAGACCCGCGGAGGTCATATCCCAGGTGCCGGCGAAGGTCGTCACCAGTGCCTTGAGACTGCCGGTTGAGCCATCACCGTTCAGGCCCAACTCGTAAAACTTCAGCGAGGTGCCGAGGGCGGCCTGGATGGGGATGCCGGAAACGCTGGCGCCACCTTTAAAACCGCTGCCCAGATTGAAGCTGTCGCCGTAGTAAGCGGCATCGTTGCTCAGTGCCGAGGCGGTCAGCGAGCTGGTCGACGACTGAGCCGTCAGATTGATCGCATTGATATAGGGATCGAGAGAAGCGACCTGCGTCAGCTGGTCGTTGGAGACCGAACCCACCTTACCGACACTCGTGCCCAACGCGGCATTCGAGGTGAAATCCGCGTTGTAGGTATTGGTCGTGCCGTTGGAATTCTCGGCGACGACGGTGTACTGCAGAGCATCGCTGCCAGCGGCGGTGACGAAGCTCGTCCAGTTCGCATCGCTGGACAGGTCGTAGCTGGACGACGCGGTACCGGTGAACGAGTTCAGGTGCAGACCGGTGTCGTAGACATACGAGGTCTGGTTGGTGACGTCTACCACGTTCAGGAACACCGAACCGTTACCCGACTGGCCGTTCGCAATGCTGGTGTTGGCGAATGCCGAACCGGCGGCGGCAAGAGCGGCCACTGCCGCGATCGCCTTGAGCTTGAAAGGTACTTTCATTGATTCACTCCGATTTTTAAACCTAGGTTAGTGCGATTGCATCCTTTGCAGACTGCGCAAATTACGTCCGACGCACACTGGCGAAACCCCCACAACCTAGGGCACACCGCCGCCAGTAAACTTCCGACGCGAGGCGCATAGTGCCCGGCTTAAATTTCAGTACTATTAAGATCTGAAGACAGTTTTAGCTTTTCGGTGCGATAGAACCGACTAACGGCGAAGCCGTGGCCCGCTCGGGGAACACGGCGATGAGGCGCAGGGACAGCACTCCGCCTGGGAAGCGGCTTGCAACTTATTGAAATAATTAAGCTGACGCCCTGCCCGTACTTGAACCGATCTAAATTGAGAGAGTCGGCTAGCTTGAGTGGGATGCTCCGACTTCAGTCAGGCGCGCCAGCAATGCTGAACGCGCCATCGAGGCCACCGACAGCTCGATCAGGCGATCGATACGCCAGCGCAAGATGTCATACGCGCGCCGGAATTCTTCCTCGGTATGCGGATCTGGAACACCCCAGTGCACCTTCAGCGGGCTGCCCGGGTAGTACGGACACTGTTCGCCAGCCGCCTGGTCACAGACCGTAATCACCAGATGGATCGGTGGTGCGCCTGTTGCGGAAAACTCATCCCAGCTCTTGCTGCGCAGCCCTTCGGTCGAAATGCCCTCTCGCTTGAGAAGGGCAAGCGCCAGCGGATTGGGCTGACTCTTGGGATAGCTACCCGCCGAATAAGCGTGGAAACGCCCCGAAGGACCAGCGAGATGATTCAAGGTCGCTTCCGCGAGAATCGATCGCGCCGAATTTCCCGTACAGAGAAAGAGAACGTTGAATGGGGAAGCGATCATGGAAATTTCTCTGCTCAGCGTGAAGATCGGATTCAAATCGAATGAGACGTCAGCGCTTCATTCGCGACCACCGCCGCGTCCGTGCGCCTATACAGCCAGCCATCCAGCGCACACGCCAAAGCAGCGCCCACGAGCTGCGCTGCGATGAAGCCCGGTGCGTCCTGCGGCCGGATCCCGGCGAAGGTGTTGGTCAGCGAGCGGGCGACGGTTACGGCGGGATTGGCAAACGACGTCGATGCCGTGAACCAATAGGCCGCGACGATGTATACCGCCACGGCATACGGCACCGCCGCAGGACGATGGCGGATACAACCGAAGATGGTCGTCAACAAACCGAACGTTGCCACCACCTCGCTAAACATCAGCGGCGCCCCCGGTCGCAATTTTTGCGACATCTGTACGATCGGCTCCCCGAACATCGCGTGCGCGACCCAGACGCCAATGATGGCGCCCACGCACTGAGCCACCAGGTAACCCGCAACATCGGACCACAGGTGACGTCCACGTCCAGCAAGCGCCAGCGTGACGGCGGGATTGAAATGAGCGCCGGAGACCGGGCCAAAGATCAGGATCAGCGCGATCAACGCGCCTCCGGTCGCAATGGAGTTTGCCAGCAGAGCGACGGCGATGTTACCGCCCGCCAGCTTCTCGCCCATGATTCCCGAGCCGACGACGGCCGTAAGCAACAACGCCGTTCCAACAAATTCCGCAACCGTGCGCCGTGTAGAGTTCATCACTTGCCGATCTCTTGGATACGCATTTCCATTTTGTACTACCCACAACAGGTGTTGGCTTTAGGGCGAGGAGCAAAATTCACCGGTTGCTCCGGCACGCAGCAGCCGGCCTGAGCAGGTTCCGATGAGACAGAGTGCTGGCCGAATACCGGAATCTCGCCGAGGGTGTGAAAGGTTTCCCAAGCGATCCCCTGTGGATCCTGCACCCAGTATTTATCGGACTTGGCATAGCAGCAGTCGGCTCCGGTCTGGTCGAGTGCCTGGATATCCGCTTTGGCCACCTGCTCGCGCAGCACTCCCAGCTCCTCGTCCGAATCGACCTGGAAGCCAAGGTGGTTGACTCCAGCCACGCCGCCACGCTCGGAAATAGCGAAGTTGATGCGGGGATCGTCAAGCATCCATTTGGCGTAATCCGGCTTCTCCACTGATGGCGGAACACCGAACATTGCCGAATAGAAACGGACGTTATTTGCCAGGTCGTCTACGGATACATGGACGTGGAAGCGTTTCATACGAGTACCTTTTTGCGACGTTTCACGGGTTTCTTCGGGGCGCAGCCAACACCACAGGCGTCCGGCTGGCCTCGACAGCAGTTTTCAGTGAGGTAGGCGATCAGCGTATTCACCGTCTTATAGTTCGCCGAATACCAGATAAAGCGGCTTTCCTGCCGCGTCGTGACGAGCCCGGCGTGGCTCAGCTCCTTGAGATGGAACGACAGCGTCGCTGGAGGAACATCCAGTGCCTCGCCGATCCGTCCCACGGTCACGCCATCGGGACCGGCCTCGACGAGGTAGCGGAAGACGGCAAGCCGGGTGCCCTGCGCAAGGGCTGACAAAGCGGCGATGACATCGCTTGTTTCCATAATTCCATATTCATGGAATTATCGATCAATGTCAACACTCCTTGCGTGAACGCGGCTCAGCTCAGAAAGGATTCACTTTTGATGCTTGATTTGCTCCAGCGCAGTGCGGGCCTCGTCGTCGCCGGAGAACGACTTCCCGGAAGCAAGCGCCGCTTCCAGATTCTTGCGCGCATTCACCAGATCGCCGGTTTTGAACTGCACCATCCCAAGGTGGTACTGGAGAACCGATGAATTGGGCGACCTGTCCACCGCCTGTTTCAGAAGCATGGCCGCGTCCTTGGTATCGCCGCTCTTGAAATCGACCCAGCCGCGGGTATCGACGAACGACGAATCCTGGGATTTTTCCAGCAGCGCTGTCAGCTGCTGCGCCCGCGACAGGCTCGCGGCATCCGAGCGATGGTTGACCAGCAGCATGGCCAGATTGTTGGCGGCGACCATTGAATTCGGATTGCGCTTGATTGCACTTTCATACACCGCGATTGCGTCGTCCAGCCGATTCATGTGCTCGTATAGCAAAGCCAGATCGGTAATCAAACCATTGGCATCCGGGTTCTTTTCGATACCTTGCGACAGAGTCGCAGCGGCCGCGTCCTCGTGTTTGGCAGCGATCTGAGTCCGCGCCAGCCCCTGGTACAGCAGCCACTGACTGGGCTGTTTCGAGATGGCATCCTGATATACCCGTGCGGCATCGTCGTACTGAGCTTGCGAAAAGAGCAGTTCCGCCTTGAGACCGCGCGCGGTGATGTCATCCGGATATTTTGCGATCACCGCGTCGAGACGATCCATCGCGCGCTTGGGCTGCTTGCGCTCCACATCCATGCGCACGACCGCTGCTAACGGCTCGGCTGCCTGCGGCTGTATCGCCAGCGAGCGCTCGAAGTCCGCCGTCGCGGCATCGAATTTCTTCTGCTCCTTGTCCACCAGGCCGGCGAGATAAAACCCGAGCGGATTGTCGGCATGCTTATGTTCGAGATTCTCCGCCGTCGCGCGCGCAGCGGCGTAGTCTTTCTGAGTCATTTGCGCCCGGAATAGCTCCTCGACCAGAACCAGCTTGTCCGGCGCTTCGGACACCAATTGTTCAAGCAGCGATCTTGCTTGCTGGATCTTGCCGGAGTGCTCTTGAACTTGGGCAAGATCCAGCCGGATTTCGATGTCCTTTGGATTAGCTGCGGCTGCCGTGTTCAATACCTCTTCGGCCAGCTGCGGCTCGTCGTTTTGCAGGTGCGCGCGCGCCAGCGCCCGCGCCACGGGCAGAGAACCGGGTTGATCGCGCAAGACGGAACGGAAGTCGGTGATGGCGGCCGGCATGTCGCCGTGGGCGAGTTCAATGTTGCCGCGCATGGTCAACGCGTCGTTGTCACGCGGATTCTCTTTCAGTACCTCGTTGATAAGCGTCTGCGCCTGCGCGGCGTCATTGCGCTTGAGCATCATCTCCGCCAAGTGGTCACGCGCGGTGAGACCGTCGGCACGCACGCCTGCGTGCGCGATCACGGCACGGTAGGTGCTTTCGGCCTGATCCGGCACATTCTGCGCCTGCAGATAATCCGCGTATGCGAGCTTGAGCGGGTCATTGTCCGGCTCCGCCTTGATGAACTTCTGCATCTCGGCCACTGCCTTGTCCTTGCCGCGCTGATCCGCCAGCAATCCCACCAACATCAATTTGGGCTTCACTTCGTCAGGAGCTGCCGCAATCGCCTCGCGCATGGTGGCTTCGGCGGCATCCACATTCTTGGTCAACAGGTAGAAGCGTGCCAGAAGGTAGCGGCGATCAAGGACCTTGGGCTCCAACTCGATGGCTTTCTTCAGCTGCGTTTCGGCTTCATCGAAATGCTGCTGATCCATGTCGAGATCGGCCAGCACGATGCGCAAATCGACATTGTCCGGCAGACGTTGCACACCCGCGCGCACTACGTCGATGGCCTTGCCAGCTTGTCCCTGGCGCTTGTACAGGGATGCCATCAGCGAAATGGCGTAGTCGTTGTCGGGTGCGAGTTGCAGCGCGGTTTCGGCATCATCGACCGCGTCCTTGAAATTGTTCAATCGTGCCTTGGCGGCGGCGCGGACAACGAGCAGATCGGCATTCTTCGGTTCCATGGCGAGGCCGGTGGCCACCAGTTCCAGCGCTTTGTCAGGAACGCCTCCAAGCACATATAGACGGGCCAGCGCGGCACGCGCGGTCTGATTCTTCGGATCCAGATCGACAGCCGCCATGTACTGTCCGGCGGCGCCGCGCGGATCCTCCAGCTTCTCCGCCACCTGACCTGCGAAATAGTGGGCCCGCGCATCCTTGGGATCGATCTGCATTGCATTGCCGAACTCGACGCGAGCTTTTTCATACTTATGCTGCGCGAGATATTTTTCGCCGTGCTTGATGTAAGCCTCTTTGCGCTCCTTCGCACCGCCGCACCCTGCCGCAAGTGCGATGAAAGAAGAAAACGTGACGACGCCAAGCCAGCGAGTTTTAGTGGGCATGATTTATTCAGAGGGAATCAAATGCGGGCGGACGCAGCTTTTCTGTCACGCTGCCCCAATCAACAGATCCGTGCGGTGGAACAATTCATCATAAAACATATTGTTTGAAATCTCTGTGTCCCTTCAGGCGCTGCCGGCGACACAGACGATCAGGAACACAAGTGCGGTGGCACTCAGAGCACGCCAGTGTGTACCGGAACCAATGCTTAGAAACTCTAGACCGTAGAGCAGAAGTATCATCTTGGCGACCGAAGCGCCCAATGCCTGGGGGCTGGCAATCGAATCCGGCAGATTGGGCACGGCAAGTGCCATGAAAATCACGAGCAGATCGAGCGAGGTCACGGCAAATCGGCGGTCCTGCGACCAATACAGGCGCACCAGCACCGAGAATGCCAGCACCGAAAACAGCGCCAGCTTCAAATAGTGCAAAGAGTACTGTCCTTGCGCACTGTAGCCATCCGCATATACCGCGAATACCGCGCTCACATAGAGTGCAGCCTTGTCGATCCAATTCGCGACGGGCTGTCGCCAGCGCAGCGCCAGATTGAGAGCCAGTGTGGCTGCACAAAGACCGATCAGGACGCGCAAATCCGAACTCAAGGAAGTGAGCCGAACAATTACGACGACGCCGTAGATGACAATCGCAACGCTCATTGCATGGGTGCACCAGCGCGGCAGGCGCGTCGGCGTCCGCAGCCAGAGAATACTTCTGCCTAGTGCCGACGTCGGTTCAGCCACGCTCGGAGAAGCCACACGCCGCCAGCGCCACCCGCGTGCGGCGGCGACTCGCAACGAGGAAATGATGAGGCCGGCGAACGCTGTGAATACCAGCACAATTCTGAGATCGGACTGATAACGCATGAACCAGGCCGCGACGAACAGTAGCGCCTGCATCAGATAAATCACGATGACTGCTTCGTGATGATCGAAGCCCAACGACAACAGCCGGTGATGAAGATGCGTGCGGTCCGCCTTGAACGGCGAATGACCGGCAAGTGCGCGCTCCGTCATCACCGTCAAAGTGTCCATGACCGGCACCCCGAGCAATAGCAGCGGCAGCGCGGAACTCAAAGGAGCATTGGGATCCTGTGTCAACGATACGGAAAGCACCGCCACCGAAAAACCGAGAATCTGGCTTCCGCAATCGCCCATGAACACACGCGCCGGATGCGTATTGAAGCGCAGGAAGCCGAGGATTGAACCGGCGGTCACCAGTGCCACCGGCGCGACGAACGAATCGCCGACCGTGAGCGCCAGCAGTGCGAGCGCTCCCAAGCACAACAGAGTCATTCCGCCGGCGAGTCCGTCAAGCCCATCGGAGAGATTGATCGCGTTAGTTGCGCCGATCAGGAAGAAGAATGTGAGCGGATTGGCAATCCAGTTCGGTAAAGGCAATCGATCCGAGACCGTGATCGAAGCGACGCTCACCCCACCCCACACCATCGCAATCACCACGGCGATGGCCTGGCCGAGAAACTTCGTTCCGGCACCCAGGGTGGCGCGATCGTCCCACACCCCGAACACGAGAAGAACCAAAACGCCGGCGCAAAACGCCTGCAGCGACCGGTCGAAATGACCCCACAGCGCGAGTGCCGCGAGAACACCGGCCGCCATGGCGATACCGCCGACACGGGGGATTGGTGTCGTGTGGACCTTTCGGCTCTCCGGTTGATCTAGAATGTTGGCGCGGCCCGCAAAGCGCATCAGCGGCGGGATGAGCACCATGGTTACGGTCATTGCCACGACGAAGCTGAGCATCAGATCCATTGTCGATCGCTCAGTCGGGAACAAATTTGTCGAGCAACGGTGCCGCCTGTCCCACGAACTTCACCAGCTCATGATCGGCATCCGCAGCGGTCTGGCTGTCGAGCAAAGGCACGATCACGCGCACCAGTGCACCATCGGTACGATGAAGCTTCAAAGAATCCAGGAGCAGGTACCATTTGACGAGATACTCATTGGTAATCACTCGTCCGCGCTGCTGGAACCAGTAGTACACCAGTTGCCGCTGCGTCCCATATTCGATCACCACGCGATTGACGCGCAGCGGATGCGCACCGACATGAAGCGGACTCAGATCCTCTTGGCTGAAGCTGGTAATGCGCCAGCCGCCGCCCGGTAGGCACGATCGTGGCGAGTGCACCGACTCGCCGGCCGCTTGCGAGTTGTACCACGCCACATAGAAGTTGATTGGCGCCGCGCCGGGACGCGAATAGTCGGCCAGCAGGTAGTCGTCGAGTTTGAGCTGATCCAGATACGCTTGCTCCATCGCGACCTGATGTCCCTGCCAGTCGCCGATACTGTTGGGGAAATTCGCGAGCATGGCGCGCGAGGGAATGGTCTCGATACGCTCCGGCAGCATTGAAAACCCCGCCGTCAGCACGGCCAGGAGCAGCAAGCTGGTAATCAACTGCGGCGGAACGGGGTTCAGAATCTTTTTCGCGTTAGCCGGTGTTGGTGCGGGAAAATCGAGACCGAATACTTCGCGCCAGGGCCGGTGATCCCGGCTGAAACGATTCAGCACCTTGATTTCAAGAAGCAGCACCGCGATGCTGGCCATGAACACGACCCATCCTTCGAATTCGTGGATGAATCCTTCTGCCATCCGCGTTCCCCAATGCTCGACGAGCACGCCGATCACACCGATTCGAAAGCTATTCATCAGAATGGTGATGGGAATGCTGGAAAGAAAGACGACGACGCGCTTCCACATCGGGGCGTTGAAAAAGTACGCCACGATCACGCCGATCGTCATCAACGGGAACAGATAGCGCAAGCCACTGCACGCTTCCGCGACCTGAAGCTTATAGCTGCCGAGATCGATGACGTTGCCTTCGACAAAGACGCTGATTCCAAACAGACGGATAAATAGAACCCCGAGCTGCGAAGAAATCAGCTGCAGCTGCGCAGAAAAGTTCTGCAACAGAAACTGCGGCAGCGGAATCATGAACAGCAACAGCAGCAGCGGCATGCGGATCAACTTCACGATCCGCCATCCCACCATGGACAGCACCAATCCGTAGAGAATGATCAGCAGCGCATACTGCTGGAACACTTGCAACGTCGCCAAGCGCCCCAGCACTTCAAGGGCGACGCCCATTCCTACCACCACCGGCCCGGCCCATGACCCGTCGAAGCCTGTGCGTCCGATAATGTCCTTCCGCTGCCAGATCAGAAAGGCAACGATCGGAGGAATCAACAGTGCATGGCTGTACTCGTCACTGCCAAGCCACGAGCCCACCATATAACCCAGGCCGCCCCGGCACAAATAAACCGCGATTCCGAAAGCAGCCAAGATCAACGGCCACGTAGACCGAGGCAGTCCGTAAAAGATGGGATAGGAACTGTCTAGTCGCTGACTCATTCGGGCAATCAGTAAACGATCTTTATATATAACTTCTGTTTCTGTTGTATGACGCTCGCCCAGCGGGGCACACCGCCACCTCGGCGACGAACGTGAAGGTGAGCAAGCGGTTTCCAAGATGCCCCGAATGCGTCTGCAGCACCAATACTGGAATTCCCCCAATTCGCGGCGCGCGCAAACCACACCGCTATTCTGGCACCGGTTGCACTCTGAATTGTTCCGATATGCCAATTAGTTAGTTCGATATAGCCAGAAAAGACGGCGCCGTCCGGCAACTATTTGGTGAGTTTCTTATTGATTGCCGTTATCCTAAGGAACCGTTTTGCTCCACGAGCATGCCGCGCCGGATATACGGACGGATCACGTCTCTCGGAATGAACTTCGGATCCCAGATGACACTGAAAGATAATTGTCACATTGCACCGGTATTGTGCGCGAAGGGGCGTGATTGGGTTTTGACGATACCGATGCAGTTTCGCTTGTCGATGAAAAAACGATTACGAGGTCATCACTCGCCGACCTTCAAGATGATCAGACAATTTGCCGCGCTCGAAGGCACGTAGGATCCAACGTCTCCTCTCGCAGCAGCGATACCGGCGTTCTCCCAGTATGGAAGTCTCAGTATTATTTTATTTGGTATGGCGCAACCATTTCGGAGAGTGCGGGCAATTAATTTCAATTGTCGCGTGAATATTTATATTGCCGCGCAATTATCAATATCGCCTTTCTCAGCTTCCACGCTCCATCATCGGTACTGAAATCGGTATTCGCAAAATCATGCAGATGTATTTACCCGCTCATAACGCCTCCGCGCTACCGCATGCCGCGACGGCGAGCTTGCGCATTCTGCATGTGGCGCCCAATTACTATCCCGCGGTCCGCTATGGGGGCCTTATCCGATCGGTGCAAGGGCTCGCAGAAGCTTTGGCGCAACGCGGCCATAAGGTCCACGTTTACACCACAAGCGTAGATGGCGACGATGATCTCGATGTTCCGATCGGCTGCCCCGTCGAAATCGGTGGCGTGTCGGTCTACTATTTTCGCGTACCCGCGATGCGCCGCCTTCACTGGTCGCCGGAAATGGGAAAGCGACTTGAGGAAGCCGTTAGAGAATTCGATGTAGTGCATCTGCACTCAATCTATTTATGGCCAACTTGGGCGGCAGCCCGCGCGGCTCGACGGAATAATGTTCCTTATGTGGTTTCACCGCATGGAATGCTGGTGAGCGATCTCATTCGCGGCAAAAACCGCTGGATAAAGACTGCTTGGATCAATTTGATGGAACGTGGATCCCTGAAGCGGGCGTCAGCGTTGCATTGCTCGACCGATTGGGAAACCAAGCAGGTCAACGCCCTCGGACTCCCACTACCGACCATCTCGACCATTCCGCAGGGTGTCGTTTGGCCTGATGAGTACATACCACTTTCGGACGGCCCGTTCGCTGATATCTCCAAGCCCTATGCCCTATTTCTCGGCCGCATCAGCCGGGAAAAGGGGCTGGATCGGCTGATCTCCGCATGGAAGTGGGTATCGAACCTTGACCTTGTCATTGCCGGAAGTGGCGATGAGCATCTACAGCGCAAATTGCAGAGCGAACTCGCAACCGCCGGTATGGCGGATCGCGTCCGCTTTGTCGGTCACGCTAGCGACACACATAAGTGGGCACTGCTCAAGAATGCCGAAATGCTCGTGCTGACCTCCTACAGCGAGAATTTCGGTTACGTCGTCGCGGAGGCCATGGCAATGGCGTGCCCGGTCGTGATCACGCCGGAAGTCGGCCTCGCAGCGCTGGTCCGCGAATCGGATGCCGGCATCGTCGTCGACGGGGAACCACAAAAATTTGCCAAGACCGTATGCGCGCTCCACGCCGATGAGACACGGCGTCATGCTATGGGTCTACGGGGACGAGCGGCGGTTGGCGACTCACTTTCATGGACCGCGGCAAGCACTCGGATGGCCGCCTTATACAAAAGCATTTCCGCTGGCGCGGAGCATTGATATGAATTCGATTGCGATGGGTATCACATTGCCGCAAGGTGGCCCATGAGCCGATCGTATCCGTATCAGGTATCCAACATCACCTTGGGCAATAAAGCCCTGCGCGGACTGTGGACGTTCGTCTGGCTGTTCTTCTACCGACCCAGTCCACGACCATTTCATGCCTGGCGTCGATTTCTGCTACGCGCATTTGGCGCCAGAATCGCTGCGGGAGCACGGCCATATCCCAGTGCCAAAATATGGGCACCGTGGAATCTGAGCATGGCCGAATACAGTTGCCTGGGTGATGATGTCGATTGCTATTGCGTAGCACCGATATCACTGGGCTCCCACGCTACGGTCAGCCAATATAGCTACCTATGCAGCGCCAGCCGCGACTATCGTGATCCCGCTCTGCCGCTGGTTATCGCGCCGATCGTCATCGAACGGGAAGCGTGGGTAGCCGCGGACGTCTTCATCGGTCCGGGGGTAAAAGTGCATGAAGGCGCGATAGTCGGGGCACGCTCCACCGTGCTCTCGGATGTCCTGGCTTGGACGGTGGTTGCCGGATCTCCTGCGTTGCAGCGAGCCATGCGTCCCAAGTTCGAACGGAATCATGAGTAGCGAGACCCGATCGTGATTCCGACCAAAACGATATTTCGATTCGCACGGCATGGGTGGCCTCGTCATCCAGTTGCTGCGACAGAATCCGCCCTCCGCTTAAAGCACATATCCGTCCAGCCATTCGCCGGGCATCTCGAAGGATTCGGCGCGTGAATCGCATTGCACTGTATGCAGCGATAAATGTCTGCTTTTTTGCATTAGTCGCCTGTGGCTTCTTATTCGGACCCGCAACCAATGTGCATCCGCTGTATCTGCTTCTGCTATTTGTCATCTGCAGCAGCCCTATGCTTGACATGCGGCAGCTGAATGATCAGTACGCAGTTTTGGGCTTTTTTTCCGCCTTCTATTTCGTTCTCTACGGCGCTCTCGATTTTTCACATCTGATATTTCCTCAGCCACATTCCTTTGCGCCCAGCGGCAATTCGTTGAGTTCTGACGGAGTTCTGAGTAACACAGAGCTTGTCATTCTCACCGGTGGCGCATTTGCCCATATTGCTTATCGCCTCATATGCCGGCTAATACCCGGATCGAATCAACGCCTGTCCATGGACTGGCCGGAGCGCACGCTCGTACTTTGGGGATCGATTCTTTGGGCAGTCAGCACATGGCTCGTCTGGAAACTGAATGTCCAGATTCTGGTGCAGGTTACAAACTCCGTTGTCGCCGATGCATATTCACGTCTGAATGGACTACAGATCGCCGCCTTCATGCTCGCCGGATATTTTCAGCCCTTGGGAATCGTCATCCTCGCGTATGCCCAAAGCAGGTATCGTCGCCCGTACATGATGCCACTTCTGATAGCGATGATCGGAACCGAGATGGTTTACGGATTCATATCGGATTCCAAAGGCCAGGTTCTTATAGGTCTCGCGCTTATCGCCATAACGAAAATGCTAACAGATGGCAAAATCCCGTTGGCGCGGCTCGCGGTCCTCGCCATTATCATCACCATAGCCTTCCCGATACTGCAGGCGAACCGCGTCATACGTAGCGAGTACAGTGAAAACCACGCACAGGCCGCACAGCAGATCGGAAAAACCTTGGAGCGGGCACTTGAGGCAAAGAAGGAAGTGACAACGGGATCCGATCGCATGGATACATTCTTGGAGCGCATGTCCCTGAAAGACAATGTTGATCAGATCGTCTCAAGGACAGGGCACGACATACCATTTCAGAACGGTCATACGTTATTTCCTCTTATTGCCGTATTCGTCCCGCGCTTGGTCTGGCCAACGAAGCCGGACGTAAAAACGGGGCAGCTATTCAACAATGTCTTTAATCTGGCTGATAGCGACAACGTCTATATATCAACATCACACCTGGGAGAACTCTATTGGAACTACGGGTGGAGCGGAGTAATTGTCGGCATGCTAATCATCGGGCTGCTTCTGGGCTTGGTGGGCACACTATCCAATCTGTCACAATCGATAACAATTACCCGCATTCTAGTATTGCTTGCGACCGTTAAGCTGATTGTTTTGGGCTTTGAAAGTACAATCGCCACGCAGTATTCCGTATGGGTACGATCGATTGTCGGGATTGGCGTGATGCACCTATTGTTTGCCAGACAGCTGTCATCCGCGGCAAAAATACGGTCCGATGCGTCTGCATACGTGAAATCGAACGCCACCATGGAGCCCGAATCGCCATTCCCGAACCTTATGCGGTGACCGAAAGCAGGATTCACTGTGGACGTGCACGTCGCTAATCGGGGCTATTGCTATCCATCCGAAACAATGCGACCCCCGAAAATATAGCGTATACCGGAGTTAGAATTCCGCAAATCCTGCCGACGTTGCTTCCAACGTTCGCCGCGATTCCCATCGCGAAGAGCATGACGCTTACGACGATAAGCGTTGGCAGCCAGAATTTCTGATCTGGCATTCTGTGAATCAAGATGAGACTTAGCACCATATAGATCGCAAAGATATTTTGTGACAGCAATCCCTGAAAAAGGAGGCTGCCGGACAATTTGAAGGACTTAAGCGTATCCAACAGCGAGTGTAAATTCATTTGCTCTTCAGATCCGCCCACGCCCACCAGCTTGCGCATGGCGATATATGCGCAGAAGCAAATGAGAGCCCAGAGAAGTATCGCCGCGTTGAATCGACGATCGCCGTACTTTGAAACATATGCACAGGCAGCGATGATCGCAAACACAATTATAAGTGTCTCGCGTTGCAGGATTGCCAGGGCGATGACAATGGCCAGTGCTCCGCGATGCTGCTTCATATAGGCGACGAAGCCGCATGCCATTAGTAGCCAGCTGACACCCTCGGTTAGTCCTGTAAGCACAAGCGATTGACTATGAAAAGACAAGATACATAGCAGTCCTCCCATCGCCGGGAAGGCAAAGCTATTTGTCCGAATCAGTATTTCGACGGCAAGACCTGCGACCCATGAAGCCGCGATGAGACATAGATAATTGCTGAAGATAGCCGCAAAAAAAAGGCGCTGGTCGTAAGCGGGGTTGTGAAGCCGGATATCGTTCGGGTAGTAGATTCCTATCGCATAGACCGTATGAGTAACGAGTGCGCTCAATTGCCTGAAAACAAACGGCGCCTTCGTAGCAGAGAAGTCGAGCGGATGCTCGTACATCGGGTAGTAACTGAAGAAATCAGTGCCCCCGCTGGCGGGATCGTAATTCTTATACGAGAAGTACAGCAAGCCGTAACTGGCAACGATCAAAAAAGCGAGTCTTCCGAGACCTTGACCCACCTGCGAAACGTTCATGACGCAACTCCGAACTGCCCGTATACGTGGAACCGACAATTGCTTGATCGCATGGGAAAGGCCATCCGCAAATATGTATTTCAGCGTCACCAACCCAATACATGCTTATGCCTTCGCAGCGTACGCAACATCAGAACGGGTCCGAGTGCTTCGGCGAACACCAGAGAAGCAGCCGCACCACCAGCATCAAACTTCAATATCAACAGGGGCAATAGGAGAATATTAAGAATTCCAACTAGCAGATATATCCGAAAAAGCTGCCGGGTGAGCCCGACATTTACCATAACGATCTGGGCGAGAATCGTGGCAATCGTGACCAATAAGGGAACGACTGCCATGATTCGTACGACCGGTATCACGCCCGCATATGCCCGCCCGCCCATGAGATTGACTACTGTAGGCGCAAAAATGCCAAGCATCAGCGACGCAACCGCGATTGCGGGCAGAACCAACCAGCTGACACGTCGCAATAACTTCCAGGCCTGTTCTCGCCGCTCCGCGAAGAGAAGACTTGCCCGCGGAAATATGGATTGAGTAACTGGGCCGACGAGACTTTGCAGCGCGAACACCAACCTGTTGGCTAGACTGTACATCGCGACCGATTTTTCGCTGGACATGAGACCTAGCATAAAAGTGTTGGTATTAAGGTACAGCGTCGTGGATACTGTGGCCGCGAACATCGGCCAGCTATTTCGAAACGTTTCTTTGATATTTGCGATCGTCGGCCTGAAAAAATGAGCAGGCGCTAGCGGCTTGCCGAGAACAAGAGCAGCGATGACGCCGAACAATTGCGATGCCGAAAGTATGAGCGCAGCGATTATTGCGTCCTGCGGCGACCGAACAAAAATGACTGCGCTCCCGAAAGTCAGGCATTTTGATATCGCCTGGATCAGTGCGATTTCCTTCAGTCTCTCCAGCCCTTGAAAATACCATTGCGGAAACACGAGATTCCCGACGACGAGGAGGCTGGACGCAGCAAATATTGGCCAGTTCTGCCGGAATGCGGGCGTGAACAGTATTACCGCGCAAACGAGGATGGCGCTGACCAGAAACAGGACCGCTTTGGCGGCCATCGTAGTCCAGTAGATCCTGGCGATCGCGACCGGGTCGTCGCGTACGACCGATATATCGCGTGTGGTCGTCAGATTGAAACCAAATTCGGTGACAATGCCAGCGTAGCCCATCAGAGATTGAGCAAACATGATTGAACCATATCCCACTGGGCTCAGTGCCCGCAGTAGAAATGGCAGCATCAGCAGTGGCAGGAGATAGTTGAGACCCTGCACGGCGTAAAGGGACAGCGCGTTGCTAACGATCCGTCCTCGAAAAAATCGTGGTATTGCGCTGGTCAATTGGTTATTGCTGATCAGAAGTTTGCATCCGGCGGTCATCGCGTCCGTCGCTATCACCGCTCCGATCCGCTCGGTGCAAGCTGCGATGAGGGTATTCCGATACCGGTATTTGTCACGAACAACTTACACAAGCCCAAATTCCCTGGCAGAGGTTAACACAGGTATATGACAGCATTCCGACGGCTTTCTGCATCGGCGGTCATAACTTGCGATACCTGACAATTGGTCGACAGGCTATTCTTCCAGTGTCCACTTCGGCATTTCCTTCAGACAGATGAGCCTTCGCATACCTCCGGGCACCCCCAGTGAAGCAGATCCAGCCGTTGCGATCATATTGGTGAACTGGAACAACTGGCGTGACTGCATCGAATGCATCGATTCGGTGGCGGCACAAAATTATGCGAATTTTCACATCTTCGTGGTAGACAACGATTCGGCCGATCAGTCAATCGAGCGCATCGCGGAGTGGTGCAGTAAGCCCCAGGCGATGCCGAGCTGGCGCAGACACGAAGGTGTCGACCGGATAACCGACAGCGGCGGTACCGAGTCGATCATGGTTCGAATCGCTGATCGTCCCTCTGAAGCCCTGCCCCATGCGCCTGCAGAATGCCGCATTACGCTGATTCGTTCGGGTAGCAATCTCGGCTTCGCTGGCGGCTGCAACGTGGGAATTCGCGCCGCCGGGCTGGATTCGTTCCATTTCTTCTGGCTTCTCAACTGCGATTCCGCGGTTCATCGCGATGCACTGAAAGCACTGACACACCGAGCGCTGCGAAATCCGACAATTGGAATTGTCGGCTCCACCGTTCGTTATTACGACACTCCCGAAGTCGTTCAGGCTTTGGGCGGTGCCCGCTTTAATCCCGCAACTGCCTCATCCTGGCATATCGGTCTGGGGAGCAAATTAGAAGAGATTCCAGGAGACCCAACCCAGGTCGAGCATGAAATGGTTTATGTATTCGGCGCTTCGATGTTGGTATCCAGTCGGTTTGTCAGGGACATAGGTCTGATGCAGGAAGATTATTTCCTGTACTTCGAGGAATTTGACTGGGCCATGCGCGGCCGTGGCCGTTATACGCTCGGCTATGCGCCCGACAGCCACGTGTTCCATAAATCCGGCGCCAGCAGTTCGAAGGTGATGCCCGCATTTACGGCCAACCTATATTACCGAAACCGTATTCGATTCATGAGTCGCTTTTTCCCGGGGTTCCTGCCCGCAACCAACCGAGGCCTGACTCTGGAATTGTTCCGTTTCGCGATGAAAGGAAACTGGCGGCAGGCGCGCGTCATCGCATCCGTTTTATGGAACGCGCGCCAAATTGCGTCTCAAGCAATGGCTAAAACCAACGACTCGTAATTTTGGATGCGGGGATTTATTTCATCGGATGCGTATCGGCGCCGTCAGGCTGAAAGCATTCGCACGCGTGCTGAACTCCAGATGGACAGACGCGCGTCGTCTGAGAGCCTCCATCATCGAACGGTGTATTCACGTTGACGCATGAATTCGCATAGAGAACTGTGCGCCACACCATTCCCGATTGATCCAGGTTGATCCCGATGCGTCGATTTGATGGCCCCTTTCCACATACTCTGCGCGCAGTCGTTCCGGCGATATCTTTGATCAGATTGTGATGAACCAGCGTATTGTCGACCACCATCCAGTCATGCGGTGGCGGCCCGTCCCACCAGGCCCGTGGAAACGAGATCGCACCCCCGTGTTCGCCGTCGGCATGGATGATCGTGTTGTGGTCGATCGATATTCCGTAACCCAAGGTGGGTGGCGGAGATCCCGGCGTCGCCGCAGCTGCTTGGGCCCCCTGAATTCCCGACGAGCTGCAATCCGAATTCCAATCGTACTCGCCATCGATCGTATTCCCTCGTATTTCGAGAAACGATTGAAAAAATGTCCATGAAGTAAATTCGGGATGCCCGGGCTCCACCGCACTGTAGTTCTGCAGGAACAGGATTCCGTCCGTATCGTATTGTTCGTTGCCCTCCACTACGGAATCGGCGGTCTGAGCCCAGAGACCAATCACCCCCCCTTTCCGGGCCGTGGGGTTGCTTTTCCTGCAGAGCGGCCGCCGATGATCAATGTGGTTTCCGACGGCGTAGACCTGCCAGAATTCGCGTCCGACACTGATGCGGCTCAGTCCCGCTTGCGGTTCCACCTCCCACGCCGGCGTCACGGTGAAAGTGATTTGCGAGTTCGTCTGATCAACTCGATAAGCGGAGATCTTGCGCGCCTGCCCCAGGCCCTTGCCCTGTCCGACTTGAATCCAGTGTCCGAGGTAGTAGCTCGCAAGTGGAACCTCGCGATCATTCTGCTTATGCTCCAGAGGCCCGTCCACCGTCACGGTATCGGACGACGCGCGCAGTACCGTGCGCGCCTTGTCGAATGCAAATGTATTGCCGTTGTTGTCATAGGCGATTGCCTCGCCGTCGCCGCCCCTATCGCCGGTACAGAGTGCCGTGTTATCCGATATCAGCGTCGCTTCGTGATTCTCATTCATGTGCCAGAAAAAAGCGGCGCGCCAGCCCGTTGGATCATCGGGTGAGTACAGATACTCCCGCGATGCACCATCGGCCGTGTTGTGACTGAAATCCAAGTGATAGGACGCGCCAATTTCGCTAGCGACAACCTGCGGACCGCTTCCGGGCTTGAATGTGTTGTATGCAATTACGGAGTCGTCGACCCGAAACTTGTAGGTCATGTCATAACGATCTCCCGCAAGTTCCAGATTGGCGTCGTAGCCACCAAAGATGTTGGCGGTTACGAACAAGCGTGCAATCGGCAGCCCGCCATCCGCGATCGCCGGATGCACACGGCTGAAAGCATTTTCAGTAATGACTACGTCGTCAATGCTCTTTATGGCATGGGGATCGCGCGGATCAACGCGATTGTAAGTTCTGCCCAATCGCAGCGCGGGATCGAAAGGCTCACCGGGCCTGTGAATACCGGCGTCCTCGAACGTCAATCCCTGCACTGTGTTTCTGCCGAGGAGCGTGAACATTGGCTGCGTGGCAGAGGCGTTCCATTCCGGATGTCTGATCAGATAAGCGAACTTCGCTCCCGCACCTTTCAGATTCACGCCACGCGGCAGCAAAATACCGTCATCAGCATCAATTCGGCTTGAAACGCTACGTGCGAGATCCCACGTTCCTTTTCCAAGAACCACGGTTCCGCCGCCCGCTGCTGTGGCAGCGTCGATCGCACGAAGGATGCAGCGCGTGTCGTCGAGACCGTCATCGGCACGGCAGCTTCCAAACTCGGTCGCACTGATGTCGAACTCGCGGGTCGAAAGGGGATCAGGGCGGACCGTAAAAGTGCCCGACAGCGAGATCCAGCTGATGCCATCGCGGCTGAGGGAGAGCCGGTATTCACCCGGCTGCAGGTGTGGCGGCAGTGGAACCGTAGCGATAAAACGATCGAGGTGGGCTGCAGGCTTCTCGTCTGACCGCACTTTCAGCGTAAGATTCTGCGGTCCGGTCAACTTTATTTCCGTTGCTGCGCCTGGCGCATGATCGAGATTGCGCCCGACTAGCTTCAACTCCCTCGACAACGAAGCGATCATGCCGGCTTCGTACACATAGGCCGGTGTAAACCACAGGGGACGCGCATCGTTGATCCTGATACCGTTACTCCACTCGCCCGCCTTGTTGCGGACCCAGACCGCATACGATTGACTGGTCTCCAAATCCGCTGGGAGACGAATAGTCAAAGAATAAGGAACATTGGCGGCACTGACGATCGGCGCAACTCCCGATTCCGCGGACGACCGCGTAATAGGCACTGCAGGCGGAACCAACGCTTTCGTCGTATCCGCGATCGCAGCATAAACGACTATGTCGTCCGCCGCGAAACCATAGCCGGGAAGCAGCAGCAAATCGTCCGGCTCACCGCGCACCGGGCTCTGATAAGCAGGCAGGCTGTAGATCCGAGGCGCGGCTGCCCATATCGGACTGGCGATGCTGATGGCGAGCGCCGCCCATACAACACCCTGACAACACCTTTTCAAGTTAATCTTCTCGCTGTCACATTTCTGACGTATGCTTCTAAATTATTAATTATCGCGTCGCCTGAAGCTTCGGTAGGCACCATACCAAAGGACTCAGTCCCATACGACGGCAACATGCTACTGGTTAACCCTGCGGTCCTATTGAGTAGGTGCCTCACCACGAAACCATGGAATTGCAGAGCTCGAGCGTCAATCGCGCGAGGATAGCAGCGGCGCGCTTCTCGAATATGATCACGAATATCGCATGAAAAAAAAGAAGCTCGCGATCATCTCGACGCACCCCATCCAGTACAACGCCCCTGTATTCCGTGCATTGGCCCAATCGGCCGAGATTCAACCAAAAGTCTTCTATACGTGGTCACAGAGCGCCTCTGGCACAATATTCGATCCCGGATTCGGGGTTGAACTGCAGTGGGATATTCCACTGCTTGAAGGATACGCCCATGAGTTCATTCCCAATGTCGCCAAGAGGCCTGGAATCAAACATGTCTTTGGCATCCGCAATCCGGGGCTGAAGAAAGCGGTGAGCGAATGGGACGCGGATGCTGTTCTGATTTATGGCTGGAACTTTTTTTCACACCTGCAACTCATGCGCCAATTGAAAGGCAGAATTCCGATCTTCTTCCGCGGCGATTCGACACTTCTTGATGTAGCTCCTCCGCTGCGACGCTTCGCCCGAAAATTGGCATTGACATGGGTCTATAAGCACATCGATATCGCCATCGCGGTCGGCCAAAACAATGCGGACTATTTCGCATGGTGCGGGATTCCGTGGAATCGAATTGCCTTCGCGCCGCATTCTATCGATACCCGGCGCTTCATTGGCTCGACGAAAGCTCATGCAGAGCAAATCCGCACGTGGCGCAAGCAGCTGGGAATTGGCCGCGATGACTTCGTCTTCGTCTACGCGGGGAAGTTCATCTCCAAAAAAGATCCAGTCCTGTTGATCGATGCCTTCATGCAGCTTTCGGCTTCAGCCCATCTGGTTTTCTTCGGTGATGGCGAGCTTGCACGCGAACTTGAGACCCGCGCAAGTGGGCATTCAGCAATTCACTTTCTCCCGTTCCAGAATCAGAGCGCCATGCCGGCGGTCTATCGCCTCGGTAACGTATTTGTGCTGCCCTCGCGAGGGCCCGGAGAAACCTGGGGTCTGGCTCTCAACGAAGCAATGGCTAGCGGACGGCCGGTAATCTCGGGCTCCAAAGCGGGGGCGGCACGCGATCTGATCATGCCGGGAGTGAATGGCTGGATCTTCGAGTCTGGAAACCTGCGGGCTCTCATTGCGGCCCTTCAGACCGCTATTGATTATGGTCGCGACAGACTTCTGGAAATGGGATGCGAAAATCAGAAAATCAGCAGAAACTGGTCGAGTGAAGACACCGCCAGACGATTTACCGAGATCGTCCACGGGGATCTATCTTCACGCCGCGGAAGCTTTGAATGAATCACAGGCCCCTAACGGTATGCCAGCTCTTCCGCAAGCCGGATGCGTTCTTCAGCATCGAGCGGGTGTTCCGGAAAATCGAACAGTCGCTCGATGAGCACGTTTCCATCGTGCGATGGGGCGCGCCTGAGGACCGTTTCACTCCTGCCGCGATCTTACGCAACCTGCTCTCTGCAAGCACGTGCGAGGCGAACGTCTATCACGTTACAGGCCACCTCCATTATCTGGTGTTGGCATTGCCTCGCCGCCGTACTATTCTCACAATTCACGATTGCGTTTTTCTCTATCACACAACCGGCTGGAAGCGCAGGTTGCTCAAGCTTGTTTTTTTGGACATTCCAGTCCGTTACTGTCGGGTCATCACGACCGTTTCAGCGGCGACCAAGACTGATATCGTCCGTCATACAGGCTGTCGGCCGGACAAAATCGTCGTCATACCCAATCCGGTTGATGACAGCGTTTATCACTCGCCTCTGGACTTTAACGGGGAAATGCCTGTCGTACTGTTCATCGGCAGCACTCCTCATAAAAATCTGCGGCGTGTTGCCGAAGCGCTAAGCGGACTTCGCTGTCAACTGGAGATCGTTGGGAGGGTCCCGCCCGATATCGCCGAGCTACTGCATCGACGAGGTGTTCGTTACAATCAACAATGCGATCTTACGGACCTCGAAATCGCCCGAAAATATGCGGAAGCCGATTTGGTGCTCTTTCCGTCCACGTTTGAGGGTTTCGGGCTGCCGATTCTTGAAGCACAGAAAGCGGGAAGACCTGTAATCACCAGCGACATTGGCCCCATGAACGAGATCGCTGGATCTGGTGCCTGTCTGGTTGATCCTTTCGATATCGAATCGATACGAACGGGAATTCTTAAAGTGATTTCCGACAGTGGCTATCGGGAACAGCTCGTTAAGAAGGGACTTGAGAATCTCGAACGATTCAGCCCACAGGTGATCGCGCAGCAATATCTAGCGTGTTATCGTCGATTGACCTGAGTTCATCGGGTCAGGTATCGGTCACGAACCAGCCGCAGCGCATACAAAGCCAGTATGGTTGGAAAATAAAAGCTCCCCCCTCCGGAACTTCCACCACCACTGGACGCAGGTGGGTCCTGCATCGAAATCATGAAGACGGTACCGGTACCGTTGTCACCGCCGCTGTAGGTGGTTCCGTAAAAATTGCCGTCTCTCCCCTGAACGACGCCGGCAAACGGATTGCTCCCATCAGATGCCGCGCCGCCGAAACTATAGAGCGTGGTCAACTTCCCATCCAGGGTCACTTTGAAAAAAGTACCCTTGTTGCCGGCCCCGCCACCGTTGGTGGTTCCATAAATATTTCCATCACTGCCCTGAGCGAGATCAGCGTCGGGATAACTACCGTTGGAATCCGAAGTATCGTTTCCGAAGCTGTAAAGCGTCGTCAAAACACCGCTGGTGGTAATCTTGAATATCGTACCCTTATCTTTGCTGCCGCCCCCGTTGGTTGTCCCATATAAACTTTCATCACTACCGAGCATCAAACCGGCCTCAGGATTGGCGCCATCGGATTCAGCGTTACCGAAATCGTAGAGTTTGGCAAATGTTCCAGCTCGTGTGATCCTGAAAACCGTACCATTTCCATTGACGCCGCCACTATAGGTGGTTCCGTAGAAGCTATTGTCGTTGCCAAGCCTTAGACCAGCAGCGGGATTGCTCCCGTCAGCCGTCGCCGTCCCGAAGCTGTAGAGTGTGGTGAATTGACCATCGGCAGTGATTTTGAAGATCGTGCCTAGGGCATGCGCCCCCCCGCCCAGCGTCGTTCCATAAAAATTTCCGTCACTACCAAGAACCAATGTTCCTTCTGGATTTGTTCCGTCCTGCAGATTGATACCGTCGGAATCACCGGTTCCAAAGTGATGCAGGATCGTCAGCACGCCCGCGGTCGTGATTTGGAATAGGCTACCATTTCCGGTCACTCCACCATTGAGTGTAGTCCCGTATAAATTGCCATCGCCACCGACAAGCAACCCCGCGGCTGGATTGGCTCCATCGGAAGCAGAACCGCCAAAGCTATAAAGCGTGGTGAACTGTCCAGTGGACGTTATCTTGAATATGGTGCCCAGGTCGTTCGTACCGCCGGATTGCGTCGTTCCATAGAAATTGCCGTTCGCGTCCTGCACCAGATCCGCCACCGGACCGCTGCCGTCCGAGGACGCCGGGCTACCGAACTCATGGAGTGTTGCAAACAACCCGCCAGATGAAATCTCGAAAACAGTGCCTGTGCCGTTGGAACCTCCTCCCAGTGTTGTTCCACGAAAATTCCCGTTCAAATCCTTGGTAAGCCCGACCACCGGAGTGGAACCATCCGATCCACTGCCAGTGAAGTTGTGCAGAATCGTCAACGTACCGGTCGGCGTAATCACGAAGACGGTTCCCAGTCCGGCAATGCCGCCACCGCCCTGTGTGGTTCCGTAGAAATTATGGTCATTACCTTCGATAAGCGCCGAACGGGGAAAAGCGCCGTCATTTGTTGAAGAGCCGAATGAGTACAGCGTAGTCAAAGTCGTTCCAGTACCGTCGGTGACGACGGAGAAAGCCGTACCGCTATCGTTATTAACACCACCGTTTTCGGTCGTACCGTAGAGCTTTCCGTCGCTGCCGATGATCAGCGCAGCCTCAGGTTTTGCACCGTCGCCAACGACGCTGCCGAAGCTATACAAGGTGGTTAGCGTACCGTTTGACATGATTCTAAATATCGTGCCGATATTGTTGGAACCACCGCCCTCCGTGGTTCCATAGAAGCTGCCATCATTTGCACTGACCAAGCCAGCGGCCGGATTGCTGCCATCTGATGCGCTAGTCCCGAAGCTGTAAAGCGGGGTCAGAGATCCAGCGATTGTGATTTTGAACACGGTGCCTAGGTTATTCGATCCACCGCTATAGGTCGTTCCGTACAAACTCCCATCGTTTCCCTGGACCAATGTGCTGTCGGGTCCCGCTCCGTCAATGGCGGTAGTACCGAAGCTGTAGAGCGTGGTCAGAGCACCGGCGGGAGTTATTTTGTAAATTGCACCTTTGCCATTGGCCCCTCCTCCTTGAGTGGTTCCATATAGGTTTCCGTCGCTGCCCTCGATCAGTCCGCCATGGGGATAGAGTCCGTCCTTGGTGCTGCCACCAAAGTTATACATCGTCGTCAGGGTACCACCGGGCGTGATCTTGATTACAGTTCCCGCATTGTGCGTCCCGCCGCTGTAAGTTGTTCCGTAGAAATTGCCGTCGCCCTTCAATACCAAGCTTGCAAATGGATTCGCTCCGTCAAGCGCGCTGCCGCCGAAGCTGTGAAGAATCGACGTCGCCAGCGTGTCGGCTTGAGCAACCGACATGAGGATTGCACCAATGGTGCCAATAAGAATCTTCATCCAGCACCCGGCACCGGACGCTGCGCGCTTTTCATGAACAGCATGGCGCCACCGCTTTACCTCTTCTCTTTGCAGCATTTCCACTTCCGCCCCGCCTCGTTTTCGCCACGCGTTAATTCGCACGGCTGTTTTGTAAAGTCGCCAAGTCATATCCCAGCGCGCGTCATATGCCATTTTAAGATCTTAGTTACTTTTTGTTACACTTTTTTGAAATATAAAAATGTAATACTCATAGAACCGATTGAAATCAAAATAAGAAGAGTGCGGTTGTAATCGTTTGGTAAAACATCGCGATAAGTCAGTGGACGTGAACGAATTCAGAAAGCAATTCCATCCATTGTCCGGCTCCGCGCTCCACCGTGTAGGATTCGATGAACAACTGGCGAGCGCGCACGCCCATTTCGTCTATCTCGTTTCGACTCGCCTTCAATTTCACGATGCAATCACTCAGAGCCTTGCCGTCACCCACTCGTACCACGGCGCCCAATCTTGAGTTCTTAATGATTCTCGCCAGTTCGCCGTCCGTGTCACCAATGAAAATCAGCGGCCGACCGACGGCGAGAATGCCGTAAAACTTGCTCGGAACGATAAGTCCTTCCAGCGCTGGTAAAAGGCAGGCAAGGTGGATATCGGCTGCCGCCAAACTGTCAGAAAGAATCTCTCGCGACTGATAGGGAAGAAATTGGACGTTCGTCAGTACCCGCTTTGCGACTTCATTGCGGAAATTCGCCATGTTCGCGCCACCTCCGATCATGAGGAAGGTAATTCCGGAATCCGCCGGCAATTTCTCTGCCGCATCCAGCATCGTATGAAAGTCGTGTGCGCGGCCAAGATTGCCGGAATAGCTGACGACAAACTGATCCTTAAGTCCAAGGCTGCTTCTGAGCTGGCTTGCGTGCGACGGCAAAGGTTCAATAGCGCCGCCGTCGGCCCAGTTCTCGATAATCCTGATTCGATCAAGTGGGATGCCGCGGGCAGCCACGTAGTCACGCATACGCTTCCCCAGCACAACATTTACGCGCGCAGTTCGCAACGAAGCGTCACGTACACGACGCAAAACCGCATCCAGTCCCTTCGGCAGCGGATTGGCATCAAGGTGAGAGGCGACTTCGGGAAAGATGTCCTGAAGCCAGTTGATCAGCGTCGCTCTTCGCAGGCGCGCCACAATCGCAGCGATCACCGAGATCAACGGTGGATCGGTCTTGGCAACGATCACATCTCCTGGCCTGGCAAGGCTAAGCAAGGCTATCGCGGCGGCCAGATAAAAGCTGACGTAGTCGATCGCCCGTCCCGTCAAACGCCCCCTTCCAAAGCTCGACGTCCAGACCCGCCGAACATGAATCCCTTCGACGATATCGACGGCCGGCAGATTCGCACTGGGGTCCTCGTAAAGTTGGCGCGAACACACTATATGCACATCAACGCCGCCTTGAACGAGACGGCGCGTCAGATCGAAAAGAATCTGGCTCGTCGCCGACATATCGGGATAGAAGTAGCGGTTGACAAATATCACCCGGCGTGGCGACGAAGGAGCGCTCCGCGAGGTATTGGCGGTTTGCATGTGTATTTTGGCGCCCGGGATTTCGTCAGCGATAGGGAGCGGCCAGCGGCTCGCCCAGAAACAAACCTTGTCCAGGCATTGCGACGCTTTTCCAGTACGATTCGATGAGAGATTCGCCATCCAGATAGCGCTTCATCATCAAACTGACATTTGGAAATTTCGCAGTGAAATTGCACGGTTCGACAACAGTTCCATAGCTTCCCGTAGTCCCGGCCTCGAGCCACCGCAGGCTGCTCATCTGCCCATGGCCAGCCAGATCGCCCCCAAACGAGGTCAGATGGTCACCCACTGCACCCGGCAGAAAGCGATCGGTGTCGAGTCCACGAACATCCGGTGCGCCAATGAAGTAGAACATCACGTCCGAGCGGCCGCGCATATCCGCAGCCTTAACGATTTTTACCCTTATGCGATTTCCCGCAAGAAGTCTTGCATCCTCATAGCTTGCGGCGCGTACGTTTCGATTCACGTCATCGGTCGAGACGAGATAGGCAGTGCCCAGAGGATGGCGACCATCAGCGGCGATGCCGCGATCGATGAGTTGGCGCGCCTTGGCGAAATTCCTTGCCGCAATGCTCATCGTGGGACGCCAGCCCAGGTCGTCGAATGGTCGTCGACTGTTCGAATCGAAATACGGACTCAACCTTGTCGCCGCACAACCTGAACCGCAGAATTCAGGATTGAATCCAGCGGCAAACGCGGTGGTGATCGACATGCACTCGACTCGATACGGGCTTGTCCAGGTGAGCACGAATGCCTGCACCGATGGTGGCGTCTTCGAATCCACTTCTGCTTTGAGCCCGGCAAACTCCGCGACGCTCATCGCAGAGCGTCCTGTAGCGAAACGAACTCGGATCACATTTGCCGCCGGAATCCGTCGCCGGGCCTGGTAGTACGCTCCGACAGCGACACTCAGCGGATCCGATTCATTGATGACGACGGCCATCTCGTTCGGTCCCATTACCGCCGTCCGCGCGACAGCTTCGGACGTGCAGTGAAACAATCCGATGGCGCCCACTAGCATCTCAAAAAGAAGAGGCGCGGACGCACACCCGGCGCTCCACCTCGAACACATCCACATTAATCGATCTTCCCTGTCGCTTCGGCCGCCAGTGATATCGCGGGAAATAATCCTCCTGCAACGCGATCGGCAACCACTTGCTCGGCCACGCCGATGTCGATGCACGAACGCTGGTCCGCAAAACCATATACCAGCGCCATGTCGAGCAGTTGATTGATCAGCCGCGGGACCCCTCCGCTTCGCGAGTGAACCAGATCGACTGCATCCTGTTCGATCAGGCCAGGATCTCCGCCCGCCACCGTCAGCCGGTGACGCACGTAGTTTCTGGTCTCAGCCTGATTCAGCAGCGGCAAGTGATAGTCGATACCGATGCGCTGCGCGAATTGGCGCAGTTCCGTGCGCCTAAGCGTGTCGCGCAGCTCCGGCTGGCCGACCAGGATTGTCTGCAATACAAAATGCTTGTCGGCGTTGACGTTGGATAAAACCCGCAGTTCTTCGAGCATCAAAGCATCGAGATTCTGCGCCTCGTCCACGATCAGCAGAACACGCCGCCCACTCGCATATTCACTTAGAAGGAAATCGACAAAGGTGCGATAGAGCTCAGCGTCGTCCTTCTTATCGAAATCGAGGCCATACGCCAGGCACACCCACTGCAACAGCCTGCCGAAATGGCGATTGGTATTCGAAACCAAACCGACGCGCGTATCCGCATCGAGCCGTGACAATAGCCGGCGAATCAGCAAGGTCTTTCCGGAACCCACTTCACCCGTCAGCAGGCAAAAGCCTGCCCGGTTCAGCACGCCATATTCCAGAACCGTCAGTGCGAGTTGATGATGACGCGACGGATACAGGAACTCCGGATCCGGCGTGAGCGCGAAAGGTCTTTCGCGAAAGCCGTAGAAGGCTTCGTACATGATGATCTTTAGTACGCCGTACCAGAAGATGTGCGCGAACCGTTCAGAACGGTTCCGACGATCGGGAGTTGGTTCAAAAGACCGATCGATCGCGTCACCCCGTCGCGCCGGGTGCGTCCTTCGCTGACGACCATCAGCCCGGCCTGCACATGGCGCGACAGCATTAGCGCATCATCGGCCTGGAGGACCGGCGGAAGATCGAAAATTACGATGCGATTCACATAGCGCCCGCGCATTTCGGCCATCACCTCCGCCGTCAGCTTTTCCGCGAGCAGTTCGGATGAATGCTCGACTTTGTTCCGTGCAGGAAGAAGCGTCAGCCGATCATAGCCCGCAACCTTGACCATGGCTTCGTGAATTGGACGGCGTGACTGCAGGCAATCCTCGATACCCACCTGCGGCTCAAATCCAAAACGTCGGTGAATGCTCGGGTTTCTGAAATCAAAATCCACCAGTAAAACCGTGCGTCCGCGCTCGGCGGCGATGGCGATCGCCAGATTGATCGCCGTCAGAGTTTTTCCGGAAGCCGCCTCCGGGCTCAGGATTGCAAGTGTATTGGCATTCAACTGATCGAGGCGCTTGACGACTTGCGTGCGCAACATCTTGTACGACGCTCCATGCTCTCCGGCCGCTCCGGGTGGAAGAATGCGCTCACGCTCCTGCACAGCGGGATTCAGTTCGATCACCGGCATCTTAAACGGCGGCATACCGGAGAATTCCGTCGCGCCGGCATCACTGGATTCGGGCTTGGCAATAGCAATAGCCGCATCCAGCGTTCCCTCACGCTGTGCGCGCGCTAGCTCCAGTGCCCGAGTAATGCGTTCCACGATTCGCCCCCTAACTGCCCAGACGACGCAGGACGACTTGCCAAAGCACGTCGAGCGGCCGATAGAAAAAATGCGTAAGTGTCAATACGACAATTAGGGTGCCCAGTGTGCCCGCGAAAGTCATTCGACGCCGTCGCACGCGCGCGGAACGATCGACGCTGGTCTCAATCATCGGCACGATCGCCAGCGGTGGCACTGCGAGGAGCGCTTCGAGATCGGAACCATTGCGGATACTGTTATCGAGTGCCTCAAGCAGCATCACGATGCCAACCGCAGACGCCAATGCCAGAACTAGACCAAGAACAATAATGGCGACACGATTCGGGCTCGCGGGTTGCTCAGGTGGAATGGGGGGCTCAATGAGCGTAAAACGCTCGCCTTTGCGCTCGTCTTCAAGACTCTTGGATTGCTCTGATTCGAGTTGCTTCTGCCTTGCCACACGGTAACTGACCTGAGTGTTCTCAAGTTCCCTCACCAGTTCCGAATAGTCGCGCTCCACTCCTGGCGCGCGTGCTAGCCGCTGCTCGAAATCACCCATCTTCGCACTCAACTCATCGCGCTTCTTCTGGAGCGCGGCACGCTGATTCACGGCCGCTTCACGTTGTGCTTTGATTTCAATGAATGCCGGATTATCTGGATCGGCTATCGCAGCCGAAGAAACCGCGGGATTGGCTGCGGCCTTCTGGATCTGCGATTGCAGTACCGCGATCTGCTTCTGAAGACGTATCACATCGGGGTGACTGTCAGCGTACTTCTGCTTGGCGGCCGCCAGCTCCGCCTGCGCGTCCTCCATCTGGCGATTAAGATCATTCATTGAATTGACCAGGCCCGTATCTTTCTCAAGACCGGCGATCTCGCGCTTGAGTCGTAAAACATCGGGATGGTTCGGGGCGTACAGTCCTCTGACCCGCGCATACTCAGTTCGCAGATATTTCAATCGATCCGAGGGAGACAGCACACGTTCGCCAGTCGCGGTATAGACCTGGGAACTGGGGCTGATCTGCGCGAGCTGTGCGCCCAGATACACGATCTGCTGATCCTGAGAGCGAATCTGCGTATCGACATCACGCAGCTCACTTTCCGTACTATTCATGAGCTGCGTGTTAAGAATTGACTGATCGGGAAGGCTATTCAAGTGCTCTTTCTTGAATTGAGCAATGGCAGCTTGTGTCTCATCGATGTGCTTGCTGAGCCGATCGGCCTCGCCACCGAGAAAATCAGCCGCACTGGCTGCATCCTGCTGACGACTCTCGATATTGACCTGCAAATAGAGGGAAACCAATTCGTTGGCCACACGTGCAGCCAGATCCGGAGAGCGATTGCTGTATCCGACCGAGAAAGCGATGGTGGCCTTGGTAGGACGTCCGGCTTTTGGATCGATGACATCGGCGCTGATCATTTCGAAGCTGACGTCATCCCGCATGCGCTTGATAATCTTTTCCCGCGGTGCGCTCTGGCGCATCTTTGAATAGAGGTCGTAACGATCGATGATCTTGAGCAGGTTTTCGGTCGTCATGACCCGCTGCGTAATCATGTGGATACGTTCGTCGGCAAAGCTGGTAATCGCCGAGCGAACGAGATCCGGCGGCAGTTCCTGCTGCTCAATTAGTATGGTACCGGTGGCTTTGTAGGTGGAAGGCCAGGCAAACGCCGCCACGATGCTGATAACTACAATCGCGGCAAAAGTCAGCAGCATGGCGGAACGGCGCCTGCGCAAGGCGCTTAGCATCTCGGTGATTCTGACCGGCTGCGCATTCTCCGTCATTTCGACCTCTGCAAAGCTCTGTTCGCTAACACTGGCGGCTCCGCTGATCACTAGTGAATCCTGTAGGGAAAGCCCGACCAGACGATACTGATATTGGCGCGATAGCCTTGCGCAATACTGGTTGGCGAAGGCGAAGAACTGACAAACTGGCGCTGATCCTGAAGGGCAAGCGAAGTACTCCAGCTTGGCGCGAACCGCCACTGACAGTCGATCTCCACACTGTAATAACGCACAGTGTATGGGCTTGTTCCTCCACCGAAAGTGGTCAACAAATCCCGGTTTTGGCTCAACTGTCCAGACAAACCGATCGTCAGCTGCTCGGTCAGCGCATCGCCCACGCTCAACAGTGCTTGATCGCGCTTCGTCAGCGTACCACGCCCTGTCGGTATCACCGCCCGCGATGCTCCCGCGCCAAAATTGACGAGTTCTCCGGATCTTTGCGCATTGACCCCATAAACGACGCCGTTCTCACTTCCAGCATCCGATTCGACACGGGACGGGCCCAGTGACGCCGTGATAGTCCATAGTTCACTAAGCAGCCTAGTGACACTTGCGTCGAGCGAATAATTGGTCGTCCTTGTGTCCAGCTGCGAGACGCTGGATTGTCCAACCGATGCATCGATCGCCAGCGTTGTCCGCTCGGATAAGGCATAAGAGCCCTTCCCGTCCGCTGAACTGTAGCGATAATCCACGAGGCCCGTGTGTGTCGCATCATCATAGTGATTGGCGGACCACAGCATCTGCGCCGACGCGGATAGCCGCTCGGTTATCTGAACCGTCGGTCCAAGCGTCACAGCGAGACTCTCATGTCGGCGATTCGCATTGGTCAGGCCGGTGAGTCCAATTTCGCTGGTTAAAGTAGTATCCCTCGCGGCATTGATTCCGGCGGACCATGTCGACGATTCGGCTTTGTAAGCGGACGCGATATCAAGGTACTCATTATTCTGATTAAGTAGCTGGTTGTATCGATATCGCGCGAAGTAAACACGCGGATCGATTGTCAGATCCAAGCGGTCAGCGTGACGCACAACGCCGGCCGAAAGCTCTGACGTAAGGTCTTCGGTTCCGGACGTATACCGGTTCGGATCGGACGGGGGCGCCAGCAACGGGTTGTCCACATATTCCAACCCGAGACTCGCGCGCGGTGTTATGTCCCATTCGGTCGCACGGGCCGGCGGCACAATAGAAATTGCAGTCATAGTTGTTACGACCGTCGCCCCCATCGTCCGCCACAGAACCCGGCTCACGGAACAACGACAGTATCGCCGCTATGCAGCAGAACATTTTGCTCAAGAGCCTTGCCACTCTCGATATCGTGATAGCGGAATGAAATAGCGGTCTGCTTGCCTGCGTTCCGCCTGAGAATGCGAATATCGTTGAGAGAGGCGAACGGAGTCGAGCCTCCGGCCAATCCCAGTGCTTGCATGACATCGGTCGGCCCCAACAATTGATATTCGCCGGGCTTATTCACCTTGCCGACTACAAATATGCGGCTGCCACCGATCTGCTTGATGGCGACCGTCACGACCGGGTCGGAAATATATTTGCGCAGACGCTGATCAACCAGAACCCGCACGTCATCAACGCTGCGGCCTGCCGCCTGCACGTCACCGGCCAGGGGGAACGAAAATCCGCCATCCGGACGTACTAGCACATCCATCTGCAGGTCAGTTTCCTTCCAAACCGAAATGGCGAGCAGATCGCCGGGTTGGATCTTATACATACCGCTTTCCATTGCATTTTCCGGAGGCGCTTCCGTTGTCTGCGCTTCAGGCTTGTTGGGTAGTACCTGGGCATCGGTTTTCGGCGTTGGCGCTGCGGGAGGAGGAAGCGAGTGCACAGGAAATACATTACTTTCGTCGGCTGCTGGAACGGATCTCGGTAGCACAATCAAGGCTGTCAGGATCACGACCATCCAGACGGGGAATGCAAGAGCGCGAACGGCTTTGGTAATCATTGATGTTCGACGAAAGATCCGGTACCCGATGAAAGTCCGGTCCTTGGTGTGTTATCGCGACTTGTAAGCCGATTGCTCGAAAATAAGCGGCTCAAGCTCGATTTTTGTTTCGGCGAGCGAAAATTCCTAGCCCGCCGATCCCGGACAATAACAACCAGCCCGCGGCGGGAAGCGGAACGGGTGTCGTCGCGGCAGTGAGCGGGATAACTGTGTGTGTCGCCGAGAAACTGAATATATTCGTGTAAATATTCACCTGCTTCCCGACATGCGGCATCGCCATGGAATCGGCAAATAAAATGAGCGGGTTATGAATAGAAAACATTCCTATGGTCAATCCCGAAGAAGTGCTGCCGAGATCGTTGCCGCCGTCGTTGAACGCGAAGCTGCGCCCTGATACGGTCTCGCTCAATGGGAAGCTGGCCAGTACGACTGGACTTGCCTGACGATCGGAAGAAACCGAATCGGCCCGAGCCAGTGTTGACATGCCCATCAGTCCAGCGATCAGGAGAATCCCCGACACCGGGTGCATCTGCTGTTTCATCACCTGCTCACCTTAGTCTTCGAGCTCCTATGGAATTTCGCCACTCGCCCGCATTTCAACCGCGCCTTTCATTCGGATATCACCCGCGCAGTTACGCACTGTATGCGACAAATATTGCGGAACTGTGACAATAGTGTAAGTGCTGAACTGCTTGGCCAGCACGGGGGTTTTAAGACGATTTAATTCGCTGCGGCGTAATGAAAGTAATAAGCGAAGCCAGGCACAGAGGGTGTAGAAGCTCTGAGAAGATGCATCCGCTGTATCACTGCTCTGGCGAGGAAACCAAAGTCGGTAAGCCATTGCGGCACCGCAAAATGCTTCAGCGTCGGCAGATCGCCTGATTTTCCAAAAACCAGCGATAGGTCCCGACAATGCCTTCCGCCAGCGAAACGCGGGGACTCCAGCCGAGCGCTCTGAGCCGCGTTACGTCGAGCAGCTTGCGGGGTGTACCGTCAGGCTTGCCGGTGTCGAATATGAGGCTCCCGCCGAAATCGACCGTCCGGCTGACCAGTTCCGCCAGCTCGCGAATCGACACATCCTCCCCGCACCCAACATTGATCGGCTCCTCACTTTCATAGTGCTCCATGAGGAAAATACAGGCATCCGCCGCGTCGTCTACATGCAGGAACTCGCGGCGCGGCGCGCCGGTTCCCCACAGGGTGACGCTATCGGCACCCCGCTCTCGCGCCTCATGGAAGCGCCGGATCATTGCCGGTAGCACGTGCGAGTTCTCGAGATTGAAGTTATCGCCCGGACCGTAAAGATTCGTCGGCATAGCCGAGATCGCATTGAAACCATACTGACGCCGGTAAGCCTGGGCCATCTTGAGGCCCGTGATCTTGGCGATGGCATACCATTCGTTTGTAGGCTCCAACGGACCGGTCAGCAGCGACGATTCTTTAATCGGCTGCGGCGCCATTTTCGGATAGATGCAGCTCGATCCGAGAAACAGCAGCTTGCGAACGCCGTGCCGGTGCGCCGCATCGATGACGTTGGTCTGCACCAGAAGGTTCTCGCGGATGAAATCCGCCGGGTAGGTGCTGTTGGCGTGGATGCCGCCGACTCTGGCTGCCGCAAGAAAAACGTGCTCGGGTCGGCTTTCAGCGAAAAAAGCGTTGACCGCAGCCTGTTCAGTCAGATCGAGTTCCTGGCGAGTACGCAAAAGCAGTTGATCGTAACCGCGGGACTTCAGAGCCCGCACGATAGCGGAGCCCACCAGACCCCGATGACCAGCAACAAAGACACGTGCGGAGCGGTCCATTCAATGCGTGCTTAAATCAGTGACGGGAATGGATTTTATAGCCATTGCGCGCGATTAGCGCGTCGCGTTTCGCAAGTTCCAGATCGGCCTTTACCATTTCGCTCACCAGCTGGTCGAAACTGGTTTCCGGCGCCCATCCCAGCCGGGTGCGCGCCTTAGTTGCATCGCCCAGAAGGCTGTCAACTTCCGTAGGGCGAAAATAGCGCGGATCGATCTTCACCACGACTTTGCCGTTGATGGCATTGATGCCACGCTCGTCCGGCCCTGCACCGTGCCATTCTATGCGCATCCCCAGTGCGCTGCCCGCGCGCGCAACGAACTCGCGCACCGAGTGCTGCTCACCACTGGCGATGACGAAGTCGTCAGGCTCAGACTGCTGAAGCATCAGCCACTGCGCCTTTACATAATCGCGGGCATGACCCCAGTCGCGCGACGCATCGAGGTTGCCGAGAAAGACACAATCCTCCAGTCCTTCGGCGATTCTTGCTAGCCCGCGCGTGATCTTGCGCGTGACGAAGGTTTCACCACGAATCGGCGATTCGTGATTGAAGAGGATGCCGTTGCAGGCATAAATGCCATAGGCCTCGCGGTAATTCACCGTGATCCAGTGTGCGTAGACTTTGGCGGCACCGTAAGGAGAACGCGGGTAGAAAGGCGTGGTTTCCGTCTGCGGGACTTCCTGAACCCTGCCGAACATCTCCGAGGTTGAAGCCTGGTAGAACCGCGTTTTCTTCGTCAGCTGCAGAATCCGCAACGCTTCGAGCAGCCGCAGCGTTCCGAGTGCATCGGCATTGGCGGTATATTCCGGGGTTTCGAACGACACTGCGACGTGGCTTTGCGCCGCGAGGTTATAGATCTCGTCCGGCTGCACTTGCTGAACGATGCGAATGAGATTGCTCGCGTCTGTCAGATCGCCGTGATGTAGCGTCAGGCGGACGCTGGGCTCATGCGGGTCCTGATACAGATGATCGATGCGATCGGTGTTGAATAACGAGCTACGACGTTTGATGCCATGAACTTCGTAGCCCTTTTCCAGCAGCAATTCGGCAAGGTACGCTCCATCCTGACCGGTAACACCAGTAATTAATGCGGTCTTGCTCACATTCCGTCACTCGAACGAATTTTATACATGGCACTAAGGTAGCCTAATAAAGCCAATGAGTATCACGCAAAAACATTTCATTTTGATTATTCATTTAGAAATAACCCGCGGTTATGCCAGGGTTTGCCTCAACGAATAAGCGTTTCTGTATGCCTGTATGCGAGGACGCCCTCGCCCGACTATGCGATTGACCTGCCGCGGTGTGCGTCCCAGCTCGTGCCTAAACTGTGGAATTGCGGGCGCGGATGCCGGAAATCACCACGACGTCCTATCCCCGCACCAGCAAAGCTGTTATCACCCGCGTAGCCTTTTCTGACGATCGTGTCGATGGCGAGCCATTGCTCTCGAACTATTCGGCACGGGAGCCAGTCTAATGCGGGCGCAGCATACATCTCGCGCCAGAAGTGAGATAGCGCTGTACCTTTGTAATCAACACATACATGACGTGCATACCAGGACGGTTAAAACATGGATAGTTCAATAAACTTCAAAACCATCTCTGTTGTTTTGCTGGCGTTCTTGACGTTGAGCGTCGCGCATACGGCCAGCGCCGACACGGTCGAAGCCGGTGGAATTCCAGTCAGCGAAACAACTTATTGCTGTGCGGTCCCGATTGCTACGAATGAAATATCGAACACGCGTGTCGATGCGAGCAGCACTCAGTTCGATTTCGCCTTTATAACTGACTATCAAGCCGCCTCTGCAAGCTTTAGCGCCTATAAATTCGTTTTCGGCTCCGGAGGCGCTTTTTACAGCTTCGCCGCTGTCGGCCCCTCGTCTGTGCTAACACCGGTCAGCTTGCTTATCGACGCTGGCAAGATTGATATCAATTTTCCTGGCTTGTCCGTAAGTTTGAATTTCATCCCCGTCGCCTCAGTTCCCCTGCCCAATTCTGCGTGGCTACTGCTTTCAGGACTCGTGGGGTTGACATTGCTGTTTGGGAATTTCAAGGGAATTGGCAAGGTGATCCGCAACGGGACGTCGTTGTCCCATCTCCGTGGACAAGCGTGGGTTTGACGCTCAAACGACCAGCAACCCGTGTGCGCCGCCGGTGAATGACGAGCCGCTGCGGACTCTGAGATGTCTACGCGACTTGCAGACGCCGAGCATGACGTAGGACATCGTCGACGAGCGCAGCCACCAATTCAATGATTGACTGCGGGTCGCGGATATCCCACGCCCGTTGCAGGATCGGAGGACGGCCATTCCGATCAGATTTCGGGATTTCCCAATCAAGCCGAGTTCGCAGATTGTCTATGACCCTCTGCGGCTTCTGATCCTGGGGAAATATCAGCTGAAGTTCTCGGCGTAGCGTGGCAACGAAGATTGAAAATACACAGACCCACGAATTTCTATGCGCGAGATGGAGGAATATTCAAGATGGACACACTGAAAATCGCGGCAATCCTGCTGATCATCGCTGGCGCCCTGGGTCTCGGATACGGCGGATTCAGCTATACCAAGCAGACTCATGAAGCGGATGTCGGCCCGCTCCACATGTCGGTCGATGAAAAGCAGCATGTCAACGTGCCCATCTGGGCCGGCGTCGGTGCAATCGTGATTGGCGGATTGCTGCTGGTTTCGCGCATGAAAACCTAGCGACCGACCTGCGGTTCCCCGGCTGGGGAACCGACCGAGAGGACTCACTGCGGGATTCCATCGATATCCGATGACCTGCTGCCGCGCACACAGCGCTAAGCGGTGCGCTCTTTGGCGGCTGCGCGCATTGCTGTGTCCGATATTTCCTTACTGAAGACTTCAGCGATCCGGCCGATAACAGCCTAGACCATCGGCGGCGACCTGTTTATTGACGGTTGGCCGCAGTTGTCTCATCTGCCGGAGCAGCGGGATGTTGAGCAGTACAGCAGATGTCACGAAATCTGGTGGCGACCATCGAATTCCTTCATGAGAACGGCGCTATCCAATCCCGTCAGCCATCCGAATCCTGACCTCTTCCGCAAGGTCGCGGTGGACCGGGTCCGCCTTCTCTATGACCACGCTCGTGGCGCATTGCTTGCAACCGCCGTCGCATCGCTGCTGCTGGTGCTTGCGGTATCGAAAGCACAGCCCAATCGCGCACAGCTGCTGTGGCTGCTGGGAATTTACGTCGTTCTCGCCATGCGGGCACTGGATGTCGTGGCGCAGCGGCACGCGAAAAAAAAGAGCCGCGAGCAACCCCGCTACTGGCTGGCACGCTTTGCTGCCGGAGTAGTAATCACGGCGCTGACCTGGGATGTGTTCGCGGTGTGCTTTCTTCCGCACTTCGACGCAGCGCGGATCAGCATGGTAGCAGTCACATTCGCGGCGCTGGCTGGTGGCGGCGTGGCGTTTCTTTCCGCCCAACGCTGGCTTGGCGTGACCTACGGAGTGCTGCTGCTGGTTCCAGGTTCCGCCATGCTGATGATCATGGGGGGACTCAACAATATGGTCCTCGGCGCGCTGGGCTGCGTCTTCGCAGCAACCATTTCGACACTGGTGGCCAGCGCCCATCGCAGCGTCGTCCACGCCTTGTATTTGGCGCACGAAAATGAGCAGCTACTCGTCGAAGCTGAGGGCCGGGGTTTGGAAACGGAGCAGCTGAACGCCGAACTATTGTCCGCCCGACAACAGCTTATTGACGCCAATCACAGTCTCGAAGACCGGATACTGAGACGTACTGAGCAGCTCGAACGGGAAATTGCCGAACGCAAGGCTTACCAACACGAACTGGAACAACTTGCCAACCTCGATCCGCTGACTCAGCTTGGTAACCGCTCCTATCTCATGCGCATGGTGGAGCAGGCGATCGGTCGTGTCGATGAATCTGGCCAGCGGCTTGCGATCTGCTTTATCGATCTTGACCGGTTCAAGCAGGTCAACGATGGTCTCGGCCATGCGGCGGGCGACCGGGTTTTGCAGTTCATCGCACAAAGGCTCGAACTCTTCGCGGGGGAGGGATTGGTTGTCGCTCGCTGGGGCGGCGACGAATTCATCGTGATGCAGCCCCGGGTATCTGATCTCGATGCGATCTCGTCACTCGGAGAAGAGCTCGTCGCGGTGCTTAATCAGCCGATCGAGCTGGAGCAGGGCTCAGTGCTGATTGGCGCCAGCGTTGGCGTAGCAATTTTCCCGGAAGACGGTGAAACCCCCGAAAAGCTGATCGAGAACGCCGACCTGGCCGTATACCAGGCGAAGAAAGACGGACGCGGCATTACGCGCATCTACCAACAGGAATGGGGCGTGCGTGCACGCGAAAAACTGATCATGGCGCAGTCACTTCGGGATGCGATCCTGCAAAACCGGCTGCATCTGCATTTTCAGCCGATCGTGGATATCACGCTCAGCAAAGTTATCGGTATGGAAGCCCTGTGCCGCTGGAGCGATCCCATACATGGCACCATCGGACCGAGTGACTTCATTCCAGTCGCCGAAGAAAGCGGGATCATTTCCCCGCTCGGAAAATGGGTGCTACAGCGTGCCTGTGAATCCATACAAACGCACCTGCCGGGCGCCGATGATTTGAGCCTTGCGGTGAACGTATCGGTGCTGCAATTGCTGGACAAGGAATTCCTGCAAACACTGGACGCGATACTGGCAAAAACCGGCTTCATGCCGCAGCGCCTGAAGATCGAGATCACCGAAAGCCTGTTCGCCGAAAATACCGATCAAGTGCTGAACGTATTGCAGGCGCTGCGACGCCGGGGCATCCGTATTTCCATCGACGATTTCGGCTCCGGCTACTCATCGATGGGATATTTGCGGAAATTTCCGATCGACATCCTGAAAGTGGATGGCTCCTTCGTGCGCGATCTTGATCAGGGTGGCGAATCGATCATCGCCGCGGTGCTGTCGATGGGTCGCAGCCTTGGGCTGGACGTGATCGTGGAAGGCGTCGAAACCGCCAGCCAGTTCGAACGCATCACCGCCCTGGGGGCCGAGAAGCTGCAGGGATTTTTCATCTCCCCCGGCCTTCCCGACAAGGAAGCCTTCCGCGATTTCTCCGGCTTTTGGACCCCTCGGCGGGCGGAAGTTCCGGAAGCGCGGCAATCAACCGTGGGTTGAGCCGAATGCGGCCAGCCGTGCGGCTGCCGCTATCATGGTGCAATGGAAACGTTGACGCCGTCGCCCGTACATCCCGTCTCGCCGGTGGACCCCGGGTTGATCGAAATTTCCCTGAACAAACTTGAGCAATTTTTCAACTCGCTCGACCCGTCACCGTTCTACTCGAAGGAGCTTGACGCACATGCGGAAAGCTATCTGCTGAGCTGGGTACAGGACGTGCCGCACAGGGTGCCGCTGCGGCTGCGGCTGCGGCTGCATCTGGACAATCTGCCGTCGGATCCTGATGCGTCCGAGAGGACTGCCACAGACGTCGAGCATGCAGTGCGCGTACATTTTCTGGAACGCGCCCGGCTGACTCGCTTCGAACGACGTCAGATGCTCACTATTGGTCGCATCAGCTTGCTCATTGGTATTGTTTTCACTACCTTTTGTCTTGCTGCTGCGCAATTTCTCGCAGGCATGCTGTCCGGTTTCGTTGGTCAGGTCAGTGTCGAAAGCCTGACCATTCTGGCCTGGGTCGCGATGTGGCGGCCGCTCGAAATCTATCTGTATGGATGGTGGCCGCTGCGTGCGCGCGAGAAGAATTTTCTACGCATGAGCCATATGCCAGTCCAGATCGTTCCCGTCGGAAAGTCCCAGGTTGCTTCAACGATCAGCTCGATCCGTTAACGATCCGCAGACTCGTCTCGATAGCGGGCAAATCCGTACTCGCAAAAGAGTCGTGGAAAATGCAGGGTAAAATGCCGCTCCGCCTCAACGAGCACACCGTGCACAGCCCCCATCCGAATCGCCCCGCGCAGTCGATCGCCGCAGAACGCTACCTCGGCCGGCGCGCCAATCTGCTGCTGCTGCTGCTGCTGACTGCGTTGACTGCCTATCGCATTATCGTGCTGCACTGGGCGGGCTTCAGCCTCTATGTCGACGAAGCGCAATACTGGACGTGGGCCCAGCATCTGGACTGGGGCTACTATTCCAAACCACCCGTCGTCGCGGCAGTGATTGCGGCGACGACTTCAATCTGCGGCAATTCCGAGCTTTGCGTCAAAGCCGGCAGCCTGATTCTCTATCCGCTGGCAGCTTGGCTGATCTTTGAAATCGCACGACGCCTGTTTGACACGCGTACGGGTTTCTGGTCGTCCATCATCTTCGTGACCCTGCCCGGCGCCGCATTCTCGGCGATGATCATTTCCACCGACGTGCCGCTGTTTCTGTGCTGGACACTTGCGCTTTACGCCTATGTGCGTGCGCTCGACGGCGACCAGTGGCGATGGTGGCTGCTTGCCGGTGTTGCCGGCGGCATCGGCTTGCTGACCAAGTACACGATGGCAATCTTTGCCGTCTCCGCCCTGCTGCACTTGGCCGCCTCACGCGATCTTCGTCACCACCTGCGCAGCCCCAAGTTGTATACGGCGCTTGCCCTAGCAGCCGCCATTTTCGCGCCGAACCTGTGGTGGAACGCCGCGCACGATTGGCCAACACTGCGGCACACGACGGAAATATCCGGTCTCGAACAGCGGCACGGCTTGCAATGGCACGAATTCTTCGCCTTCCTGGGTGGACAGGCCGCGATTCTTGGCCCGATCTTCTTCGCCGTCTGGCTTCTGCAACTGGGACTCGGCATGCGCAAGTGGACGGCCGATCCCCGTTATCGGCTCTTGGCCTGCTTCTCTCTGCCGTTCCTTGCCATCATCAGCATCGAAGGATTGTTCGGCCGTGCCAACGCCAACTGGGCGGCAATGACCTATACGGCGGCGACGGTGTTCGTGGTCGCGCGCATGATCGATAAAAAACGCTGGGGATTGCTGGTGGCAGGCATCGTGCTGAATCTCAGCGTCACTGCCATCGCTTATCACTACGATTACCTCACACGGCTGGCCGGCATCGAACTCGACCGCAGGATCGATGTCTTCAAGCGCGTTCGCGGGTGGGATGATATCGGCAAGCAGATGTCCGGCATCAAGGCGCAGCACCCTGACGCGCTGCTGCTCGCCAACGATCGTGACATTCTCGCCGAACTCGAATATTACGTCCTGCCCCATCCGCTCGACGCGGTGCAGTGGAATCCGCGGCATGTGATCGACAGTCACTATGCGCTGACGACAACCATGAACGACAAGATCGGGCGCGATTTCCTCTATGTCACACGTGCGCCGCGGCTGCCGCCGGAAGTCTTCAACAGCTTCACTTCCGCGCAACCCTTACCTTCGCTTTACGTCGAAATCCATCCCGATTACGTGCTCGATTTCAGCGTCTGGCTGCTAAGGGATTTCCGAGGCTATCAATGACGGAGCCGGCGGACCACGCCGAAGGTCTCAATCGCCCGCAGAAGATCGCGGCCGCCGTCATCGGCGCGGCGCTCATCTGGGGTTTGCTTCCGCAGTTCGATCTTGGCGTGTCCGCCCTGTTCTACCGGCCGGCAACCGGCTTTTTCCTGAGCCACGCGCCGCCCCTGCGATGGATCTACGCGGGCACACGATGGTTCGTCGGAATATTGGCCGCACTGCTCATCGCGGCGCAGTTATACACGATGCTGCCGACGTCTCGGCTGCAGCCGGCATGGCGCGGACGTTTCGCGTTCCTGATCCTGGCGCTAGCCATCGGCCCCGGTCTGATCACCAACACCGTGCTGAAAGATCATTTTGGGCGGCCGCGGCCGGAACAGACGGCCGATTTTGGAGGCCATATGCACTACGTGCGGCCTCTGATACCCAGCTTCCAATGCAAGCGCAATTGCGCGTTTCCGAGCGGGCACGCGGCGGCCGGGTTTTACTTGATCGCCGGCGCATGGATCTGGCCCCGCCGCCGCCGGACCTGGTATATCGCCGGCTGCACCGCTGGCGGTCTTATCGGCCTGGTGCGGATCGCACAGGGCGGACACTATGTCAGCGATGTGCTCGGTGCGTTCGCCGTCGTCTGGGGTTGCAACGAAGCATTGTTCAGGACTATGCGGACACGAGGCTGGGTGTCTCCCTGCGGTGATGAGGCGGATACACGGGCCGCGTGATTGCCATCATCAAATCGCATCGCATGTAATCAATCAATAGCGCGGTTTGAACCAATTATGCGTCGCCGCCCCGTAATTCGCGCACGCGCGCTTCCAGCGCCGCCGCAGTCGCCTGCATCGGCGACATCGGGGCATCGAAGACCAGTCCGATCCGTGCGCGGAAACGTCGCGGCAGCCTCGTGCGACCGAGCCGTCCGTCGCGCCGCGACCACATGCTGCCCCAAAGATTTTTCAGTGCGGCCGGCACCACCGGCACCGGCGTGCGCGCGAGGATGTTTTCGATACCGGACTTGAACGGCTTGATCTCACCATCGAGGGTCAACCCACCTTCCGGAAAAATCCCGATCAGCTCTCCGTCCTTCAGCGCCGCATCAATGCGCTCATAGGCTTCGCGCAGCAATTTCTCGTCCTCCTTGGCCGGCGCGATCGGAATCGCTTTCGCGGTGCGGAAAATGAAATTCAGGATCGGCGTCTTGTATATTTTGTGGTAAACGACAAAACGCACCGGCCGGCGGATAGTGCCGCCGACGATCAGCGCATCGATGAAGCTGATGTGATTGCAGGCAATGATCGCAGCACCTTCTTCGGGAACGTGGTTGAGCCCGCGTGTATCAATTCGATAAAGCGTATTGATCAGTATCCAGACCAAGAACCGCATCAGGAATTCGGGCACTAGCGAATAGATGAACAGAGCGACCGCCGCGTTCAAAATTGCTGCCGCCAAAAACAGCTGCGGCAGCGTCAGTCCGACCTTCAGCAGGACGATCGCGAAGATTGCAGACGCGATAACGAACACGGCGTTGAGAATATTGTTGCCGGCAATAATGCGCGCACGATGCGACGGCGCCGAACGTGATTGCACCAGCGCATACAGCGGCACGATGTAGAAGCCCGCGAACAGACCAATAAACGCCAGATCCCATAGCACGCGTTGATTGCGCACCTCATGCAAAAACGGCCATACGTGAATGCCCTGCACTGCCGCGATACTCGGCGCAGAAAAATACAAATCGATCCCGAATAGCGTCATGCCGATCGAACCGAGCGGCACCAATCCGATCTCCACTTTGCGTCCCGAAAGGCGTTCGCACAGTAGCGATCCAATACCGACACCGATCGAGAACACCAGTAGCAGCAAGATTACCGATTGCTGGTTACCACCGAGAACTGTCTTGGTGTAATTCGGCAGCTGGGCGAGGAACAGGGCGCCATAGAACCAGTACCAGGAAATGCCGAGCACGGACAGGTACACCGTGCGATTACCGCGCATGTAGCTCAGATTGCGCCATGTTTCGCTAAATGGATTCCAGTTAATCTTCAGTTCCGGCGCCGTCGGCGCCGTGGCAGGCACCGCCCGCGCGGTGAGATAGCCCAGCACCGCGATCGTCAGTCCGATAAAACCTACCCACTCGATGCCACCAGCGCGAGCGGCAAGACCGGTGCCGACCAGCGCGCCGATCAGGATGATCAACGATGTCGAGGATTCGATGAGTCCGTTGCCGCCGATCAGTTCATCCGCATGCAACTGCTGCGGCAGGATCGAATACTTTACCGGCCCGAACAACGTGGCGTGTATGCCCATCAGGCACAGCGCGGTCATCAGCAGCGGCAGCGAGCGCTGCTGAAAACCAGCCACAGCGATCACCATGATGCCAATTTCGAACAGCTTGATCAGTCGGATCAGGCGGGACTTCTCGATCTTTTCGGCAAGCTGTCCCGCCAGTGCGGACAGTAATACGAACGGGCCGCTGAACAGAACTGCCATCAGGCCCACATAATGATTGATCTGGGTAGCAGTGAGGCTGGCCATGCCGAATGTGACCAGAATTCCCATCGAGCTCTTGAGCAGATGATCGTTGAACGCACCGAACATCTGTGTGAGAAAAAACGGACCGAAGCGACGCTGGCCCAGCAAAGCGAACTGACTATTCCCTTTCATGGGACTCTCTGAAGATGATTGATTGGAAGTTGAGGGCGCGAATCCGCGCATCTCACGAAGCGTCTTTATTAGTTCTTATAGCAAGGATCAAGGCGCTCCAGCTTGCGAATCAAGCCCGGCCACATCAAGGCACCGCCGAGCCCTTTGGTTACCTGCACGGCCTGCTCGCGAATGCCGTCGAGAATCCGTTGCGAAATCGATAGCAGCTCGCCACCGCCAGCCTGGGCGCGCACCTGAATCATGCATGCCGCCTCGAACATATACATGGCCAGAAATGCATCGGGAATCGAGGCGCCGACCGTCAGCAAACCATGGTTGCGCAGCATCAGAAAGACATTCCGGCCAAGATCGCGCACCAGCCGCGGCTTCTCGTCGTCCAACAATGCCACTCCCTCATAGTCGTGGTAGCCAAGCGCGGCGAGTACGAACAGCGACTGTTGCGATATCGGCAGCACGCCATTTTTCTGCGCGGACACCGCAACGCCGTTCACGGAATGCACGTGCAGGACGCACTTGGCATCGTCGCGTGCGGCATGAATCGCGCTGTGAATGGTGAAGCCGGCTGGGTTGATGAAGTTGGCTGTCTTCATCACCGTTTTGCCGGCCAGATCGATCTTGACTAGCGAACTGGCGGTGATCTCGTCGAACAGCCAGCCGTAAGGATTGATGAGAAAGTGATGCTCCGGACCTGGCACGCGCGCCGAAATGTGCGTGAACACCAGATCATCCCAGCCGAAATGCGCGACAAGCCGATACGCCGCCGCCAATTCCACTCGCAGCTTCCATTCCTCCGGTGATACCTGGTCGCGAACGCTGGGCGCGTTGTCGGGCTGATTCATCAATCATCTCCTCGCAGTTTCCGAAATGGTCCGCCCATGTAACATTCCTCGATCAAAAACCGGCCTGTTTCTGACATGGGCTGTGACGCCTACAATGCCAAACTTCGCGGCCGGCGTCGCCGGTCGCCTAGGGCCTGTTAACAATTACTTGGATCGCTGCGACGTAGACCGTATGGGCACAGCGCAAGGAACGAGCGACGTGGTGTACTTGAAGTACAGGAGGAGTGAGAGACGCGGCGCTGTGCCCATACGGTCCCGTCCCATCGGCGCCGACACGGTGTTTGCGCAGCAATGGGGCGGGAGGCGCCTAACCGGTCCGCGTCCGGCTACGCCCCGGCCCGGCGTTGCCGGGCGTTCGCCGCGCGCGAAGCATTGCTTCGCGCACAACGCGCGGCTCACCCACCCCACGCTCGCTGCGCTCACGACACCGTGCCGCGGGCCTGGGTTGCGCCCAAAAGGGCGCCATGCCGCGTTGCGCCTCGCTCATGTGGAGTCACCACACTTCGCTCAGCGCGCCAGAAGGCCCTGCCACGGTGCCGCGAAGCGTGGGTGCGGGCAGGGCCGCCCTGGCGCCCTTTTGGGCGGCAACGCAGCGATCCAAGTAATTGTTAACAGGTCCTAACATCCGGAGAAAGCATCATGGCGAAGCCGGCCGCCTACTTCACGCCCGCCACTTTCAAGTTCCTGCGCGCACTGGCGCGCAACAATTCGCGCGAATGGTTCGCCAATCACAAGGCGGACTACGAGAAATATCTGCGCCAGCCGTTCTTGAGCCTCATCGCTGACCTGGTCGAACCACTCGCGAAGATCAGCCCGCATTTCGTCGCCGACCCCAAGCCCGTCGGCGGCTCGCTGTTCCGCATCCATCGCGATACGCGCTTTTCAGGAGACAAGACCCCGTACAAAACCTGGGCTGGGGCTAAATTCTTTCATACCCGGCATAAGGAGCTGATGGGCGATACGCCGGTGTTCTATCTGCATGTCGAACCCGGCGAATGCTTCGTCGGCGGTGGGCTCTGGCATGCACAGCCCGAGGCGGTGCGCCGCGTGCGCGACTACATGGTCAACAATCCGGCCAGCTGGAAAGCAGCCACGCGTTCGGCGGCGTTCAAGCGCGTCTATGCGTTGACCGGCGAAGCGCTGTCACGGCCGCCGCGCGGCTACGATCCGCAGCACGAACTGATCGATGACCTCAAGCGGAAGGATTTCGTCTGCGGCGCACAGCTCGACGACGCCACAATGGCTTCACCAGCCCTCCTGAAAACTGTCGTACAGCATTTCCAGCGCGCCGCGCCGATGAATGACTGGCTGTGCGGCGCGCTGGATCTGGATTTCTGAATTTGCGCAGCACCATCGAGCCGTAGGACTTGCGCTCGCTCCAACTATTATTGTTTGCGAGCGGCGCGATGATACGAAGATGCGTTCGTATGGTCAGCCTGGAATTGCGGATAGAGCACTCTGCGTGATGTGGCCGCAAGTTTTTTGCCGAAACGTCTCAGCCGAGAGCGGCGAGAATCACGCTCGACGATTTGAACATTGCGCCGACCGCCAGACCTTCCACCAGTCCCAGGATCCCAACGCTGTCGTGCGTAACCACGGCGGTGACGGTGCGTCCGCCGGCCAGCGTCAGTGTGACTTCCGAATCCACCGGGCCGTCGTGGATGTGCGTCACCGTTCCCCATAATTGATTGCGCGCCGTCATGCGACCGTCGCGGTCAATTGCGAGAATGATCGATGACGCATTGACGAATGCGTGGACCTCCATACCGATCCGCAGATTCATGCTTTCAGCACTCTCTCGCGTGATCGTGGCAACCAGCTCGTTGGCGTCGTCGAGCCGCAGGCAGACCTCGAAATTAACCTCGCCACCGCGCAGCGCCGAAATTGGACCGGCGAACTGATTGCGCGCGCTGGTCTTGATCGAAATCCTACGCAACATAGCCTGGAACTGACGCACGTCGCCTGCGCCCGACTCACCCATGCGTGCCCACAATCGTTCCAGCGTCTCCTGATATTCCTGCTCCATCGTGCGATACATCGCGACCATGCGGCGGCCATAGTCGGTGAGCTGCGTACCGCCACCGGTTCGTTCGACCAATGGATGCTCGGCAAGATTATTCATCGCGCTGACTGCGTCCCACGCGGCTTTGTATGACAGCGGAACCGACTTGGCTGCCTGCAGGATCGATCCCGCCTGGCCGATCGCTTCCAGTAAACGGATGCGGGTATCACCGAGAAAGGTACCGGATTCGATATCGACCGCGAGCCGCCCGTGCGGCTTCGATGGTTTCGCGCGCTGCGATTTCACGATGCATCTCCAGTAGCCGGGCCGAGCCCGTTTTCAAAGCACCGGCGGGCTCGCGCGTTCGTTATGTTTTTGTCTTTATTTTCATTCCGAACATTCATGCTGAACCCGGCGGACTTCGGTGATTACTTCATAATAAACTGTTTATTAACAATCGTATAAATAATTAATTCGACATGAGCATTAAATCTGCTTACGCTATATACATAGATATATAACCCATACCTTGATGGCAGTAACCAGAGGCTTGATAGGTGCCGGGTGAAGCCGCCTGCCGACTGTCGAGAAAAAAGGTCCTCCATGAAAACCAGCGCACGCAACGCCTTACGCGGCGTTGTCGAAAAAGTGGTCGACGGCGCCGTCAATTCCGAAGTGATCCTCAAGATCACCGATGACCTGCGCATTGTGGCCATCGTCACCAAGCACAGCGTCATTGATCTTGGCCTCAAGCCCGGCCGCGAAGCGGTAGCGCTGATCAAGTCGAGCTTCGTCATTCTCGCGCACGCCGGCGAAATCGGCCGCACCTCGGCGCGCAACGCGATCAGAGGCGACGTCCTGCGCGTCGGGGAAGGCGCGGTATCGAGCGAAGTCACGCTCGACCTCGGCGGCGGCAAGCAACTAGTCGCCATCATCACCAAGGACAGCGCAACGTCGCTCGCTTTCAAACCGGGTGACCCGGTGGTGGCATTGGTCAAGGCACCGCACGTCATCCTCGCCGTGGACTAATTCCCACAATCCAGAACTTCACTTATGAAATCCTTCCTCAGATATCCCTTGAAACATTCTCTCCGACTGGTGTTGAGTGCTGCGCTGGCAATGTCGTTCGCATTGCCCGTAGCGGCCGACGAGACGCCCGCGCCGGTCGTCGTGTTCGCCGCGGCCAGTCTCAAGAACGCGCTCGATGACGCCAAGACTGCGTGGGAACACAAGAGCGGCAAAACCGCGGTCGTCAACTATGCGGCCAGCAATACGCTCGCCAAACAGATCGAGCAGGGTGCGCCGGCCGACCTGTTTTTTTCCGCCGACGAGGACTGGATGAAATACCTGTCGGACAAAGGTCTGACGCAGAAGGCCAGTGAACGCGCACTGCTGGGCAACACGCTGGTTTTGGTGGCGCCGAAATCGTCCACCGTCAGCCTGCACATCGCCCCTGGCTTCGCCCTCGCCGCGGCACTCGGCAGCGGACGGCTGGCGATGTGCAATCCTTCGGTGCCGGCAGGGAAATACGGCGCTGCCGCGCTGCAATCGCTGGGCGTCTGGAACAGCGTCGAAAGCCACACCGCGCTTGCGGACAATGTGCGCGCCGCGCTGGCACTGGTTGCCCGCGGCGAAGTACCGCTCGGCATCGTTTATACGACTGACGCCAATGCCGAACCCGCGGTGCGTGTGGTCGATACCTTCCCGGAGCACTCGCATCCACCCATCGTCTATCCGGTGGCACTACTGCGCGACTCGAAGAATACGGCCCCGAAAGAGTTGCTGGACTTTCTCGAATCGGCCGAAGCCAAAGTCTATTTCGAAAAACAGGGCTTCAGCGTCATCGCACACTGACTGTTTTGACGTGTTCTTCCAATAACTCCCTCCTCTCATTCTGGAGCAAGCCCCGTGCGCAAACTCATTTTCCCCTCCGTGGTCAGCCTGTTTTTTGGCATCGTCGCGAATGACGCCGTACAGGCCGACACCGCGTCGACGACCGGCGGCATCAGGATCAGGTCCGACGATGGCGCATTCGAGGCCAACCTCGGCTCCCGCTTACATTTCGATGTCGTTTCTCTGAGCCCGGACAGTGGCGCCTTCCACGGAACCGCGTCCAAGTACTACGGCAGTTCATCTCTTGACAATACCAGTGGCGCCTATCTCCGCCGGGCGTTTCTGTCCTTGTCCGGCAAGCTCTACGGCTGGGAATACAAGATCGATGAAGATCTGATGGGCGGCGAAGCCGGTTCCGGCACATCCTCGACCACGACGACGACCAATAGCTGCGACACCACCAAGACCGCATCGACGTCAACCGATATTGCCTGTACGACTGGCGCTGGAAAACCCGGCGTCCTGAGTACCACTTCGACTACGACGACAACCACGTTCACTCCCGCTGCCGGCTTCCAGGAAGTCTATGTGGCGCATTCGTTCTTCAGCGGAGGCACGATCTACATCGGTCAGCATAAGCCGTGGCGCAGCTTTGAAGAGGCTCAGAGCAATAACGAAACTCTGTTCATGGAACGTCCGATTACGTCGGGCAGCGGCATTCTGGCGCGGGATTATCAGGACGGCGTCTTCTACAAATACGTCAACCAGGATCTGAATCTGTGGGCGGGTGCGTCGGGCTACAGCCTGTCGAAAGCCGGGCAGTCCAGTACAGAAGGCGTTGGCGGCAACGGCCGTGTCGCATGGGCACCGATCAACCAGCAGGGGCAACTCGTGCACGTCGCGTTTTCGTATTCATCGGACCACGCCGATAATGGCTCCGCGATTGCGCCCAAGTACACGTATGGAGGATACAAGCTCGGCACTACGGATTCTTTTACGTTTGCCAGCTATGGCAGCAGAACGTCCTCTTCCGTTTTTGCCAACGCCACGGCCAACATTTGGACCGGCGAACTCGCGGGTATCTATGGTCCAGCGTATCTGGAAGCCGAGTACGCGCATGAAACGCTCGGGGCCGACGCTGTTGGAGCCACTGCGGCGTCAGGCTCCAATTTGAGCGCTTACGATGTGCAGACCAGCTATTTCCTGACCGGAGAGTCGAAAAGCTATCGTCTCTCGGAAGCAGTGGTAGCCGGCAATCCCAAGCCGCTACACGCCTACGGCGCCGTCGAACTCAAGGCACGTTACGAATATGCCCGCAACGGTAATGCGACAAGCGGCAATGCCGGAAAGGCGTGTAGCGTGACAACGAATAACGCGCTGCCGGCATCTCCCGCAGTCAGCAAATGCTCAGTGGCTGATTGGGCACTCGGCGTGAATTACTACGTCAATCCAAACGTCCGTTTCATGCTCGACTACATCAAGGCCCGCGCCGATCTGGGTAATGCCGGGAAGGACGAGCCCCAGACCATCGCCCTCCGCACGCAGATCAATTTTTGAGCAATTTTTGAGCGAGAGCCAAACCGGTTTCCGCAGCCGCAGGCCTTCTGTGCGCAGGCACCGTGGTCGGCGGGGCCTGCTAAATTGGGCATATTGATCGAAAAATCAGCAGCGACCGTCTGCCCGTATTGTGGGCGATCGAGGGTGGGCGCGTCGGTAAAAATTGTGGGCGACAAGACCGCATCAACAGCGCGTGTTAACTAGTATTAACCTTGCACCCATTCGTAGGCCGGACAACATGCCGCGCGCCCAATCTTCAATACGCTACTACACCTACACCCAGGGAGTTCCCAGTGCCAGCGAATCCAAGTGAGCTGCTGAAGTGCAAGGCGGTCTTTTTGGACGGCCAATTGCCGCTCGGTGTCAGGATGCTCGTGGCGTTTGCACTCGTACTGCCGCTTTTGGGTATTCCAAACACCTACGGCGCTGAATCCTTTACCAATCAGCGCCAGCTAGGACTCAAATATTCATCTCTGGCGCAGATCAACACGGACAATGTCAAGAATCTGCAGCTGGCGTGGGAATATCACACCGGCGAGCCTCACAGTACTTCAAAAAAAGTGCTGGAAGCATTTGAGGACGAGCCGAGTTTGATCGAGGGAAATCTGGTGGTATGTACTCCCACGCGGCGCCTCATCGCTCTGGATCCGGCAACCGGAAAGCAGCGTTGGCTCTACGACCCGAAGCAAAAGATTGTAGGCATGAGGAAATGCCGCGGGATATCGGCGTGGACGGACAATCTCGCGCCCGCGGATGCCATCTGCAAGACGCGGATTTTGCTTGGTACGGCGGATTATCGTCTGGTCGCCGTCGATGCGAAGACCGGCAAGCCGTGTACGGAATTCGGCGTCAACGGCGAAGTCCAGATGAAAATAAGCAAGCCGGAGATCTGGGATGGAGAGGTGTCAGCGGCCTCGCGTCCCGCCATTGTCAACGGCGTTGTCGTCGTCGGCTCGACGGTGGCGGACGATCAGCGCTTTGACGCGCCGAGTGGTCAAGTATTGGCGTTCGATGTACGCAGCGGAAAGCAACTCTGGGCGTTTGATCCTCTTCCAAGAACATCATCCGATCCCGCTGCAGCCACTTGGCTGAAAGGCAATGCCGGCGAGGAAGGTGGTGGCAATGCGTGGGCCGAAATGGCGGTGGACGAAAGTCTGGACTTGGTGTACGTGCCCACCACCAGTCCCTCCGTCGATTTCTATGGTGGGCTGCGCCCCGGTGCGAACGCTTACGCCGATTCGATCGTGGCTCTGAAAGGATCGACCGGTGAAATCGCCTGGTACTTCCAATTCACTCATCACAACATATGGGATTTCGACACGCCATCGCAGCCGCTGCTGATGGACTTGCCTTACAACGGCAAGACGGTTCCGGCACTGGTACAGACCCTCAAAACGGGTCTGATTTTCGTTTTCAATCGCAAGACGGGGGAGCCGCTGATTCCGTTCGTGGAGCGTCCGGTGCCGCAACAAGGCGCGGTGGCCAGCGAATGGCTGTCGCCAACACAGCCGTTCCCGGTTGGCATGCCAGCTCTTTCCCCACAGGGAGTTACTCCGGACGATGCCTGGGGCTTTACGCCCATCGACCGCTGGCTATGCAAGAAGCGGATCGCTGAGCTGAATTATGGTCCGATGTATACGCCTCCCAGCGAAAAGGGCACGGTCCTGACACCGGCGCCGGCCGGTGGTCCAAACTGGGGTGGCGGCGCCTATGACCCTGCGACGCACATCATGGTGGTGCCCTCCAATCGGGTTCCGATGATCGTCACGCTTGTTCCCCGCGCAAGCGTCAAGCTCGACGCGAGTCAAGCGATCGAGACGCGGTCCGCGATGCTCTTCCCTACCGAGGGGACTCCATACGTCACCAAATTGGAGCCATTACTTTCACCGCTTGGCACTCCATGCACGGCGCCGCCTTGGGCCGCGCTGACCGCGGTCGATCTTTCGACCGGCACGATACGTTGGGAAGTTCCGCTGGGCAGTATCGAAAAGCTGTCGCCAATACCGATCCCTTGGGAACTGGGTACTCCGGGCGCGGGTGGTCCGCTGGTTACGGCGGGAGGCTTGGTATTCATCGGCTACACCCTGGATGACAAGATCAGGGCATTCGACCTGCGCACCGGAAAAACGGTCTGGAGCGCGTCCATGTCCGCGGACGGCATGGCGACCCCGATGAGCTATGAGGCGAACGGCGAGCAGTTCGTTGTGCTCACGGCAGGCGGTCACAGCATGTACGGGACACCCTTGGGTGACTCGGTGGTTGCATACAAGCTGAAGCACTGAAAACACCGACCCAGGGTGAGGTTCGAGGAAATCTTGTAGGAGATGCTTTCGAGCACCAAGGTCATGAACATCAGCCCTTCGGGGGATACCGGTTGCCAAGCCCGACCACCCGACGGCAAGATTGATCTCGCGATAAAATAGTCCAAGTCTCGGCATGAGCGAGGACAAGAATTGCCGGTGACCGAACCTTTGATCGACCGCGCAGTTCTTGTAGCAGAATGTGTAGCTGTTCCAGAAATGACAGCACTGCTAGATCTGTCAAAACAAAAAGGCAAGATAGTCTCGACACCGACGTTCCAATGCTTTCATCGCAAATCGATCTCATGCTCGTCAGCATGCTGTCGCAGATGGAATCATCCTTGGCTCGTCCGGCACGATGACGCGCCAGCCCGGTGACGTTGGTCGTGCGGATAAAAGTATGTGTCGATCTGGCATAGCTCGCCGACGATACGATTCTGCTGAAAACTTTAGGGACAGTGAAATTCTAGAGGGATGCCATGACTGAGATTTCGAGTGTAACCAGCGAAACTGCGGCGCAGCCGGGCGTCCTCAAGCCCGCCGCAAAATCCGCCAAACCGTCGCTGCTGGGGCGTTTTGCGGCACAATATGCTGATATATCTACGCCGTTCGAAGTGATCCTGCCGGACGGGCGCACCGAACTATTCGGCAAGGGCGCACCGACCTTCACGCTGACCATCCGCAACGACAACGGCTTGCGCGCCGTCACCGGCCTCGATGAGGGACGATTTGCGGACGCCTATCTGGCCGGCGATATCGATCTCGACGGTGACATGATCAAGCCCTTCGAGCTGCGCGGTTCGATGAAGGACTTCCATCTGCTGACAGCAGCCTGGCGCTTCATCCAGCCGCTGATCTTCGGGCAGGTGCACACCAACAAGCAGGCGATCACCGCGCATTACGATATCGATTCCGATTTCTTCCTCGCATTCCTCGATCCCAAGACCCCCTGCTATACGCAAGGTGTCTATGAGAGCCCGGACGAGACGCTCGACGTCGCGACGCTGCGCAAATTCGATTACGCCTTCGAGAAGCTGAAGCTGAAGTCCGGCGATCACATCCTGGAGGTCGGTCCCGGCTGGGGCGCCTGGTTCGAATATGCATCGGCGCGTGGCGTCGATTGCACCGGCATCACCATCTCCAAGGAATCGAAACGCTATCTGGAACTGCGCGCCAAGGAGCTCGGCCGCAGCTGGACGGTGATCGAATCCGATCTCTTCGAATACACCACCGACCGGAAATACGATGCCATTGTGATCATGGGCGTGATTGAGCATCTGCCGGATTATCAGCGCGTGCTCAAGAAGTTCATGACCCTTGTCAAGCCTGGCGGGCGCATCTTCCTGGACGGCAGCGCCTGCACCAAGAAGTTCGAACTCTCCTCCTTCATGGTGAAATACATCTACCCCGGAAATCATTCGTTCCTCGTGTTGCACGATTTTCTGGACAAAGTAGCGAAGACTCCGCTACAGGTCGAAGAAATCTTCAACGACCGTATGAGCTACTACTACACGTTCGTGCAATGGGCCAAGAATTTCGACGCGAACAAGGAGATGCTGGTAAAGCGCTTTGGCGATTTCAACTTCCGCCGCTTCCGACTTTATCTCTGGGGAGCATCCTACGAGTTCCTGAGCCGGAGCCTGGACTGCTATCGCCTGATCATCCAATACCCGGAAGACGCTGCGCCGAAATAGCGGGACTTTCCAAGGGCCTGGCTCGCGGAGCCGGGGCCAGTCCTTGCCGTGCCCGTGCCCGTGCCCGTGCCACTGCACCATCGATCGCGATCGCACGATCGTACTGTTGTGTATGCCGCGAAGTGATCATCCAGGAGGTGCAGCGAATGCTCATGGGGATAAGGTCTGCATGAAACTGCGACGCCGGGTTATCCCCGCTATCCCGCGCCGCCCTGCATCTCCCGCGCCGACCAGCGTACAAACATCAGCAGACTGATGAATTGAATCGTCGCGATCACACTTAAGGCCACGCCGATCGTGTGGCGCGCATGTATCGCATAGCTTTCGGCGAGGAGGCCGGCAACGTAGAAAACGAGCAGCAGACTCGCCCATTTCGCGGTGTATAGATCTCCGCGCAACAAGCCCGGCAGCGCCACCAGCAAGGGCAGACTCAAAAGCGATCCGGCCACCGCGCCGCACCACCACAGCAGACCACCGATCAGTGCGAACTCGCCGGCGACGGCACCGGCGAATGCGATACGGCTCAGACGCATCATCGTGACAATTTCCTGGCGATCGTGGCGACGCGGCGTCCGAGCGCTTCGGCGAGCAAGCGCTCATCGGCACTGAGCGGATTGGGCTTGACGCCGGTTCCGGCGACATGGCTGGCGCCGTAGGGTGAACCGCCGCCCGTGGTGGTGTTCAGCGCCTTTTCGGTATATGGCAGACCGATCAGCAGCATGCCGTGATGGATAAGCGGCAGCATCATCGACAGCAGCGTTGATTCCTGGCCGCCGTGCTGGCTACCGGTGGAAGTGAACACTGCCGCTGGCTTGCCGGCCAGCGTTCCGGACAGCCACTGCGCCGCAGTCGAGTCGAGAAAGTGCTTCATCGGTGCGGCCATGTTGCCGAAACGCGTAGGACTGCCGAGGACAAGACCGGCGCATTCTTCCAAGTCGTTGGCTGTGACGTAGGGCGCGCCGTCTTCGGGAACGGGCGGCGCAGCTACCTCGGTGACCGGTGCCACTGGCGCAACTGTTCGGAGGCGTGCTTGCGTGTCGGGAACAGTGGCGATTCCGCGCGCGACGTGTCGTGCCAGCGCAGCCGTCGAGCCGTGCCGCGAATAGTAGAGAACGAGAATCTCGATCATCACACTTTCCCGCCCTTTGCCGATTCTCCCGATCGCTCCCCTTCCGTCGGCTCGCGATAGAACATTTTCTCCCACTGCTTCTGCTTGGCTCCAGCCTCGCGCAGGAATGGCGCCAGTAGAATGAGATGGAGAAAACGCAGATTAAGCCAATGCCAGGGCTGGCGTAACGGACGCGCAAAATCCACAAAAAGCACCACACGATAGCCATTGGTCTCGTTCCAGACTTCGTGATTGAAACTATCGTCGAAAATCAAGCTCTCGCCTTCTCCCCATCGGTGGAATTCGTTGGCGATGCGGATCCGGCAGCGCTCGCGCGGTTCGGGCACGAGCAATCCCAGGTGATAGCGCAGCACGCCATTGTAGGCACCCCGGTGCGGCGGGATATGTTTGCCCGGCGCCAGGATGCTGAAAAACGCGTTGCCAACGTCGGGAATTTCACGCAGCAGCGCCATCGTCTGCGGACAGCGCCGCGCGTTCTCGTCGCAGTCGCGGCCGGCGCAGATCAGGAAGAATGTCTTCCAGCCGTCATCGCGTGTGATAGTGCCGGCTTCTTTGAGAATCTCGTGAAAACTCGGCATGCGATCGCGGTAAACCATTACCTTGTCAAGCTCAGTGCGAATCTGACGCCATTGCGACTGGATTCGAGGTACCCAGTAAAAATCACCGGGATCGTATACCGGGACGTCAGGCAAGCATGATTTTATGGCGACGAACGATTCCAATCGCCCTTGGAGGGAGAGTCCCAGTCGCCCGAGTACCGATTTCGGGAGACCCTGTGTGTGCTGACGCGATCGGTAATCGACGGCGACGGGCGAGTCAGGAGACGGGAATTGGCCAGCGAGATCGTTAGGCATTCGAGTTACGCAAAAATTATGGATCCGATTCTGAATTCCGGGAAAACGCAGGCGGCACATGACCGCGGGGACCGCGAGCGTGTGGAGTTTAACGAAACCAGCCGACCTTCTGTCCCCGACCAGCGGCGCATAGGACCTCTTGCGAACACAGCTGGTGGACGGTAATCTGTACTGACCGGTCGGTCAGTCCCGATTTGTCCCCCGATTCAAACTGATTCGATTTCATCCGTGGCTGCTCACACTCCGAAACCTGGTGCACAAGCGATAGCCGATGCGGCGATTGACCTTTTCTCGAAGGAAAAGTTCGAGTCGGTCTCGGTCGCGCAGATCGCAGCGGCGGCCGGGGTGTGCAAGGCCAATGTGTTTCATCATTTCGAATCGAAGGAAGCGCTGTATCTCGCAGTCATGCGGGAAATCAGTTCATTTCATCTGGAGCAGGTGGAAGCGCTGCTCGCGGACCCGGCACCCAGCACAGAAAAACTGCGCCGCCTGCTGGTGTTCGAGTTGAATAATATGATCGCGGAAGCACAGCGCACGCGACTGATCTTGCGCGAGTGCATGGACGATGGGCATCCGCATGTACGCTCCCTTGTGCAGAAGGTGTATGACCACAACGTCCAGACCCTCATCGCGCTGTTCGAGCAAGGGCGCGAACGCGGTGAATTCCGGGCCGACATTGAACCGGCCTGCGCCGCCCTGCACTACACGGCGCTCAAACTGCTGTTCTTCCAGTACAACGAGAGTATACGGCAGCAGCCGGAAACCGCGCATCTGCAAGATGTCGAAACATTCGCCGAGCAAACTTGCGGATTGTTGCTGCGCGGTTTATTGAACGCGCCAGCGAAAGCGGCTTCCGGGCCCAAACCGAGGGTGCGTGCACCGCGGAAAATCAGGAGTTCCTCATGAGCCATCACGATATCGCTGCGAAATTACTTGCGGTAACGACCGCTGCCGCCGCGACGGCACTCGTCGCCGGTTGCGCAGTGGGGCCGGATTTCAAATCGCCGGCTGCTCCGCAAACCGACCGATACACAGCCGAACCACTTGCCGCCGCGACCGCAAGCACCCCGGTAGGAGGGGGCGAAAGCCAGGCATTTGCGATCGGCAAGCAGTTGCCCGCCCGCTGGTGGACACTGTTCCAGTCAGATGCCTTGAATCGGCTGGTTGATGAATCCTTCAACGGCAGCCCGACCGTTGCCGCCGCCGAGGCGACGCTGCGACAAGCCCGCGAAAACATGACGGCGACGAATGCAGAGTTGCTGCCTTCGGTCGATGGCACGGCTTCGGCGACGCGCCAGAAAATTTCCGGCGCGCAGTTTCACGGCAGTCCCAACATCTTCAGCCTGTTCGATGCGTCGGTCGGCGTGTCCTACGGCATCGACCTGTTCGGCGGTGCACGCCGCGCGGCGGAAGCACAACAAGCGATGGTCGAATATCAGCGCTTCGAACTGCAGGCGGCTTATCAGACGCTGGCTGCGAATGTGGTGAACGCAGCGGTGGCCGAAGCTTCGTTGCGTGCACAGGTTGCGGCGACCGAGGACATCGTCGCGGCATTGCAGCACCAGATGGATATCACTGAAAAACAGTATGTGCTGGGTGGCGCGGCTTATAGCGACGTGCTGAGCGCGCGCTCGAATCTGGCGACACAGCAGGCGTCGTTACCGACGCTGAGCAAGCAGCTCGAACAGACCCGGCATCGGCTGGCGGTATATCTGGGCAAGCTGCCGAGCGAGTTTACTGCGCAGCAGTTCGATATCGCAGATCTGAAACTGCCGCGCGAATTGCCGGTCACGGTTCCTTCCGAGTTGGTGCGCCAGCGGCCAGACGTACGCGCAGCCGAGGCACAGATGCATCAGGCGGCAGCCAATGTGGGGGTCGCCACCGCCGAGATGCTGCCCAGGATCAGCATCAGCGGTAATTTCGGCGACGAGGCCGCCAAGGTGGGAGATCTGCTATCGAGCGGCATCTGGAATGTCGGCGCCAACGTCACGCAACCGATTTTTCACGGCGGCGAACTACGTGCCAAACGCCGCGCTGCTGCGGATGTTTACGATATAGCGACGGCTCAATACCGCCAGACTGTCCTCTCCTCTTTCGCGGATGTTGCCGATGCCTTGCGCGCGCTCGAAGCGGATGCGAGCGCGTTCAATGCGCAATACACGGCGTCCACCAGTGCCGAAGCGAGTCTGCGGCTGGTTGAAAAGCAGTACGCGCTCGGCGCGGTCAGTTACTTGAACCTGCTTACTGCACAGAAGCAATACCAGCAGGCACACATCGGCTACGTGCAGGCGCTGGCGAGCCGCTACCAGGACACCGTGGCGCTGTTCCAGGCGCTCGGCGGCGACTGGAGCGAAGCGCCTGCCAGCACCGTTGCGGCCGATCACTGATTCCACCCTACCGTCCTCAAATCTGGAGCAATGAATGAAGCGCTGGTTCACCATGATTGGAGTCGTGATTTTGATCGTCGTCATGCTTGCCGGGGTAAAAAGCTTCAAGATGTTTCAGATGTTCCAAAGCTTCAAAGCGATGGGAGAACCGAAAGCGACCGTATCGACAATCGGAGCTGCTTATCAGGACTGGCAGTCAACACTGTCCGCGGTCGCCAGCGTGCGTGCCCAGCGCGGCTCGGATCTCAGCGCCGAGGTTGCCGGCATCGTCGATGAAATCGCGTTCAACTCCGGCGACGAAGTCAAAGAAGGCGAGTTGTTGATCAAGCTGCGCGCGGCCGACGATCTGGCACGTCTCGATTCGCTGAAAGCCACCGCGGATCTGGCTGCAATGAACTACAAACGCGATCAGAGCCAGTATGAAGCCAAAGCCATCAGCCAGGCTGTGCTCGATGCCGACGCCGAAAACCTCCAGCGCGCGCAGGCAGATCTGGCGCAGCAGCAGGCGCTGGTCGATAAGAAATTCGTGCGCGCCCCATTTTCCGGCACGCTCGGCATCCGTAACGTCGATCGCGGACAGTATCTGAATCCGGGCACGAAGATCGTCACGCTTCAGCAGCTCGATCCGCTGTTTGTGGACTTCAATCTGCCGCAGCAGGCACTCGCGCAGATCAAGGTCGGACAAAGCCTCACCGCCGCCATCGATACGTGGCCGGATCTGAGTTTCAGCGGCCACATCTCGGCAATTGAACCCCGTATCGACACTGACACGCGTAACGTGCAGATCCGCGCCGTGGTCAACAATCCGCAGCATAAGCTGCTGCCAGGCATGTATGTGCGAGTGATGGTCGGCATCGGAGATCCGCAAAGCTACCTGACACTGCCGGAGACAGCGATCACCTACAATTCCTACGGGGAGACCGTATATCTGGTAGTACCCAAGAGCGATGTCAAAGCGCCTGCGGATCATTCGTCCGGAACCGCGGCGACCGCCAAGCCCGCACGAGGCACCACATCTGAATTGATCGCCAGGCAAATCTTTGTCACCACCGGCGCGAAGCGCGGCGATCAGGTCGCGATTCTCAAGGGCATCAAGGAGGGCGATGAGGTCGTCACCAGCGGCCAGGTCAAGCTCAGGAATGGCACTACGGTGGTCGTCGACAACAAGGTTCAGCCGTCGAACGACGCCGCTCCCACCCCTCAAGAATATTAGGGCGATGACATTCACCGATATCTTTATTCGCCGGCCGGTTCTGGCCAGCGTCATCAGCCTGCTGATCATGGTGCTCGGATTGCGCGCGCTGTTCGGCTTGCCGATCCGCGAGTACCCCCAAACCGAGAATGCGGAAGTCATGGTGACGACCACATACTACGGCGCTAGCCCGGAGGTCATCGCGGGATTCATCACAACGCCGATCGAAGCTGCGGTCTCCGAAGCGCAGGGCATCGACTATCTCACGTCTACTAGCACCAGCGGTGTTTCGACGATCACGGCGAGGCTGCGCCTGAACTACGACTCGAATCGCGCGCTGACGGAAATCAGCAGCAAGGTCAATTCGGTGCTCAACCAGCTACCGCCGGAAGCACAGCAGCCGAGCATCACCGTGCAGATCGGCGACACCGTCGCCGCCATGTATATCGGCTTCAACAGCGACTCGCTGGCGCCGAATCAGGTCAATGACTATGTCGCCCGTGTTGTGCAACCGAAACTGCAAGCAATACCCGGGATGCAAAAAGCACTACTCCTCGGTTCGCGGCAGTATGCAATGCGCATCTGGCTGGATTCCATGAAGCTCGCCGCGGTGGGCCTTACCGCACAGGACGTGTTCGCGGCCCTGCAAAGCAATAATTATCTGTCCTCGCTTGGCACCACCCGCGGACAGATGATTGCCATCGACCTCACAGCGAATACCGATCTGCACTCGGCCGAAGAATTCGGGGATCTGGTCCTCAAGCAAAAAGACGGGGCGCTGGTGCGCTTGCGGGATGTCGGCAACGTCGTGCTGGGTGCCGAGAATTACGATGTCGATGTGCACTTCAAAGGCAAGCCGTCTCTGTTCATCGCCATGTTCGTTGCGCCCAACGCCAACATCCTTACAGTCATTGGCGAGGTGCGCAAAATCTTCCCGGACATCGTCGCGCAAATGCCAGCCGGGCTGCATGCCGAGATCGGCTATGACGCCACGGGATACATCAAATCTTCGATCGACGAGGTCGTGAAGACGCTCGTCGAAACCCTGGTGATCGTTACCCTGGTGATCTTCCTGTTCCTGGGTTCGGTGCGTTCGGTGATCATTCCGGTACTGGCGATGCCCCTGTCGCTGATCGGCGCCTTTTTCGTCATGTTGGTGATGGGTTATTCGATAAATCTGTTGACACTGCTCGCACTGGTTCTGGCCATCGGGCTGGTTGTCGATGACGCGATCATCATCGTCGAAAACGTCGATCGCCATCTCAAACTCGGCGCCAAGCCACTTCACGCAGCCATCGCCGCCGCGCGCGAATTGGCGGGACCTATCGTCGCGATCTCGGTCGTGCTGATCGCCGTTTATATTCCGATCGGATTCCAGGGTGGCCTCACCGGCGTCATGTTTTCGGAGTTCGCCTTCACGCTGGCCGGTGCGGTCGCGATATCTGCGATCGTCGCGCTGACCTTGTCGCCAATGATGTGCGCACGATTCTTAAAGTCCGAACACAGCAGCAACGCGCTGGTCCGAAGCATCGACCAGAACTTCAATTGGCTCACGCGTCATTACCATCGCATCCTGACCGCGATGATCGAATCGTGGCGCGCAGTGGTTGCGTTCGGTGTTGTCGTCATCGTCCTCATCATCGTCATGCTGATGGTTCCGATGCCGTTCGGTGTCATGCACGAACTGGCGCCGGCGGAAGATCAGGGCATGGCGTACAGCGTGCTGTCCTCGGCGTCGGATGCGACGCCGGAACAGGTCGGGCTCTATTCGCACCAGGCATTCCTGGCCATGAGCTCATTGCCCGAGTATGAAAACGCCTTCCAGTTTGACGGCTATCCGACCATGAATCAGGGTTTCGGGGGAATCGTGTTCAAACCCTACGGCGAGCGTACGCGCAAAGTGCCGGAGATCCTGGCCGACTGGCAGACACGCTCCAACCAGATCGCGGGCGCCAAAGTCGTTTGCATCAATCCGCCGGCACTGCCGGGCAGCGGCGGCGGTTATCCAACACAGTTCGTCATCAATACGACCGCATCGTTCGAGCAACTCTACGGAGTTTCTGAAGCATTCCTTGCCAAAGCCCAGGCAACCGGCAAGTTCTGGCTCGTCGATTCCGATCTCAAGATCGATAAACCGCAGACTCGGGTGATCGTGGATCACGACAAAGCGGCATTGCTGGGACTGACCGGCAAAGACATCGGCGGCGTCCTCGGCGGCATGCTCGGCGGTGGTTATTCCAACTACTTTAGTATTTCCGGACGCTCGTACAAGGTGATGCCGCAGGTACGGCAAAGCGAACGTCTCAACGCAGAACAGTTACGCGGTTATCAATTTCGCACCGCGCAAGGCACCATGATTCCAGCCTCGACGGTTGTCTCTTTGAAAACAGAAACGACGCCCGAAACAATCAATCATTTCCAGCAGTTAAATTCGGCGACAATCAACGCGGTATATTTGGGAACACAGGGCGAAGCGCTGGAGCTGCTCCGCAAAATCGCGGCGGAAACATTGCCGAACGATTACACCATCGACTACGGCGGCGAATCGCGCCAGTACATGCAGGAGTCCGGTGGCTTCTTCATGACGATGGGGTTTGCGCTGATCATCATCTTCCTCACGCTGGCCGCTCAGTTCGAAAGCTTCCGCGACCCGCTCGTCATCATGATGTCGGTACCGATGGCGATTTTCGGCGCGATGATCTTCATCTTCGAAGGCTATGCGACGCTGAATATCTACACACAGGTGGGGTTGGTGACGCTGCTCGGTCTGATCGCCAAGCACGGCATTCTGATCGTGCAATTCGCCAACGATCTGCAAACCCAAGGCATGCGCAAACGCCAGGCGATCGAGGAAGCCGCCGCGATCCGTCTGCGGCCGATCCTGATGACTACCGCGTCGATGGCGCTGGGCGTGATTCCGCTGGTGATCGCCAGCGGTGCCGGCGCGGTTGGCCGCAATCACATGGGGCTGGTCATCGCCGCCGGCATTTCGATCGGAACGCTGTTCACGCTGTTCGTGGTACCTGCCATGTATCTCGGCATCGCGCGCGATCACACCGCAGACCGCAAGGCCGATGATTCGATGCCCGTGCCCAACGAGGCGTGAGTTATGAAAGAAATTCCCATCGAACCGCTGACGAAGCCCTTTCCTGGCCATACCGGCATGCCGTTCGCCTGCTCAACTTGCGAGGCCAGGTCCGCCAGCATCTGCAACGGCCTCGCGCCGCCAGAGTTCGACCAGATGACGCGATATCTGACCCAGCACGCATTAGCCGCGCGCGCCCCGCTATGCAGCGAAGGTGACGCCGCGAAGCTGGTCTACACGGTAACAGCAGGTTCGCTGCGCCTGTTCCAGTTGCTGCCGGATGGACGCCGTCAGATTGTCGGCTTCGCGTTTCCTGGCGATTTCCTGGGCCTTACCTCCGGTGGTCTCTACAACGTCAGTGCCGAAGCGTTGGAGGATTCGCGCGTGTGCCAGCTGCCACGCGCCGAATTCACCCGTTTGATGCAAGTGATTCCGGATCTTGAGCATCGCGTGCTCGCGCGCACCGCGGCCGAACTCGTGCGTGCGCGCGAACAGATGGTATTGCTTGGCCGCAAAACCGCCGGGGAACGCCTCGCAACATTTCTCCTGCAGATGGCGGCCCGTATGAAGCCAGCGCGACCGGATATGCCATTGCGGCTGCCGATGACGCGAGCAGATATCGCCGACTATCTCGGGCTGACCACCGAAACGGTGAGCCGCACATTCACGCGCTTGCGCGCTCTGAAGTTGATTGAACTGCCTGGGAACGACGAGGTGCGCCTGCTGCGCCCCGAGCTGCTGGAAGGGATCGCGAGCGGCAAACGCGGAAATACACGGTCACCATAATCCCGCCGCGCGGCCGCCAAGCCCGCAAGCGACCATCAGCATGACCGCCGCAAAGCCTTTTTGCAGATGAGGGCCGGCGACCCGGTGCGCGACTTGGCGCGCTGCCAGCATCCCCACCAGCGCGCCCGCCATGAACGGAGCCGCGCGGTCCCACGGCAGTCCCGGTCCGCCTAGCGCGGCGAACACTACGGTGCCGGTGGCGACCAGTGCGATGGTCATCAGCGAAGTCGCCACGGCAGAATTCATCGATAGCGGACTCACCGCGCGCAGCGACGGTACGACGATGAATCCACCGCCGACACCGAGCAGGCCGGACAGCAATCCGGTCAGCGCGCCGATGCTGCCGATCACCGCCGCCGTTCGCGGTGTCCAGAGCAGGCGTCCGGTTTTCGGGTCCAACTGGCACAGGTGGCCGGATGATGCGGCACCCTCGCCGGTCACCGACGCGCGGACAACATCGCTGGCGTCCGATGCGGCCCTCGCCTGCCGCCAAAGGCGCACGGCGACGATCACCATTATCGCGGCGAAAAGTCCGTCCAGAAGCGCAAGGGGGGCATGAGCGGAGAGCATGATGCCGGCCGGGGAAAACAGCGTACCCACCGCCCCCATCAGCATCGCCGCGCGATAACGGACGTAGCTACGCCGCCACGCGGTGTAGACGCCAAGCGCGGATGCCGCCGCCACCGCCAGGAGCGCTACCGGCACCGCCTGCGGCACGGTCCATCCGAAGGCGGCCATCAGCAGTGGCACGGCAAGCATGGAGCCGCCCGCACCAGTCAGCCCCAGCACAATGCCGACAATGGCGCCCAGGGCAAGGCCGGTGATCAGGAAATCCATTGGCAACTGGCGGAGTGAATATCAAAGAGCTTATCGGGCGCGGACGGGGTTTATGTAGGCTTCGTTGGCCCTTCATACACGTTATGCGGCTTGCAAAACCCAGCGCGCGAGTTGAGCAGCCGACATCAATCCCGCCTGCTGCGCGACGACGCGACCGCTTCTCAACACCGCGAAATTCGGGATGCTGCGCACACCAAAGCGGCCGGCGAGCTCCGGCTGCCGTTCGGTATCGACTTTTAAAACAATCGCGCGGCCCGCAATATTCGCCGCAACCTTGGCGACTTCGGGCGCAGCCATACGGCAGGGTCCGCACCACGATGCCCAGAAATCCACCAGCACGGGAACCGTGGCGGAATCGGTGATCGCAGTAAAATCCTCGGCGCCGACATCGAGCGGCTCCGCGAGAGGCGGCAATTCACGCTTACAGGCGCCACAGCGACCGATGTCGGCGAGATGCTTCGGCGGCACACGATTACCGGTGCCGCAATGGGGACAATTGCGAATCATGGACACATACTCCCTCATCTGAATGGCGCCGCAATTGATTTCGATCAATAGCGCGCACTGCGTGTTCGTGCAGGCTTGCGCCAATATGAAAGCCACCTGTATATTAACATAATCTAATTTAGATATGTATAATATTTATGCTATGGCAATACCTTCCCGATCCGAATTCTCGGCACTGCGCCGCCCAAAACTGCGGGCGGCGGAGATGGAAGGCCACGCGAGCGCTGCCGCCAGCCTGCTGCGCTCGCTGGCGAATCCGAACCGCCTGATGATTCTATGCACGCTGACTGGCGAGGAGCTTTCGGTCGGTGCGCTCAACGAACGCGTACCGCTGTCGCAATCGGCGCTTTCGCAGCATCTTGCGGTGCTTCGAGAGGAAGGCTTGGTAACGACGCGACGCGAGGCGCAAACGGTCTACTACAACGTGCCCGACGGACCGGCGCTGCGGATCCTTGATGTGCTCTACGACGCCTACTGTGGCCCGCATCCCGGCCCACGCATGACCAAAAACCGGAAAGGAAAGAAACTATGAACACCAAAGCAGAAGCGAATATCTGGCTCGACATTCCCAACGTTTGCACGCCAGCCGACGGGCTTTGTACCGGCGGCCGTCCGCAACCAGAGCATCTACAGCAGGCCAAGGAGCGCGGTGTGCGCACCATTGTCAACCTATGTCCACACAGCGAACCCTGCGGCTATGACGAACCAACGCTGGTGCAGTCGCTTGGCATGCATTATGTGAATATCCCGATTGCCGGCCCGTCCGACTTGACCGACGCCAACGCGCGTCTGCTCGCATCGACACTAAGCGAAGCCGGTGCCGGCCATCCCGTGTTGGTGCATTGCGCGAGCGGCAATCGCGTCGGCGCACTGTTCGCTCTGAAAGCACGCTATGTCGATGGCCTTGGCATCGACGAAGCATTGGCGGCGGGCCGAGCTGCCGGACTTAAGGCAATGGAACCGATCGTGCGGCAGATACTTACTGCTTGATCATTGGGCTCCTGCGCCGTCCACCGTCATCTCGACCGAGACACGCTTATGAACAAAAGCTATCGCGAAATTACCCAGTCCGTCTCCGCGTCCCTAGCCAAGCTGCGCGCCGACATCCCGGAGACCACTAAAGGCTTCAATGCGATGGCGCGCGCGGCTACGGCGCCAGGCGCGCTCGATGGCAAGACCAAAGAGCTGATCGCGTTGGCGCTCGGAGTCGCCGCGCACTGCGACGCCTGCATCGGCTTCCACATACAGGCACTGATCCGGCTTGGCGCCAGCCGCGCCGAGATCGAGGAGGCACTGGGGATGGCGGTATACATGGGCGGTGGTCCGTCGCTGATGTATCCCGCAGATGTTTTGGCCGCTTTTGAGGGGTTGAGCACTCATCAATGAGGGCCGATATGCGGCGGAGACGTCGGGATATTCCAATCCGCATTTATCAATCACGCGGATATAAAAGGCCGCTCGCGCATCCATTTGGTCACGGCCCACTTCTCACCTTCAATAACCGTGGCGCCGCCGTGCAGAGACTTGTCGTCTACCTGACGGCTGCCATTGGTGTATTCAAAGTAAACGGCATTACCCCTTACGGGTGAGACTGAAAGTCCAACCTCGGGGAAGAACGTTTCGCCGCCAGCCACAACGTCGTTCAGATAAATCACCAGACTGCTGATGCGTTGACCGCTACGTGCCAGTGACTCTTTATTGGTCGGATTGGACGGAATGAGAAAATCAAAGTGCGGCATGCTTTGAGCACCCACACCATAATGCAGAACTTGCAGACCTTCTCCATTCTCCACTGGAGAGTTCATGATCTGTGATATCCGGTGGTCCAGAGTGGCGATGAACGGCGTCTCTTGCAACCGAAAAAACATCCCTTCGCTATTTCGATATTGAGCAACTTGATTTGATCCGGTTATCGGATCGACTACCGTTGAGGGCGTCAACCGCGGTCGCGCAAGAGCGATCAACTGATCGCATTCTTCGGGACTCAATACATTGGCAAGCACGACGACGCTCGGCCGTTCGAGTCTCAGCAGTACCGAAATAGTCCGATCCGACGTCTGGATCGCATTACCGACTGCGATACGCGGCTTTTCGTATTGGTATGTCGGCGCGGCGAATCCAAGTTCAGTGTATCGCCGCATATCGGCACTCCCGAATTACGCGCTCGCACGAACGCCTCGATCAGGCCTGTTGCGATCGAAGGTTCGAATCGCTCACCGATCATGCTATGAATCAATTGCTCGGGTGCACAACCACGGCTCAGATTGTGATCGATCCAGCTCCGTAGTTCGGACGTTATTTTGACGACGGTGCTCATACGTTTGTCATCTTCTCAAAAGGAGTTGACGCTTTTGTGTCCGACGCACATCGACGCAAAGAAAACCTCAGGGCAAGCCTATTCGGAAATGACGATAGAAGGGTTCTCGTATCCAGTTCCCTTGTCGCAAAAAATTAATTTTCCGGTCACGAAAATGTGTGTTTCGGGTTGCAATACTGCGATCGAGCGCTGCGACATCGCATCGCGGGGCTGTGGATGCTTCCCGAAGTTCTTACCGCGGTTAGGACACCCAGCGGATCTATCGTCATGCCTCATCAAATAACCCAACACTCAAGAGGTTCCCGTGATTAAAAACTTCGCAAAAGCAGCGGCGTTATGCGCCGTATTGACCAGCGGTGCCGTACACGCGAGCACTATCGATTTCTCATATATCTTCGCCGACGGGTTGCAACTTACCGGATCGCTGACCGGTACCCTGAACGGCGCTTTCGTGGACGATATTTCGAACATGACTGTCGACTTCAACGGCAGCACGTTTTCCGGGCCGTTGTACGTCGGCACATTTAACGCAGCGACCAACAGCTACGACTACAGCAGTGGCGCTGCAGTCCTTTCCACCAATGCAACGCTGAACAACTTCATTATTGCCGATTCCAATGACCCACAAGGCAATGGAGTCACGAATTATTTTTACTTTGTTAACGGAACCACTCCATCGGGAAGCGGCACGCAGGAAGTTTTTGCGGTTAACACCAACACTGGTGATATAGACCTCGCCAATCCAGCGAGTGGTTTCGCAGCTGGCACGTGGTCATTGACCCCTGCGGTAACTCCCGTTCCGGTGCCGGCAGCGCTTCCCTTGCTGGTCTCCGGCTTGGGCTTTCTTGCCAGTGTCGTAAAGCGTCGTCGTCTCGAACTCGATCACGCCTGAACGGCTCTTCCAAACCCGCATTCCCACATCGTCATTGACCCACTTCAGGAAAGCAGCCATGCAAAAAAACCCCACATTATCCGAGCGCCTGCCAGCTAGAACGTCATTTTCCATTGCGGTCGCGACGGCTCTATTTTCCGTCGCCGCACCCAGCCACGCGCTGACCGCGCCCCTGTCCGTTAAGGGCGTCGTAGCCGGCAGCTATTTCACACCGCCGGTGAACTCGGACAATCCAGCGCTTTCGATCGCTTCGACGACCGTCGCGTCAGTCTATGCGGCCGCCAAGGTTTGCTTCGATCTCAATAACAACGGCGCCTGCGACGCCGGTGAGCCAAACACGATTAGCAGAAGTGACGGCAGCTTCCTGTTAACCAGTCGCACTGCCGGCAACCTCGTCGCAGAGATTTCGACGAGCACCACGAACAACGGAAATCCAGTGGCGAGCCGAAACGTACTGCGCGTCGCCGCAGCCCAGGTTGCCGCCTCGACGGTGTCACCACTTGCGCCCGCGAACGTGGCCGTCACGCCGTTGTCCACGGAAGTGCTGCGCATGATGGAGAATGACGGTCTAACGTACGCAAATGCCCAAGCGGCGGTCGCCCAGCGTATCGGCGTCGACCCCTCTCTGCTTCTGACCGATCCGAACACGGTGGCCGATAGCGTTCAAAAGGCCGCCATGTTGAAGGAATCCGTGGTTCTTACTAATCGCTTCACTTTCGCGGCGACGATGGTCGATCGCGGCGACGTGGCGACCGTCCCGGCAGCGGAACAGGCGGCGATGGCGCTTGAAGGCATTCCGCGCTACGACCATATCTTCATCGTCATGCTGGAAAACAAGGCGACGCTGTCCATTTTGAATTCGCCCTATACACCCAATATCAACGCGTACTTGCAGGCTGGCAATCAATTCACCAATTACTATGCGACCGGCAACCCAAGCGAGCCGAACTATACGGCTCTCGGCGGCGGCGATGATTTCGGCATCACCGACGATAACCAGTGGAACTGCGGTGCGACGGGCGCGAACGCGGTGCAAGATCTGCCACAGCCGACGAACACCCAGCCGGGCCTCGCCAAGTCTCCATTTACCGTGCCCTGCTCGCAAGCGACCAATCACAACATCGTCAGCCGTCCGAACCTGTTCAATGCCTTAACAAGCGTGGGCATGACCTGGAGAACCTATAGCGAGTCGATGAATCCGGGCCAGGACTTTCGCACCGACAGCGTCGCCGATGCGGCGGTGGTCGCACCCGATCACGTCTACGCGCCGGGCACGCTGGGTGGCAATACGAGTCAGATCGGAAGTCCAACCCTCAATCTTCCGCTGCCTGCGGGACTGTATAAAACCAAGCATCATCCGGGAATGGCCTATCAAAACGTGCGCAGTGCAGTCGAATTCAAGACCAGCAATCGCACGCTGGGCGGCGGACAGTGGGATGCGGTGCTGCTCAACGGCACGGACTACGCCATTCCCGTCGGCTACGACAAGGATCAATTGGGCACCGACCTCACCACGGGCGATATCGGCGCGTTGAACTTCGTAGTCCCTGACCAGTGCGATGACATGCACGGCATCACCGTCACTGGAACGGATAGCATTACCCATGCTGCAGGCACCGCAAGCGATTGCACCTCCGTGGCAAACAACGTTTCGCCAACTTCAACGAGCGATAAAATCCTCGGGCGCGGCGATAACTACGTCAAATACCTAGTCAACAAGATTCAGGCGTCACCGATTTGGCAAAATCCGTACAAGCGTGTTGCTATCGTGTTGATGTTCGACGAAGGCAACGCGACCACCGGAAAGAACTCCTGCTGCGGCTGGAATCCCGGCAACAGCACAGTGGCCAAACCGCTGATCTCGAATGCGGCGGGGACCGTTACTACGATCGACACCTCGGTCACCAACTACACCAACGGCAACCGCGGCCACGGCAACAGCATCTTCGCGGTGCTGACCAACCAGGCAAGTGCGCCTAAGGGCATCAAGGATAGCGATTCCTATAGCCACTTCTCGTTCGTTCATACTCTGCAAGATATGTTCGGGTTGGCCGATCCGGATAATGTCGGTACGTACATGAATCGTTCCAAGTACACGCAAAACTTCATCGCGGCCAACGTTCTCAACCTGCCGGAATACGCTGGTTCGGCGGACCCACATTTCGATTCGGTGCGTCCGATGAACCATGCGTATGTGATCCCGTCGGCTTATGTTGAGGTGCAATCGGCGGACCAAAACACGACCCCGCAGATCGGGCCCGACGCGAACCAAACCAACGTCTGGGCATTGCCGACTTCCGTTCAGTAACACAACTGGAAGAAACCGGGCGGGTTCATGGACGAACCCGCCGGTATTCCATAACGGGGCTTCGGGGATTCTTTTTGCGTAAATTCATTTACCTGGTCGGCATCCTCACCGGCATCGGACGTGTAGCGGCCGGATCGACGCCGGATACCGGCAGCATCGCCTACAAGATGGCGCGACATGATCCGCTGAGTCTGGCGGCCCAGGTCGGACAAAAGATGTTCTTTGATACGGCGTTGTCCGGGTCTGGAAAGTTGGCGTGTGCAACCTGCCACGATCCTGATCACGCCTATGCACCGCCCAATTCCCTACCCGTGCAGATGGGCGGTAAAACAATGTCGCAGTTCGGCACCCGCGCGGTGCCGTCGTTGCGTTACACGGAGGTCATCCCGCCCTACGCAGACCTGTTGGACAACCCGGACGGGATCAGCGCACCCGGACCCGGTGGCGGATTCACCCAGGACGGACGCGCGCCAACGCTGGCCGATCAGGCAAAGATCCCGTTGCTCGCCGACAATGAGATGGCCAACAAAAATGGCGCGGACGTGGTTGCGAAAATCCGCGGATCGGCATATGCCGAGCTGTTCCAACAAGCGTTCGGCGGCGATATCTTCGCGAATCCGGAAGCTGCGTTCCAAAAAGCTACCGAAGCCTTGCAGGCATTTCAGCTGGAGGACTACAGCTTCCACCCCTTTAGCAGCAAATACGATTTATACGCCAGCAACAAGATCGGCGGCACTTTGACCGACGCCGAGCGTCGCGGCTTGGCTGTGTTTGCAGACCCCAGCAAAGGCAACTGCATTGCGTGCCATTACAGCGGACCCGGTTTGCAAGGCAGTGTGGCCATGTTTACCGACTATTCATACGCCGCGATCAGTGTGCCTCGGAACCGAGCGATTCCAGCCAATGGCGATCCGAACCATTACGACCTCGGTATTTGCAGCCGCCTGGATCATCCGCTGCCGGCGAATGGCCAATACTGCGGCATGTTCAAGACTCCGACCTTGCGTAATGTGGCGACGCGCAAAGTGTTCTTCCACAACGGGCAGATCAAGTCCTTGAGAGATGCCATTCGGTTTTACAACACGCGCGACACGAATCCAGAACTTTGGTATCCCACCGTGCATGGAGTCGTTCAGAAATTTGACGATCTCCCGCCACGATATCGCGGAAATGTGGATTCCCAAGCACCGCTGACGGGCCGTACGCCCGGAAGCAAACCACCGATGAGCGAACAGGAAATGGAGGATTTGGAGGTGTTTCTAAACACGCTGACCGACGATTATCACCCTCTATAAGCGCATAACCGGACGTTCGCTTGCCACAGACTGCTGTTATTGACCCTCACAACTATGAACCAAAAAAAGCTGCTCCTAATCATCGTAGCGACATTTGCATGCGCAGTTCAGGGCGCTGCGCCACCGATCCTAAGTCAACAGACGCTCACGCCGGCGGTCGAAGATTATCTGCAGAAAAAGGGCGATTTTTGCCTGGGAAAATTCAACTGGCCAATTGTGGTCACCGATCGCGATCGAGCGGCACGAACCAACGATGCGATTCAAATGCCGATCCTGGAAAAACTCGGCTTGGTCGCATCATCGATCGCATCGAGCGATCCGACGGTCAAAACCTATGATTTGACGGAAAACGGAAGGAAATTTTACGTCGTCAAAAAAACCGTCACCCTCGGACCACTCGATAAGCCCATCGATCATCCCGGAGATTTATGCGTAGCCAACCTCAAGCTGGACAGAATCGTCGGCTGGCAACCCGTTGAAATGGTGGATGGTCGCTCTCAAACGATGGTGAACTACACCTATAAAATTGCGTCCTCCGCAGACTGGGCTCAGGACCCGCAGATTACGATGGCCTTTCCGATGATCGATCGAATCATCCGCGGTGAGGGCAAGTTGCAGTTGATGCAGTCGTTTGCGTGGATTCACGATGCTTGGGTGGCAGTCATACCGGGCGGCTGAACCGACCTCTACCTACGTTCAGTGATCGGGGGAGTTTGGGGCGGCCGGTTTGATCACGTCCTTCCAAACGCAGGGTGCCGTGCGCCAGTTGGGCAGGGCCGTCTTAGCCGCAGCGCTTTCCGCAACCGTCAGCTTCTTCCCGATTGCATCGCGCAGGTCCGCTGCCTTATCCGTTCCGTTTTCGGCCGCTTTACTGGCCCAGACCCACGCCACCGGCAGAGCCGATTCCTTGTCTCCGAACACTGAGGTCACGCGCACCAGAACACGCACGCCGCTGATTTCGTCCCCGGAATAAATAAGCGCCAGCTTGTACTGTGCGGGACCGTAATTTTGCAATGCGGATTTGCACAGCCATCCGGTCGCTTTTTGGTTGTCGTAGACCGACATCGACCGCTGAATCTGCGGACCCGTCTCGCAGCAGTAGGTTTTGCCGAGCTCGTATTGCGACTGCGCATCCCCAGATGTGGCTTTGGCTTCCAGCGAGCTACGTTTTGAGGAGTCATAACCCTCTCGCGCGCCTTCTATGAGCGGTGCAAAGCAGCCGCCAATGAGGGCGCAGACACCGAACAGCACGCTGATAGCGACTATCTTCATCTTTAATAACTCGTAGGACAATAATGTGGCTGCCGCGAGAACAACGGATCCGCTGCAAAAGCGTGATCGGTTCTCGAAAGGGGAACCGTTAAGAATTTACGTGATTTTGAGAATAGCAGCCTTATGACATGGCGTGAGGCGAGGATGGCCGGCTCCGGCTGCTTAGATTCTTCTTCTTCGCGTCACGCGCCAAATCGTCATAACGGGGGCTCCGACAGCCTGTTAGGCACGGTCATAATCAAAAGCCATCGCAGCGGACACACTCGGCAGGTTCAGTATCAGCATGATCAGCCGGTCCATGCCCAATGCGACACCGGAGCAGTCGGGAAAATCGCTGGCGAGGGCTTCGACGAGGTGCTCGTCATAGGGCGGCACACACCGTCCGTGTGCGCGGCGCCACTCCTGATCGGCGACAAAGCGGCGGCGCTGCTCCCCGGCGTCAGCCAGTTCGTGATAACCGTTCGCCAGTTCGATGCCGCGCCAGTACAACTCGAAGCGCTCCGCGACCGGCGGGTCACCATCGCGTACGCGCGCGAGCGCCGCCTGGCTCGCCGGATAATCGCAAACGAAGGATGGGGCATCGATGCCCAGTCGTGGGCCAACGAGCGTACCCATTGCAAAATCGAGCCAGAAATCGCGATCCTGCCGAATCTCGGGATCGTCACCTGGGGGTAGCGCGATCCTCGACGCGAGCGCTGTGCGGATATCCTCGACGGAGCCGGTGAACGGGTCGACCTGCAACTCATCGAGGAACAGATCGCGATAGCGCCGCCGGCTGAAGCGCGGCAGGCTGACATCAAGTGTTCGCACCAGGGCTTCGACTTCATCCATCAACGCATCCGGGCTCCAACCCGGCCGATACCACTCGAGCAGCGTGAACTCCGGATTATGCAAACGTCCGCACTCGTCAAAGCGGAATACCCGGCTGATCTGGAACAGCGGTCCACTACCCGCCGCAAGCAAGCGCTTCATCGAAAATTCGGGCGATGTCGCCAGCCAGCGGCCATCATCCGTATGCAGGCTTTCGATCTGTCGATCGACGGTTGCCGCACGCGAAAGAACCGGCGTCTCCACTTCGAGAACATCGCGCGATTCAAAAAATCGGCGAACCTGCCGAAACAATTCATTGCGGCTTCGCAATGTCGCCAGTGTCGCACTGGGTCGCCACGACGCGTTGTGTTGTTGCATTGACGTTACGTAAAGTCGAGTGTTATAAGGCACGGGTTTAAGCGATGCTTAAACTGTTTCTCGTATTCGTTTGATTACCATTAGGGAGACACCAGTGGCAACAAGCAAATCAGCAAAAGCGAAGAAGAAGCCCGCTGCGAAGAAGGTCGGGAAGAAAGCGGCGGCCAGGAAACCAATGGCCAAGAAGGCCAAGCCGGCGCGGAAAGTCGCCGCAAAGAAAGTTGCCAAGAAGGCAGTCAAGAAAGCGGTGAAGAAAGCCGCCCCGAAAAAGAAGGTCGCTAAAAAGGCAGTGAAGAAGGCTGCCAAGGCCGTAGCGAAAAAGCCGGCAAAGAAGGCGACTAAAAAGACGGCGAAGAAAAAGGCCCCGGCGAAAGCCAAGGCCAAGCCTGCCGCCGCTGCGCCCGCTGCCGAAGCGGAAAAAAAAAAGCTAGTGACCGCGGAGTACGCGCCGCTGTTTCCTCCAGTCACTCCGTAATTCGGAAAGTTTCTGTAAGAAGCGCGGGTCGGTACAGCGTGGCGGACGCCGCCACGCTGACCGACGAAGACATTCGGGCGATGCCCGAAGAAGACTATATGAATGATGTCCAGCAGGAGTTTTTCCGTCTCCGGCTGTTCAAGGCCCGCGAGGAAGTGCTGGCCCGCGAACTCGACGTCAAGGAACGCCTCCATCAGCGCGAGGTGTTTGCCGATCCTGCAGACCGTGCGACAGCCGAGGAAGAGCATTGGCTGGATCTGCGTCTGCGCGAACGCGAATCGATGTTGCTGAAAAAGATTGACGAGGCGCTGCGCCGAATCCGGGATCGCGAATATGGTTACTGCGAAAAAACCGGCGAGCCCATTGGCATCCCCCGCCTGCTTGCGCGTCCGACGGCAACCGTTTGCGTGGACGTGAAAGGACAGGATGAGAAAGTCGAAACCCATTTCCGCGATCGCTAACCGCTTCGCTCTCTAAAAGTCGCTCCGGCCGGCTCGTGTAGCTGCCGTTTCGGAGAATGCGGTCGCCATGGATGGCTGCCGGAATGACCAGGGGAAGGTCCCGGCGGAGCCTTGCTCCAGTCGTAGTGTCCCCTTCTGTCCCCAAATTTAAGGTCGTGCCCGGCGGATGCTCACCGCCAGTGGCTGTCCATTTATGGCTGGCATGTCCCAATCGGAGGCGACGAAGTCTGTTCGTTTCCCGCAGTTGACCGGATGCGTCCCGCGAAACCAATAACGATCAATCTCGCATGGCGGCCTCCGTCGGTCCACCCGCGCCGGTCACAGACCACCATTGTGCCGTTATAAGCGGCCACAGTGCCCTGCGCTGCAAATTCAATACGGTCCCGGATCTTGCTGTTGCCGCGGATCGTAAGCGCACTCGCGGCTTGCGGCGCAAATCTGCGGAGCACATCGGTACCTGTATTGGGCTGCTTGTCGCTGTCCATATCCTGAAAAACGATCCAGCCATCCTCGTAACCGTCGTGAGAAGGCGACTGGCTTCCGGAATCACATTTGGGTATGTCCGCCGCATAATCACCGGATCGGCACACAATCGTCCGCGTCCTGCGTGTCATCGCCTGGGCTCTTGCATAGTTCAGCGCTGACAGCATCTGATTGGTCGCACTGCTCGTCGAATTGTCGAGGATCATGCTGCTCATGGCGGGGAGTGCCAGTGCGCTGATGATCGCCACGGCCGCAAGTGTCGTCAGCAATTCCAGCAGAGTGAAACCACGGATGCGCGTCATGGCGCTGCCCTTTCCTCGAAAACGGTCATGAAAAAAGCTTCATGACTATTGATACGAAGAACTCAGCGGACAGGCGCCATCCGTAATGCGTTTATGCGGGTTCTTGCTTGCGGGAATGGATCAGCATGTCGAGCAACAGCAATCCCGCGCCCATTGTGATCGCCGAATCGGCGACGTTGAACGCCGCAAAGTGCCAGTGGCCGACATAGAAATCAACGAAGTCGACGACGTAGCCTAGGCGCACACGGTCGATCGCGTTGCCCAGCGCTCCGCCGAGAATCAGCGCCAGCGCGGCGGCAACGATCCGCTCCCCTTCCGGGTGCCGCCACAGCCAGCTGGCGATGGCGGCGCTCACGACGACGCTCAGCAAGATGAATACCAGCGCCGGCGCCCGATTGAACATCGAAAACGCGGCGCCGGTGTTGTGCATGTGTACGAGATTCAGATGCGGAAAAATCTCGATCTGGCCGAATAGCGGAAGCGTGTGCACCAGCCACAGTTTGACCAGCTGATCCGCGACGATGACCAGCACGGATAGCAACAGCCACGCGATATTGGATCGCGAAGTCAGCGACATTGGGAGTTCTCGGACGCCTTCATGAACAATGTGGGTTAGATAAATCGGCGCACTTCGCCGTTACCGGCGACATTCTCTGCACAGCGTGCGCACAGCGTCGGATGCACGGGGTTGGCGCCGACGTCGGCCCGGTGATGCCAGCAGCGTTGGCACTTGGCGTGTGCCGAAGGCTTGGCCGACACCCAGAACGGTATATCACTGCCCGCCGCCTGGATTGCGTTATGCGGACGCTCCGCAGCGGATGCGACCGAGGCGTTGCCGGTGATGAACCAGAAGCGCAGCTCATCGTCGACTGACCGGAGCGAATCCAGCATCGCGCCATCTGCATACAGGCTTACTTCCGCATCAAGGCTCGATCCGATCTCTCCGCGCACGCGCAGCTCTTCGAGCACCTTCTTGACCGCTTCGCGCGCTACCAGCAGTTGCGCCCAGTCGATCCGCTGAGCCTCTGGAATCTGCGGCAGTGAATACCAAGCCTGGGCGAACACGCTCCCGCCTCGATCGCCCGGCAGCAGCTGCCAGATTTCGTCCGCCGTGAACGACAGGATCGGCGCAATCCAGCGCACCATCGCCTCGGCCAGATACCAGAGCGCGGTCTGCGCGGAACGGCGCGCCGGATGTGCTTCCGGCAGCGTGTAGAGACGGTCCTTAAGGATGTCCAGATACAGACTGCCGAGATCGACAGAACAGTAGTTGTGCAGCTTGTGGTAGACGAGATGGAAATCCGCTTCGCGATAGGCGGTCTGCAACTCGGTCTGGAGTTTTGCCGCCTGCGCCAGTGCCCAGGCGTCGACCGGTAGCAATTTCCCCGGCGCAACGGCATCCCGCTGAGGATCGAAGCCGTACAAGCTACCGAGCAGATAGCGCACCGTGTTGCGGATACGGCGATAGGCGTCGGCAATGCGCTTCAGCAGCTCATTCGACACGGCGATCTCGCCGCTGTAATCGCTCGCCGCGACCCACAGGCGCAGTACGTCAGCGCCGAGCTCCTTGACCACCGATTGCGGTGCAACGACGTTGCCGAGCGACTTCGACATCTTGCGGCCCTGCTCGTCGACGGTAAAACCGTGCGTAAGCACCGCCTTGTACGGCGCGCGGCCTTGCATCGCTACGCTCGTCAGCAGGCTCGACTGGAACCAGCCGCGGTGCTGATCCGCACCTTCCAGATAGAAATCCGCCTGCGGCGCGACGCCGCTAACGAGTTCGCCCGGCTTCATCGCCTTGAAGAAACACTGGTGCACGACGCCCGAATCGAACCAGACGTCGAGTGTGTCAGTGCCCTTCTCGTACTGCCCCGCGTCATCACCCAGCCAATCGCTTTCACTGGAACCGAACCAGGCTTCGAGCCCCTCTACTTCAACCTTGTCGGCGATCCAGCGCAGCAACTCGGCCGCTCGCGGATGCAAGGTCTGCTCGGTGCGATGCACGAACACCGCCATCGGCACGCCCCAGTAGCGCTGGCGCGAGATACACCAGTCCGGGCGGCTGGCGACCATTTCGTGGATACGTTCGCGCCCCCAGTCCGGGAAGAATTTCGTGCGCTCGATCTCGGCCAGCGCGTCGCGGCGCAAACCTTTGGCGTCCATCGATATGAACCATTGCGGCGTCGCGCGGAAGATCAGCGGCGATTTGTGGCGCCAGCAATGCGGATAGCTATGGGTGAGCTTTGCTTCATGTACCAACGCGCCGCTTGCGCGGAGGCTGGCGAGAATCGGCTCTTCCGCCTTGCGTACGTGCAAACCGGCGACGACCGGCGTGCCGTCGATAAACACTCCATTCGAGCCGACGGGGTTTTCGACCGGCAGTCCATATTTGCGGCCGATCTGATAGTCATCCACGCCGTGCGCGGGCGCGGTATGGACCAGGCCGGTACCCGCTTCCAGCGTGACATGCTCACCAAGAATAATCGGCACGTCACGACCTGCGAACGGGTGGTGCGCAAGCAGACCTTCCAACGCCGCCCCTTTGGCCCGACCGAGCACAACGGGGCCGTCGACGCCGTAACGTTTGGCACTGGGTTCCAACAGACCTTCGGCGAGCACGAGGGTACCGATCCCCGGAAACTGCGCCAGCACGTAATCGAGCTCCGGATGCACGGCGATCGCGCGATTCGCCGGCAGCGTCCACGGCGTCGTCGTCCAGATCACGAAGCCGATATCACCGTCAGGTTTATTGGCACCGAAGCGGCGCGCGACTTCCACAGCGTCTGTAGCGAGAAAACGCACGTCGATCGCCACCGACTGTTTGTCCTGATATTCGACTTCCGCTTCCGCCAGCGACGAGCCGCAATCCAGGCACCAGTGCACCGGTTTGAAGCCGCGCACGACGTGACCGTTGTCGATGATGCGCGCGAGCACACGCAACTGCTCGGCCTCGAACTTCGGATCCATCGTCAGATACGGTCGATCCCAATCGGCGAGCACTCCGAGGCGCTTGAAATCCTCGCGCTGACGGCCGATCTGCTCATGCGCGTACTCGCGGCATTTGGCGCGGAAGGTCTTCGCATCCAACTTCTCGCCGACCTTGCCGAACTTCTTTTCGACTTGCAGCTCGATCGGCAGACCATGGCAATCCCAACCCGGCACGAAGGCCGCATTCTTGCCGTCGAGGCGTGCGGCCTTGACCACGATGTCCTTCAGAACCTTATTAACGGCGTGGCCGATATGAATATCGCCGTTCGCATAGGGCGGACCGTCAACAAGCCAGAACTTTTCGCGTCCTGTGGTCGCCTTCTGCACCGCACCATACAAATCCTCCTTCTGCCAGCGCGCGAGCATTTCCGGCTCGCGCTTGGCGAGCTGTGCCTGCATCGGAAAATCGGTTTTCGGCAGCAGGATGGTGTGCTTGTAATCGGCAGGGGCGTTGTCGTTCATCGGGGAATTTTAGAGCTTATCCGTGAATAAATCGCGGACACGATGTATTCACGGATAAGCGCTTAGGCTAATAGCATCCGCGCCTGTGCAGCGTCGCGCTGCATCTGTTCGGCCAGCGCTTCGAGCGAATCGAAGTGCATCTCAGGCCGCAGATAACGGACGAATTCGATTTCGATCTCGCGTCCGTACCAATCGTCCGAGTTATCGAAAAAATGAGTTTCCAGCAGTGGCCGCGTACCACCGACCGTCGGCCGCACACCCAAGCTCGCGACGCCGGACCAGCGCCGCCGTTCGCCAGTGGCCCAGCCGACCACCGCATAGATACCGAGCCGCAGCGCGGGCACGTGACGCAGATGGATATTGGCGGTGCGCATCCCGAGCTTGCGCCCCAGCTTCAAACCGTGCCGCACGCGTCCGATCATCGAGTGGCGCCGGCCGAGCTGGCGTTCGATGCGATCCAGATCCGCAGTCGCCATCGCTTCACGGATCGCGGTTGAGCTGCAGCGCTCGTTACCCGCCATCACTGCGTCGACGATGTCCGCGACCGCGCCGCGCGCGGTGACGTGCTGCCGCAACTGTGCACTGTCGCCCATGCGGTTCGCACCGTAACGGAAATCGACTCCGACCACGACGGCGCGCGCGCCGAGACGATCCAGAATCAGGTCATCGACGAAACTCTCGGCGCTCATAGCGGCCAGACCGGCATCGAAACGCAGACAGATCAGGCGATCCATGCCGACGCGTTCGAAGCGGCGCATCTTGTCGCGGAACTCGCTGATACGCGGCGGCGCACGATCCGGCGTGAAGAACTCGCGCGGCGTCGGCTCGAAAAACATTGCAGTCGATGGCACGCCCAGTTTGCGTCCATGCTCTCGGGCATGCGCCAGCAACTCCTGATGGCCGCGGTGCAGACCATCGAAGTTACCGATCGCGAGCGCGCAACCGCGATGGCGATCGCGCAGATTGTGCAGACCGCGAATCAATTCCATGGAAGATATGGGCGAGAGGTCACTGGCGATGGCGATTATACGGCCGAGGTCGGCGCCGACCGCAGGTGGCTTGGCCGCAAACCAGCCGCAAACAGCACCGCGAAGTAGCTTGTGATCGCCACGGCGATCACTGCGGCAAGCCGCGCGGCACGGACCCAGGTCCCCATGGCGATCCACGTCGCCAGATCGCTGGACATCGCTATGACCACGGCCGCTAGCGCCGCATTGGCGAGCAGGATGCGTAAGGAGAATGCGCCCCATCCCGCGCCGGGCCGATAAACACCGTCGCGCTTGAGCCGATGAAACAGCAGCGCGGAATTTAGGCAGGCGGTCAGTGAAGTCGATGCGGCCAGGCCAGCATGCGCAGCAGGCAACCGCCAGATTTTGGCCGCTGCGAACAAAGCCAGGCTCATTGCTATGCCGATCGCCAGTGAAATCACCGCGAATCGCACCGGCAGACGTGTCTCCTGACGTGCATAAAAGCCCGGCACCAATACCTTCACGAACGAAAACCCCATAAAACCGATCGAATACGCCCACAGCGCGCAAGTCGTCATCTCGACGTCCCGGGCGGAGAAGTGGCCGTGCCCATAGATGGTGGCGACCAGCGGCCCAGCCAATAGGACCATGCCCACCGCAGCGGGCAAACCGATGACCAGAACCGTGCGCAAAGCCCAGTCGAGCGTGCGTGAAAACTGATCCGTGGACTGGCTGGCGTGATGGGCGGAGAGCGTCGGCAGGATCGCGGTGCCGATGGCGATACTGAAAATTCCGAGCGGGAACTCCATCAGCCGGTTCGCATAGTAGAGCCAGCTCACCGCACCGTCGCCAAGGTTCGTCGAAAGATTCGAGTTGAGCAGAAGACTGATTTGCGCAATCGACGAGCCGACCATGACCGGCACCATCAAGGCGACAATGCGTCGCACGCGGGCGTCATGCCAGCCCCAGCGCGGCCACGGTAACAGTCCGAGGCCCGCCATCTGCGGCAACTGGAATGCGAACTGGAGAATACCGGCTGCAAATACTGCGTATGCCAGAACCTGCACCGATCCGGAGTCAACGAAGGCGGCGGCAATGATGCAAACATTTAAAATCACCGGCGTAAAGGCCGGCACCGCAAAGCGTCCATAACTGTTCAGCACACCGCCGACCATCGACGTCAGTGAGATAAACATTAAATATGGGAAGGTCCAGCGCAGTAATTCGGTGCTGAGCGTCTGCTTGGCCGGATCGGCACTGAACCCGGACGCGAAGAGCCACACCAGCACCGGCGCTGCCAGACACCCAACCACTGTAATCAGCGAGAGAACGCCGCCAAGCGTTCCCATGACCACGGCGGCAAGATCGCGCGCCGCTTCGTGCGATTGCCGGGTCTTGGTTTCAGTAAAGACCGGCACGAAGGCCTGTGAAAACGCACCTTCGGCAAACATGCGCCGTCCGAAATTCGGGATCATCAGCGCGACCAGAAACGCATCCATGCCACTGCCCGCACCAAATGCAGCCGCGAGCATGATTTCGCGGACAAAACCCAGCACACGTGAAACCAGTGTCAGCCCACCGATGATGCCGGTCGATTTAGCGAGATTCTTACTCAAGCGTTGAATTGGATGAGGATTGACAGCGGGAAGCAAAGCCCGGGATACTAGCAAACTCGCCCTCTCAATGTGAGAGCGGTGTTTTCAACAAGGTTTATCCAGGACTTACTGGAATTTCCGGAGTTTCCGCTTTGGCCAATATCGCTTCTGCGCGTAAGCGCGCCCGTCAGTCCGAAAAGAACCGGACCCGCAATGCCAGCCAGCGCTCAATGGTGCGCACGCTGATCAAGAAAGTCACGAAGGCCGTCGAAGTCAAGGACAAGGCTGCTGCCGAAACCGCCTACAAAGAAATGGTCCCGGTACTGGATCGCTATGCGGACCATGGCCTGATCCATAAGAATAAGGCCGCACGTCACAAGAGCCGTCTGTCAGCGCACATTAAAGCGCTGGCCTGAAATATCGTGGTCAGGCGCCGGATTCCGAGGCGCCATTCTGCAAGCTGACTACCAGCCGCCCCGCAGGATGCCAGGGCGGTTTTTGTTTGGACTCACTCTCTAAGCTCAGATCTACCAGCGCAACACGACCGCGCCCCAGGTCATTCCGCCGCCGACACCTTCCATCAGCACCAGATGTCCGGATTTGATACGTCCGTCACGCACGGCCGCATCCAGCGCCAGTGGCACCGATGCTGCCGAAGTATTGCCTTGCCGGGCTACGGTGGTCACAACTTTTTCTTTTGGCACACCGATTTTCTCAGCCAGCGTGTTGATGATGCGGATATTGGCTTGGTGTGGTACGAACCAGTCGACATCCGCCGCCGTCAGGCCATTGTGCGCAAGCGCCGCTTTCGCACAGGCATCCAGCTGCGTAACCGCGACGCGATAGACGGCCTGTCCATCCATTTCCAGAAAGGGGCTGCCGCGCAGTTCGCCACTGCTGATACCACCGGGTACGCGCAGGATATGCGCGAGACTGCCATCCGCATGTAAATGGCTCGACATCAGGCCCGGCTCAGTTGATTGCTTGAGCACGACGGCCCCGGCGCCGTCACCGAACAGCACGCAGGTGCGACGGTCGTTCCAGTCGAGGATGCGGGAGAACACTTCGGCGCCGATGACAAGCGCGCAGCGATGCTGTCCGCAGGCGACGAATTTGTCGGCGATCGACAGTGCGTAAATGAAGCCCGTGCAGACCGCCTGCACGTCGAAAGCGGCACCCTGCTTGACGCCCAGCTTGGCCTGTACGAGACAGGCCGTGGACGGAAATATCATGTCCTCAGTCGTAGTCGCGACCACGATGAGATCGATATCGTCGGCGCTCACGCCGGCAGCCTCCATCGCCTGCCGCGCCGCCGCGACGGCCAGATCGCTGGTCATCTCGCCTTCTGCCGCCACATGTCGGGCCTCGATGCCGGTGCGGGAAACAATCCACTCGTCGGTAGTCTCGATGCGTGCTTCCAAGTCTCGGTTGGTAACGACTTTTTCAGGCAGATAGCTGCCCGTGCCGACAATCCGCGAATAGGTCTTCATGAGTGCTGAGGTGCCGTTAATTGATGTTTTATGGAGACCTGACTGTTGATCCCCCGACGGGATATCGATCAAGCCGTCCGCTATTCTAGCTGGCACAAGCGAGCAACAGCTTCCATCGATCGGATGATGCTTGACTTGGAAGTACGCGAGACTCTGGATTGCGCGATCAGGATAACTTTCTTGCTTTCGGACTACGGTACGGCGCACTCCCCGGACGACGCGGACAAAAGCGGGAACACGGCAGCCGTGTTCCCGCGGTGTCAACATCAAAACGGTACGCGCAGGCCCGCACGATAGTCGTAATAGATATCGCTGAAATCGCCACCGCTGGTGGTAGTCAGATGTGACCAGTGGTATTCGGCGAAAAATTCGATCGGGCTGCGATAAACCCGCCCCCGACCGAGCGGAAACGACACGCCGCCGATCGCTTCCTGACCATGCGAATCGGACAGATCGAGATATCCCCCTTCCAGATAGAACGCTACTGGACCGGCCCAAGTCTTGAAGCCTACCGAATAGCCGAGACCGTCATTGTTGTCGCGCCCGTAATCAATGCCGCCTGAGCTGTAGTCAAAGCCATAATGCACGTAATCGATTTTTCCGTAGAGTATCAGCGGCTGGTTCGGCATCGGAAACTGGATGCCGCCGCCGCCACGCACCTGTTCTGTTTTCTGGCGCAAACCGTCGTAGATATCGGTTGGGGCCGCATACTCGTTGTTGTATTGATACGACGCATTGGTGAATAGACCGTATGGCAGGTTCCACTGCGCATCGATGCCGACGCCGCTACCGCTAGGATTGCTCGGTTCGCCCTCGAGTTTCTGATTCGCGTAACTGTAGTAAACGCCGAAATCACCGGAACCTGGCGGCGGGTTGCCATCAGCAAAAGTGTTTACGGGTACAGCAACGACTGGGGCAAGACTCAGCAGAAAAAGCAGTTTGCGCATTTTGATTTGTGTCCAGGAACCCCTTTCTCGCACCAATATCGGAAAGCGTGCGCTCCGGTTCGGGGCGGGCCGGAAATTCCCGCCCATCAAATCCTTGTAGCGGTGAATCGCTGCTGAATACGACGAGCGCGATTTCGCAAACCGTGCCTCAAAGCCAGAAACAATTTGAATATTGACGCAGATCGTTCACTGCGCAGACACGTTCCCGCGCAATCCAAGAACAATGGGCACTGAAGGATCGATAACTCCCACAAATTGCGCTAAGCGGCCGACCGATTCGGCGTCGTTACCAAGTTTTTTTTGCGCCAGCCCGGGGCCGTGCGAGCGCGACTGTCATCTCCAGCACAGACGTGATTTGTTGCAGAGCAACAACCCATCTTATCAATTGGTTATGGAGCTAAATCTCTGCCGAATGCGCCGCCACGCATTGCATCGAAATATAGTCACCGATTCATTCAACAAATTGAAGTTGACGTTGTCTTAGAAAGTGCCAGTATTGGCTTTGGATTCCACTGGAGGGAACCGATGAAGAGCGCGGCAGGGAAAAGGATGGGCATTCGCGAAAGAATCGCTGTCACTGTAATTGCCACGTTGTCGATTTTTCTGCTTTCAACCGCAAGCAGCGCGGCAACATTCACCACGGAGTACAACTTCGCCGGCAATCCGGACGCCTCAACTCCGGTACGCAATGGTCTGGTGATGGCCACCAGCGGCTGTCTTTATGGGATCAGCCAAGCTGGCGGTGTCAACAATGCAGGGGCGATTTTCAGAAGCACGCCGCAAGGACGGGAGAGCGTGATTTATTCATTCGCCGGAGGAGCTGATGGCGCAAGCCCAACCAGCATCCTGATTGGAAGCAACGGGAACCTCTATGGCACCACCCTGACCGGCGGAAGTAGCGGAAATGGCACCGTATGGATGCTGGCCGCGAGTGGTGGCAGCTGCGACCCGACAACAGGGACACTCACCACCCTGTACTCGTTCGGTGCTGGAACGGATGGCGGCAATCCTGGGAATCTCGTACAAGGAACCGACGGCAATTTATACGGAACCACACCAAATGGTGGAACGGGACCACGACAGCTGGGCACTGTCTTTAAGATTGCGCCGGACGGCAGCGAATTCACGACGTTCTACAGCTTCACCGGCCGCTACGCCAATGATGGTGAAGATCCGACGAGCTTGATTCGAGGTAGCGACGGCAATCTATACGGAACAGCTAACGGAGGAGATTCGCGGCGAGGAGCTGGTGCGGTGTTCAGACTCACCTTGGCAGGCGTCGAAACCGTCACGCATAAATTCGGCGGCAATTATCACAACGGCAGCGGAGATGGGATAGGCCCCAACAGCCTCACTCAAGGAACCGACGGCAATCTCTATGGCACGACCGCGGCGGGCAATCTGCCAAGCAATGGAGGAACGCTATTTGTGATGGCGCCGGATGGAACTGCATTTTCCACGCTCTACGGATTTCAAGGAGCGGATGACGGTCTGACTCCCACTGTTGTACTTCTGAAAAACAGCAGCTTGTATGGTCTTACTGGCAATGGAGGAACTTATAACAGCGGTTCTATTTTCAGGTTCGCGGCGGGAATCAAGTCTATTGTCTATTCGTTTACGGGCGGGGCAGATGGTGCGCAACCGCTGGCATTGATTCCTGGTATTGGAAGCGCGTTTTTCGGCACAACATCCATGGCCGGAAATTCCAGCAACAATGGAACTCTGTTCAGAGTTATTCTTCAATAGCTGCGGGGTGCGAATTCGAGGAGCAGCTATATCTTCACAAATATCCGAATAGCGACTGCAGTGAATACCGGGCGTTCGGATTGAGCCGTCGAACATCGTTCGGATCCCGCCTTTGTGTAGCGTCGCCCTTGTTGCCGAACAGCGGCATGAAGTCGGAACCGCTGCGCGCCACACATCTGATTCCGTTCAGCTCTTGCTGATATGACCAAGTACACGCAGGTCGACACCGATCTTTCACCACTGAGGGACTGCAGCCCCTGGAGGGAGAGTAGTTCCCGCGCGTGTATAGCCTTCCCCAATGCCGGCACCCATCCTGATTTTACGCGTTGGGCCAGCCACGAGTAGTAAGAATTACCGAATGTCGTGACGGTGGCATTCGCCCCACTCCTCGCTGACGGCATAGCGCAGAGCTTAGTAACGCATCCAATCCAGATCTTGTCACTAGCAACCGGGCAACCGGAATTACGCCGGCAAAAGTGTCGCCATCACTCAGCCACACATGTGGGCACATAGAAGAGAATGAGGCATTGCTCCTGCCAGCAAAGCGTAGTGCGCAGATGTTGTTCTGCCGCAGCCTACTGCAACTGCATTTAACCTATCGCGGTCCAGTCGAAATGATATTTCACGGCTTTAACGGCGGCAGGCACAACATATGCTGCTTGTCTCTAGGCCGCCGCCGGTATCGTAGGAATTGAATATCTCAACTAGTACGGGCTCTGTCAGGGGACACGCCAAAAGTATTCCTAATACTTTCGGTGCTCATCAAGGATTCGATGAAACCGCAATGAGAACATCCGATTTCTACGATGCCGGCCGCAGGCACCCGACGGTGTATCGCTTGACGTCGCGCACAACGGTTTTACGCCGCCCGCATAGACTTTATGCCGCACGCGCGCCCGGTACTCTCCGTCTTTTTCAGCCTTGCCAACGATCGCGTTCCCAACAGCGTCGGACGATTGCGGTCGAGAGGCGCATGCAGCAGACGCTTGATACGATCAGCGATAGGACGCAACAACACACGAGCCGTCTCTCTATTAACAGGACGTTCATCGAGCGAGATAGAGCCCTTCATTCTCTGATACGTGGCTGGCAGTCTCATCGATGCAAGCAATTTGTCCCGTTTAAAACCGTGGCCAAAGACACGTTGCAGCGGTAAACGAGGTTAGGGCAGTGACAGAATCATCTATATCTACACGAGGTACCAATTTTCCTGCGCTTACAGCCCCTGCGCTTACAGCCGTAGAGACGCAGGCGCTTTTGGCATCCATCATTGAGTCGTCGCATGACGCAATTATCAGCAAGCGGCTTGATGGCGTCATAACATCCTGGAACCGCGGGGCCGAGCGCATTTTCGGGTACTCGGCAATTGAGGCCGTTGGGAAGCACATTACACTTATCATTCCCCGCGAGCGCCTGCACGAAGAGGCGACCATTATTGAGCTGCTCCGCGCAGGAGAACGCGTCGATCACTTCGAAACGTTACGACGTACCAAGTGGGGAGATTTAATTGACATTTCATTGACCGTCTCCCCGATACGCGACGGAGCCGGCAAAATCATTGGCGCCTCCAAGATCGCGCGCGATATTACGCTGCGAAAGAAAGCGGAAACCGCACTCAGGGAAGCCAATCAGCGCAAGGACGATTTTCTGGCGATCCTGTCCCATGAGTTGCGCAACCCACTGGCCCCGGTCGTCAATGCCGCCGAGCTGCTGCTGGCGAAGGCACCTCCGGGTAGCGAATTCGAATGGGCTGGAGCGGTTATTTCCCGGCAAGCACAGCACATGGTGCGTCTGATCGATGATCTGCTCGACGTGTCCCGCATCAATTCCGGAAAAATTATCCTGCGTCGCGAAGCGGTCGATCTGGCTCAGTGTATCGGTAATGCCATCGAAGCCAATCGTCCTTTCATCGATAGACAGGAACTGGAATTGACCGTTGCAGTGCCATCCGAGCCAATCTCTGTGGACGGAGATCCGATCCGCCTGTCTCAGGTCTTTTCCAACCTGCTCAATAATGCCGCCAAATACACAGACCACGGCGGCCGCATTCGGATTGAGGCCGAATGCGATTCGGAAGTCGCTACGGTGCGTGTACGCGATACCGGCATTGGCATGCCGGCGGGAATTCTTGAAAACGTTTTCCGCATGTTCATGCAAGCGGACGAAAGCCGGACTCGATCACGGGGCGGTCTCGGTGTCGGACTGACTTTGGCGCGCATGCTCGTCGAAATGCACGGCGGCAGCGTGTCGGCCACCAGCGAAGGCGTTGGATGTGGCAGTGAATTTCTCGTCCGGCTTCCCATCAAGGCCACGCAGGTGGCGCACACTTCAGCAAAAGAGCGGTTACGGTCGAATTCGCCCTTGCGGCGACGGGTACTGATCGTGGATGACAATGAAGATGCGGCCAACAGCATGGCCTTGCTGCTCGGTTTATCCGATCACGAAGTAAAAGTCGTCTATGACGGCATGGCTGCCGTGGTGGCGGCGGTGGAATTTCAGCCTGACGCCGTGCTGCTGGATCTGGGACTGCCCAAGCTTAGCGGCCACGAAGTCGCTCGGCGCATACGCGCAAAGCTGGGGCAAAACGTTCTTCTGCTCGCACTGACCGGCTGGGGACATGAAAAAGATCGTCAAGCGTCCATCAATGCCGGGTTTAACCACCACCTGACGAAGCCGGTCGATGTACAGGCCGTAATGGATTTGCTCGCACGGCCGCTTGCCGTCGATCGGTAATAACCTTGCGAAATTTAAGGCGCCAGCGCCAGCCATCGTATTCCGCAAATTTGCATAGACAGTTCAATCAACAAGGGAGCTTGCGCCCAGTTTTGTGAATTCCTGATTTACCGGCTAACGTTTGGCGCAACTCATTGTTTTCAATTGGAGGCTCGGGCCGGAATTGAACCGACGTACGGGGATTTGCAGTCTTCATTGTTGCCGCTCACCAGGAACAGATCATATCGCGCGTATTCTGCTTAAATCCGGTTGAGCACAATGATCGAGCCCAACGTGCTGAAGATTCGGTAGTTGCACCGAAAATAAATGGTCAGTGCTTCGATGAGCACGCTGGTCATTCCAAGATAAGCGCCAACAGCTCAAATGATCAATTGGGTGCGAACAGCAATAGTTCACTGGCCGTACAAGTCAAATTGCCGGGCGAAAAATGCGGCGACGTCTCTCAGGGCGATTCTGGACTCGGGTATGAACGCAAACACCTGCCAAGCGTGGGGCAGCGAGTCCCACACCTCCAGTTCGACCGGCACGCCTTGTGCTCTGGCCTTGCGTGCGACGCGGAGGCCATCGTCCAGCAGGATTTCGCTGCTGCTCACCTGAATCAGCAGAGGCGGAAGTCCGGCGAAGTCGCCAAAAACCGGGGACAGTAACGGGTGGTCGGGAGGTGTATCGCCGGTGTAGTAGCGGATCGCGTCCGCGGAAAAACCCGGCAGCAGGGAATCGCGCCAGCGATTGAATTCGTGCGAAGGGCCGGAGAGGCTGACGTCGACGAACGGCGAGAGGCAGGCGGCGCAGGCCGGCATTGGCAGCCGGGCGTCGCGCAGGGCGAGCAGCAGCGAAAGTGTCAGTCCACCTCCGGCAGAATCCCCGGCAATCGCGATTTCGCGAGGTTCGATGCCGCGATCGAGCAGGTGACGATAGGCCGCCAGCGCGTCCTCCACGCTGGCGGGGAACGGATGCTCGGGCGCGAGGCGATAGTCCACCATCACGCCCTCGGCAGCGCATTTCTTGACCAGATAGGCGAGCAACGTTGTATGCCCGTTCGAAGCGGGAAAGATGAAGGCGCCGCCGGGGAGATAGAGGATTGTCCGCGTGCGCAGGGGGGCTTCCTGCACGCGCAGGACGCGTCCGACGAATGCCGCCCCCTCTACCGGCGTGACGCTGTATCCGCGCGGCACCTTGAATCTGAGTTCCGGGCGACTACGCATCCGCTCCGCCATCTTCAGAGCGAACGCAGTGCGGCTCAGAAACGGTTTGAGCGTGGCGCGGAACATGACGCTGGCGCCCGCCGCCTGCCAGCTCACCGCTCCGCTGCCGTGCACCGCTTCCGCTTTCTCGCCATAGGTCGCCAGATCGTCTTCGGATTGCAGCGTGCGCACGGGGCGATCCGCCATGGAATCGACCTCGTCGCGAAAGCTGCCTGGCGCGCGCGCGCAACGCTTGAGCATGCGGTAGGCGGTCCGTCCGCCCTCGACGCTGCTTCTGGACGCTGCGCCCAGCGCTTCCAACGCTGCCGGGATGCTGCGCGCCTCAAGAATCCCCTCGATCAGCCCGGGGGCGTTGCGGGACGCGAGGCTGAGCAAGCGCCTGGGCAGCTCGAACAGCTCGGCACCGGTATGGACGGTGCGTTCGACTGCAGAGGCGGCACGGTCGACCCAGGCATAAGTAAGCACGCCGGTGGAACAGACCGTAAGGTTGTTGAGGTAGCAATCGAGCAGCCAGCGATATTCGGGCGTTTTGTCGATCCCACAGATTAGGTTCGGCAGCCCTGCGAGCCGGCCGGCGACATACGTCCAGTCGTCTTCGGACAGGAGCTTGCGCGCGGGCTCATAGATCTCCATCTCTTCCGCGCGCATGTGCTGGCGCATGCCGGCACAGTAGTGCGCCAGCTCCTGCGCAAGCGCCTTGCGGCGCCGCTTCCCTCGGACCAGGCTGGTGCCTTCCAGCTGCTGGAGCAGGAAGAGTCCGGCCGCGGATAGTTTCTCGTGCCCTTCATGCAAACTGGCGGTGATCTTCAAGGTCGGCGGATCGGCCCGGCCTTGCATGCGGTCGAAGATCAGCTCTTCGCGAGGATGATGAATGCGGTCCAGCACATGCACGAAAAAATGCAGCGCTTCGTGCAGCAAGCGGACATCAGGGCGCTGGCCGGCATCCAGTGCCCGCGCCTCCTGCTCCATCAAAGCCAGCACATGCACCGCAAACCGGTGCTCGGCAGTAATATCGGCCAGCGGAGCAGGAAGCTCCCTGACATCCTGGTCCCTCAACAGCATCGCGGATTTCGCTCAGCCGCCAGACCGTCGCCGCAACGGCACGAACCCTCCAGCCGAGGGCAATGCGTCCCGCTCACGCCCCCTCTGCCCGCCTCTTCCGGCTCCTTCGTGCCACCTTGGAAATGGTGCATGTATCGTCAGCCGAATACGCTTCCCGAACGGATACAGGTGTTGCATCATGCTAGCACGCAAAAACGTGACGGTGCCCCGAAAAATCAATGGTCGCCTCAAGTAAAACAGCGAGTAGCACAGTGATAATCATCGTCGGTTGGCATGCAGGCATGAGGCTCGTACCGGAGCTCCGGCCATGAGCAAACTTTCCCTGATCGACGACCTGTTCCTGCTCCTGGAAAGTCGGCGCGTGCCGCTGCACATCGGCGTCCTGATGCTGTTCGACCCGCCGGCCGACGCGTCTCCGCTCTTCGCAGCGCAACTGGCCGAGCGGCTGCGAGTGTTCTCCCAGGCAACTCCGCCGTTCAATCAGCGCCTGACGCGCCGCAGGGGCGTGCACGCCTGGGAAGCGGACGAGGAATTCGATCTGGATCATCATTTCGTGCATACCGCGCTGCCGCAGCCCGGTCGCATCCGCGAACTGCTGTCCCTGGTCTCCAGTGCGCATTCCGCGCACCTGGATCGTGCCTACCCACTGTGGCGGATGTACCTGATCGAGGGCATCGAGGGTGGCCGCCTCGCCGTGTATCTCAAGATCCACCACTCGCTCGTCGACGGCGTGGGCGGCGTCCGCCTCCTGATGCGCTCCATGTCGAGCGATGCGGCGCAATCGGCAAAGATGCTCCCGCTTTGGGAAGTGGGACCGACCAAGCCAAAGAAAGCGCAGATTCTGCCGGTCCCCGCACCGCCACCTGCGGTGGAAGGCATCGCGGCGTTGCGGCTTCTTGCGCGCGAGGGCGTACAGGCGGTTGCACCGGTGCTGCGCGAGGTGCGGGAAACGTTTCGCGAGGTCCGCCACAACGACCCGGACGTAGCGCTGTTCGGCCAGGCGCCACGCAGCCTGCTCAAGACCAGGATCAGTGCCACGCGCCGCTTCGCGGCGCAGCAGTACGCCACGCCGCGCATGCGCGGCGTGGCCGAGGCGCTCAACGCGACGCTGAACGACGTCGTGCTCGCGATGTGCGGCGGCGCACTGCGCCGCTACCTGCTTAAGCGCGGCGACCTTCCGGAAAAACCGCTGATTGCCGGAGTGCCTGTCTCGATCCGGCGCAACAACACCGCACTCGGCAACGAGGTGGCATTCACCATCACGCATCTGGCGACGCACATGGAAGATGCGGTGGAACGCCTGCTCGCGATCAAGCGCTGCATGGACAAGAACAAGCAGCGCTTCGAGAAGCTTTCGCCCGGCCAAATCATGGCCTACGCCCTGCTGACGCTGACGCCCGGCACGATTGGGAGCCTGGTGTCGCGCTCTTCCGGCCATGCCCTCGGCTACGTGGTGGTCTCGCACGTTCCGGGGCCGCGTGAAGACCTGTATTGGCAGGGCTGCCGTCTCGCCGGCCTCTACCCTGCCTCGCTGCTGATCGACATGCTGGCGCTCAACATCACCGTTATCAGCCGCCACGACTTCGTCGACTTTGGCCTGATTGCCTGCCGCAAGTCGGTTCCGCACGCACAGCGCCTGCTCGAGTACCTCGAAGACGAACTGGCCGCCCTGGAAGCCGGGGTGCTCAAGCGCTCGCAGCCGGAACCGCGCCGCGGCGCAACCAGACGTGCGAAATCCTGATCCGGCCGCGCGCTGGGGGAAGATGATGTGCCGGTTTAAGGTGGGACTGTCGCTGCTCGCGCTGTAATGAACCACGCAGCCACCCCACCACTCGACGCTCTCTCAAATCCTGGTTTAATGGGTTGGTTTAATGAGACCGCGTTTCCACCTTGACCTCCGCAGTATTTTCGTCACCGAAGGTGTGAAGCAGGAAGCGACGCGCATCGTCGCGCGAAGCGGCATCGGCAGCGAATCGACTATCGAGAAACGCTTCTACGGCCAGCGTAGTCAGCATCTGCTGCCGCGCCGCCTTCATGACCACGAGTGGCAGCGGTCCGGTACATGGCGGATCGATCGCACTCACAACCAAGCCCTGATCAGGATCGGTCAGCGTCTCCAGAACGCCGGGCGCCGCGTTCTTCAATCCTTCGTGCACCGTACTGCAGCCCACTCTGTCGGGATTGCTGAAGAAGCGCATCAAAGTCGCTGCGGGTTCTGCAAATCCGGCATGCGCGGCCCCCTTCAGCGTCACCAGTATCGATCCTGGAAACTCTTCGAGTATCGGCCGTGCATTCTTCTCATACGGAATAATGGGATCGGTGTCGCTAGCAATCATCAACAAGGGAATCGAACCAATCGAACTATCGGCGAAAAATCGCGCTGAGAACATGAACGCCGGGCCAGCAATAGATATGGCCGCGGCGATACGGGGGTCCCGCATCCGTCGGTCGTAGGCTGCAAGCGTAGACGTCAGTCCGCCGAGAGAAACACCGGCGACAGCGATGCGCTGCACATCAATCGTGCGGTACAGCACATCCTTGGGATCTTTCGCGCGATCGAGCACCGTGTCGACGAGAAAATGGATATCCCCAGGTTGATTAACGACATCGGTGATCTGTGACTTGCCTGGGGCAAAAGTTTTAGTCAGAGGGTAATTCACCGCCACAACGGTATAACCATGACTGGCCAGGAATTTGTCGAGATATTCACCTTCCCTGCTAAAAGACATGAAGCCGTGGCTGTAGACCAGCAAGGGGCCGGGCCGCTGCATCCCCATCGGTCGCCATAACTCCCCCTTGAGCACACGCTGCGGACTGCCCTTGAAGTCGTGATTGGGTGGAGTCGGTCTTGTCCGGTCCATCGCCTGGAAATCTTCGACTACGACCGGATAATGACCTGGCTTGAAACGCGCGAGACTGGCGGCACCGTGCGGAACTTCGCGCGCTGGAACGAATGCGAACCAATAAAACATCGTACAGATCAAGGCCACGAACAACAACACGGACGTGAATCTTTTCATGTTATCTATCTAGTAGTGTCCCAATGTTATGGGAGCGCCGCAACTATTGGCTGCCAGATTCTCGAAGCTGTGGAAGTGCCGTAACTGAATAATGCCCGCCTCATAAGGGGCGGCTCTCAATGGGGGATCGATGTCGAGCTGGTGATCGCGCTCGATATGGGGAGTTATCGATAATTCTGATGAGCTGGACATTGCAGGTCTTCCCCGACGACCCCCTCAGACTGCTCCGGCCGTAGCCAGGTCTAAATGCTCCGTCTGCGAACATTCACAAGGTGCCAAAAGCCGCCATTCGCTGTGGTAATCAGCTTTCCTCAAAGCGGACATTTCAATCCCAGTCGCATTAGTGATCGGCGGCAACCCTAGACTGTGACGCAGTTCACACTCGCAGAGTAATACCAATGCGAAACTATATAGCGGCAGCATGTGATTTCCGACATTCATTCCAAGAGCGCACGTCGGCACTTTTATGCCAGCCGGGCACGCCATTCAATGGAGAAAACTCATGGCCATACACAACGACAAATCCATAAATCGTCTTCGCACGTTTGCGACCACGATCGCAGTCGGATTAATCACAACGAGTGCATTCGCCGACGGCAACGGACCGCAGGGCGCGCCTGAATTTCAGGTAGGTACCGGGTTCGTCTCTGGTATCGCGCGTGATGCCGCTGGCGATTTCGTCGTTGCCTGGAATGGCCAGTGGGCTCGTACCTTCAATGCCGACGGAACACCCAAAGGCGAAGCGTTTCCGATCGCGCCGGGCTCAATTAGCAGTGCCATTTCAATTGCCATGGACGGGGCAGGTGATTTCATCGTGGCTTGGCAGGGCCAAACAGACATTTTTGCGCAACGCTATGCGCTGAACGGAACAGCGATTGGTGGAAATATCCTGGTCACTGGCTCGCCAACCGATCGGCCAGGCGCCCTTAGCGATTCGACGCAACTCGGCCCCTTGGTTGCGATGGATGGTAACGGTGACTTTGTGGTCGGTTGGACCGATTGGAGATTTGGTTGCTTCTTTGATGTGGTGGGCGCCGATGGTAGCTGTCGATCGATCCTGGGTACTCTTCAAACCCCTACTTACGCACGTATTTATAATGCCGATGGTACTGCGCGTACCGAGGCTTTGAAGGAGCACAGTGGCGTGACTGTTGCCCCTACGGCGGCACCGTACCTTGGTATCGGAGGCAGTGCGCTTGCGGGCCTTGCAGTCGCCGAAAACGGGAATTTTGCGATGGCGTTCACTACTGAGGGGTGGGATGTCCTCACCGCGAAGCCGTTCAATGCAACCGGAGCCGCAGCGGGGAAGCACGTGGTTTTCAAGCCATGGGTTCTCGTTGGCAACGGGCAAGTCGGTGGGAGCGGCCCGCCCTCGATCGGTATCGATGACAGCGGCAACTTCGTGATTGCAAGAGAGGTTAACGGCAATATGTACGCAGCGCGCTACGCTGCACATGGCACACCGAAAGGCTCGACTCTGAAGCTGGATGCCAGCGGGACCGTCGTCGGCTATCCTTCCAGCCCTCGGGTTTCCGTGATGCATTCAGGTGACTTTGTAGTGACTTGGGAGCAAATCGTTGGCGACCCCGCCTACCCGGGCTACAAAAAAATCGGTCAGTATTACCACGCGGACGGTACGCCCAACGGTCCGACTTTCGATATCGAGACCGCTGATCCCAACACTCTGACTTCGGGTTTGGCCAGCGCTGTGGACGGCAACGGCAATTTGGCTGCGGCGTGGACCACGAGCAGTGGTGCAGTGATGGTACGGTTGCTATCCGCACCGGGACCTTAAATACCGTAACGAATGACATGGACCTCCCCACTCACCTGGCCTCTGAAAGCCAGAATGGGGATGTCGAAGTAACTCAACCCACGAGGGAGAAACTCCATGTCAACAATTATCCACTTCGGCCTGGATTTGGCCAAGAACACGTTCTCGATCTGCTGCACTGATGACCGCGGACACATCGTACTGCGAAAAACCGTTTCCCGAAGTGAGCTGTTGGTCTTCTTCTCGCAGCAGCACGCGTAGGTCGGATTAACCGACGAAGGCGGTGTAATCCGACGATCGCGACCGGCCGGAATGGGCTGGTCACGACGACATACCGACCTTCTTCGGTAGCGTGCCAGAACATGCCATTAACTTGTGCGGTCGAGGTGTCACAAAGCGGTCGTGCACCGAGCCAACTTTGAAGGTTGAAGCTGAGCGCAGCGAAGCCCAACTTCTGTGGTGCTCAGGAACGTCAATTGTTGGGGTTCGCGAGCTCACCTCAACCTACCGTCCTGATTAAGGCGGAGTTATCTGTCGTCCGACTACGGTGAACACATCGCTATGAATGTGCGTTCCTACAAAAGCACTCCAAATAGCGACCATGCCGCCGCTGGAATCGACGGCAATGCTTACGCTGCCGTAATTTATATTGCTTGTCCCATCATCGATCACGAAAGCCGGACCATTGGCACTTCCATCTGCGCTGTAATACTGACCGTCGAATTCACAGCTGGTGTAGCCGCCTGCCAGGTTCGCTGTGTTATTCGTTACAGTAACGAATCCGCCGGATGGCATCATCGCCAATGCAGTGCTACCGCAGCGACCGTTGTTCGGCGGCATCAAGATGCTACCGAGTGAAGAGCCAGAAGCTGAGTAGCGGTTGAGGTTTTGGCCCGATAGCACGGCAAAATTGCCGGCGGCATCAGAGACGACGGCATCGACAAGATAGGGGGAGACGCCGGCTGGGATATTAGTCAACGCAATTTTGAGACCCGTCTTCGCGAGGTAAGGGTTGTACCACTGCGCGTAGGCTTCCGTCGCAGAGTCAAACACCATCAACACGTTGCCGTTATCGAGCATGGGCGTGCTGCCTACAAGCAGGCTGCCAGAACCAAATGCATTGCCGGTTGCCACCGGTGTCTCCCATCTGCGGGCCACTCCGTTCGCGCGGTATGCAGCGGCGTAGGATTTGTAAGCTTCGCTGCTGAGGCAGGCCAGGCCGGCAACGCTTACATAGCAGGCGTACGTGGTCGTCGTCTTGTTCCAGGCAACAGCGAAATCGCCGTTGGAATCCATGGCAACCCGCGGCATCCCGGTTTGGATACCTTCCGCCAAAAAGAATCTGAGCCGAATATTGTCTAAATCAGGGTAATTGATCGGCGCGGACCCGATGTTCAAGGCGGTGCCTTTGGCAACACCGGCGACGCTGTAGCGCTGCGCTTTAAGTTCGCCCGCATGCTTCCCGAGCTGTCCATAGGCGCCCTGCGACTCGATCCAGCTTGCGACAAAATCTCCATCGGAATCCATCGCAACAGCGGCGTTGCTGGCGTAGACGTTGTCACCCAGCGCAATTTCTGGACTCAGTGGAACGCCATCACCGGTAAACGAACGCACAGCGGCCTGCCCGTTATAGCCGGAACCGTCGGACATCTCTTCTTGCCATGCGACCGCGAAATTGCCCGAGGATCCGCGCCCCACCGACACCGTCGGGTATCGGTAAGCCCCACTAGTGACCGTAAACAGAGGCCCTACGTTCGCGGTGCCGGCCGCAGAAGCCGCGCCGGGGCTGCTACAGAAGGCGGCTGTTATAGCCGAGGCAAACAACGAACGCACGAAATAAGACCGAACAACCTTTTTGTTCTGTGGCATGTCTCGCTCCCCGATAATCGTTCCGCTAACCCATCGGAAACAGCCCGGATTCTTTTGCTACCTAATTTAGGGTTTCCTAAATAGGTCGGTTCACCGTTGCGTACGCAAAGACCCTTCCCACCGATCGTAACCGTTGTTCTTTAGCATTTGCTACCGCTAGCACAAAGACTCGGAACATGGCACCTCAGATTGATCACGAAGGACAGTATGCCTTCTCTTACCCGTACGCTGTCCATCTGTATACAGTCCTTTGTGACGTAGTTCACAGTTGTCCTTAGGTTGGGCGCGACGCACAGTGTCGCTGCCATCCGAAAAAAGGATGACGCGGTGGTCAGGCTGCAGCGCTCTCCAGTGGATCGCTTACAGCCGCGCAAGCAACTCCGACTTTTTTGTTTTGAACTCCTCATCGGACAGGATGCCTTTCTGATGCAGATTGGCCAGGCGTTCGATTGCGCTCACGATTTCGTCTTGTGATTGTATTGAGCCGCCGAACGTTTGCTGAGGGGATGCCGGCGGAAGTGGGGGTGCGAACTGCGGCGGCGGTTCCGGCGCCTGAAACGGAGCAGTCGCCGGTTGCTGCGGGGTGGGGCTGACCATCGGCAGGCTGTCAACGGTGAAGGTGCCGAATTGACTGCTAAACGACAGTGAGCCGGCATAGCCGCCTTGCTGCTGCTGCACACCGCCGATCTGGTGGTCCAGCGTGTCATACACCGAAATCTGTCCATTGCGCGAAATGGCGAGCCGCCGCGTTTGCGGGAAGTACGCATAGCGCGAATCGTTCTGGCCGCCGGTCGAACTTGGGTTGCCGAGTTCACCCGGCCACCAGGCGTTGCCGGACACGATGAACCCACCGCCCATGTTCTGCGCAGGCGGCGGAAGGAAAACCTGCTGGTTGCTCAGCAGCGAAGACAGCTCTGAGCACAGTCCGCTCACCGTTGCCTGCAAGCCGTGGTTGAACATGTCCCCGACCATGGTCATGCCACCGCGCATCCACTGGCCGCCACCGCCGAGTTCGGAGTGGTAAAACTGCGCCATTGAGCCCCCGCCGGCGGATACCGCAAACAACATCGTCCTGACTGCATCCTCGCTGATGCGGTACCGCTGTGCCAGATCCTGTATTGCTTGGTTGCCCGCGGGCGTTAGTTGTTGCATGGCTATTCTTCGGTTTGCTTGGCGCCAAGCCAAGCGTAGTTGTATTCGGGGTGCTGACGACGACGGCGCCCGCATTCCCTACATTTTGGTCATGGGTTGGTCTTTCAGGTAACCAACCTGTGAAATTCATGCATGTGAATAATCGAATTGCAATTCTCTATTCGCACGCCTTGTGCCATTCGTTCGCCATTGCGCCTCAGAATCGAAGTTCGCATCTCTGACGCGTAAACATTGCACCGTTGTTGACAGGCTATTGCTGGGGACTCTGCGGCGGGTGGTTGCGGCTTACCCCCTCATTCAGCACATCCAGATTCCCCAGAAACGGAATGGCGCTGTTGCCAACGACCGTCGGCAAATGACCATCCCACTTGTCAATCGCGAGCCGCTGCAAAATTTCGAGTGAGATCGTCTGCTGCAGAAGTTTCTGCGCCTCCGCCTGGCCGGTCGCTTCTGCAATCTTTTGCTGTGCTACAACCTTGGCTTTTTCCAAGTCGTAGCTGGCTTGCTGCGCATGCTGTTGAGCCACTTGTTTCTGCTCGATGGCCTGCGCGAATTCCGGCGAGAAACTGAAATCAACGATGTTGACGGAATCGACGATCACTCGATAGGGCGTCATCGCCGTTCGGATTTCATCCTCGATCTTACTGCGCACCCCGTCGCGTTCGGTGATGAGGCTCTCCGCACCGTAATGCGCCGTGACCGCCTTGACGGCGTTGCTGATCGCCGGCTGGATGATGCGGGTGACCAATGCAGATTCGAAGCCGATGTTCTGGTACACCCATTCGGCATCCGCGCCCTGGATGTGCCAGTTCACTGCAACCGTCGTGGTGACGTTCTGCAAATCCTGGCTGGCGGAGGTTTCCGCCGCTTGACTGTTCTGGATTTGCACATCCAGCTTGGCAACCGACTGCATGAGCGGGATCTTCATGTGCAGACCCGGTTCCAGCACGCCCGATTGCACAGCACCCCAGTTCATCAGCACGCCGCGCTGACCAGGGCCGATCTCGACAAAGACATCGGAAAAAAGAATGAAGAGGGCGACGATGATGCCGATCGCGATCCCGAGCGTGCCAACGGGGTTATTCAAGTTCCTGCTTCCTGCCATAACGATTGTTTCCTGTGACGTGTCTGCGCTACGGACGAAGTCTCGTCAGGTAAAGCGGAACTTCGGGATGATAGCAGTGCAGCACCCGTACGTGTCGACTGACTGAACACGCCCGTGAAGCGTCAATTGCGGGATCGTAGAATGCGATGGCGCGCGTCTGGAAGCGGCACCACAGCGCGGACAGGCTGAAGTCCTCGACGCGCGGCTGACCCGTTAGCCCGCGCCCGAACGCTCACCAATCATGTTGGATTTGCGTGACGCAAGCGGTATCGTCGCACCTCGCTTGATCCTGCCCCGAACTACGCATGAACGCTGCTGCCGACCGCTCCCGACTGGACATCCTGAAGACCATCGCCATCGAGATCGGCGCGCAGCCAAGACAGGTCGAGGCGGCGGTGGATCTGCTCGACGAGGGCGCGACGGTTCCGTTCATCGCGCGCTATCGCAAGGAAGTCACCGGCGGGCTGGACGATACGCAGTTGCGCAAGCTCGAGGAACGACTCGGCTATCTGCGCGAGCTTGAAAGCCGCCGCGCCACAGTGATCGAATCGATCCGCAGTCAGGACAAGCTCACCGGGGAACTCGAAGCGCGGCTGCTGGCGGCCATGACGAAATCCGATCTTGAAGATCTGTATCTGCCGTACAAGCCGAAGCGTCGCACGCGCGCCGAGATAGCGCGTGAACGCGGCCTGGAGCCGCTGGCCGTTCTGTTGCTGCAGAACCGCGCACTGATCCCGAGCGACGCCGCGCAGGCGTATGTGCAAGGCGAGGTTGCCGACGTGAAAGCGGCACTCGAAGGCGCGCGCGATATCCTGATGGAACGCTTTGCCGAGGACGCGGCGCTGCTGGGCCGGCTGCGCCAGTACCTGCGTGACCGCGGCGTATTGCGCTCGCGCGTGATCGAGGGCAAGGCGGATGCGGGGACCAAGTTCTCGGATTACTTCGACCACCATGAGCCGTGGTCGAAGGTCGCGGGCCACCGCGCGCTGGCGATGATGCGCGGGCGCAACGAGGAAATCCTGAGCCTGGAAATCGAGATCGACACCGACGATTCGGCGCCGTTCAAACCCGTCGAACACATGATCGCCGCCACGCAGGCCATCCGTGCGGACGACACCGCCGCCGATGCTTGGCTGATGAGCGTTGTGCGCTGGACCTGGCGCACGAAGCTCTCGATCAATCTCTCCGTGGATTTGATGGTCGAGCTGCGCAACCGTGCCGAGGCCGAGGCGATCGATGTGTTTGCCCGCAATCTGAAGGAGCTGCTGCTGGCGGCGCCCGCCGGCTCGCGGCCGACGCTTGGGCTCGATCCCGGCATCCGCACCGGTGTGAAGATCGCCACCATCGACGGCACCGGCAAGGTACTGGAGACGGCGACGATTTACCAATTCCAGCCGCGCAACGATGTGCGCGGGGCGCAGGCGGAGCTGGTGCGCCTGATCAAGAAACATGGCATCGAGCTGATCGCCATCGGCAATGGCACCGCCAGTCGTGAAACCGAAAAGCTGGTGACGGATTTGTTGTCGATGCTACCGGAGCCGCATCCGCGCAAGGTGATCGTGAGCGAGGCCGGCGCTTCGGTGTACTCGGCTTCCGAAACGGCGGCCAAGGAATTTCCGGGCCTCGATGTCTCGCTGCGCGGTGCGGTGTCCATCGCCCGCCGCTTGCAGGATCCGCTGGCGGAACTGGTGAAGATCGACCCGAAATCGATCGGCGTCGGCCAGTATCAGCACGATGTCGATCAATCGCGGCTTGCGAAGTCGCTGGACGCCGTGGTGGAAGACGCGGTCAATGCGGTCGGCGTGGATCTCAACACGGCATCGGCGCCGCTGCTGGCACGCGTCTCCGGCCTCGGCGGCACGCTGGCCGAATCGATCGTGGTCCATCGCGATCAGCACGGCGCATTCCGCACGCGCAAGCAGTTGTTGGAGGTCTCACGCCTTGGTCCCAAGACCTTCGAACAGTGCGCCGGCTTCCTGCGTATCCGCGATGGCGCCGAACCGCTCGATGCCTCCGCAGTGCATCCGGAAGCTTATGATCTCGCCAGCCGCATCGTGAACGCCTGCGGCCGCGACCTGCGCAGCCTGATGGGCGACAGCACGGTGTTGAAAAAACTCGATCCGCGCCGGTTCATGGACGAGCGTTTCGGGCTGCCTACGGTGCGCGATCTCATCGCCGAACTCGAAAAGCCGGGCCGCGACCCGCGCCCGGAATTCCGCACCGCTACCTTCGCCGACGGGATCAATGAAGTCGCAGACCTGAAGCCCGGCATGATGCTGGAAGGCACGGTGACCAACGTCGCCGCCTTCGGCGCGTTTGTCGATATCGGTGTGCACCAGGACGGGCTCGTGCACGTTTCGCAACTCGCCGACCGCTTCGTGAAGAATCCGCACGATGTCGTCAAAGCCGGACAGATCGTGAAAGTACGCGTCGTCGAAGTGGACCTGAAGCGTCAGCGCATCGCCTTGTCGATGAAGAAGGACGATGGCACCGCCACACCCGTCCCAGGAACACGCGGCGACCGCGACCGCGCATCGGGTCAGCCCACCACCAAACCAGCCATGACTGCCGCACCGATCCGAGGCTCGCTGGGGTCGGCGCTGGCGGATGCATTCAAAAGGAAATAAGCCAGCTTGAATTTTGGCTGCCTGATTGCCGCCGTTCGCGACTGGCAGAAAGGGGCTGGCTGCTGCCAACCAGTGACTCTTGCTACTTCGCCAGATAGGCGCGCAGTTGCGGATCGTTGAGCAACTTCATCACGCCTTCGGCGATGCAGCCATCGATATCCTGGACCGGGCTGCCGCTGGAGTGCGGCACAGTCATGCTGACCACATTGCCGTCGCCAAGTGTGGCGTCGAACGTGATCTTGCTGTTGTAGTAGAACGCGACGTAATCGCTCTGAATATAGGTGACCTTGAGGGCGATGCTCTTGTCGCTGCCGTCATGCGCGCGCGCGGCCTTGTGCAGCTCCTTGTTCGCCTGCTGCACCATCACCTCGGTGACCTTGTGATAGTCAGACTGGTATTTGATGCCGGAGCCGGACATGACGATCTGCGGATCGCTGGAGGTCTGGGCGTTACTGATGCTTACCGTGCCGGCGACGTCCATCGGCGGGATCAGGCCATCACGCAGCGGGTATTCCGCCGGGGTGAACGACAGCGTGGCGCAGGCTTGAAGCAGAAGCGGCACGCACAGCAAAGAAATCCGCCTTACCGACATGGTTTCATTCCCCTGAGTAGATTGAAATAGCAGGCGCACAGTTATGTTATATGCACGCGCTTATCTCCCAGTAGCTTAGCGGACACGCGCCGGACGATCCAGGGCTCGGTTCGGTGTGTGACTTGCGACTATTGAAAGGGTTCAGAGCAGATATTCATCCTGGAATCCTCGCAACTTTGTGCCGCGGGCTTGTACCCGAAAGCCGACATTCGCCACCGACCGAAATGGGCTGGTGCCCTGTCATGTTATCCATCGCATCAATGCTATCCGCGATGGTGCCTTGTGGGTGCAGCAAGGCAAGACTGGGGGGAAATTTGAATCGAGATCGAAGGCGAGTTGAAATAGGTTGTCGATCGGGTAACGCGCCGCGCGGCGGCGCACCCCGTTTCAAGTCTGCATCTTGTTAAAAGCAAACGCGGACAACCACTGAGCTTCGGCGAGAGAGTGAAACCACTTACACGCAACAATCCGTAAAAAATAAATACCTAGCAGTCAAAGTGGATTTTGTAGAACACGACAGAATTGTAAGTGACTGATTTATTGGAGGCTCGGGCCGGAATTGAACCGACGTACGGGGATTTGCAGTCCCCTGCATCACCACTCTGCCACCGAGCCGTTCCGTCCGGAAACGAAGCGTATAGTCTGCCGGATCAAACGGCACCCGGAGTATCCAGCGAAGACGGGACGATCCCTCGGGCCGGGCCTTTGCGTGCCCGGAATAAAAAACCTCGTCTTTTAACGAGGTCGGTAAAAATCAAAATCGTGGAGCGGGAAACGAGGTTCGAACTCGCGACCTCAACCTTGGCAAGGTTGCGCTCTACCAACTGAGCTATTCCCGCATCGGACGCGTATTTTCTTAGCCACTGGCACCTATGTCAACACTTGACGGTCAGCCTTCTGCTGCCATTACGTGCTTATTGGAAGCGCAGCGCTTCAATAGGTTGCAGCCGCGCGGCCTTGCGCGCCGGATAAAAGCCGAAAAAAACACCGACGGCGGATGCGACCAGGAATGCGAGCGCGATTGAACTCAATGTGATGACTACCGCGGTTCCAGTGATGAGGTAGGTTAACAGCACGGTTCCAACCCCGCAGACTACTCCTGCGAAGCAGCCGGCTGCGGACAGGATCACGGCTTCCAGCAGAAATTGAAGAAGAATGTCGCGCTGCCGAGCTCCGATCGCTACGCGAATGCCAATCTCGCGCGTCCGCTCGGTCACCGACACCAGCATGATGTTCATGATGCCGATTCCGCCGACCAGCAGCGACACCGAGGCAATCGCACCCAGCATCAACGACATCACCCGTGTCGTCTGCGCTGCAGCATCGGCCAGCGCGGTCAAGTTGCGGATGTCGAAATCGTTCTCTGCGCGATCCGGCAGATGATGCCGTTGGCGCAGCAAACCAGTCATATCTTTCTGGCCACCTGCCATCGCTTCCGCGCTGATTGCCTGCGCCATGATAAAGCGCACACTCCCTGGAAACTGGGTGCCGAACAGCTGCCGCTGCGCCGTGGTGACCGGAACCAGCAGCGTATCGTCCTGATCGCGCCCATCGAGGCTCTGCCCTTTCGCAACGAGCAGCCCGATCACCAGAAATGGACTCTGCTTGATGCGCAGGATCCTGCCGACCGGATCCACGTTGCCGAATAGATTGCGCGCGACCGTCTGACCAATCAGCGCAACGCGCGCAGCCGAGCGCACGTCGGCATCTGTGAACCCGTAACCGGACGCAAGCAGCCAGTCGCGCACGACAAGATAACTCGGCGTGGTTCCCAAAACCGTTGTGCTCCAGTTGTTGGAACCGTAGATGATCTGTGCCGTACCGGGCTGCGCGGGCGCCACTGCGCTGATAGCGGACAGCTGAGCAAGCGCCTCGGCATCGCCGACAGTCAAGGTCGGCGCAGCACCAGCGCCGAGCCGGATGCCGCCCGACGTTGCCGAACCCGACAGCACGATGAATAGGTTGCTGCCCATCGAGGCGATCGACTCCTTGACCGTCATTTGCGCGCCCTCGCCGATTGCCATCATTAAAATCACCGCCGCAACGCCGATGACCATGCCGAGCATCGTCAGAAAGCTGCGCATGCGATTGGCTTTCATCGAGTGCCAAGCCTCGGCGAAGAGCGCAGCGATCACGAGCTCGCCCTCGCCGACAATAGACGCTCCGCAGGTCCGTCGGCGACGATGCGCCCATCGACGATCTGTACCAAGCGCTTCGCGTAGCGCGCGATGTCGGCTTCGTGCGTAACCAGAACCAGTGTGATGCCTTCGTTCGCGTTCAGTGCGACGAACAAATCCATGATGTCATGACTGGTCTTGGTATCGAGATTGCCCGTAGGTTCGTCGGCCAGAATCAGCTGCGGCCGATTGGCGAGCGCGCGTGCGATGGCGACGCGCTGTTGCTGACCGCCCGAAATGCGGCTTGGCAGATAAGTTTCGAATCCGTGCAGACCCACCTTGTCGAGCATGTCGCGAGCGCGCGCCTGACGCGCGGCGGGCGCGACGCCGCCGTACAGTAGCGGCAGCGCTACGTTGTCCTGGATCGTCGCGCGGGAAAGCAGATTGAAGCCCTGGAACACGAAGCCGATGACTTCGCTGCGCAGATGCGCGCGTTCATCCGCATCGAGTGTTCCGACATCGCGGCCATCCAGTATGTAGCGGCCGCCGCTGGGCAGATCGAGGCAGCCCAGGATGTTCATCAACGTGGATTTCCCGGAACCGGAGGGTCCCATGATGGCGATCGACTCGCCTCGCTCCACGATCAGATCGATGTCCTTCAATATCGGGACATCGCCCGCGTCGGTGTGATAACTCTTCGACAAGTGCTCGACCCGCAGCAGCACGTCCACAGCCATCAGAACGCTCTGATCCGCATTCCCGCAGTGGCTGGCGTTCCGTTGCTGCTCGCATCGGCGTTGCCGACGATGACCCGATCTCCGTCCTTGAGATCACCGCCACGAACTTCGACGTTGCGACCATCTGACAGGCCAGTCTCGATCCGCACCGCATGCGGGCCTTTATCTCCGGGAACGTAAACCGTGCCGAAACCCGCCTTCTCCGGGGAGCCAATCATCTTTTGCGTTTCCGGCACCGGCGCGAAGCGCAAAGCGGCGTTGGGAACCAACAGCACATCCTTGCGCTGATCAAGAATAACGCTGACATAGGCCGTCATTCCCGGCATCAGCCGCTCGTCGAGATTGTCGACGGCAACGACGACATCGTAAGTCACAACGTTCTGCACCGTCGTCGGGTTGAGCCGTACCTGCCGCACCGCGGCGGCGAAAACCTGGTCTGGAAATGCATCGACAGTGAAGCGCACCGGCAGACCGGGGCGGATGCGGCCGATATCCGCTTCCGCAAAGCTCGAATCGATCTGCATTTTTTTCAGGTCGCGGGCGATCTGGAACAGCGTCGGCGTCTGGAAGTTCGCCGCGACGGTCTGACCGACATCGATCGCGCGGTTCACGATCACACCCGACACCGGCGAGCGGATCACGGAGTAATTCAGATTTGTGCGATCGTGCGCGACCTGCGCATGCGCCTGCGCAAGCTGTGCGCGGGCGGCCTTGAGCGCTTCAACGGTCTGATCATACTGCTCAGGAGTAATGTAGTGCTGCTCGAACATCGGCCGCGCCCGCGCCTCATTGGCGATCGCGAGGGCGACCGCGGCTTTCGCGGCTTCCGCGCCAGCTTCGCTCTGACCCACTTGCGCCTTCAGCAGCGCGGGATCGAGTTCCAGCAATATCTGCCCGGCTTGCACGTGATCGTTGAAATCGACGTGCAGCGCCTTTACTGTGCCGGATACCTGCGTACCGACATTGACGAGAACAACGGGATTCAAGGTGCCGTTCGCAGACACCGCTGTAGCGATATCACCACGAACAACGGCCTGCGTCCGATACGCGTTTGCCAGTTGTTGCAGGTGCCGGCTGTTCCAGTATAGAAACAGTGCAGCGATCGCGACAATCAAACCAGCACCGATTACAGCGATTCTGAAAATTCCGCGGCGGCGTGAACGCTTTTCGATTTGCTCGGACATGCAGCCCTCGAACTCCCGGCGGGGTACAAACTCTAATCTAGCGCTCCGCTCGCCTTGAGCCCTTGATCTGTATCAGCCGCTCAGTCGTCGTCTCGCCGTTCCCCAACGGGGCCGGAAAATGCCGGCCATGCAGCGCGCAGATAGGCCGCCATCGACCATAGCGTCAGCGCCGCCGAGCCGAACAGTAGTACGAATCCAATGTCGTGAATGGGCAACGGTCCCACCGGTGTATCCCACAGCAGCAGGCTAATCGAGGTCATCTGAAATGCGGTCTTGAACTTGCCGATCCAACTGACTGCAACGCGTGCACGCTGCCCCACTTCCGCAAGCCATTCGCGTAGCGCCGAGATCGTGATCTCGCGACCGATAATGATCGCAGCCAGAATCGCCATCATGCCGGTGGGATCGTCACGCAGCAGCATGACTAGCGCGAATGCGACCAGCAACTTGTCGGCTACGGGATCGAGAAACGCTCCGAACCGGCTGGTCTGGTTCAAGCGTCTGGCAAGCCAGCCATCGAGCCAGTCGGTGATGGAAGCGGCCACAAACAGGGCAGCCGCATAGTGACGGGCCGGCGGCCAGTTGACGTAGAACAGCGCCAGTAGGACAGGAATTACCGCGACGCGGGCGATGGTTAGAAGTGTGGGAATGTTTATCCGCATCGGCACAGTTTCCGGCTTCTAGTACACAGATTCCAGTAAGGTGCCTTTAGTTTCCGGCTTTTCCCAAAAATAAAATTCGCAAAAAACGGAAATTGCTGCTGAAGCCTGTCAGCAGTGATCTGCGTGCAGCGATCAGATCACTGCTGACAGGCCCTAGTGAAAATGCGCGTGAATGCGCTCCGCGAGCGTGCGGCTGATTCCTTCAATCTTGGCGAGGTCATCAACACCCGCGCGCTTGACCTGCGCCAGTCCGCCTAACGTTTTTAGCAACGCGCGCCTGCGCGCCGGCCCCAGTCCCTCGATCGTCTCCAAGCTCGATGACAGACGTGCCTTATCGCGGCGCGCGCGGTGGCCCGTGATCGCGAAACGGTGCGCTTCATCGCGGATACGCTGGATCAGGTGCAATGCAGGCGAATCCGGTGGCAGTACCAGCGGTAGTTCGCGGCCGGCGACGAAGAGCTGCTCGAGACCTGGTTTGCGCGTCGGCCCTTTGGCGATGGCAACGATACAAAGGTCCGCGACATCCAGTTCATCAAGCGCTTCGAGCGCCGCCGCCAGCTGCCCTTTGCCGCCGTCGATGAACAGCACATCCGGCATTGCGACCTCGCCGGCTTTCACGCGCGCGAAGCGCCGCGCAACGGCCTGCTTGATCGCCGCATAGTCGTCACCTGGTTCGTGGCCTTCGATGTTGAACTTGCGATAGGCTGCCTTCAGTGGCCCTTCCTCGTTGAACACGACGCAGGATGCGACGGTGCGCTCACCACGCGTGTGGCTGATATCGAAGCATTCGAGCCGGCGTGGCGGCTGCTCCAGATCCAGCGCCTGCTGCAGCTCGATCAGCCGCTGATCCATGCTCGCGGCTTCCGCGAGACGTGCCGACAGTGCCTGCGCCGCGGTGCTTTGCGCCATGCCGAGCAGCTTCAGCTTCTCACCGCGAGCGGGTTTGACGATGCGTACGTTGCGCGCGGCCTTCGACGACAACGAATGTGCAAGCCAGTCGATATCGTCCGGTATGTCGCTGACGAGAATCTCGCGCGGCGCCGGACGCTCGAGGTAATACTGCGCGATAAACCCGGATAGCAGCTCTCCGATCTCGACGCCTCGCGGCTGCTTCGGAAAATAGCTGCCGTGACCGAGGTTCTGTCCACCGCGCACCGAGATGACAACAAGGCACGACGACGAGGCATGCGGCGCAACGGCGATCACATCCAGCTCGTCGGCGCCGCCGGTGATCGCGCGATGCTCGCGCACGCGACTGAGGGCGGCGATCTGATCGCGTACGCGCGCGGCGCGTTCGAACTCCAACGCTTCGGCGGCTTGCTCCATCTCGACGCCCAGTTCACTCGCCAATTCATCTGCTTTGCCTTCGAGCAGACGCACTGCTTTGTTCACATCACGCGCGTAGTCCTCGGTCGAGATCAGTCGTACGCACGGCGCCGAGCAGCGGTGAATCTGATGCTGAAGGCAGGGCCGCTGGCGATGTTCAAAAAACGAATCGCGGCACGGTCGCAGCAGGAACAACTTCTGCAAGGTCACCAGCGTCTCGCGCACAGACGAAGCACTTGGAAACGGTCCGAAGTAACGGTCGTCGCCCGACTTGCCGCCGCGATAGAACGCGATGCGCGGATAATCGTGGGCGGTGATGCGCACGTAGGGATAGCTCTTGTCGTCGCGATACATGATGTTGTATCGCGGACTCAGCTGCTTGATGAGCGTGGCTTCGAGCAACAACGCATCGTCTTCGGTCGGCGTGAGCGTCACTTCCATGCGACGAATCTGGGAAACCATGCTTTCGATGCGCGGATTGCCGCTTGCGCGCAAAAAATAGCTGCCGACGCGCTTCTTGAGATTGCGAGCCTTGCCGACGTACAGCAGCTCGCCATCCTCACCATACATGCGGTAGACGCCGGGTTGCGTCGTCAGCTGCGCAAGGAAGGATCGCGAGTCGAATTCTGCCGGCTGCTCACTCATGTAGTCGTCATTGATCGATATCGCAATCGCGGTGTGTTATTTCACCGGGATATAAACCACCGTCACCAGATCCCTCGGCGCCGTCACCGCGGGATCGTTGAGGTACTGCTCCCAGACCACGCCATTGTCGGCAAAACCGTAGGCGGCTTTGTACGCCGCGATCTGTTCGTAAACGGTGCGGAGATCGGCATAGGGCCCTCTGTATTGCACCTTCAGCACCGGACCGGCATACGTCCGGCCAAGTCTTACTTCGCCTGGAGAAACGATGATGTTGTCTGAGACGATTGGGATGCCGGCCTCAAATTCGTAGATCCCCGCCGCAGTGTCCCAATGGCGCGTGATGGCGATCGGCGGCCCGGCCTGCTGCAGGCTTGAGTGCTGCATATAATTCCTGACTTTCGCATACGCCGATGCAAGCGCCTGGCTAATATCCCCCGCATTGGTCGAAGTTGTGCCCGACAGGTAGAGATAAGGTACCGCGCTGATATCCAGCTGCTCGATACCGGCGTGGGAAAAATCCGCTTTTGGAAGCGATTCCGCGAATGTCTTCAGCTGAGCAAGGCCATGCTCGAAATCGGTTCCGATCCAGCCGTCCATGAATAACCCAAAGTAATGAGCAAGCGGGCTGGGACCCAAATCGGTATCCAACACCCATGTGGTCTTGCTGCCCTGGGCACTTGGCTCGATCAGAAAACTCGCCAGGCTTGGACGTGAAAATCCGTTGAAGATGAGCTGAGTATCGACCTGCCGGTCGGGTACGGCGGCAACGATCTCCTGGTTTCCCGATCCCACATTCCGGTTTCCGGACCATGCGTATTTGGCCCCAACGCCGCTACGCGCACCGCTGAACTCGATCTTCATATCGGGATCTTTCGCTAGCCACGGCGACCATTTCCCGAATACCCGGTAGTTGTTGACGATGGCATACACGGTTGCCGGCGGCGCCGCGATATCGACACTGCGCGCGACGCGTACTTTGGGCGGAAGCCACAAACCGATGCCCACCAGTCCAATGAAAAGGACCGCGATCCCGATCACGATATTTCTTGTACCACGCATCCGCTTCGATCTCCCAGGACCGTTCGCAATGAACACCAAGCGTATCTGAAACCCCGGAGCTTCCGTTCGCGCCTGGCTTCTTAAACCGCGTAATGCGCGCTCGCGGCGCGGATCAGACCATTTGCATCGATCGTTAGCACCTCGGCGGCAAGCCGGCCACCGAGGCCACGATAAACCAGCGTCACGCTGTCGATTCCGGCCAGCACATGCAAGGGCTCGAAATGCAGATCGGGATACTTCGTGAGGGCGCGACGCCAGTACGCGCCCACCGCGACCTTACCGAGCAATGTGCCGGAGCCTTCACCGGCAACGTCCGCGATGTAAGGTGAGGACATCGTGAAATCATCGCTGTAGAGCGCAAGTATGGCCGCCAGATCATGCGTATTCCAGGCGGCGATCCAACGCGTGCCCAGCGCCTGAGCTTCATCGGGTCTGATCATTTTATTCTTCTCCTCCAAAACACAAAGGGCCGGTCTCGCGACCGGCCCTCGGGATACAGCACTTGCAGCAATTTTAGTGGAACTGCTCTTCTTCAGTCGATCCGGTCAGCGCGGTGACGCTGGATGCGCCGCCCTGAATGACCGTAGTGACATCGTCGAAGTAGCCGGTTCCCACTTCCTGTTGGTGACTGACGAAGGTATAACCGCGTTCGCGTGCCGCGAACTCAGGTTCCTGCACCTTCTCGACATAGGCCGACATGCCGCGCTTCGCGTAGTCCTGCGCGAGGTCGTACATGTTGTACCACATGGAGTGGATACCAGCGAGCGTGATGAACTGATACTTGTAGCCCATCGCGCCCAGTTCACGCTGAAACTTGGCGATCGTGGCGTCGTCGAGGTTCTTCTTCCAGTTGAACGATGGCGAGCAGTTATAGGCCAGCATCGTGCCGGGATGTGCCTTCTTGACGGCTTCCGCGAACCTGCGGGCGAACTCGAGATCCGGCGTGCCGGTTTCGCACCACACCATATCCGCATACGGTGCATAGGCAATACCGCGACTGATGGCCTGCTGCAAGCCCTTCTTGGTCTTGTAGAAGCCTTCAGCGGTGCGCTCGCCGGTGACAAACGGCTTGTCGTTCGCATCGAAATCCGAAGTCAGCAAATCGGCCGCTTCGGCGTCGGTGCGAGCGAGAATCACGGTCGGCACGCCGTAGACATCGGCAGCCATGCGCGCCGCGATCAGCTTCTGCACGGCTTCCTGCGTCGGCACCAGTACCTTGCCGCCCATGTGGCCGCACTTCTTGACCGACGCCAGCTGGTCTTCGAAATGAACGCCGCCGGCACCCGCGCGGATCATCGACTTCATCAGCTCATAAGCGTTGAGCACGCCGCCGAAGCCGGCCTCGGCGTCGGCAACGATCGGCGCGAAGTAATCGACGTAGCCCTTTTCGCCCGGACCCACGCCCTTCGCCCATTGGATTTCGTCCGCGCGCTTGAAGCTGTTGTTGATGCGCTCGACAACTTTCGGCACGGAGTCCACCGGGTACAGCGACTGGTCCGGATACATCGCGGCATAGCTATTGTTGTCGGCGGCGACCTGCCAGCCAGACAGATAAATGGCTTTGATGCCCGCTTTTACCTGCTGCATCGCCTGACCACCGGTCAACGCACCAAGGCAGTTGACGTAGGGCTCGGTGTTGACGAGCTTCCACAGCTTTTCGGCGCCGTTGCGCGCGAGTGAATACTCGACATGCATCGAGCCACGCAGGCGGACGACGTCGGCGGCGGTGTAGCCGCGCTTGACGTTCTTCCAGCGCGGGTTGGTCGACCACTCTTTTTCCAAAGTTTTGATCTGCTCATCACGAGTCATAGCAACGATCCTCTGCGGGGAATCACCTTCAGCGCTCATCGGGGGTACCACCTCTCAATCAAAATCGAATCAGTCCAGATAGTCATATGCGGGCAGGGTCAAAAAGTCAGCGCACTCCGATGCTGTCGACATCTTCAGTGTGACGCTGGCGGCCTCGGCAAAGCGCCCGCTCTTGAAACGCTCTTCGCCCACTTCACCGCGAATCTTTGTCAATTCCTCGTCGAGCACCTTCTGCACCAGACCGGTCGTAACCGCACGTCCGTCGGACAGCTTCGCGCCATGTCTGATCCACTGCCAGACCTGCGTACGCGAGATCTCGGCCGTGGCGGCGTCTTCCATCAAGTTGTAGATCGGCACGCAACCGTTGCCTGAAATCCAGGCTTCCAGGTACTGGATGCCGACGCTGATGTTGTTGCGCAGACCGGCTTCGGTGATTTCACCTTCCGGATGCTTGAGAATGTCCTCCGCCTTGATGCCATAATTGAACTGCTTGGCGATCTGGTTCGGTGTCGGCATCAGACGGTTGAACACTTCGTTGGCCACCGGCGCCAGACCCGGATGCGCGATCCAGGTGCCGTCGTGGCCGTTGTTCACTTCGCGTTCCTTGTCCGCCTTTACCTTGGCGAACACCTGCTTGTTCTTTTCCTCGTCGCCTTTCACCGGGATGAAAGCCGCCATGCCGCCCATCGCGGACGCGCCGCGCTTGTGGCAGGTCTCGCATAGGAGCTTGGAATAGCTGGCGAGGAAATGACGATCCATGCCGACGCTGTGGCGGTCCGGCACCATGCGATCCGCATGATTCTTGAACGTCTTGATGTACGAGAAGATGTAATCCCAGCGACCGCAGTTCAGCGCGGCGATGTGGTCCTTCAGCTCGTACAGAATTTCGTCCATTTCGAAGGCGGCCCATAGCGTTTCGACCAGCACCGTCACCTTGATCGACTTGCGCGGGATACCCAGCGCATCCTGCGCATCGTTGAAGATGTCATTCCACAGCCGCGCTTCCAAGTGCGACTGCATCTTTGGCAGATAGAAGTAGGGACCGGTCCCGCGCTTGATTTGTTCCTTCGCGTTGTGGAAGAAGAACAGGCCGAAATCAAAAATCGCGCCGATGACCGGCTGCCCGTCGACCAGCAGATGCTTTTCCGGCAGATGCCAGCCGCGCGGACGCACGATCAGTGTCGCGATCTTGTCGTTGAGTTTGTACTGCTTGCCGCCCTGCTCGAAACTGATCGTGCGACGTACCGCATCACGCAGATTGAGCTGGCCTTCGACGAGACCACTCCAGGTCGGCGCCTGTGAGTCCTCGAAGTCGGCCATGAAGCACCTCACGTCCGCGTTGAGGGCGTTGATGATCATCTTGCGATCGACCGGCCCGGTGATCTCGACGCGGCGATCCTGCAAGTCGGCCGGAATGCCCGCGATCTTCCAGTCGCCCTTGCGGACGGCTTCGGTTTCGGGGAGGAAGCCGGGCTTGCCACCCGCATCGATCACAGCCTGACGCTGCTTACGATAGGCCATCAATTCGGTGTGACGCGTACGGTACTTGCGCACCAGCGTCGCAACGAACTCCAGAGCCGCGGGGGTCAAAACCTCGGAATAGCCCGCGTGCATCGGGCCACGGATATCAATCCCGCCAGAGGCGGCTGAACTAACGCTCATCCTAAACTCCTGCCTGTTCTTGGGCGTGCGTTATAGTCGCCATACGCGACCGTAGGGTGCCGCAGTATAGGAAAACGCAAGCTTTGTTGCAATGCGTTAAAACAGCCTACGAGCATCACCGGGAGGGACTTAAAGACCGCCTGCCGGGCGACAAGCATGCGGCTTTGGAGAAACCGATAAAATCCTAGGGAAATAAAGCTGTTACGAAGGGGCCGAAGGCTTCTCCATCGCCTCAGCTGGCGAAAGCGCAAACCTGATCACCGATGCCTGCTCTGAACAGCTTTCGGCGACCGCGCTGCGAACCACGCATGAATGGCAGGGTGGCATGGGCGATTGTGTGACTTCGCGGCTCGCCGATGGTGAACCTCGGATTACGCTTCGCTCCGACCCTACTCGCTAACTGCTTGTATTGCATTCATTTCGATACGGTCTTGGGGTGAAGGTTATTTGCCCTCTATCATCGGTCCCAGCGGGGATTAAAAGAAAACAGAAACTCAGTGGGTGCATGACAGTTGGTTGGAAAATGTCTGCGAATTCTGCGCGCCCCCAAATAAGGACCTCCCCTTCCTTATTGAGAGTCTTGTGAGCTTCATCGTCTTCGATGGTTATAGGGCTCAGTTGGGCAACTCCGTTAGGTCCAATAACAACCTCGGCAGGATCAATCTTCATCCATGGTTTAGAAAGATCAAGATTGTTTGGAATCTCTCCAGGGAAATATTTGATCGAGTTCCACCCGTTAAACTTAGCGGTTCTGGTACCGCCACTGTTCTGAAATTGGGCGACAAACCCATAGCGCAGTTTGCCATCGGCTTTCTTAGCAACGACCTCGGCGAAGTTTGGACCAGATACAAAAGCGCGCAATTGTTCGCGTGTGTCAATCATCTGACTATTGGACAGTCGCCACTGTTGGTAGATGACGAAGTCGCTAATTCCCGTAACAATAACTAATAAAAAAGTAAATATTCCCACATTCCTAGTCCATTTGGCCATGAGCGTTTCATTTTTAGAATGATCTGTGTCGTTGTTCATTGTGCTCGCTTGTATGCATGGTCGGTTTTCCGTCTTCACCCGGATAAAGCAATAGCTGAGTAGACCAGAATAAGCGTAGCGCATTCTGACTTCCGCGAGCATCGCCAAACGCACGGAAAGCGCCTCAACCTAAGCCCGGCGCTGCCATCATAAAAGTAAAACTCGGGTCACGCGGTTTCTGACGTCACGTCGACTGTCGCCATCAGGCGATTGTCCCCCGATTGATTCTCAGCAAGACGCCCAGCAAATTCCCGCCGCAAGAACCACAGATTGATGAGCATTTGTACGACGGTTGCCGTCGCCGAAAACTCCCATATCCAGTGCGCTTGAAAACCCTGGCGACGGGATAGCACCCATGTGGGTATCACGATCAGCGTAATACGGACCGCCGAGCCGAGTAGCGACGGCACGGTATTACCGATGCCGGAGAAGATGCCAAAGCAGGCGAACACAACGCCGGTTGCAATCAGATTCCAGGAAATAATTCCCAGATACTCCTCGCCGAACTCGAATACCGCAGGTTCGCGCGTGAATGCCCCGAACAGCACATGCGGCAGCGTCTGGAACAGGATGAAGAACAGGCCGACGCTGATCATGCAGCCGATCAATGACTGCACGAACGTTTCGCGCACGCGCCCGAATTTTTCGGCACCGAAATTCTGTCCCGCGATCGCGGACGCCGCCAGGGCGATCGCCATCGGCGGCATCATGCCGGTTTGCAACCAGCGCTGGCCGATACCGAATGCCGCTTGCGCGGAAGCGCCGAACGGCCGGATCACCCGCATCACGAAGGTCATATACAGCGCCAGCAGCGCGAATTCAGCACCCGAGGGCAGTCCGACAACAGACAGCCGTGCCCACACCGGCGGGCGTGGCCGCCATGACCGCAGGTGCATATCGAAGCACTGGCCCTTGCGGGCGATATGGAACAGTAAGCCGCCGACACCCGTCACCACTGCGATCAGTGTCGCCAATGCGGCGCCAGTGATTCCCAGCGGCACACCCGTCAGCCAGCCGAAAATCAGGATCGGCGCCAGCGCGATGTTGATCACAATCGTCACCGCCTGCGCGATCACCGCGGTGCGCATGTCGCCGATGCCGCGCAGTGCAGAACTCATAGTCATCAGCGAAAACTGCAGGCCGAGCGCTGGCACGAAGAAAGTCAGGAAGCGCACAGCCAGTTGCGCAGTATTGGTATCGCTGGCGAGCAGCAGGCTGTAGTGTTCGCGCAGCGCGAACGTCACGCCCGCGAACAACAGACCCAGCAGCAAGGCCAGTAACAGCGCCTGATTGAACAACAGGCGCATTTCGACCTCATCCTTGCGCCCAGCCGCCTGTGCGACCAGTGCGCCAGTGCCTACCGACAGAATCTGTGTCAGCGACATCACCGCCAGCATCAGGTTGTTGGAGATGGTAACCGCCGCGACCGCATCCTTGCCGAGATGGCCGACCCAGTAGAGATCGATCAGACTGTACGCCGTCTGCACGAGCATGCTTGCCAGCATGAAAGCGCTCGTGCGCAGCAGATGCCCGCGGATCGGGCCGGTGGTAAGGTCTTTCATCGCATGATGTGGGGCGGCAAGCAGCAATCGATTCTTGTTTCTCATCCGACGTGCGGCGAAACGCAACCGGGCGGCGGCGGACATACACTGGGTCGCAAATTCTACGCCCTAATGCCCTGTGTTAATTTGCCGATATTGATAATGTGGAAGATCGAATAGCATTCATCTGAGCGGAGGCGCTGTGGATCACGGCACGATGACGACTCAGACCGTTGCCCGTTTCGAGGTCTGCCTGACGCGGATGCTCGATGCCGAAGGCCAAGCCATTGGCGCCCTGCCCGACTTCGCAGGCGACGTCGAACAATTGCGCAAGATGTATCGGCTGATGGTGACGACGCGGGCTTTCGACAAGAAGGCTGTTGCACTGCAACGTACCGGCCAGCTCGGCACCTATGCCGCCTGTCTCGGCCAGGAAGCGATCGGCACCGCAATCGGCTTCGCGCTCAAACCCGAAGACATCTTCGTTCCCGCCTACCGCGAGTACGCGGCGCAGTTCGCGCGCGGCGTGCCGATGAAGAACATCCTCCTGTACTGGGGCGGCGACGAGCGCGGCATGAACTACGAAGCCGAACCAGCCCGCCATGATTTTCCGCTCTCGGTGCCGATCGCGACGCACATCCCGCACGCAATCGGTGTCGCCTACGCAATCAAATTGAAACGGGAACCGCGCGTGGTTCTTGCCTCTTGCGGCGATGGTGCGACGAGCAAGGGTGATTTCTATGAGGCGATCAGCAGTGCCAAGGTCTGGAATCTGCCGATCGTCTTCGTGGTATCGAATAACCAATGGGCGATTTCGATGCCGCGCGCGCGCCAGACCGGCGCACAGACCATCGCGCAAAAAGCTTTCGCGGGCGGCATGCCGGGCGAGCAGGTGGACGGCAACGACATTCTCGCAACGCGTTTCGTTCTGGAGCGTGCGATTGAACGCGCACGCGCGGGCGAAGGCCCATCGCTGGTCGAGGCAATTACCTACCGTCTGCACGATCACACCACCGCGGATGATGCTCGCCGCTACCGTTCCGAAGAAGAAGTGAAAGCTGCCTGGGAGCGCTGCCCGCTCAAGCGCTTCAAGGCCTGGCTTGAAAACAGCAGCTATTGGTCGGCGACGGATGAGGAGGCTTTGCAGGCTGAAGCTACCGCGCAGGCCGAACAGACCGCACAGGAATTTCTCGCCTCGCCGCCGGATGCTCCCGAAGCGATCTTCGAGCACCTCTACGCAAATCTGCCGAAAGCACTCGCCTGGCAACGCGAAGAAGTGCGCGCACGTGGACCGGTCGGAGAGCACGGCTGATGGCCAATCTCGCCATCATCGAAGCGATCAATCTCGCGTTGAAAAGCGAAATGGCTCGCGATCCCAACGTCGTTGTTCTCGGCGAAGACATCGGCCGCAACGGTGGTGTTTTCCGCGCGACCGTCGGACTGCTCGACGAATTCGGCGGCGAACGCGTCATCGACACGCCGCTCGCGGAAACACTGGTCGCGGCGATGGCGATCGGGTTGTCCACGCAAGGGATACGTCCCGTCGCGGAAATCCAGTTCTCCGGCTTCTTCTATCCCTGCGTGGATCAAATCGTCAATCACGCCACGCGCATGCGCAACCGCACGCGCGGCCGACTGTCCTGCCCGCTGGTCATCCGCGCACCGAATGGTGGCGGCATCCACGCGCCTGAACACCATTCCGAATCGCTGGAAACCACTTTCGCGCAAATGCCGGGCCTGCGCGTTGTCTGTCCATCCAGCCCGGCTCGCGCTTACGGCCTGCTGCTCGCCGCAATCCGCGATCCCGATCCGGTGATCTTTCTCGAACCAACGCGCTGCTACCGCCTGTTCAAGCAGCCGGTCGACGATAACGGCGAAGCACTGCCGCTCGACGAATGTTTTATCGAACGCGAGGGCACCGACATCACCCTGGTGTCCTGGGGCGCGATGATGCACGACACCCGCCTCGCCGCCGACCAGCTTGCCGAAGAAGGAATCAACGCGGAAGTCATCGACGTGGCAACACTGAAACCCCTCGATATGGATACGATTCTCGCATCGGTCGCCAAAACCGGACGCTGCGTGATCATTCAGGAGGCACCGCGCGCCGGTGGCTGGGCCTCGGAAATCGCCGCGAACCTCGCCGAACACGGTCTGATGAGCCTGTTTGCACCGGTCATGCGCGTATCGGGTTACGACACCATCATGCCGCTGGCACGCTCCGAGCGAGTCTATATTCCAGATACTGAACGTGTCCTCAAGGAAGTGCGGAAGGTTTTCGAAGTCGCGCCAAAAAGCTAAAACCGCGCGCAATAAGCTTGGCTGGACAAAATTGAGTCCGTAATCGGCTGACGACCAACACAATAATGCTGAGACGGAATTCGCAGAAATGCGTTTTCAAAATGTCTGCGATTTATAATCCGCGCTTTTCCGCTTTTCTACACGTTGATCGAACTCCTGCTTACGGTGGCTGGGGTAGAAGATGAAGGCGCTGCTGCTGGGAAAGATCCAGTAAAAGCGGCCGTAGTTTTTCACCGGCGAAAAAAGTGGGGCCGTACTAGCCACCAGACGCATATTTGTCCGCTCGAAGTAGCCTTAGAAAAGTTGCAATGGGGATGATTGACATGAAGCACCACAATGGTATTGCGTTATCGCTCGTACTTGAGCCCACCAATATCGACGCGAACGCTGTGGTTTACGCCGGAAAAGCGGCGGTCAAAGCCGTTTCGAAAAGAAGATGCGAGCCCCGCGTTTCTCGCCGCGCACGGCACGGCTGATGGAGACACTGGCAGCGTCACGCTGGGCTCAAGTAAACGCCGTCCACCGCGCTTGGTTCTGGTTGGTCGTATTGATCTCCCTGGCCTTTCTTTTCCTGCTCCCCCGTTTCAGACCAATGACGAACCTGGCCATTGGTACCGGGCGTGGACCGTGTCCCAGGGAGATCTCCAGTGCAAGCGAATGCCGAAGGCCGCTGAGGACTTGCTCGGCGTCACCGATTGGGAGCAAATACGGGCGCATCAGCACAGATGGACCCTGAAGCGACTTGAGGACCTTCCCAATCACGGGGTTCTGCTCAGGATATCAGCGCCTACGGCATGTGCTTCTACTCTCCCGTTTCCTACGTTTTACCGGCACTCGCCATCAAACTGATCGCGCGGCCGCACGAACCAGGTCGCTCCTACATAATCGAGGCCTTCTATGCGGCGCGGCTGGCCAACCTGATTCTGATGGCGCTCGCTGTGAGGACATTCCTCGTCGGCGTTCCCGGCTTTCGTAACCTGACGCTGATCCTTTATTCACTGCCGACAGCGATTCAACAAACCGTATCGATCAATCAGGAAAGCACCATCTTCGCACTGATGTTTGCCATGCTGATCCTTTGGTGGCGTACCCCGTCAAACAAACAGCTGGCGCTTCTCCTCATCCCGATCGGCCTGCTCATGGCCGTGAAAATCATCTACGGCCTCATGTTTGTTCTGTGGCTATGCGGACTCGTCCGCCTGTGGACGCGCGAAGGCAATCGACCTGTCTGGTGGCTATTCATGCTGCCGGTCATTCCTCTGTATCTCGCGTACAGGTGGAACAGGATGGGGGCACATTGGACCTATTCCTACCTGCTGCCGGGAGCGAATCCCGACATACAGATGGCGCAGCTGCGTGAACACCCTGCCAAGCTCTTTATGCTCTTTGGCGAGCAGTTTCTCGATTTGCTGGGACGCGGACACCTCACCGGTGGATGGACCACGGTGGTGGGCGTACTTGGTTGGGCCGATTTTGAAATCGGCAATTACGCCTACGCGCTATTCGGTCTGGCGGTTCTGGCCGCGATCTTTGCGGATTTGTTATCCGGGAGGCCGATGCTCAGTCCGGTCAAACGAGCCTGGATCGATCTCGTGTTCAGTCGAATACTACCGATTCTGTCGGTTTTCGCGCTCGTCCCTGCGTTTGGCCTTGTGCTCTACCTGATCTTCACGGGCGTCGGAGGCGATCGGATTGTCGGAGTGGTGGGGCGCTTTCTTCATTTCCCCTATTTCGTGGCCTTGATCTTTGGGCTCGATTGGATCAAACACGCTCGCGGGACTGCGATCGGCCCACAATCCGGCGCAATGGCACGCGTCAGTCATATACTTGGCATTTGCTGTGTGATTTCGTGCGTTTTCGCATTAGGTCTGAGTGTGCATCAAATCTTGTCGGTGTATTGGTTATCCTAATCTGGCCACCCATGAACCAATTTGTGAAAGAACTTCACAAATTCGGTACAATGCCGATCCATATGGGCAATGGCCGGGCTTTACGTCATCGGTTCATTTAGCCGTAAAATTACAGTTCTACCTTTTCCAACCTGTGCCTTAGTCATGACCTTCGTCGTCACCGAAAACTGTATCAAGTGCAAATACACCGACTGCGTAGAAGTCTGCCCGGTTGATTGTTTCCACGAAGGTCCAAACATGCTCGTCATCGACCCGGACGAATGTATCGATTGCACGCTGTGCGAGCCGGAATGCCCGGCTAACGCGATCGTTGCCGAGGATGACGTGCCCGCCGATCAAACACAGTTCACCGCGCTGAACAAGGAGCTGTCGCGCCTGTGGCCGGTCATTACGCAAAAGAAGGACATGCCGGCCGATGCGAAAGAATGGGACGGCAAGCCAGAAAAGCTCAAACTGCTCGAACGCTGAGCGTCGGCCTACGCCCGTTGCGGCCCAGAGCGGTGAAGCGGTAAGGTCGTGACCGAACCGCCGGCTTGTTCTCCCGACCGTTTTTCCCCTATCACGATTGTTCCGTCGCGGCTTGATCTCGCCGATCGCGCCGCTGCGTCGATTACCGCTGCTCACGTCGGGACTTTACCCGACCTGAGCAGTCTGATCGTCCTTATTCCAGACCTCCCCGCAGCTGCGCACCTCCGCGAGCGTTTCACGCGCCATGCGGGCGGCGCGCTGCTCGGCCCCCGTATCATGAATCTCGCGCAGTTCGCCGCCGAGCACGGCGACGCGCCATCTCCTGTCTCCACTGCTGAATGCCGGCTGATTCTGGTTGGCGCGCTGCGCAAATACCGCAACTTGTTTCCGGGACAGGATCCGTGGCAACTCGCGGAAGCGCTATACAAGCTATTCGAGGAACTGAGCTTGAACGCGGTAGCGCCACCAGCCGATGAGGAGACGTTCGCATCGCGACTCGTGAATGGCTACGGGGCGCGGCCGCTTGCAGCGCTGTCGCGCGAAGCGCAGCTCGTGCACCGCCTGTGGCAGACCTTCGGCGAGTACACCGAAGCACGCAGTCCCGCTGCCACTTATCTGCGCGGTCTGAGCAGCGCCTTCGATGCCGTCATCGCAGGCAATCCTGTGCACTTAATCGGTTTCGACGACTTCAGTGGTGGCGAACGCGCGATATTGCGATCCGTGCTTGCGGACGGGCGCGGACGGCTATGGCTGCATGGCCGAACCCGCGGCCGCGACGGTGCCGTGCTCCACGATCTGACCATCAGCCTGTTGCCCGACGACATGAACGGCAACGCCTACGAAGACACCGTATCGATCAGTGAACGCACGAGTTTTCTCGACGCCATCTTCGCGATGCCGAAGGACGTTGTTCCGATATTCGATCCCGGCTTTCGCCTGACCGCGGCCGAAGGTCCGGAACACGAAGCGCGCTGCGTCGAGCTCGCGGTGCGCGAAGCCTTGCTCGACGGCTGCAACGACGTCGCCGTCGTCACGCAGGATCGGCGGCTCGCCCGCCGGCTGCGCGCACTGCTGGAGCGTGCGAACGTGAGTCTGCACGACGAAGTCGGTTGGGCACTGTCGACCAGCGCCGCAGCCGCAACACTGAACGCGCTTCTGGATGGCTTGGAGACCGGTTTTCAGTTCCGCCCATTGTTGGATCTGCTGAAGTCCTCGTTTCTCGACGTCGACGCGGACGCTCTGCGTGTGCTTGAACGCGATCTGATTTATCGAGACGGAATCGAAGCCGGTCTCGAACATTATCGTGCGCACGCCACTGCCAATCCGGCGCTGACCACGTGGCTAGAGAGATTGGCCGATGCGGCCCGTGTGCTGCCGACGACGACCTCAGCGCGCAGCGGCGAAGTTTGGATCGGCGCACTTTTGCGCGCGCTCGAACGTCTCGGACTCGACGACCGCTGGCAAGCCGATGCCGCCGGTCTGCGCCTGCTCGGCACGCTACGCGAACTCGAAGCGGCACTCGCGAAGCATCCTCAGAGGCTCGACTGGCACGACTTCCGCGCACTGCTCGACCGTTCGATCGAACGCGCGACGTTCGTGCCCCTCGCCGCCTCCGCTTCACAGCGCGTCCGCGTGCGTCTGCTGACGCTCGAACAAAGTGCGCTGCTGCATTGCGACGCACTGATCCTCGCCGGCGCGACCCGCGCGCAGATCCCGGGCATGTCTGATGCGGAGCCGTTCTTCAACCAATCGGTGCGCGCCGAATTGGGCCTGCCGAATCTGCCACGGCGCCACGCACTCGCACTTTCCCGCCTGCGTCGCGTGCTCGAAGCCGCGCCGCGCGTACGCATCACCTTTGCACCGGAAACCCCTGGCGAACTGGCGCAATTGTCGCCGTGGATCGAGGCGATTGAAGCCGCCGCGCAATCCGTCGGGCAACTGCTGCGCGATGACGGGCTCGCGGCACGCGCCGGCACGGCCGCCGCCGATATTGCAAAGGCCGAGGGACCGGCGCCAAGCCGGCACCGGCAACCACGCCCATCAGCTCCGACAGCGCTGCTGCCAGAAACGCTCAGCGCCACCGCGCACCAATCGCTGATCGATTGCCCCTATCAGTTCTTCGCCGGTCGCGCTTTGCGGCTCACCGCCGAAAATGCGCCCGACGAAGATCCGGATCGCTCCGATTTCGGCGAGCGCGTACATCGTATCCTGCAAGCGTTCACACAACAGGTCAAAGGTCTGCCGCCACCGTTCGCAGCTGTGGTCAACGAAGACAATCGCTTCGAAGCACACCGTCATCTGGAAGCGCTCGCAGAAGCCGTGCTCGCCGGCGACTTGCGTCAACGCGCACTGGCTTATGTATGGCTGACTGAATTTCGCGGCGCCATTCCATCGCTGCTCGACTGGCTGCAGCAGCGCCCGTCCACGCAGGTGTACGCGGAACGGAAAATGGAAATACCGTTCGGTCCGCGATTCAGGCTGGTCGGCACACCTGACCGTATCGAGGAGCGCGCCGACGGACAAACGATCGTCGACTACAAGACCGGCCGCGTTCCGAAAAAATCCGAAGTCGAAGCGGGCGAAGCCGTGCAGCTCGTTCACTATGCTCTACTGGACGAACACGTCACCCGTGTCGAATACCTGCCACTGCGCGAAGACGAACGACCACTGGTCATTGATGCGCAGCTCGACGAATTGCGTGCCACCGTCGGAGCACGCCTGCATCGCGCGCTGAGCGAGCTGAATCAAGGCGCGCCAATGCCCGCATTCGGCGATGCCCCGACCTGCCAGCACTGCGACTACAGTGGTATCTGCCGCAAGACCGATTGGATCAGCGACGAGCGATGAGCACTGTCCCGATCACAGCCGCGCTCGATCCCGCGCACAGCGTCGCCGTCTCTGCATCTGCCGGCAGCGGCAAAACCTGGCTGCTGGTGTCACGCATCGTGCGCCTGCTGCTCGAAGGCCAGACACCCGGCAGCATTCTCGCGCTGACCTTCACGCGCAAGGCGGCTGCCGAAATGCGCACACGCGTCAACGAGCGCTTGCGCATGCTGGCCTATGGCAGCGACGCCGAAGTCGTCGCGGAGTTGTCGCGGCTCGGCGTCGAAGCCAATCTGCCGACCATCGAGCGCGCCCGCGCACTCTACGACGCATTGCTGTTCGAAAACTATCCGCCGCGCGCTATGACGCTGCATGCGTTCTGTCAGGATCTGCTCGCGCGTTTCGCGCTCGAAGCCGCCGTCTCACCTAACTTCGAGCTTGTCGAGAATGAAAGCGCATTGTGGCGACGCGCCTGGCGTGCGTTGCTGGTGGACTTGCATGGTAATGCCGATTCTGCACCAGCGGCCGCACTGCGCACGCTGATCGATCTCGGCTATGGCGAATACCGGCTCGAAGAGCTCGTTTATGGCTTCTTTGCACGACGTGCCGACTGGTGGGCTTACGTCGAGGATCGCGAAGATGCTCTCACCCACGCTGAGGAACGCCTGTGCGACGGCGTTGGCTTTGATCCGGCGCAAGTCGCGGCCGCCATCGACGCGCCTGCGTTCGGTGAACCCCTGCGTCGACTCTGGAGCGGACTGGAACGCGTCGGTGGCGGCGTCGGCCAATACATCAAAGCGGCGCGCGTCGAACCTGCGCTACGCGAAGATGGCACCGCGCGCGTCGAACGGCTGACACATGCGCTCTTCGGCACGAGTGGCGAACCTTACAAGCTGAAACTCTCGAAAGACGCGCAGAAAAAGCTTGGGACTGCAGAGGATGCATTCGTCGCTGCGCACAACGCCGTCATTGCCGCCGTACAAACCGCGCGCGAACAGCTGCTCCGCGAAACCTCCGTGCGCCGCAGCGCAGCGGCGCTGCGGTTATGCGTCGCCGCGCTCGATCATCTGCGCGTGATGCTCGCACGCGACAATGCGCTCAGCTTCACCGAGATCGAATGGCACGCTTACCGTCTGTTGCGGGCGGATAACAGCGCGGAATGGGTACGCTACAAGCTCGATCGCCGCATCGATCATCTGCTCATCGACGAATTCCAGGACACCAGTCCGACGCAATGGCGCCTATTACTGCCGTTGCTTGAAGAAATGGCCGCAGGCGATCCGGAACGGCGTCGCAGTGCGTTCATTGTCGGCGACACCAAGCAGAGCATTTACGGCTTCCGCCGTGCGGAGCCGGGACTGCTTGCTACCGCCTCCAACTGGCTCGACGAGCATCTAGACGCGACGAAGCTTCCACTCAACGCGTCGAGACGCTCGGCACCCGCGATCATCGATTTCGTAAATGCGCTGTTTATACCGCCGGAACTCGGTGAACCGATTGGCTTCGTTACACACGATACGCACTGCCGCGACGACTGGGGTCGTGTCGAGATCGCGCCATTGATCGAAACCACCGACAAATCCATAACGACATCGGCAGACTTGCGTGATCCGCTGACCACGCCGCGCGCGATCGACGAAGAAGCACGAGCGCTGCGCGAAGGCAGGCTTGTCGCAGCGCGCATTCGCGCGCTAGTCGAATCCGGCATCATCGTACGCGGAGAACATCGACGCGCGCGCGCTATCCGCTACGACGACGTGATCGTGCTGGCGCGCATGCGCACGCATCTGTACGCGTTGGAACAAGCCTTGACCGAGGCGGATATTCCATTTGTCGGCAGCAGTCGCGGCACACTCCTTGACACCGCTGAAGCGCGCGACCTCATCGCCCTGCTGCGTTTTCTCGACGCCCCGCACCGAGATCTCGAACTGGCGCAGACGCTGCGGTCGCCTTTGTTCGGCGTTGACGACGACATGCTGGTCGCGCTCGCGACGACAGTGCGCGAAAACGTCGGCATGAGCTGGTACCAGGCACTCGCCATTCGCGCGCCCGGAATCTCGCATCTCGAATATGCCTTGCACCAGCTGAGTCAATGGCTGCCCCTGGCGCGGCAACTGCCCGCGCACGATTTGCTTGATCGAATTTTCGCGGAGGCCAATGTCGCCGTGCGTTACGAAGCCGTGCTGCCGACGGTCGCGGCCGCACGCGTGCGTGCAAATCTCGGCGCCATCGCCCAACTCGCGCTCGCGGCCGACAGCGGACGCTACCCGACCCTGGGTCGTTTCCTGAGCTACGTCGAAGACCTCGCGCGCACGCAGCCCGAGGCGCCGGACGAGGCGCCACCCCCTGCGACACATGGTCAGGTACGCGTGCTGACGATCCATGCAGCCAAAGGCCTTGAAGCGCCAGCCGTGTTCGTCGTCAATACCGGGCGCGTGACGCAGCCGCGCACGCCGCGCTGGCTGATCGACTGGCCGAACGATGAAGCCCGACCGGTGAATATTCTGGTCGCGGGCGAATCCGGCGCTCGTGACGCCTTCAGCGAATCGCTGGTCGAACAGCACCGGCTGCGCGAAGCGCGTGAGGACCTGAATCTGCTCTATGTTGCGGTGACGCGTGCACGCCAGTTCCTGCATGTCAGCGGCTTCGCGCAGAGAAACAGAGGCTCGCGTGCGAGCTGGCACGATTATGCGTCCCAAGCCCTGCAGCGACTCGAAGCTGGTGCAGTTGTAGCAATGGCCGGCACTGATGAAGGCGCAATGGTTTTCGGACTTGGCGAATTCCAGATTTCCGCACATGCGGAAATTCGTCCCATAACTCCAATCGTCGATCCCAGGCTGCGTGCACCGCTGGCGGCGCCTTCGGCGAACACGGCAAGGCCAAGCGCAGCGACGGACGTCGACGCATCCGAGACATTGGCGGATACGGCCGCAGCACGTCGCGGCATAGCGATCCATCGTCTGCTGCAGCAGCTCGCCGATAATCCCGCGCGCAATGATGCGGCTCTTTTGAGCAGACTCGAATCACACCTGCAAATCGCCGTGACGAATACGGAGTACACGGAGTGGCTGGCCGAAGCGCGCGCTGTGATGACCAGCCCGGCACTTGCCACGTTCTTCGATCCTACCCAATTCAAACAATCCTGGAATGAAATTCCGGTGATGTACAACCTCGGTGAAGCGCAGTCCACTGGAATCATTGATCGCTTGATCGATGATGGCAAAACGCTGTGGTTGATCGACTATAAAACAACTCCAAAGCCAAATCCTTCGCGGCTCGCGGAGCGCTATCGCACACAGTTGGAAACCTATGCGGATGCGATACAGCGGATCTGGCCGGGCCGGCCGTTGCGTGCGGGACTCGTGCTGACGGCATCGAGAAGTTGGGTCGACGTACTAGCTCGCTAACCGGTTCCGTTCACACATTTTCAATAACTTATCGGACTTTCGCCGTAAGGCCCTTGCCGCTTGGCACGCTTGCTTTAATCCGTCACCTCAGAGAAACGTTTCCGCAACATCGACCTGCTGAGATAAACCCGCTTGCCCGCCTTTGTCGGTCACGCAGCCAGGAACCGCATTTCGCATGCGGCGCCTTCTCTCTAACTGCAGGAGTAGTAACGGAGGATCTCTGATGATCAGCACACTTGATTCAAGCTCTGGCAATGGTTTCACGGCATCACGTAAACGGATATTCGCGGGTCTGCTGATTGCAGGCACCGCGATGGTTGCCGCAACGGGTACCGCTAACGCGGCAACAATCACCGGCACCATCGATACCAGTACCAGCGCCACTAACATCGTCGCCCAGAACGGCGATATCGCCAACGACGGATTGATTTACGTCGGCGCACCGAGTGCGGCACAGGCAACATTTCCGTTGCCCGCTGTCACCGTCGGTGAATTCGACTTCACGGTCCCGGCCGGAGAGTCGATTGTCGGTGCCACGATCAGTGGGCTTTTCGGCAATTCGTCTCCCGACTACAGCGACTTCACTTCGGCACCGGTAAATCTCTTTTTGAATGGGATTGCAGTGGGCAACTGCGCAGTTGGTGATGTTTGCACCAATGATGCTGCCACTGGCGAAACCGCATGGTCGCACACGTTTACCGCTGCCGAATTCAGTGCCCTGGCAACCGGCCAGGCGATTCTCACCGGCGTGCAGCTGGCGCCGTCGCAGATCGATCTGGATGTGACGCACATCACCATCAACACCGCACCGGTTCCGCTGCCCGGCGCAGTGTTGCTGCTGGGTTCGGGATTGCTGCCGCTACTCGGCCTTCGTCGTCGCAAAGCGACCGCCGCGGCCGCTTGATCTGACCAGTCACCAGGAAGGAATACCAATGAACAAGCAAACTGCTGTTAAGAACGTGCTGCGTGCCGGCGTCGCTTTGGCGGCCCTGTCCGCCGGCGCCAACGTCTACGCCAACGCGCCCGGCGCTTGCACGCTGGGAACTGTCGGACTGCCGGGTATCACGCCCGGGGTGAACATCCAGCACGTCGTCTACATCCAGTTCGATAACGTGCACATCGAACGCGACAATCCCAATGTACCGTCCGATCTTGAGCAGATGCCGAATCTTCTCAATTTCCTGCAGAACAAGGGCACGTTGCTGACGAACCATCATACGCCGCTGATCTCGCACACGGCTGACGATATTCTCACCAGCCTGACCGGCATTTACGGCGATCGCCATGGACAGCCGGTTGCCAACTCCTACGGCTATTTCAAGACCAACGGCACGATCGGCTTCTCCAGCTCGTTTGCTTATTGGACGGATCCGAGCCCCGAACCGGCCGCCACGCCGATCATGGTCAATGAGTCCGGCACGGTGGCTCCGGCGCCGTGGGTTCCGTTCACACGCAACGGTTGCGACGTGGGTCAAGTCTCGGTCGCGAACACCATTCTCGAAAACACCACTTCCGATATCGCGACCGTCTTCGGCGCGAGTTCGCCCGAAGCCACCGAAGCGGCATCGAACAGCGCCTTAGCACAAGCCGACTTTGTCGGCATCGGTGTCCACTGCGGATTCGGTAGCACGCTGTGTGCGGGTAACCCGAACGCCAAGGCCGACCGATTGAAGAATGAAGCGGGCGGTTACGCGGGCTACAAAGCCCTGTTCGGTGCCAAATACGTCGCCGCAACGATCTCTCCGAGCACGCCGCTGGCGGATCTCGAAGGGAACGCCATCAACGACGGCAAGGGCCACAACGGCTTTCCCGGCTTCGATGGCATGAGTGCCACGAATACGCTTGGCTTAGTGGCGAAAATGCTAGAGAGCGGCATTCCGGTTGTCTACTCGTATATTTCCGACGTACATGACAACCACGTCGCTGGAACCGCACCGTGCAACGTCCCCGGCAACACCGGCACCTGTGCCTACGGGCCGGGTGAAGCGGGCTATGTGCAGGCTCTGAAAAACTACGATACCGAATTCGGCAAGTTTTTCACGCGTCTGAAGAATGACGGGATTGACGAAACGAACACCCTCTTCGTCGTCACTACTGAGGAGCAGGATCATTTCGCGGGAACGCAGAATCCAACTCCGGCTGGCTGCGACGGTGTGACCACACCCTGCACTTACGTGCACACCACTTCTCCGGTCAATAGCGCGACGGTCGGCGAAGTCAACGTCAACCTGAGCAAGCTCTTGGCGACGGAAAAGGGCAACACGACGCCATTCTCGGTGCACAGTGACCTGCCGCCGGCGTATTACCTCAACAACAATCCGGCGCAAACCTCTACAACGACGCGTCAATTGGAGCGTGATGTCGCCAGCCTGACCACCTTCAATCCCTACAAGAACGCGACAGAAACGCTGGTCGATTACATCGTCGATCAAGCCGGGATGAAGATGTTGCACATGGTGACCTCCGACAGCGCACGGACGCCGAACTTCGTTGCGTTCCAAAAAGGTGACTACTTCGGGTTCGCATCGGGCACCTCCCTGTGCACCGCCACCAACTTCACGGATTGCGTCAACATCCAGCCCGGTTTCGCATGGAACCACGGCGGCTATCAGCCCGAGATCACGACACTGTGGCTGGGAATGGTCGGCCCCGGCGTCAACGTCGGCAACGGTGCCCGTGACACCGATACCTGGACTGACGAGGCGGACATCCGTCCCACGATATTGTCGTTGGTCGGCCTCACGGACGATTACCAACAGGATGGCCGCGTAATCGTGGAAGATCTGCAGGACGGCGCAATTCCAGCAGCGCTCGGCGGCGCAAACCGCAGTGCCTACGAACAACTGGCCCAAGCCTACAAGCAGATCAACGCGGCCGTCGGTAGCCTGGGATTGGCCACTTTGCAGGCTTCTACGGTCGCGCTCACCGGCAATGATGCCGGCGACGCTATCTACGCCGCCTGCGAAGCCAAGATCAGTCAGTGGGTGCAAACGCGTAATACCCTGGCCAGTCAAATGAACACGCTGCTGCAGAACGCTGCGTTCAACGGTCAAGCCGTCAACCCGGCCACCGCTGCCCCGCTGATCACTCAGGCCAATGCGCTGATCGCCGGAGCGACCTGTCCGTAAGAATCTGCGGAAATCGTACTTCGTCAGTCGATGGAAAACGGAAACAGCGGCTCGCAATGAGCCGCTGTTTTCCGTTACTGCCGGTCGCCGGCGAATCAGATGGCAGGCTGGGCTTAGCCCAAGGATATAATCGCGGATACCTTGATCCTATCGTGCAGGGACCGCGTGCAACCGATCATTTCAGTCAAAGGCCTTACCAAGATCTACGCGTCGGACTTCCATGCGCTCAAAAGTATCGACCTCGAAATCCATCGCGGCGAAATCTTTGCCCTTCTGGGCCCCAACGGAGCCGGAAAAACCACGCTGATCAACGTGATCTGCGGAATCGCCAATCCAACCCGAGGCGTTGTGGTGGCCGATGGACACGACATCGTTTCAGACTATCGGGCCGCACGCTCTAAGATCGGGCTGGTGCCACAGGAATTGTCCACCGACGCGTTCGAAAGCGTATGGGCCACGGTGAATTTCAGCCGCGGCCTCTTCGGTAAACCACCTGCGCCTGCATATATCGAAAAAATATTGCGCGAACTGTCCCTTTGGGACAAAAAGGATTCGAAGATCATGACGCTGTCCGGCGGCATGAAGCGCCGGGTGATGATCGCCAAGGCACTATCGCACGAGCCGCTGATCCTGTTCCTCGACGAGCCCACCGCCGGTGTCGACGTCGAGCTGCGCCGTGACATGTGGGAGATGGTCCGTGGTCTGCGCGCCAGCGGAGTGACCATCATCCTCACGACTCACTACATCGATGAAGCCGAAGAAATGGCCGACCGCATCGGCGTGATCAACAAAGGTCAGCTCATTCTGGTGGAGGACAAGACCGTGCTGATGGCAAAGCTCGGCAAAAAGCAGTTGACCTTGTATCTGCAAAATCCGCTGCCGCGTATTCCCGATGAGTTTTCGGGTGAGCCGCTCGAACTAACGGCCGACGGCAAAATATTGGTCTATACCTTCGATGCCCAAAGCGAGCAGACTGGGATCGCCGCCCTCCTGAGACGGCTGAGCGAGCACGGCATCGATTTCAAGAATCTGCAGTCCAGCGAAAGCTCTCTGGAGGAAATCTTCGTTAGCTTGGTTACGGAAAAGCCATGAATATCCATGCCATTCGCGCCATCTATCGTTTCGAGATGGCACGCACCGGACGTACGCTGATGCAGAGCATCGCATCGCCGGTACTCTCGACTTCGCTGTACTTCGTCGTGTTCGGCGCAGCGATCGGCTCGCGCATGGGCGCCATCGGCGGCATCAGCTACGGCGCTTTCATTATTCCAGGCTTGATCATGCTATCGCTGCTAAGTGAAAGTATTTCCAACGCCTCCTTCGGCATTTACATGCCGAAATTCACGGGAACGATCTACGAAATACTTTCCGCACCGATCTCCTACGTCGAAATCCTCATCGGCTATGTCGGTGCCGCTACCACGAAGTCCATCGTCCTGGGCTTTCTCATTCTGGCCACGGCAAGACTGTTCGTTGCGTACCAGATCGCACACCCACTGTGGATGATCGCCTTCCTGGTGCTCACCGCGGCAACGTTCAGTCTGTTTGGCTTCATTATCGGTATCTGGGCGGACGGCTTTGAGAAGCTGCAGATCGTGCCGCTGATGATCATCACACCACTGACCTTTTTGGGCGGCAGTTTCTACTCCATCAGCATGCTGCCACCGATCTGGCAGAAGCTTGCCTTGTTCAATCCGGTGGTTTACCTGATCAGTGGCTTCCGATGGAGCTTCTATGGTGTTTCCGACGTTAGTGTTGCCGTCAGCGCCGGCATGACAATCGTCTTCCTATTGTTGTGTCTCGCCGTCGTGAGATGGATATTCAAGACGGGATACCGGCTTCGCAGGTGAACCGGCGCGGCAATCCGGAGCGGTGAGCGCGCTTGTTACTTCGCGCCGCTCCAGCCATCGGTCAGTGTCCACAAGAACGCGATAACGTCCTCTATTTCATCCGTCGAGAGCGCGGGCTGAGCCTTCGGTCCCCGATCGAAAGGAGGTTCCCCGTCGATGTTGTTCTGATATTCAAGCGGCAGATCGTCGTACTTCCGAACCTGTCCCTGCGCGTCACGCGGGTACCACTTCTCTGGATGAATGTCCCGCTCCACGTAGAAGTGCAGAACCTCGTCGAGACTGTGAAATATGCCGTTGTGAAAGAACGTATGCCGCAGCCCCACATTGCGCAACGACGGCGAACGGAACATGCCGCAGTACTCCGGCCGGTCCGCCAAGTCCGTACGGAGAGGTCCACACAACCCAAGATCGTAGTAATGCGGATCGTGATTGACTACGAGCGTTCGATTGCGCGGCACGCCGATAGCCGCATAGCCAAAATCCGTGAACGATGGAAACGCCCCGCTAGAACCGAGCGCGCTCGGATGGCAATGCGCACAGCTGCCCTTGGCCGGATCGTTGAACAAAGCAAGTCCACGTATCTCGCGCTCTGACAAGTTCGCTTGATGGCGCAGGAACGCATCGAACTTGCTCGAATAGGGATAGAAATCCGTCGGACTTTGCTGGAACACTTCAAGCGCCATGGCAGCGAAGTTGAATGCGGCCTCCGGGTTATCGAAGATCCTGTCGCCGAAAATTCGCCTGAATTCGTCCGCATAATCTGATCGGGCGATCGCGAGAACGGCTTGTTCCGTGCTCTTGTTGGCCATCTCCTGAGGTGCGAGCAGCGGAATACGCGCCTGATCGTGTGCAGTCGGCGCGCGCCCGTCCCAGGTGCGGCCACCGGTGGGACCGTTATCCACGCTTTCGTCGAAGTCTTCGTCGTAATAGTGTTCGCTGAAGAACGGCACTCTTTGCAAATAGCGCAACGATGGCACTGCGCGCAATCCCTGCGTGCGCAGCTCAGGCCCGCCCAATTGGACGGAGCGCGCATTCGGCGGCCCATACGCAAATGCAGGATCGTGGCAGGTCGCGCAGGACATGCGATGCGAGGCCGATAGATTGCGATCGAAGAACATATGGCGTCCAAGTGCTTCTAGCGCTGCCGCCGATGGCTGCGGCGGAACGGCTGAAGGAACGCTGGATACGGAGGGGGGCTCGGCTTCTGCGATTGCGGTCCGGGTCGCGGCGCTCGCCGATACGGTGAGCAAGAGCAGCGCAGCACTCATGACACCCAGCTTTGCAAAAGGATTCCGCAGCAGCCGGTTGGCCGGGCTAATTATTTTCATGCTGCATGAGGCCATTCATTCGAGCCTATAGGCATCACTCAACATCGATATCGCGGATAAGATACTGCGATTATCGGCTCCGCTGACAGCGACGAGGAGCGTCTTTTTGGATATGCAGCCCGAATTCGGATACCGCCGTCGTTTTGTATTGTCGCTGATGGTCGGCGCCATGATATTCAACGCCGACGCTGGCGAAGGCGATGTGGCGACTGTCACAAACGCGCTGCGAAGCAAGATCACCAACATTGTCGTGATCTACGCCGAAAATCGCAGCTTCGATAATTTGTACGGATTGTTTCCCGGCGCCAACGGCATCCCGGGCGTGAATCCGTCGTCGAGTGGCACTTATATTGCGCAAATCGACCGCGATGCGGCCCAGACGCCGTTGAAAGCGCTGCCGCCAGTCTGGGGCGGCGTGACCACAACGGGACACCAGCCAGTGGTGACGCAGGCGCAGAGTGCGAATCTGCCGAACGCACCATTTCGCATCGAATCGGCATTCGGCATCACGCTGCCGATCACCATCGTCACGCGCGATCTCGCTCACCGCTTCTACGAAAACCAGATGCAGATCGATGGCGGCCGCAACGACCAGTTCGTCGCCTACGGCGATTCCGGCGCGCTGGTGATGGGTTACTACGACGGCGGCACGATGGCGATGTGGAAGATCGCACAGCAGTACACGCTGGCCGACAACTTCTTTATGGGTGCTTTCGGCGGCTCGTTTATCAACCATCAGTATCTGATCTGCGCCTGCGCACCGGAATATCCGCACGCGGACACCGTGCCTGCGCGTCCCACGCTTACGCTCCTCGAAAAGGATAGTCAGGGACATGAGTTGCCGCGTCTTTCACTGGCTTCGACATCGCCGCCGTCCGCGATGGACGGACCGCCAGCTTTTGCCGGCAGCGGCAACATCGCGCCGGCGAACTATTTCGGCGACGGCAAGTTTCATGCGGTGAATACGATGCAGCCGGCCTATCAACCGAGCGGCAACCCACCGGTCGCGAGCGATACCAAACGGTTGTTCGCCGATCCGGGCAAACCAACGACGTTGCCGCCGCAGACGCAAGGCACCATCGGCGATCTGCTCGATGCCAAAGGCGTCAGCTGGAAATGGTATTCCGGCGCTTGGAAGCAGGCATCGGCGGATCGTTCGCTCATCTACAACGGCGTGTGGCCCAATTTTCAGCCGCATCACCAGCCATTCAACTACTACGCTGCGTTCGATCCGGTCACTCGGGCCGATGCGCGCAAGGCACATCTGAAGGACTACGACGATCTCATTGCGGACATTCATCACGGCACGCTGCCGGCCGTCGCTTTCTACAAACCGGAAGGTGATCTGAACCAGCACGCCGGCTATGCATCGGTACAGGAGGGCGACAGCCACATCGCCGATGTCATCGTCAATCTTCAGGCCGGCCCGCAGTGGAAGAACATGATTATCATCGTCGCCTATGACGAAAACGGCGGCTTCTGGGACCACGTCGCGCCGCCGAAAGGCGACGCGCTGGGTCCCGGCACACGGATTCCCGCAATCATCATTTCACCGTATTCAAAAATGGGAGCGGTGGATCACACGCAATACGACACCGGCTCGATTCTGCGCCTGATCACGCGTCGGTATGGACTCGACACTTTGCCCGGATTGTCCCGACGCAGTCAGGCGCTGACGAGCAATGGCGCGCAACCAATGGGCGATCTCACCGCCGCGCTGAACTTGCCGACGGCGGCGGCGAGCACTGGCAAGTAGCGATTGCTACTCGCTATCAAAACACCATTGATTCGTTCTCTGTGCGCACCCGCGCCAACAGCAGAATTCCCCCGACGAAGAAAATCGCAAGCACGAGAATCGATAGTCGCGGACTTCCGGTCGTGGCGGCGACGATACCGACCACCGCCGGTCCCAGCACCGCACCAAACTTGCCGAGCATGTTATAGAAACCGAAGTACTCGCCTGCCCGCTCGCGCGGAATCAGTCGCGAGAAATAGGAACGCGATAGCGCCTGCACGCCACCCTGCACCAGCGCGACCGCCGCCGCCATTTCGTAGAACTGTGTTTCGGTGCGCATCGTGTAAGCCCAGAAAGTGACGAGCACGAAGACACATAGTCCCAGATTGATGGCACGCTTGGCGCCGATGCGCCCGGCGAGCCGCCCAAAACCCCAGGCCGCCGGAAAGCTTAGAAACTGGACCATCAGCAGCGCCTGGATCAGCGTCGACTGTGCGAAGCCGAGCTTGACTCCGAAGTCCACCGCCATCTGCTGGAGAGTGCCGATGGCGTCGATGTAGAGCCAGTACGCGAGCAGGAAGTTGAGAACAGTTCGATTGCGCAGAACGCTTTTCAGCGTCTCCCGCAATTCGTGCCAGCCGGTGGCTTCCCGCACCGACGGCGCTTCGGGCACGTGGCGGAACAGCGGCAACGCGAACACGGCCCACCACAGCGCAGCAAGCGCGAATACGATACGCGTCGCCATCGCAGTGCCGGAAATTCCAAACCAATGCGGATGCAGCACCATTAACACCGCCAGCAGCAGCATGACGCCGCCGCCGAGATAGCCGAGCGCGAAGCCAAATGCTGAAATGCGGTCCGACTCGCGCGCATCCGCGACCTGCACGATCAGTGCATCCTGAAACGACGAGCCTGCGAAAAAGCCCACCGAGGAGATCAACAACGCACTCAGCGCCCACGGCCAGCCGCCGGGACCGATCAGGCTCAAGGCGAACGTCGCGACGACGCCGATGGCCGTGAACCATCCGAGCCAGAGCTTCTTCTGTCCCCTACGATCGGCCAGTGCGCCCAGCCACGGCGAGATCAGCATCACGATCAGGCTCGCGCAGGAATTCGTCAGCCCGAAATAGAGCGTGGTGGTCGGGCCCGGCAAACCCTTGGCCCAATAACTCGATAGGAAAATCGGAAACAGGCCGACGAGCACGGAGGTGGCGTAAGCATGATTGGCCCAGCCGTACAGCGCCCAGGCCCATTGGCTGCGGCGGCGATCGCCCGCATCGCTCGCAATCACAGAATGTCGAAGCCCAACAGCAGCGCATCCTCGCGCCCGTTCGCCGCGGGGTAGTATCCCTTTCGCACACCGAGACGCTTGAAGCCATACGCTTCGTACAGTGCGATGGCGGCTTTGTTCGATTTACGCACTTCCAGCAGGACCAGTGTCGCGTTGGCCGCCCGCGCGAGGGTGAGCAGATGTTCGAGGAGAAGACCGCCGAGTCCATTGCGATGATAAGCCGGATCGACGCATAGATTGAGCACGTGAACCTCATCCACGGCCATGCTCATGATCAAATAGCCGGAGATCGCACCATCGGGATCGATCGCGACCCAGCCGCTATAGCCGGCTTTGATGCAGTCGCGAAAGATGCCTTCGCTCCACGGAAACTCGTACGCGCGGCGCTCGATATCGATGATACGCGGAAGTTGCGAAGCCTCCATCGGCAGCAACTGCCACGCCGGCCGCAATCGCGCGTTCACACCGACCTCGACGGCCGGACCGCAATCAAGCGTGATCCTGCAGGAAACGATGGATACGCTTGAGATCCTGCCAGCTCTTCGCTTTTTCGCCAGGACTGCGCAGCAGATAAGCGGGATGGTAAGTGATCAGCACCGGCGTGCGATCGGAACCGTATTCGTATAGTGGTCCACGCAGTTTCGATAGCGGCGCGTCCGTGGCGAGCAAGCGTTGCGCCGCGACGCGCCCGAGCGCGACGATCAGCTTCGGCCGCACAAGGTGGATCTGCTGATCCAGATAAGGCCGGCAGGCTTCGACCTCATCTGGCTCCGGATCGCGATTGCCCGGCGGCCGGCACTTTACGACATTGGCGATGAATACGGACTTCTGCAGATTCGTCTCATTGCGCGAGCGGCCGATGGCTTTCAGCATCTCGTCGAGCAGCTTGCCGGCGCGTCCAACGAACGGCTCGCCGCGCGCGTCCTCGTCCGCGCCGGGTCCCTCGCCGATCACCATCAACGGTGCCTGCATCTGGCCGACACCGAACACCGTGTTCGTGCGTGTCTTGCACAGCTTGCAGCGCGTGCAGCCGGCAACAGCGGCGCGCAGGCCGTCCCAATCGCGGGGAACTTCAGGGAGCGGAGCGGCGGGTTTGGCTACGGGCATGGATGGTGTTGGTGAGGAAACTTCACGAGTGACTGGAGCGGCCGCATCACTGCGAATCGCGACGGCCGGCTCAGACTGAATTTCATTTGTGACCGCATCGTCGGCCGTGGCAGCCGGCGCGGTGCGAGACACCCAGCGTTCGATTCCAAGGGCGTCGAGATAGCGATTTCGGCGGGTGGAGTCCATATATATTCGAGCGCGAATCTATCGAGAAATCACGGCTGTGATCAAGCGTAGCCCGGATGCGGCGCAGCGAAATCCGGGGCAGAGTTGATTTGACCCAGTGAACCCCGCATTTCACTCCGTTCCATGCGGGTTACCCTCGCTCTCACGACTCTGGAACCAATACAACTGTACCGAGTTCAAGTGGTTTTGATGGCGAAACGTCCTTGCCATAGCGCACCGTTACTGAGTGCGGCTGGAACCCGACACACTTTAACTCCAATGTGTAAGTGCTTTTATTCGGCGCGACAGTAAATAGACTGTCAATACGGTGAGGATCCACAGGGCCATTACAGCACGAAAGAGCGTCAGCAGGTTCCGTGATAGCAAGCGTGCAATTACTAAGTGAGGAAGACGTGCTCGCAACCGCATCACCACGCACGCGAAACCCGCCGTCACACGCAGCGAGAAAAGCAATTGACCCGAAAGCGAATGCTCTACTAATCACTGACGTCCAACGCGCGTTATCGCGCATTATTCAGCTCAATCACCACATTCCCCGCCCGCACGCGCCGCGCTTCTTTCGCCGCGTCGGAGCGGAACAGCTCAAGCTGACTGAGATACTTGTCGTCGATATCCTGCGTCACGTATTCGCCGGTGAAGACGGAGGTATCGAAGCGCTCGATCCGCGAATGCTTGTGGCGCACCGCGTCAATGAGATCGTCGAGGTCCTGAAAGATCAGGCGATCTGCACCGAGCAACTTTTCGAGTTCGGGCACGGTGCGGCCGTAGGCGATCAGTTCGGTCGATGTCGGCATGTCGATGCCGTAGACGTTCGGATAGCGGACCGGCGGCGCGGCCGAAGCGAAGTAGACTTTGCGGGCGCCCGCTTCGCGCGCCATGTCGACGATTTCCTTGCTCGTCGTGCCGCGCACGATGGAGTCGTCGACCAGCAGCACGTTCTTGCGATTGAATTCGACATCGATCGGATTCAGTTTCTGCCGCACGCTTTTCTGGCGCTGCGCCTGACCCGGCATGATGAAGGTACGGCCGATGTAGCGGTTCTTGACGAAGCCTTCGCGATATTTCACGCCGAGACGGTTAGCGACTTCGGCGCCAGCGACGCGGCTGGTATCGGGAATCGGGATGACTACGTCGATATCGTGGTCGGGCCATTCGCGCAGGATTTTTTCCGCCAGCTTCTCGCCCATGCGCAGGCGCGCCTTGTAGACGTAGATGCTGTCCATGATCGAATCCGGTCGCGCCAGATAGACGTGCTCGAAGATGCACGGCGAGTACACCGGATTGGCGGCGCACTGGCGCTTGTGGATCTGTCCGTCGAGCGTGATGTAGACGGCCTCGCCGGGCATGATGTCGGCGATGATTTCGAAGCCGGCCGCATCGAACGCGACGCTTTCCGACGCGATCATGTAATCGACACCGTGTACACCTTCACGGCGACCGTAGACGATGGGGCGAATACCGAACGGATCGCGGAAACCAACGATGCCATAGCCGCTGATCATCGCCACGCAAGCGTAAGCGCCACGCGCGCGCAGGTGCACACGCGACACCGCCTCGAAAATTTCCCTTGGTGAAACGCGCAGCGTGCCGCACATCATCAGTTCGTGCGCGAACACGTTCATCAGTACTTCGGAATCGGAATCCGTATTCAGATGACGGCGATCGTCGGCGAACAGTTCCTGCTTGAGCACGTCCGCGTTGGTGAGGTTGCCGTTGTGCGACAGGCAGATGCCGAACGGTGTATTCGTATAGAAAGGCTGCGCCTCGGCGGAACTTGCACAGCCCGCGGTCGGATAGCGGACGTGGCCGACGCCCATGTTGCCGCGCAGGCGGATCATGGACTCATCCTTGTTGAACACGTCACGGACGAGGCCGTTGTCCTTGTGCAGATAGAGACGGTCACCATCGTTGGTGACGATGCCCGCGGCGTCCTGGCCGCGGTGCTGGAGCATGGTCAGCGCGTCGTAGATTTCCTGGTTTACCGGTGTTTTGGCGACGACGCCGACAATGCCGCACATGAGTTCAGTATCTCCCAGCAGGTTCGACGGACTGCTGACCGGATTGCGATTTCAGCGGAGCCAGCCAGCGCTCCGGCACCCAGCTGCGTAGGGTGTCCGCCATTGGCACCAGCGGCGGAATCAACTTGGATTCGCGCCACCAGCGATCCTGGTGAACCGTGGTCGTACCTACCAGCATGATAACGATGATGGTGGCGAGAACCCCGCGAAACAAGCCGAAGCCGGCGCCCAGCGTGCGATCGATACCGGCAACGCCGCTATCGCGAATGAGCGCACCGATCATATGCGTTATGACCGCACCGGCGAACAAGGCGGAGAAAAATAGCAAGGTATAGCCGGCGACCGCCCGGGCTGCAGGCGTCTGGATGTACGGTGCCAGAATGTGCGCCATGACTGGGCCGAAGAACCAAGCCAGCGCGAAAGCCGCGACCCAGGTGACGGAACCGAGCACTTCGCGGACGAAACCACGCAAAAGACCTACGAGAATGGACAACACCACAATGCCGATGATGCAGTAATCGACCCAAGACATTCGGAAAATGCTCACTGTGGCTGATGCTGAATTTTAACCTAAAACCGGGGGTTGGACGCGGAAGTTGGACGACAGGCCCTAACGGTCATGCAGATACGGCGCCCCGGATCATGAATGTCGGCGTGGGCATGACCGCCCTCTCCCACCCCCCCGCTCCGCGGGCGGTCCCTCTCTCTCCCGCGCCATGCGGGCGAGGGACACGGGCGTCGCTTCGCGACATTCACGTTAATGAACTCGCGCGCGGAAGACGCGTCAAAGCGTAGAATTCCACCATTCACATTATTAAGCCGAGTGCGGCTCGCGCCGACTCCATGTCCAAACCACTCATCGTCGCCGCAGTCGCATTGCTGTCAGCAATAACGGCAAGCGCTGATCCCATTGATCTTCCGCAAATGGGAGAGCCCGCGGATTTGGCCTTGCCGCCTGCCGAGGAAGCGCGCATCGGCGCTGAAATCGTGCACGAGATGTACCGCGAGGACATTATCGTCCGCGACAGTGAAACAGCCGAATATTTGAGCGGCCTGGGATGGCGGCTCGCCGCTGCCGGCACTCCGAATCCACCACCATTTCATTTTTATTTGATCGGCGATCCGCGCATCAATGCCTTCGCACTGCCGGGCGGCTATATCGGCATGAACGCCGGCACGGTGATCTCCGCCAGTGCGGAGAGCGAGCTGGCGGCGGTGCTGGCGCATGAAGAGGCGCACGTGACCCAGCGCCACATCGCGCGCGAGATCAATAACACTCAAGCCGCCGACATCGCGACCTGGGCCGCGGTGCTGGCCGCGATCATCGCTGGATCGGCTAATCCCAATGTGGTGATCGGCGCGCTATCGTTGGGTCAAGGCATCAATTACAACCGGCAGATCAGCTATACGCGCGCGAACGAAATGGAGGCCGACCGCATCGGCATCCGCACCCTCGCCAATGCCGGTTTCAACCCGAACAGCATGGCGGATTTCTTCCAGCGCCTGGAGCAGCAGACCCGGCTCTATGGCGCCGGCCTGCCGGAAATCCTGCAAACCCATCCGGTCAACACGACGCGTATCGCCGAAGCGACCGAGCGTGCTGCCGAGTATCCGAAACGCTCCTATTCGGATTCGATCAGTTTCCAGTTGATGCGCGCACGCACGCGCGTGCTCATTACCGATCCGCCGGGAAGCGCCGCAGACTGGTTCCGCTCTCGCATCGAGAAAGGTGCTGCGTCCGCGGAAAATCGCTATGGATATGCTTATGCACTATCTGAGGCCGGACACTACGCGCAGGCGCTGGAGACCTTGCAACCGGTGCTGAGCGCATATCCGAAGCAGCCGGAAGTCGCGTTGCTGCAGGCGGATATCCTGATGAGCCTGCACCGCAACGCAGAAGCCTTGGCGATTTACAGCAAGACACTATCGGCGAATCCGAACTATCCGCCGGCGATTCTGGAAAACGCGCAAGCGCTGATCGATGCGGGCTCAGCCGAGACGGCCCGGCAGATGATGCTGTCGCACCTGCAGGTGATCGAACACCACATCGAGACCTACCATCTGCTGGCGCAGGCGGCGAGCGCGACAGGCAACGTCGCGGAGGCCCAGTTCCAGACGGCGAACTATCTTTTTGCGCAGGGCGACGCGCGCGGCGCGATCGAACAGATCGACGCGGGTCTGCGCATTTCAAATATCAGTGCGGATGATCGCGCGCGGCTGCTGGCGCGGCGCCGCGAAATCATCGGTACATTGCCCCACGGTCAGCTGTCGCCTGAGCGCGGATAGCCCGCGTTGCGCACGACCGCTCCTAAACTACTCCGTCCACCGGTTGTACAACTCCCCACTGCTTGCAGCCCGGGCATTGCCAGAACAGCAGGCCGGGCGTGAATCCGCACTGCGTGCAGCGATAACGGGGACGTGCACCAAGCTGCTTTTGCAATCCTGCACGCACCGTCTCCCAGCCGGCGCCCGCAGCTTGTGCGCTGCCGGTGATCTCCAGCCACATCAGCAAGCTTTCCCATTCCGGACGATTGGCGAGACGGGTGGTCAGAAACGCAGTTGCATCGCCGCCGGTTGCCGCCAGCCAGCGTGCTTTCGCCAGCGCCAACGGCAGCGGCACATCGACCAAGGCATTGCCGTCCTCGAGAATCTCGGGGTAAATGCGCTCGTTTCCGGTTGCCTTTGCGCAACGCTCGATCGGCGGTAACAATTCGCGCGCAAAAGCAGGCCCTAGCTCAAGAGCCTGCCGGTAGTGTTCGATCGCGTCGGCGGGCCGTTCACCCTTTTCCTCGATCGTGCCGAGCGCCATGTTCGCGCGCACGTTTTTTGGATCGAGCGATTGCGCGCGCCGGGCCTGGTCGGCAGCTTCGTCGAGTCTGCCACCGGCGAGGGCCACATCGGCCAATTCGCAGTGATAGTGCGCAATGCGTGGCGCAGCAGACTGACCACGCATCGCCTGCCAGCGCTGCGCCATGACAATTGCTTGTGGCCAGTCACGCGCCTGTTCGTATAGATCAAGCAGCAGCTCGATCGCTTCGCCTGCGCGATGGGGTGAATCGACCAGCGATTGCGCGAGCGATTCGGCACGATCCATGACGCCACCCCTGAGATAGTCCTGCGCAAGCTCAAAGGAGGCGGAGGCCGATTGTTCGGTCGAAAGTCCCGGCGTGGCCAGTGCCGCTTCATGCAGATGAATTGCGCGGTCGATTTCGCCGCGCTTGCGAAACAGGCCCCCGAGTGTCAGCTGCAATTCGATTGCGCCGGGCTCAGCCTCAACGGCACGGGTCAGCGCGGTGATCGCCTGATCCGCGTCGTCGCGCGCCAGACTGCTCAGTCCCGCAATAGCATCCGCGCGCGAACCCTCCGGCTGAACCGCCAGTGAGCCACGGCGGCGCGCCCAGGCCCAACCCAGCGCAGCACCCACCAGCAGCAACAGCCACTCGAAGGGGGTATCGAACATGTTGGCTTTTCGAGATGGGAACTAGGACTGCTGCTGCGACATCGGCAAAGTACGCAGGTTTTTCAACTCCTCGTCGGCATCGCGCAATCGCTGACGCGAGCGACGCAATTCGCGCCGCAGCAGAAACAAGCGGCCGTAGCAGACCAGGAACGTCAGAACCACGCCGATGGCGAACGTGATCAGCAGCAGAGAAACAAGAGAGGTCTCAACGGATCCAAGAACGTAATCGAACGTAACTATCGTCGTGTTGGCATGGCCGAACACCAAGCCCGCAGCAAAAATCGTCAGCAGTAATAAGGCGACGATAAATGATCGCATTTCAGACCGGCGTCGCTGCCGGCGGAGAGTGATCGCCGGCCGCCAGCTCGTTGACGCGCTCACGCATTTCCTTGCCCGGTTTGAAATGCGGCACGTACTTCGCCGGAACATGAACCGAAGTCCCGGTCTTGGGATTGCGTCCTACGCGCGAAGGTCGGTGGTGCAAGGCAAAGCTGCCAAAGCCTCTGATCTCGACCCGTTCGCGCTCCTGCAAGGCGTGACTGATCTTGTCGAGTACTAGCTTTACCGCCAATTCGACATCCTTATGCATCAAATGGGTCTGCTTCAACGCCAGGGTTTCAATCAACTCGGATTTAGTCATCGTCGTTTTTTTGTTAAGCGATTGATTTTACGTTAAAGAAAAAAAGAAGGCCGCGCAAGAGCGCAGCCTTCCCAAGCACTACTTTGATCCGTCCATCAGGACCGGCACATTGAGGTCCGGACCGTCGAGACGACAACGATCAATTGTTGTCCGAACCGCCAATCTGCTCTTTCAACAGATCGCCCAGGCTGGTCTTGCCAGTCGAAGCGTTGCGGCTGTACTCGGCCACTGTTTCTTCCTCTTCCTGGATTTCCTTCGCGCGGACCGACAGCGTGACGATGCGGTTTTTGCGATCGACGCCAATGAAGCGGGATTCCAGCGTATCGCCTTCCTTGAGGAGTTTGGTCGCATCTTCGACGCGATCGCGCGACAGGTCGCCGGCCTTGATATAACCCTCGACGCCGCCCGGCAGCTCGATGATCGCACCCTTGACCTCGACGCTCTTGACCTTGCCCTTGACGATCGTGCCCTTCGGGTAATCGGCCAGGAACATTGTCAATGGGTCCTGCTGCAATTGCTTGACGCCGAGCGAAATGCGCTCGCGCGCGCCATCAATGGCAAGGACCACTGCTTCAACTTCCTGCCCCTTGCTGTAACGGCGCACGGCGGATTCGCCGGGCTCGTTCCAATCGAGGTCGGACAGATGGACGAGGCCGTCGATACCGCCATCCAGACCAATGAAAATACCGAAATCGGTGATGGACTTGATCTGGCCCTTGACCCGATCGCCCTTCTGGTAGTTTTGCGAGAATTCTTCCCAGGGATTCGGCAGGCACTGCTTCATGCCGAGCGAAATACGGCGACGTTCCGGATCGATGTCGAGAATCATGACCTCGACCTCGTCGCCCAGATGAACGACCTTGCCTGGGTTGACGTTCTTGTTGGTCCAGTCCATTTCGGATACGTGGACCAAGCCCTCGACGCCCGGCTCGATTTCGACGAAAGAGCCGTAATCGGTGATGTTGGTGACTTTGCCGAACAGGCGGGTCTTTTCCGGGTAGCGGCGGGCGATATCGACCCATGGGTCGGCGCCGAGCTGCTTCAGACCCAGCGACACGCGGCGACGCTCGCGATCGTACTTGAGAACCTTGACTTCGACTTCCTGGCCGACGTGCACGACTTCGGCCGGGTCCTTGATGCGCTTCCAGGTCATGTCGGTGATATGAAGCAGGCCGTCGATGCCACCCAGATCGACGAATGCACCGTACTCGACGAGATTCTTGACCACGCCCTTGAGCACCGCACCTTCCTGCAGCTTCTCGAGCAGCATGTCGCGCTCGGCGCTGTACTCGGCTTCGAGCACTTCGCGGCGCGAAACGACGACGTTGTTACGCAGGCGGTCGAGCTTGATGACCTTGAATTCGAGCGGCTTGCCTTCCAGGTACGCGGTATCGCGCACCGGACGGATATCGACCAGCGAGCCCGGCAGGAACGCGCGGACGTTGCCGATATCGACCGTGAAACCACCCTTGACCTTGCCGGTGATCGTGCCGATCACAGTTTCCTTGCCCTCGAATGCCTTGTTCAGGCGATCCCAGGTACGGATGCGCTCGGCCTTTTCCTTACTGAACCGCGTCTCGCCGAAACCGTCTTCGACCGTCTCCAGCGCCACTTCCACGTGGTCGCCGACATTGACGATCGGCAGAGCACCGTCGATGGCAAATTCCGCAATCGGAATCACGCCCTCCGACTTGAGGCCCGCATCGACGATCACCACGTCGGTCTTGACCTCCAGCACTATCGCGTTGACGATCGTGCCGGGTTGCATGGACTGACCGCTGGTCAGGCTCTGTTCAAACAGTTCAGCGAAACTTTCACTCATTCAGGAAGCTCTAATCGGTAGAAAAACGAATGCCACCAGCCGATGCGGCAGGCCGGACCTGGAACGGAATGCGATTTGCCCTTCAGCTGGAGGCGAAACCACGTTCCGCAACCAAAATACCGATACGATCAAGCACTTCAGCCGGGGAAAGATGGGTCGTTTCGATCAGAACCGCATCATCGGCGGGCCGCAATGGCGCCACGGATCGCGTGCGATCACGTTCATCACGCAGCCGCACTTCGGTACAGAGGTCTATCAGACTAGCACTTATGCCCGCAGCCCTCAACTGAAGCCAGCGCCGGTGCGCACGGGCATCCACCGAGGCATCCAGAAAAATCTTTAAATCGGCATCGGGAAACACCACCGTTCCCATGTCGCGGCCATCGGCAACCAGTCCCGGCGGCTCACGAAAGTCCCGTTGCCGTTGCAACAATGCGGTCCGCACTTCCGCGGCGGCGGCGATCCGGGAAGCCAGCGCGGCGGTGGTTTCCGCGCGGATGATCGCGGTCCAATCGGCGCCATCAACCAGAATCACCTCGTCGTGTTCCGTCGTCCCGACGAAGCGGATATCGAGGCGCGGCGCCAGCGCCGCCACCGCTTGCGTATCCGCCAGATCGATACCGGCTTTGTGCGTCGCCAGCGCGAGAATGCGATAGAGCACGCCACTATCGAGCCGATGCCAGCCCAGTCCCTGCGCAATCCAGCGCATGACCATGCCTTTGCCGACACCGCTCGGTCCGTCGATGGCGATCACCGGCACATGCGCGGGTGCGCGATTGGCTTCCAGAACGTGGTTCATGCAGACGCAGTGTCGGGCTTTTCGATGACAGTTTGCAGCAACTTGTGGTCCAGAATCCGCTAGGGCCTGTTAACACTAACTTTGATCGCTGCGTTGCCGCCCAAAAGGGCGCCAGGCAAGGCGCGCCGAGCGAAGTGTGGTGAATCCACATGAGCGAGGCGCAACGCGGCATGGCGCCCTTTTGGGCGCAACCCGAAGGGACGGGACCGTATGGGCACAACGCCGCGTCTCTCACTCCTCGTGTACGTCAAGTACACCACGTCGTTCGTTCCTCGCGCTGTGCCCATACGGTCTCCGTCGCAGCAATCAAAGTTAGTGTTAACAGGCTCTACGGAGGGTTGGACCCGTTCAGGCGGCCGCGATTTGCAATCCCGCGCCCGCCGCCAACTCAACGAATCCCGGGAATGAGGTGTTGACGTTGGCACAGTCGAGAATGCTGATCCCGCCGCTGGCGCGCAGCGCCGCCATCGCGAATGACATCGCAATGCGATGGTCGCCGTGCGAATCGATGATACCGCCGCCAAGCCTGCCGCCGTGGATCCGCGCGCCGTCGGGCAGCGCCTTTACGGTGGCACCCAGCACAGTCAACCCATCGCACATGGCAGCGATACGATCGCTTTCCTTGACGCGCAGTTCCGCAGCGCCGCTGACGACAGTTTCACCATCGGCGCAGGCCGCTGCGACGAAAACCGCCGGCATCTCGTCGATCGCCAGCGCCACCAGCTCGTGGCCGATTTCGATGCCCTGCAAACGCGCCGGTCCGCGCACATGCAGGTCGGCCACCGGCTCGCCGCCAAACATGCGCACATTGACCGCCTCGATTTCCGCGCCCATGCGCCGCAGGATGTCGATGATGCCGGAGCGCGTCGGATTGATACCAACCGCCGTCAGCACAAGATCTGAGCCGGGCACGATGGCTGCCGCGACCAGGAAGAACGCCGCTGACGAAATATCCGCCGGCACTTCGATATCCGTCGCGCGCAAAACTTGCCCGCCGCGTACGGCGGCGCGACCCGGCATGGCTTCAACTTCGACGCCAAACGCGCGCAGCATGCGCTCGCTGTGATCGCGCGACGGTTCCGGCTCGAATACTTCAGTCTTACCCTCGGCGTATAGGCCGGCGAGCAGAACGCCCGATTTCACCTGTGCACTCGACACCGGCGAGCGGTATGAAATGGCCTTGAGGCCGCCGGCAGGGAAGATATGCAGCGGAGCGGTGCCGCGCTCGGTGGTCTCGATGCGTGCGCCCATTTGCCGCAGCGGATCGACAATGCGCCGCATCGGCCGTCGCGACAGTGACTCGTCACCAACGAGAGTCGTCTCGAAACGCTGCCCCGCCAGCAGGCCGGACAGCAGTCGCATCGATGTACCGGAATTGCCGAGATCCAGCGGCGCCATCGGGGCACGCAGGCCGTGCAGACCGACGCCATGCACGCGCAGATGAGTCGGTGCCAGCGTTTCCACGCGCACGCCCATCGCCTGGAACGCCTTCATCGTGCACAAACAATCCTCGCCACTCAGAAAGCCGCGCACCTCGGATATACCATCGGCGAGCGAGCCGAGCATCACCGCGCGGTGCGAAATCGACTTGTCGCCGGGTACACGGATCGACCCCGCAAGTTTGCCGCCGGGGCTGATTTTGTAAGTGACTTCGCTCATGTACGAATTATGCCCGCGTCGCACAAATTCATTCGATCTTGGCAAGATGTCGCTCGCGCGCTTCGCGCGCACGCTCGAATATCGTCTGCAATTCATCCCAGCGCCCGCTTTCGATCATCGTCAGCAGATCCTGCAACTCGCCGATCTGACGGCGTAGTAACGCGGCAACCGGCTGCGCATTGGCGCGCACGATGTCGTGCCACATGCGCGGACTGCTCGAGGCGATGCGCGTGAAATCGCGAAATCCGCCACCTGCGTTCGGGAAAATATCGGTGTCGGCGCTATCCAGCCGCGCCAGCATGTCGACAAAGCTGTACGCAATCAGATGCGGCAAGTGCGATGTTGCAGCGAAGATCGCATCGTGACGTGCGGCGTCCATGCGCACGACGCGCGCACCGGCAGCCTCCCATAGCTTCTCGACGCAAGCCAGCGCTGCGGCGTCCTGTCGCGCATGCGGCGTCAGAATCACGCGATGGCCATGGAATAAATCGGTCAGCGAGTGCGCGATACCGCTCTTCTCGGTGCCGGCGATCGGATGCGCGGCCACGAAGCGCGCCGGGATTTCACCGAAGACTTCCGCCGCCGCCGACAGCGCTGACTGCTTGGTGCTGCCAACGTCGGTGACAACCGTGTGCATCGACAACCCCGGCGCACAGGCACGCAAGGCCTCGGCGGTCGCCAGCACCGGTACTGCGATCAACACCACATCCGCATCGCGCACCGCCTCCGCCGCGCTGGCGGCACCGGCATCGATGACACCGAGTTCACTAGCGAGCCGAATCTGATGATCGTCGGCGTCGTAACCGGTGATCGATGACACCGCACCACCCGAGCGGAACGCGCGCGCCGCCGAGCCGCCGATCAGACCGAGGCCGATGACCGCCAGGCGCGGTGCCGTCACATTCACGCTGCCAGCGCGTTTTTCAGCGCCTCGATGAAGCGATCGTTCTCCGCCTCGGTGCCGATGCTGACGCGCAGGAAATTCGGCATATGGTAGGAACCCATCGGCCGCACGATCACACCCTGCTCCAGCAGCTTCTGGTGGATCGGCGCCGTCGGCCGGCCGAAATCGATGGCGACAAAATTTGCCTGTGACGGCAGCACGCTCAGTCCGAGCGCCTGCAGGGCTGCCGTCGTGCGCGTGCGTTCGCGCGCGTTGACTTCGACACAGCGCGCGACGTGCGCCTGATCATCGAGGGCGATCTCCGCCGCCAGCAGCGCCAGCGAGCCATTGTTAAAAGGCTGGCGCACACGGTGCAGCAGATCCGTCACCTGCGCATGCGCGACACCGTAGCCAATACGCAGCGCCGCCAAGCCGTATACCTTCGAAAACGTGCGCGTGACGATCAGGTTCGGAAAGCGCGCCAGCCACTCACGGCTGCGCGGGCGCAATTCCGGCGCCTGGAATTCGTAATACGCCTCGTCGAGTACAACGATGGTCTGCGGCGGCGCACGCACGAGCAGTTTTTCCAGTTCGTCCGGCGTGTTCCAGGTGCCGGTCGGATTGTTGGGACTGGCGATGAAAATCACCGCGACGTCATCGCGCAAGCGCTGCACGAAGCCATCAATGTCATGACCGTAGGGCTGCTGCGCGTGACTCGCCGGCAGCGATGGCACCATCACCGCTTCCGCGCCCTGCGCAAGCGTCACCAGCGGGTACACCGCGAACGCGTGCTCGCCGTACATCGCCGCGCGGCCGGGACCGAGAAACACGCGCGCGACCAGATCCAGCAGCGTGTTGGAACCGTTGGTCAGCGTGATCTGGTTCGTCGCCACACCGTGCAGCGTCGCCAGCTTCGCCTTCAGGCGGAAACCGCCGTCGTCCGGATAGAGCGCGAGATTGCCCTTTGCCGCATCCGCCAGCGCCGCCTTCACCTTTGGGCTGGCGCCCAGTGGATTTTCGTTCGACGCGAGCTTGATCGCGTTGGCCACCCCGAGCCGTCGTTGCAGCTCCTCGACCGGCATGCCGGGTTCATAGGCATGCAACTCGCGCACGCCGCTGTGGACATTCTTGAAGAAAGGCAATTCGTTCACAAAAACTCGTCTGTATTCTCGCGGGCTGAGTTGAAGCGTAGCGAAACCCAGCATTCTTTGTTCGATCCGCACACGCCAGGATTCGCTACGCTCCATCCCAGCCTATTGCACTGCGCCGGGTCCTCTCAGGTAAATGTCCGGAACATTGATTTCCATGAACCGTTCCGGCTTGCCCAGCGGCACGAAACCATTCTGTTGATATAAGCCATGTGCGTCGGCGGTCGCTAGCAACCAGCGGCGCAATCCCTGAAGTTCAGGATGTGCCAGCACACAGGCAATTAGCCATTTGCCGAGACCGCGCCCCTGGCAACTTTTAATCACAAAAACGTCCGCAAGATAAGCGAACGTGGCGTGATCCGTGACGACCCGGCAGAAACCGACCTGCCGCTCCCCCTGAAACAGACCGAAACACAGGGAATTGTCCAATGCTTTTGACAGCGTCTCAATCGGTATCCCTTTTGCCCAGTAAGACTCACGGAGAAAACCGTGAATCAAGGCGAGATCCAGAAGTTGCCGGTCATTCGTTATGCTGAATTCGTCATTCTCGAACTTCATGGTGGCGCTAAACCACCGCCCGCGGATACGACCCCAATACCCTGAAAAACGCGGCCTTCTCCCGCACCTTGGCCAACGCTTCCGCAACCTCCTCTTCGTCCTTGTGTCCATCAAGGTCGATGAAGAAGTTGTAATCCCAGGCCGCGCGCCGGCTCGGCCGCGATTCCAGCTTGCTCAGGTTGATCGATGCTTCGGCGAACGGCTGCAACAGGTCGAACAGCGCGCCGGGACGGCCGCCGGAATGCGCAGAAACGACCAGCGAGGTGCGATCGGTGCCGGTTGGTTCCGGGTTGTGACGGCCGATGACGAGGAAGCGCGTGGTGTTGTTCGGATCGTCCTCGATGTTCGAGGCCAGCACCTTCAGTCCATACAGTTCACCGGCGGCGGCACTGGCGATGGCAGCGCCCTGCCCGGTCTCGGAAACCTGTTTGGCGGCGAGGCCATTGCTGGCCAGTGTCATGCGCGGCACGTTCGGCAGCTTGGAATCGATCCAGCGCCGGCACTGCGCGAGCGACTGCGGATGCGACAGGATCGCGCGCACGTCCTCGATGCGGTCGTGCATCGATAGCAGCTGATGATGTACCGGCAGCCATACCTCGCCGCAAATCGATAGCGGCGTATTGGCGAGCAGATCCATCGTACTGGTGACTACGCCTTCGGTGGAATTCTCGATCGGCACCACGCCATAGGCGGCGGCACCGGATTCGACATCGCGGAAGATCTCGTCGATCGCCGCAGCCGCCCGCGCGGAGACCTGATGGCCGAAATGTTTGTACACCGCGGCCTGCGTATAAGTGCCTTCCGGGCCGAGATAGGACACCGACAGCGGCGATTCCAATGCCAGGCAGGCCGACATGATCTCGCGCATCAGCCGCGCCATCATTTCATCGGATAAGGGACTGCCGAGCTCCTGGTTGTGCGCGATTGCCTTGCGCAACACTTCCGCTTCGCGCGCCGGGCGGTAATGATCGCCGCCGCTGCCGCTGCGCAGCTTGATGTCGCGCACTTCCTGCGCGATACGCGCGCGCTCGCAGATCAGCGTCTGGATCTGCGCGTCGATGTCGTCGATGCGCTTGCGTACGACCTTGAGTTCGTCGCTCATCGCAGCAGGCTCAGCGCCACGGCGCAATCGCGCGCGTGGACAACACACCCTTGATCGCCGCCAGTTCCGTCACCAGACCGGCCGGGATCGGCGAATCGACATCGACCAGCGTGTACGCCAGATCGCCGCGTGACTTGTTGAGCAGATCGGCGATGTTGAGGTTGTGCTTGGCCAGCGACGTGGTGATCTGGCCGACCATGTTCGGCACATTGGCGTTGGCGATGCACAGCCGGTACGCACCGTTCAGCGGCAATTGCGCTTCCGGGAAGTTGACCGAATTGCGCACGTTGCCGGATTCGAGAAAATCGCGCAGCTGTTCGGCGACCATGACCGCGCAGTTGTCCTCGGCCTCGTTGGTCGATGCGCCCAGATGCGGTGTCGCGATCACTTTTGGATTGCCCTTCAGCTTCGCGCTCGGGAAATCATTGGCATAGGCATGCAGCGTTCCGTCGGCCAGCGCTTTCAACACCGCGTCTTCATCGACGATCTCGGCGCGCGCAAAGTTCAGGATTACGCCCGGCTTTTTCATCAGCTTCAGGCGCTCGGTATTGACCAGCCCGCGCGTCGCATCGAGCAGGGGCACATGCACACTGACGAACTGCGATTTCGTGAACAGCTCATCGACGCTGACCGCCTGCCGCACCCCGGAATTGAGCTGCCAGGCATTCTGCACGGTCATCGCCGGATCGAAACCCCAAACCTGCATGCCGAGATCCAGCGCCGCGTTGGCGACACGAACGCCGATCGCGCCAAGACCGATCACACCGAGCGAACGCCCCGGCAATTCCATGCCGACGAAATTCTTCTTGCCGTCTTCGACCAGCTTGTGCAGCGTCGCGTCGTCGCCGGACAGTCCTCTGGCGAAGTCGATCGCCGGAATCAGGTTGCGCGCCGCCAGCAGCATGCCGGCCATCACCAGTTCCTTGACCGCATTCGCATTCGCGCCGGGTGCGTTGAATACCGGCACGCCGCGTGCGCTCAGCGCCTTGACCGGTATGTTGTTGGTGCCGGCGCCGGCACGGCCGATCGCCTTCACCGACGCCGGAATCTCGAGCTTGTGCATGTCCGCCGAACGCACCAGGATCGCGTCCGGGTTCTGGATGCCGGAAGCGACCTCGAAGTGTTCGCGCGGCAACCGTTCCAAGCCGACGAGGGAGATGTTGTTGAGAGTCTGGATTTTGAACATTGCAATTGCACCCGTGTTCCGTTGTTGCCGTCCCTGGCGCGACTTCAGCTCACTTTAAATAGTCCTGCCCGCCCATCAGTAGCTGGGCGTCAAAACCGCCGCAAGCGGTGTTCGCGAAGCACGGTTTCTCATCCGCGCGTACGCACGAACTCCTTCATATAATTGACGAGCGCCTGCACGCCGGCTTCGGGCATCGCGTTGTAAATGCTGGCACGCATACCGCCGACCGACCGGTGCCCCTTGAGCCCCGGCAGGCCAGCCTTGGCTGCGCCCTTGAGGAAATCACCGTCAAGCTCCGCATTCGCGAGCGTGAAAATCACGTTCATCCACGAACGCGAACTCTTTTCGATCGGGTTGCGATAGAACGGCTGGCTGTCGATATAGTCGTACAGCAGCTTTGCCTTGTGCTCGTTGCGCTTACCGATTTCGGCGAGACCGCCTTCGCTCTTGATCCACTTAAAGACCAAGCCAGTGACGTACCACGAGAAGCATGGCGGCGTATTGAGCATGGATTCGTTTTCCGCCACGGCTTTGTAGTCGAACGCCGACGGCAGCAACGGATGCGGATGGCCGATCAGATCCTCGCGCACGATCACCATCGTCACGCCGGCGGGACCGGCATTTTTCTGCGCGCCGGCGTAGATCAGTCCGAACTTGGAAACATCCAGCGGACGCGACAGGAAGGTCGACGAGAAATCCGCGACGAGAGGCACTTTGCCGACGTCCGGGATGAAGTGGAATTCCACGCCTTCGATGGTTTCGTTCGGTGTGTAATGCAGGTAAGCCGCGTCCGGATCGAGCTTCCACGAGGCGACGGCCGGAATCGATGTGAATTTTTCCGGCTTCGCGGCGATGTGCGCCTTGCCGTACTTCGCGCATTCCTTGGCTGCCTTCTGGCCCCAGGCACCGGTCACCACATAGTCGGCTGCGACCTTGTTATGCAACAGGTTCATCGGCACGAACGCGAACTGGCCCGTGGCTCCACCTTGCATGAACAGAACCTTGTAACCGGCTGGTACAGCAAGGATTTCGCGCAGCGTCGCTTCGGCTTCGGTCGCGATCGACATGAAATCCTTGTCGCGATGGCTCATTTCCATGACCGACATGCCGCTGCCACGCCAGTCGAGCAGTTCTTCCTGCACCTGACGAAGAACCGGCTCCGGCAGAATCGCTGGGCCTGCGCTGAAATTGAATACTCTGCTCATCGGAATTCCTTTGAAAGAACAGGCCGCCGCTGGGTGAAAATAGGATCGCTCCGCGGGGGCGAAGTTATACGGCGGAAGCAGCGGCCTTGCAACAGAATCGGGAGTTTCCCGCTCCTGCGTTTAAGGAGCACGGCCACTCAGTACGGCCGACGCTCTCCCAGGACCACAGAAAGCTGGAATCAGCCGTTCTCGCTCGGCGGCAGCTCGCTCGGCTCCGGAGGACCGTTGTCGATCGCGACGATTTCGACGCCCGCCTCGTCACTGACCTGCAGATCGACACGATCCAGGCCGACTAGGCGATCGCCCTCCGCCGGCCGCGCGACGCGCACGCCCTGCGTATTGCGGCCGAGGCGCTTGATTTCGGCGCCGCGAACACGTATCAGGTGACCGGCATCCGAAATCAGCATCACATCATGTGCATCGCTGATTTCAAGCGCGCCGATCAGGCGGCCGGTCTTATCGGACAGCGCCTGCGCGATGACGCCCTGGCCGCCGCGACCGCGCCGCGGGAACTGGTCGAGCGGCGTACGCTTGCCATAACCGAATTCAGACACGGTCATGATGTCTTCGCCTTTAGCGACGTGCAGTGCAATGACACGCGCGGCGGCATCACCAGACAATTCCTCCACGGGTTCCCCATCCGCCATCTCGGCTTCGGGGACGTCCGACTCAGCTTCTTCTGCAACTTCACCCACGCGCACGAGACGCATCCCGCGTACGCCTGTAGCGCCGCGACCCATCACGCGCACGTCGGTTTCGTCGAAACGGATCACGCGACCGGCATCTGAGAACAGCAGCACGTCGTTACTGCCCGAAGTCAGCGCGACGCCGACCAGTTCGTCATCGACGCGCAGATCGACCGCGATGATGCCGGCAGTGCGCGGCCGCGAGAAATCCGCCAGCGGCGTTTTCTTCACGGTGCCGCGACGCGTGGCCATAAACACGTACTGACCGGTGTCGAAGCCCTTGACCGGCAATGCAACCGACACGCGCTCGCCATCCTCGAGCGGGAGCAGGTTCACGAACGGCTTGCCGCGCGAACCGGAACCGCCCGCTGGCAGCTCGAACACGCGCAGCCAGTACAGCTTGCCGCGGCTGGAGAAACACAGCAGCCAGTCGTGCGAATGCGCCGCCCATAGACCGCACACGTAGTCGCTGTCCTTGGTCGTCGCTGCCGTCTTGCCGCGGCCACCGCGGCGCTGCGCCTGGTATTCCGACAACGGCGTCGCCTTCACGTAGCCCTGATGCGACAGCGTAACGATCATTTCCTGCGGCGGAATCAAATCTTCGCGCGCGATATTCAGCGCAGCGTCAGTGATTTCAGTGCGACGCTCGTCGCCATACTGATCCTTGATCTCAAGCAGCTCCCCACGAATCACAGACAGCAGCCGCGCTTCGGAACCGAGGATGTCCAGATAATCGAGGATGGCTTCCAGCAATTCGCGGAATTCGTCGTGAATCTTGTCCTGTTCCAGCCCGGTCAAACGGTGCAAACGCAGATCGAGAATCGCCTGTGCCTGCGCTTCCGAGAGTCTGTAGCCGCCGTCGACGAGGCCGAACTCCGCCGCCAGTTCCTCCGGCCGCGACGCGTTGGCGCCGGCACGTTCCAGCATCGCCGTCACCTGCCCCGGCTGCCAGACCTGGCGGGTCAATCCGGCCTTGGCGTCGGCGGGACTCGCGGCGGCACGGATCAGCGCGATGACTTCCTCAATGTTCGCAAGCGCAACGGAGAGACCTTCCAATACGTGCGCGCGTTCACGCGCCTTGCGCAACAGGTAACGCGTACGCCGCGCGACGACTTCACGCCGGTGGCGCAGGAAAATTTCGAGCAGTCGCTTCAGCGACAGCGTGCGCGGCTGGCCATTGTCGAGCGCGACCATGTTGATGCCGACGGTGGTCTGCAGCTGCGTCTGCTGATACAGGTTGTTGAGCACGACATCGGCGTTCTCGCCGCGCCGCAGCTCCAACACCATGCGCAGGCCGTCCTTGTCCGACTCGTCGCGGATTTCGGTAATGCCCTCGACCTTCTTTTCCTTGACCAGCTCCGCGATGCGCTCCATCAGGCGCGCCTTGTTGACCTGGTAGGGCAGCTCGGTGACGACGATCGCCTGGCGGTCGCCGCCCTTTTCGAAATCCTCGAAATGCGCGCGCGCGCGCAGCACGATGCGGCCTCGGCCAGTGGTATAAGCATCGACCACGCCGTGCACATCGAGAATCAGTCCGGCGGTTGGAAAATCCGGCGCTGGAATCAGCTTCATCAACGCCGCCAGATCGAGGTTCGGGTTATCGATCAGCGCAACGCAGCCGTCGATGACCTCGGACAGGTTGTGCGGCGGCATATTGGTCGCCATGCCCACCGCGATCCCGGTCGAACCGTTGACCAGCAGGTTTGGCACGCGCGCCGGCAGCACCGAGGGCTCGCTTTCCGAGCCGTCGTAGTTGGGCACAAAATCGACCGTATCCTTGTCGATGTCGGCGAGCAGTTCGTGCGCGAAGCGGGTCATGCGGATTTCGGTATAACGCATCGCCGCCGGCGCATCGCCGTCGATCGAGCCGAAGTTGCCCTGCCCGTCCACCAGCAGATAGCGCAGCGAGAACGGCTGCGCCATGCGCACGATGGTGTCGTAGATCGCGCTGTCGCCGTGCGGATGGTATTTACCCATCACGTCGCCGACGATGCGGGCCGACTTGCGGAACGGCTTGTTGTAGTGATTGCCCTGATCGTTCATCGCGTACAGCGAGCGGCGATGCACGGGCTTGAGGCCGTCGCGCGCATCGGGCAAGGCGCGGCCGACGATCACGCTCATCGCGTAATCGAGGTACGACCGCCGCATTTCGTCCTCGAGATTTACCGTCAGGATTTCTTTTGCGAATTCGCTCATTCGATGACACGCGTGCAGCCACACCGCGGTAGAACGCGGCAGGCGATTGAATTAGAGAATTTCTACTGGTTTTATTTTAACCTAAAAGCAGCGGTTGGGGATCGATTCTCGGCGAGGCCGCAGCGAGGGATTGTCTGGGCTGGAGCGAAACCTATGGTTGTTCCATGGGTTGAATGAAGCCCAGGCAAGACCCGCGAGGGCCGCCGGGAATCGATCAGCAAAAGCGGCCTTCCGCCCTTTGGTGAAGCGCGCTGATCAAACAACCAGCTCATTTCATTTCTCAAAAGAGCCGCTTTTGCGACCAACCGCTGTTTTTAGGTTTAACACAGGCACTTGCCGGTGCCGCGCATCTGATGCTGAATAGGGCCGCGGTCAGGCAACCCGGCACACCACCCCGTTATTGCGCCGCGACGCCCTGCCGGCTGCGTCCGGGAAGTCGGACGAAGCCTACGCGGGTTCGGGAAGAACCAGGCGGTTACAAGCCGCTGATTCGAAAAGCATCGCGATAACGATCGCGCAGAACCGCCTTTTGTACCTTGCTCATGGCATTGCGCGGCAGTTCGTCAACGACATAAATCCGCTTCGGCAACTTGAACGCCGCCAACTGCGGTCGCAGCGCCGTGAGCAACGCCTGACCATCCACGGCAATCCCGGGACGGAGCGTCACCGCAGCGGCCACGGCCTCCCCGAAATCCGGATGCGGCACGCCGAACACCGCGCTCTCGGCGACGCCCGGCAAAGCATCGATCGCGTCCTCAATCTCCTTGGGATACACATTCAAGCCACCCGTGATCACAAGATCTTTCGCCCGACCCACGATGCGCAAATAGCCATCGCCATCGATCGTCCCCAGATCGCCCGTCATGAAAAAACCGTCGCGGCGGAATTCGGCGGCGGTTTTCTCGGGCATGTTCCAATACCCTTTGAACACATTTGCCCCGCGCACTTCAACCATACCGACAGCATCGCGCGCGACCGCCTCCCCATCGCCGTCGACGATGCGGACACCGACACCCGGAAGCGGCAAGCCAACCGTGGCGGGGCGGCGCTGACCAGTCAGCGGATTCGAGCTGATCATTCCGGTTTCGGTCATGCCGTAGCGCTCGAGAATGCGATGCCCGGTTCGCTGCTCGAACTCTTGAAAGGTATCGGCCAGCAACGGTGCCGAACCGGATATGAACAGACGTATCGAGCCGCAGCATCCGGCATCGAACGCCGGCTCCACCAGCAGGCGCGTATAAAAAGTCGGTACACCCATCATCACCGTCGCTTCGCCAAGCCCGGCAATGACCTCCGCTGGCGCAAAGCGATTCAGCAGCAACGTTTTCGCACCGCTGAGAAATGCGCAGTGCAGAGCAACGAACAGTCCATGGATATGGAAAAGCGGCAGCGCATGCAGCAACACATCGCTGGCGCCGAACCCCCACAACGAAACCAGCGCACACGCGTTTGAAGCCAGATTCCCGTGCGTGATCATCGCGCCCTTGGAACGTCCGGTAGTGCCGGATGTGTAACAAATCGCCGCGAGATCATCATCGGCACGATCGACGATTGAATGCGCAGGCGTCGCCAACGCGGCGCGTTCCGCCAGGTCACCCGTCCCTTCAGCGCCCAGCGTCAGCAGCTGCGTACCTGGTGACTTAGCGACGATCGCCTGGAGATCGCTGCGCCGGGCAGGATCGGCAATCAGCAACCGCGGCAACGCATCGCCGATGAAATATGCCAGTTCTGCCGGCTGGTAAGCAAGATTCAGCGGCAGATAAACCGCGCCCAGCCGCAGACATGCCAGATACAGGAAAACATTATCGACCGACTTCTCCACCTGAACCGCGACACGCTCGCCCGGCACAGCTCCGGCTTCGAGCAACGCGCCCGCGTAAGCCGCGACCGCTGCATCGATCTGTCCGCCGGTGAAATTGCCTCGCTCCGATGCGATCAAAACGCGATCGGCATTACGGCGGAATATTTCAGCGAAGTCAGAGTAGAGGTTGCTCATTTAGGAATCACACATTTCTGTCGTGTCGATCATGATTTCAGCACAAAAGGCCCAGCAACCTCGACGGAAGCTAATCGTAGGTCGGGTTGGAGCGAAGCGTAACCCGACGCTCGCCATCGGCGAGCCGCGATGAACGCTATGG
>CAZOOK010000005.1:0-200558 GCA_964581385.1 uncultured Salinisphaerales bacterium
TGCGCGCGCTGCGATGCTCAGCGCTACCAAGGGGCCCGAACGTCAAAAGCGAAAAGCAAAAGCCAAGCGGCGCGTAGTGCCACTTCATGCGGCCGCTGTTGCCGTTGCTTTTCCAACCCCCTTCGGACTGCGCCGAGCACCGCAGGACAAGGCGGATTCCGCCCGCGCAGCGGGGCGAGGCATGACGCCGAAGCCTTCATCGTCACGGCAGGGATGCCGTGTCGATGAAGCCCGCCTCGGCCGAGGAGCACAGGGCACCGACTCGCGCGCTTTTTGCGAGGCGGCGCAGTCAGGGGGCGCTTTTCTTTGGTGACTTTCTTTGCGCGTGCAAAGAAAGTCACCCGCCCAACAGGGGCGGAACAAAAAACCTCAAAGCTCCACTGCGTTCAGCAGGCGAAGTCCGCGACAGCGGGAAACGGTGGGTTACGCTGCAACGCGACCAACTCGCCATTAAGCCCTCATAATGACCGTCTCACAGGTCAAACCGTGGAGAGTCCCGTAGCATAGGCGAGGGCTTACCTCGCTGTGAGTTATGCATCTCCACGCTCACCAGCTGCGCCAAACTTTTGAAGCTCTCTGCCATACTATTGATAGAAGCGGTACACACTTGGTGAACTCTTCCTTACCCAAAAAAATGGCTTCGCAGCATTGGGAAAAGCGAAATGCAGTGGCAGCACGAAAACACAAACCATTCCGACGTAGCTTAGCGACATGCCAAATACGGCAAGGACCATATCTATTGCAACGTATACCAGCGGCACATGATGTGGCTGTGGTCCAAACAGGTACTCCGATACTCGAAAAGCACCAGCGATGCCGAACAGCAAAGAAGCCAGCAACGCGATCACTGTAGCTGCGAAAAACAATGTGCGCTGAAGTATGACTGGCATCGAAATGCCTAGCGCCGGCGTTCAGCCGCATACGAGCGCGAATGCGTCGGCGGAAACGTATAGTTAGATTTCAGTTGGGAATCCATCAAAACTGTTTCAGCAGTTCTTGCCGCTTTTCTTCGTATTCTTGCTTGGTTATCAGTCCCGCCTCAAAGGCTTTCTCTAACTGCTCCAATCGTGAAGGAAGGTCACCGGCGTCCTGGCGTGGAGCGCCATTGGCTGTCGCCTGCGTAAGAACAAAGCGAACGTCGTTCGAAACGAGGACGGTTGAGACGCCAGTGACACCGTTGTACGCCACTGACTCATAAAAAGTACTTGGGTTGACTACGGCAAAGCGCTGCCCTCGCTTCCTGGAGAGCTCCTCAGCAATTTGAATGAACACCGTTTTTGCGACCGATACCATTTCAGCGGACTTATCAGTGAACGTATACGAACCATATTTAACCGTGAGATATGCGGCGTTTTCGCCAGTATCGCGCGCAAAATAATCAGTCTTGTGATCGTGATGTACCCACTGGTTAGGATCAATAGAGTCGCGTGGTGCTACGGTTCCACATGAAATGAGAAACAAGGCCAGTAAAATCGCCAGTCTCGGTCTCATAATTAGTTCCGGAAATCCAGGTTATTGGGTGACCCGCGCAGCGCGGTAGGGTGGATAGAGCATAGCGAAACCGACCGCTTTATCTAAAAAAACCGCCGCCGCTTAAACCAAAGAAACATCGCCAACCCAAGAAAAACAATAAGGCTCAGCGCCACCGGATAACCATATCGCCAATGCAACTCCGGCATATCCTCAAAGTTCATGCCCCAGATACCTGTGAGCAGCGTCAACGGCATGAACACCACCGACATCACGGTGAATATCTTCATGATCTCGTTGGTGCGATGGCTGGTCACCGCGAAATAGAGCTGCACAGCAGCTTCGAGATCGCGTTCGAGATCGGTGGCGTGGTTGCGCACACGCGTGACGTGCTCGATGAGGTCGTGGATACGCACTTCCTCCGCGGTGGTCCAATCGATACTGGTACCGCGCCGCCACGCGTCGAGCGCTTCGAGCTGGGCTTCGCTGAGCGCTTCCAGTCGCCGCACTTCACGCCGGCCGACCAGCAGCGCGCTCCAATCGGACATGTTGGTGCTGACGTCCAGCAAATCGTCCTGCAGCTGCGTGAGATGGTGGTCCAGCGGGTCGCGGATGGCGAGGAAGCGATCGACCATCGCATCGAGAATCTGGTGCGTGAGTCCGAACACCGACAACGAGCCTTTCATGCGCGCGTAAGTGAGCCGGCGTTTAGTGTCTTCGAAGCTGATGTTGCCGGCCGCCCGCACCGTAATCAGCAGGCGCTCGAACAGAAAGAACGCGGCTACGCGGGTTTCCAGCGGAAAGGGGCGTTCGTTCGGACCCAACCCCTCGAAGATCAGCAGATCGTAAGCGTCGCTGCGGTCGAAAAACGACGGATGGTTCGCATTCTTGGAGTCGAGCACATGCTCGAAGTCCACTTCGACGCCGAGCAGCGTACGCGGATACTGCTCCCAGCCCTCCGAAGCGCTGCGCAGGAAATCGATCCAAACCAGTCCCTCGGCCGGCATGCGCTCGATCGAGTCGTACTGGACCGGCTGCTGCCCGGCGACGAAATGGTAGATCTCCACGCGCGGAGGCTCCAGAGCGGGTGCCCCTTCCTCTCGCGAGGAAGGGATCTTCGACATCCTTACTTCAGGAGTTCCTCGATCGCCGCGCGCTCCTCGCGCAGTTCGGTTTCGGTGGCATCCATGCGCGAGCGCGAAAACGCGTCGACTTCGAGGCCCTGCACGATTTCATATTTACCGTCCTTGCATACACAGGGATAGCCATAGACGAGGCCCGGCTTGATGCCGTAGCTGCCGTCGGAGGCGACGCCCATGCTGGCCCATTTGCCGTTGGTGCCGAGCGCCCAGTCGCGCATGTGGTCGACGGCCGACGACGCAGCCGACGCGGCCGATGACAGGCCGCGTGCCTTGATGATGGCCGCACCGCGCTGCTGCACAACGGGAATGAAATCCTTCTCAATCCAGGCTTGATCGACGAGCGACTTCGCGGCCTTGCCCTTGACGGTGGCATGCGAGATATCCGGATACTGGGTGGCGCTGTGATTGCCCCAGATGATCATCTTTTCAATGTCGGTCGAATGCGCGCCGGTCTTGGCGGCGAGCTGGCTCAAAGCGCGGTTGTGGTCGAGGCGCACCATCGCCGTGAACTGCTTCGGATCGAGCTTGGACTTGGCGTTCTCGCGCGTAATCAGCGCATTGGTGTTGGCGGGGTTACCGACCACAAGCACCTTGATGTCGCGGCTGGCCTTGTTGGCGATGGCCTTGCCCTGTACGGAGAAGATCGCCGCGTTGGCGGTCAGCAAGTCCTTGCGCTCCATGCCGGGGCCGCGCGGGCGCGCACCGACCAGCAGCGCGTAATCGGTGCCGTCGAACGCTTCTTCCGGGGTGGCGGTGGCGACGATGCTACTGACCAGCGGGAATGCGCAATCGTCCACTTCCATCACCGTGCCCTTGAGCTTTTCCAGTGCATCGGGGATGTCGAGTAATTGCAGGATTACCGGCTGATCCTTGCCAAGCATGTCGCCGGAAGCGACGCGGAAAATGAGCGAATAGGCGATCTGGCCGGCGGCGCCGGTGATGGCTACGCGGACGGGCTTTTTCATTGGCATGAAACTCCGGGTGTCAGGGACGAAGATTGAGACGCGGATTATGCCGCAAGATCACGGCGCTCCGCCTGCCGGGCGGCGACTCGGCGGCTACTGGGTTCCGCTGATTAAATTTTTTGAGCTTCGCGCCGCTAATCCGTTCAGGACTTCTTTCGGACCAGCCCGGCTGGCACGAGACTCAGCTACGGATGCCAGAGTGAAACCAGAAATATCATCGCCCAGGCCGCCCGCCGCTGCGCCGGATGGGGGTCACTCGATCTTGGCAACGGTCGAGGAAACCTTGCATGGCGGTTTCGCGATGATGCGCTTTCCGGCCGATCTGGAACGGCGCTATCTGGACGACCGCTTCGGGCACCGTAAACACGAAACATTGGTCGGTGGTCTGATCGCATTGGTGCTCTTCGATCTGCTCATCGTCGCCGAGTTCTTCGCCATACCCGACGTGCTCAATCTGGCGATCTGGCTGAAGCTCGGCGTGGTGAGCCCACTATCACTGATTGTGCTGCTGACGCTGGACAAACTACCCGGATCGCGATTTCTCGATCCGGCACTGTGTCTCATCCTGGCGCTGGCCACCGGCACGCTGATCGTGCTCCTGCGCAAGACCCATGCGCCGCACGCGGCGTTTTTCCACTCCGCGCTTGCCGTGGTGCTGGTCATGGCCAATTCGCTGTTGCGGCTGCGCTTCTGGTACGCGCTGGCGGCATCGCTCGCAATCTGCACCGGCTACACATTGGGCCTCGGCATCACCGGATCGGCTGCCCCGCAGGCGCTCGCAGCGAGCGACGCGATCCTGCTGCTGTGCGGCGCCGGCACGCTGATCAGCAATCGCGCCCGCGAACGCGGCGAGCGCCATGATTACCTGCGCGCTCTATGCCGGCATCTGCGCGCGGCGGCAACATCGGACGCTCGCACGACCGACGCGCTGAACGGTATCCACGACCGGCGCAGCTTCGATCTGCATCTTGAACAGCGCTGGTTCGACTGCCGCAGCCACGAACTGCCGATGTCGCTCCTGCTGATCGAGGCCGATGTGGGCACGGAAGCCTCGCAGGTGCAGCAGATCGCAGCCATTGTGAAGTCCAGCGTCCGTCATGCTGGCGATCTGGCCGCGCATCTGGGTGGCGCCCGCTTCGCGGTCACTTTGCCAGCGCTCGCCGAGAACAAGGCTGCCGAAGCCGCCGAACAAATCCGGGCGGCGGTCGAACGTATCCAGATTCCACTGCGCAACGGACGCAGCGGCGATGTAGTGACCGTCAGCGTCGGCACTGCCGTATCGGCCAGCGGCCATCCGGGATCGCCGCATTCACTGATCGAAACCGCGGAAGAAGCCCTGAGGCGCGCAAAAGCCGCCGGCGGCAACCGCACCGAAGGCGCCGCGACTGTTGCCGCCGGAGAGCACCGCGTAGCGGGCTGAACGCGCTTCCGTCGGGCAAGCGCGAGGCCGCGCCGTCAACTATCACCACCTTAACTTCAGCCGGAAGCCAACACCTGCCGTGGCGGCGTGCGCAGCGTTCCGCGCAACGATAGCCAGCCGGTCAAAGTGACGATGACACAGCCTGCGACGGCACCCACCAGCCATAGCAGCGGTCGCGGGCCGTAGGGAATCTCGAATACTCGCACCGCCAACGTCCACGCCAGTGCCTGCGCGCCGAAGGAAGCGACCGCGCCGGCCAGCAGGCCAAGCACCGCGTATTCGGCGATGAGGCCTTGCATGATGATCCGCGACGAGGCGCCGAGTGCGCGCAACACGCCGGTTTCACGCACACGCTCGGCGCGCGACCCCTCGATAACAGCAAGCATGACGACAAGTCCCGCAAACAGCGCGAACGACAGGATGAATTCGAGCGCATGCACGATGCGCTCCATAATGCCGCGCACTTGCACCAGTGCGGCATCGAGATCGATCACCGTCACGTTCGGGAAGGCACGTATAAGCTCGCGCAGCAACGAACGGTCGCCGGCCGGTAGATAGAAACTGGTGATCCACTGCGCGGCGCCGGTGCTTTCGAGCGTGCCCGGCGGCGCAACGAGAAAAAAATTCGGGCGGAAGCTGTCCCATTTAACCTTACGCTCGTTGTATACGCTCAGCGTCAGTTGCTGGCCGGCGATGTCCAGCGTCAAGGTGTCACCGAGCTTCAGCTTGAGCCGCTCGAATGCGTATTCGTCGGCGGAAATCCATGGTTTGTCGCGCGCGTTCGCATCCCACCATTGGCCTTGCAAGAGCTCGTTGTCATCGCCAAAGCGCTCAGTCCATGACAGGTTGAACTCGCGATTGATCCAGCGCCGTGTGTCCGGATCACTGAAGCTGTCGGAGGTGACCGGCTTGCCGTTGAGCGCCACCAGCCGTGCGCGTTCCATCGGCCACAGCGTCAGATCACCGTAGCCGTGCGCCTTGAAAAATGCGCGCAGCGGTTCCACTTGCGCAGGCTGGATGTTGATGAGGAACTGGTTCGGCGTGCGCGGCGGCAACCGGTTCTGCCAGCTCGCGAGCAGATCCTGACGTACCACTGTAACCAATAGCAGCGCCAACATCGCCACACCCAGCGCGACGATCTGTGCGATTGCGGCGCCACGGCGCCGCACCAAGTTACCGAGGCCGAATCGCCACGCAATTCCGGCACGTGATCGCAGCGGCGCCAACGCGCGCAATAGCAACCATGCGCACAATGCGAGCGCGGCAGCGGTAAATCCGGCGCCGCCGAGCACGTAAGCCGCGAGTTTCAATTCGCCAGCCTGCAGCCACAACATCGCAGCGACCGCGGCAATCGCGGCCAGCACGCTGAGCACGACACGCGAAGGCAGATCGGCGGCACGCTGGAACACGCGCACGGGTGGCGTCTCGATCGCCGCAAGCATCGCCGGCAATGCAAAACCGGCCAGTAGCAAGGTCACCAGCACGAGCGCAGGGATCACCGGCAATAGAATTGCCGCTGGCAGCACTACGTGCAGCGCCGGTCCGGCAACAGACGCCGCGGCGGCTTGGATCGCAAAACCAAGCAGCGCGCCGCAGGCGCTGCCGCCGCCGCCGAGCAACACGATCTGCAGCACCAGCATGCGGCGCAGGAAAGCATGCCGCGCACCAAGACATTTCAGCAGTGCAATCTCATCGCGCAACCGCTGTGCGTGCTGTCGCGCCGACAGCGCTATTGCGCTGGCCGCGAGCAGCAGCGTCGCCAGCACCGCCAGATTGAGAAAACGGCGTGCGCGGGTCAGCGACTCCTTGATGTCCGGACGCGCGTTCTGCGGATCGATGAAGCGTGTACCAGCCGGCAGAGCAACGGCCTGCGCTTTCGCGACCGCCTGCGGTGAACCCGCGAGTTGCACCGCGTAGCTGACGCGGCTGCCGGGACCGAGCAACTGCGTCCCCGCGAGATCGTCAGCATTCATTAGCAGCTCCGGCGCAAGATCGCCGAAGGTACTGCCGCGTCCCGGCTCATCGGCGATCAGTGCAGTCACCGTGAACCGGCCGACGCCCACTTGCAGCGCGGCACCGCGCGTCAATCCGAGTGCCATCCACAACCGCGGATCGACCCACACTTCTCCGCGTGGCGGGATGCCAGCGGCGGGCTGCGCCGTGCCGAACAGTTCGCTGCTCAACAGCACCTTGCCGCGCAAGGGATAACCGGCTTCGATCGCCTTGATCGTTGCCAGCTGCGTCTGCTCGCCAGCCACGACTACGCTTGGAAAATCGGTGACCGTGATGCTGTGCAAATCCATTGCATGCAGCTGCGCGAGCAGCTGCGGCGATGGCGCATCGTGGCCGGAGATGATCGCATCCGCGCCAAGCGTGTCGGCGCTACCAGCTTCGATCGCTCGCCGCACGCGGTCGGTGAACGTAGCGACGGCGACGGCCGCCGTTGCCGCGATGACAACAGCGAACACGATCACGCGCAGCTCGCCGGTGCGCAAGCCCTGCATGAGGCGGCGCAGGGCGAATCGCAGGGCCGCTAAGTTCACGACATCTCCTGCAGCCGTCCATTCTCCAGCGTCAGCCGTCGCCGGCAGCGCCGCGCCAACTGTTCATCGTGCGTGACCAGCACCAGTGTCGTGCCGCGTGCACCGTTCAGCGCGAACAGCAGATCGATGATGTGCGCACCGGTCGTATTGTCGAGATTGCCGGTCGGTTCATCGGCAAACAGGATCGCGGGATCCGCAGCGAACGCGCGCGCGATGGCGACGCGCTGTTGCTCCCCACCCGATAACTGATGCGGATAATGGTCAAGCCGTCGCTCCAATCCCACCTGCGCCAGCATCGCCCGCGCCCGCTCGCGCGCATCAGTGCGACCGGCAAGCTCCGCCGGCAACATCACGTTCTCCAGCGCGTTGAGACTGGAGAGCAGCTGAAAGGACTGGAATACGAAACCGACATGTCCCGCGCGCAGCGCCGCGCGGCCATCCTCGTCAAGCGCACTCAGGACGTGCCCACGCAGGCGGATATCGCCCGCTGTCGGCAAATCGAGTCCAGCCAACAGCGACAGCAGCGTAGTCTTGCCCGAACCCGAACGACCGATAATTGCTACCGACTCACCATCGGCAATGTGCAGGTTCAGATCGTCAAGGATGGCAATGCGCTCGCCGCCGCTGACGATCTCCTTACGGACATGTTCGGCGTTGACTGCCAGTATGGCCGGCGCGAATTTCGAGTCGAAACTCATGGTGGAACGATTCCAGGTCGGAGACTTGAGTTGGTACGGACAGCGGGGCGGGTATTTGGTGCCGTGTGCCAGTATGCACGACACGATTTGCGGGATGGGGTTGCCGAGAGGGTCCGGTGCGCCGCCATACTTGCCGTAGTTGCCCGCGACACCAGCGCACGTGTAGGTTTCAACCGTTCACCCAAGGATCGCTACATGGCCCGACGAATCGCCTTAGCCATTCTCGCCCTTTCGCTCGCAACAGCGGCGCGGGCGGCGCCGGTACTGCTGGTATTCGGCGACAGCCTTAGCGCCGGCTATGGACTCGATGCGGACAGCGGCTGGGTATCGTTGCTGGCGCAGAAGCTGAAGAACGTGCACTCGCCGTATGAAGTGGTTAACGCGTCGCTATCCGGCGAAACGACGGCGGGTGGACTGGCACGGTTGCCAGCGGCGCTGACGCGCAACCAACCGGCGATCGTGCTGATCGAACTGGGCGCCAACGACGGCCTGCGCGGGCTGTCGCTCGCGGCGATGCGATCGAACCTCGAAGAAATGATCGATCTGACACGCGCAGCGAAGGCGGCACCAGCGCTATTCGAGATGCGTGTTCCGGCCAATTATGGGCCGGCGTACACGGATCGATTCACTGGTACGTTTGGCGATGTCTCCACCCTGAAGAAGGTGCCGCTAGTACCGTTCTTTCTCGCTGCGATTGCCGGCGACCGCGCACGCTGGTTTCAGGAGGATGGGTTGCATCCGATCACCGAAGCCCAACCGAAGCTGCTCGACGCCATATGGCCAACGCTGATGCCGATGCTGAAGATGCCTGCATCTTCCGGCGGCATTCGTCCGTAATGGTGATGGAGCCCATCATGTTACGACTATGAAAATCGCCGTCATCGGATCTGGAATTTCAGGACTCGCCGCCGCCTGGCTGCTGTCGCAACGCCACGAGGTCGTGCTGTTCGAGCAGGATCGCCGCATTGGCGGCCACACCAACACCTTCATCGCGCAGATGCCGCGAGGCGAGCAGCCGGTGGATACCGGTTTTATCGTCTACAACGAATTGAATTATCCGAATCTCACGGCGATGTTTCGCGAGCTGGACGTGGCGACACGGCCGGCGGAAATGAGCTTTGCGGTCAGCCTGGGAGATGGTGCGTTCGAGTACGCCGGCAATAATCTCTACACGCTGTTCGCACAAGGCTCGAACCTGTTTTCGCGCCGTCATTTGGGCATGCTGACCGACATCCTGCGCTTCAATGCGATGGCCAAGCGCTGCTGGCGCGACGGCACGCTGCCGGAGACGCCGATCGGCGAATGGCTGGCAAACAACGGCTTTAGCCGCGACTTCGGTACGCGCTATCTGCTGCCGATGGCTGGTTCGATCTGGTCGTGCTCGATGCGGCAGGCCGAACGGTTTCCGGTGCGCTATTTCATCGATTTCTACTACCGCCATCGACTGCTGAATATCATGCAGCGGCCGCAATGGCGCAGTGTGGTCGGCGGCAGTCGCAACTACATCGCGAAACTGCTCGCGCGCTTTCGCGGCGAGTTGCGCAGCAATTGTGAGGTAAAGGCGCTGCGGCGCGACGAGCATGGCGCGCAGGTGATCAGCGCCGCTGGCGAAGAGCGCTTCGATGCTGTTGTCAGCGCCGCGCACTCGGACCAGATATTGCGCTGCCTGACCGATGCGAACGCGCAGGAGCGGCGCGTGCTCGGTGCGATCCGCTATGCACCAAACCAGGCATGGTTGCATACCGATGCGAGCTTCCTGCCGAAGCGGCGCGCGGTATGGTGCGCCTGGAATTACATGGGACCGCCGGGCGATCTCAAACTGAGCGATGCAGTGACCGATCGCGAAATCTGTCTCAGCTACTGGATGAATCTGCTGCAGTCGATCCCCGGTGATACCCCATATGTGGTGACACTCAATCCGTATCGTGAACCGCCGGCCGAAAAAGTGCTTTATCACACTGTCTACGATCATCCGCTTTACAACGCCGAAGCGGTCGAGGCGCAAAAGCTGCTGCCGACGATCCAGGGCCGCAGCCGGGTGTGGTTCTGCGGCGCATGGACCGGCTTTGGCTTTCATGAGGACGGGTTGAAGTCGGCACTCGCGGTTGCCAATGCACTCGGTTGCGCACCTGCCTGGGCGACGCACACTGAAGCGCCCACTCTTCCATCCGCGACGATGAATCTCGCGAACCAAGGCGCGAGCTGAATCATGCCCTTTCCTCACCCCTCGCCCCTCACTCCTCACGACGGTAGCGCCTGCCTTTACTCTGCACGCGTCATGCACCGCCGTCGCGTCGCGCCGTTCTATCGCTTTGTCTACCGAGTGTTTTATGTGCTGCTTGACGTGGATCGCATCGACGAGGCGACAGCGGACACGCGCCTGTTCTCGCACAATCGTTTCAACCTGCTGTCGTTCCACGACGCTGATCATGGCGACCACACCATCGGCGGACTGCGCGACTGGGCCGAGCGCCTGCTCGCTAGCCGCGGCATCGAGCTTGCCGGCGGACGCATCCGCTTGCTCGCGCTGCCACGCTTGTTCGGTTTTGCATTCAATCCAATCAGTCTCTGGTATTGCGAGCATGCCGACGGCTCTCTGCGCGCGGTGATCGCAGCGGTCAATAACACGTTTGGAGAATCCCATTGCTATCTCCTTGCATCCGGCGGTGCACCGTTTCCGTATGAAAAGGAAATGGAAAAGGAAAAATGCTTTCACGTGTCGCCGTTCTTCGATCTGATGGGTCGCTATCGCTTTCGTCTGTCAGCGCCGGAAGAACGGATACGCGTGGTAATTCATGAAAGCCGCGAGGGGCTGCCGATTTTCGACGCCACGCTCGCGGGTGAACGCCAATCACTCTGCGACACCGTTATTCTGAAACTGGTCGCGGCCATGCCGGTAATGACGCTGAAAGTCGTCGCGGGCATTCATTGGGAAGCTTTGAAGATCTGGCTGCGCGGAGGGAAATTCCACAAGAAGCCGCCGCGGCCATACCTGGAGATGACATGAAGAACGACGATTTTGCCGAAGGTGCCAGCTTTGCGCACGTCGTTGAACGCGACGGTTTTTCGCCCGACCTGCCGACGACGCTGAGCTCACGCGCCGGCAGTCGCGGCCTTTCGCTCGGCCTGCGTATGCTGCTGTACATGTTGTCCGGGTTGCGCGTTGGCTCGCTCGACGTGCGCATGCCAAACGGCGCGCTGCGGCAGTTCCGTGGCAGCACACCGGGACCGCACGCGGTGTGGCACATCAAGAACGAGCGGCTGATCGGCCACGTTCTGCACGGCGGCGAGGTCGGCATCGGCGATTCGTATATCGATGACTGCTGGGACTCACCAGACCTAACGCGGCTGCTGCACGTTCTATATCTCAATGAGCGCCACTATAAGGGTCCATTCGAGAAGAACTGGCTCGGCCGCTTGTACGGGCGCTGGCAGCATCGGCGTCGCGCCAACAGCAAATGCAGGGCGCGCGAAAACATCAGCCATCACTACGATCTCGGTAACCCGTTCTACCGGCTATGGCTCGACGAGACCATGGCCTATTCATCAGCGCTCTTCGAGAAGCCAAACGAAACGCTGTACGACGCGCAGATCAACAAATTCCAACGCATGTACGAGCGTCTCGACCTGCGTGCCGCGCATCGGCTGCTGGAAATCGGCTCCGGTTGGGGTGGTTTCGCAATCTACGCCGCGCAGAAGTCCGGCTGCCGCGTGCATTCAATCACGCTGTCTCAGGAGCAGCTTGCGGAAGCGCGCCGGCGCGCGCACGCGGCAGGCGTTTCCGATCGTGTCACCTTCGAACTGCGCGACTATCGCGACGTACACGAAATCTACGATCGTGTCGTCTCGATCGAGATGTATGAAGCGGTCGGCGAGGAATATTGGCCGACTTACTTCTCGACCATCGAGCGCGTGCTGAAACCCGGCGGTCGCGCGTCGATCCAGGGCATTACCATCAATCCGGCGATCTTCGATCAGTACCGGACCAGGCGCGATTTCATCCAGAAACACATTTTCCCCGGCGGTATGCTGTGTCCGGCCGGCCGTTTCATGGATCTCGCGCGCGCAAGCGGACTGATGGCTGAAGACCCGAAATTCTTCGGCCATGATTACGGCGACACCGTCGCCTGCTGGCACCGCAACGTGCTCGGTGCGCGCGAGGCGATCCTGCGCCAGTTCGACGAACGCTTCTTACGTATGTGGCGCTATTATCTGAGCTACTGCGAAACCGGCTTCATCACCGGCAGCATCGACCTGATGCAGATCACGCTGACCAAGCCGGTTTAGTTCGCGAGGAGCGAGAATGACCGCACGCCTGAAGCTGATTTTCGCCTTGATCCTGTTGACGATCATCGGAGCGACTTCGTGGGCGAGCGCGCAATTGCCGCTCTGGAAAACGCCGCAGGCCATCGTCACGCACCCGTGGTTCATCGCCACGCTTGTCGATACCTATCTCGCGTTCTTCACGTACTGGCTGTGGGTCGCTTACAAGGAAACTTCCAACGTCGCGCGCGTGGTCTGGTTGGTGCTGATTTTCATGCTCGGTAATATGGCGATGGCCGGCTACATGCTGATCCAGTTATTCCGTCTGCCGCCCGGCGCAGAAATCGAAGACCTGCTGCTGCGGCGCACGCCATCGAAGCCGTGAACAATGCCGCGACCGACAGCAGAGGCGGAGGCTTCTGGCACCGGCGTGTCGTCGGCGTCATCATCGCGCAATTGCGCCAGGGCATCACGCCGGAAAAAATCGCACTGACGATCGCGCTCGGCTGTGTCCTCGCCGTATTCCCAATACTCGGTTCGACGACGCTGCTGTGCACAGTGACTGCACTCTGGCTGCGTCTGAACCAACCGATCATCCAGCTCGTAAGCTGGCTCTGCTATCCCTTGCAATTCGCGCTGCTGATCCCGTTTTATCGCGCCGGCGAGTGGTTCGGTGCGCCGCATCTTTCGCTATCGATTCCACAGCTCGTGCAACGCTTCGAAGCCGGGCCAATGAAATTCATCGCCGACTTCAGCACGATTGCGCTCGGCGGTGTCGTCGTCTGGCTCGTCACCGCGCCGGTGGCTGGTGTGTTGATCTACTTTCTCGTGCACGTGCCGCTGCGCACCCTCTCCGCGCGAACAGCACGCAAAACCCAATAGAGTGTGGCCGCTGAACGAGATCGACCGAGAGTATCGCTCCAGGCATGGAAGGTGCATTTGAAAACGTCAAAACTCTCGCATGCCCACAAGTCGCGGTCGGATCGACGAGGTTCTGGAGATTCGCAGCTTCGTGTGTGGGATAGCGCACCGACTTTACGGTTCGCCAGCGCCCATCTTGGTGGCACTTAGCCGGATATTCCCGGCAACCACTCAAGGAAAAATCATGAGTAACGAAGACACAGTGAAAGTGCTCAACAGTCTCATTCAGACGTCCGAGGACGGCAAGAAGGGATTCGCCGAAGCAGCCAAGGAAGCGACAAAGCCCGACCTGAAAACTATGTTCTCGCAACGTTCCATTGATTGCGAAACAGCGGTGGTCGAACTGCAGCGACTGGTGGAATCGCTTGGCGGCAAGGCGAAAGACAGCGGCACGGTCGCCGGCGCTGCGCATCGCGGTTGGACCAAGGTGATAACTTCTGTCGGCGACGCCAACATCTCCGTGCTCGAAGAAGTGGAGCGCGCCGAAGACAAGGCCAAGTCGGCGTACGCAAAGGCGCTGACCGCCACACTGTCTGAGCAGGTCCGGAGCGTGGTGCAGCGTCAGCACGACGGCGCCGTCCGCAATCACGACATCATTCGCGATCTGCGCAACAGCTACAAAGCCGCCAAGGAAGCCGTCACGAGTTGACGGGCGCTTCGACCCTAAATCCCGTCTGCCGCCGACGCGAGTTGCGGCAGACAGGCCGAGGGCACAAACACCATCAACCCGGAGCGCTGCTCCGGGATTTTGGTTTTGACATGTGATGCGATTCGGTCAGTGAAGAAGGCGGGTGATATTGTGGTTTGCGAACCCGCCCCTACCTGCTGGCTATTTGCTACTCGTCAAACCGACACTTATTTGGTGTCAAATATTCTTCGGCAGCCAATTAGAATCATCGGAATTTCAGGCCAGCATCAGCAAGCAACGATCAATCTTGATCAGCGTCCTCAAATCCGCGTCCACTAAACGACTTACGCAACTCCTCCAACCGCTCATCCTTCTCCGCCCAGATCGCGCTGACCCAATTCTGGAAGCGATGCCGGAATTCCGGATTACCGTGGTAGTCGCCGCTGATCCACTCCGGATCGATCGGTCTTAGTTTCGCTTCGACGACGATGTTGTGCTGGCGGCCAGCGAGGAAGTCCCACAGCGGATTGCTGTCGCCTGGACCATAAAAGATCGTCACATCGAGAATACCTGCGAGTTGATCACCCATCGCCGCGAGTGTGAATGCCATGCCTGCGGATTTCGGCCGCAGCAGATGCCGGTATGGCGATTTGCGCGCGATGCGCTTTTCTTCAGTAAAGCGCGTGCCATCGAGAAAGTTGACGATGGTGATTGGTTCGCCGCGAAAGCGCTCGCAGAAACGCCGCGTGGTTTCGAGGTCGTCGCGAGCGCGCTGTGGATTCATCGCCACGGCCTTCGACGAATGACGCTGCATGAACGGGAAATCCATCGCCCAGCAGACTTGTCCGATGATCGGCAACCAGATCAATTCCTTTTTCAGAAAAAAACGTGTCCACGGCACGCGGCCGCTGCATATCGCGAACAGAATCAGAATGTCGGCCCAGCTTTGGTGATTGCAGATCAACAGATAACTGCGCGACGGATCGAGATCTGGCGGCAAATCGAGGCGTCGATACGGCGACAACAGCAGCCGGTAGATGCGCACGTTGGTCGCGGTCCAGCTCGCACCGACCCACACCAGGTAGCGCGTCATTACACGCCGCACCGCTGGCAGCGGCACGAGAATTTTTATCAACGTGCCGGGGACTACAAACAGAACTACCCAGAACAGCAGGGCGGCGAGCTTGACGAGAAATGTGACCGCGATCGCGAGCGGTGCCGGCAGAAAGCGGACCATCGCTCAGGATGCTTTGACGTGATACGCCGGGCTCAGATCACGCACCGCGCGGACCAGCGCGGTGACATGCTCCGGCGGCGTGTGCTGCTGGATACCGTGACCAAGATTGAAGATATGCCCTGGACCGCTGCCGTAGCTTTCCAGCACGCGCGCGACTTCGGCACGGATCGCGTCCGGCTGTGCGAATAGCGCGCCAGGATCGAGATTGCCCTGCAGGGCGACGCTGCCCTGCGTCAGCCGGCGCGCATCGGTGAGATCGGTGGTCCAGTCGACGCCGAGCGCGGCGCAACCAGTTGCCGACATTTCCGCGAGATGTGCGCCGCAGCCTTTCGAGAACAGAATCACCGGTACGCCGGGCGCCGTCTCGCGCAGCTGCTCAACGATCATCGCCATACTCCACAACGAGTATTCGCGATAACCGAGCGGGTCGAGCGCGCCACCCCAGGTGTCGAAGATCATCAGCGCGTCGGCGCCGGCTGCTGCTTGCGCGGCGAGGTACTGAGCGACCGCGTCAGCGAGCTTGGACAGCAGTGCGCGCAGAATCTCCGGGGCGTCGTAGCGCAAACGCTTGGCATGTGTGAAATCGCGCGAACCGCGTCCTTCGATCATGTATGTCGCCAGGGTCCACGGGCTGCCGGCGAAGCCAATCAGCGGGACACGCCCGGCAAGCGCGGACTTGATCGTGCGCACCGCGTCGATCACATAGCGCAAATCACTTTCCGGATCGGGAATCGGCAAGCGCATCACATCCGCTTCGCTGCGCAGCGGCCGCTCGAAGGCCGGACCTTCGCCGTCGAGAAAATACAGACCCAGGCCCATCGCGTCGGGGATGGTCAGGATGTCCGAGAACAGGATCGCCGCGTCGAGATCGAAACGGTCGATCGGCTGCATCGTGACTTCGCAAGCCAGCTCTGGTGTCTTGCACAGCGTCAGGAAACTGCCGGCCTTGGCGCGCATGGCGCGATATTCGGGCATGTAGCGGCCCGCCTGGCGCATCAGCCACACCGGCGTGCGCGCGACAGGCTCGCGGCGCAGCGCACGCATAAACAGATCATTTTTGAGATGGCTCATGGCTTCACTTTATTCAGCGCAGCGGCGATTTCCGCCTGGATGGCTTCGGCGGCCGCGCACGGATCGGCCGCATCGCGGATCGGTCGGCCGACAACCAGATAGTCGGCGCCAGATTGCAGGGCGCGCGACGGCGTCATTACGCGCTTCTGGTCCGATTCGGAGCGGTTGTCGACGGGACGGATGCCCGGCGTGACGACGATCAGTTCGCGCGGCGCTTCCGTACGCAGGCGTTCGACTTCGAGTCCGGACGACACCACGCCGTCGCAGCCGGCCGCCAGCGCGCGACGCGCACGCGACAATACCAGTTCAGCAACGTCGCATTGAAAGCCGAGATCGTCAAGATCACCGCGATCAAGACTGGTCAGCGCCGTCACCGCCAGCACGCGCAGGCCGTTCGACTTGGCCTGTGCCGCCGCTTCCATCATCGATTGATTGCCGTGGATCGTGCAGAACTGCGCGCCGCGCTCGGACAGCGAGCGTACCGCGCGCGCAACGGTCTCCGGGATATCGAAAAACTTCAAATCGACAAACACCTTCTTGTCGTTGCCGCGCAGCCAGTCGAGCAGCCCGAAAAAGCCAGGGGACATGCACAATTCGAGACCGATCTTGTAGAAACTCGCACTGTCGCCGAGACGGTTCACCAGCAGCTGCGCGGCTGGCACGTCGGGAACATCGAGGGCGACGATCAGACGCTCGCGCGCGGAAATAGTTTGCATCGCATCACATTCCGGTAAAAGGCAAGTCGATCGCGGCCACAAATTCACCGCGATATCGCTTCGTGATTTTCCTCGCACCAGGAGCACGCACAGCCTGCACGCAGGCACGCGTCCGAAGCTTGAGCGCTTCTGCGGGCTTGGCAGCGAGTATGGTGAGATTCATGCAGTGACGGCCGGAGCGGCGTGCGTTCTCAGAAGGACAGGCTCACCATGAAGACGGGTGCATTGTACGTATGCTGCTGACGGACTCACAAGCACGCGTTAGCGATGGACATTAACTCGTCTCGACCGCTCGGCCAGCGCAGGAGGCCCAAGCTGAGCATCTATGTGGATCTAAGGGGTACACGAAGAAGGAAAAATCGAAAGGGAAAAGGAGGCTGTTCAGGTCCGTAACATCTGCGCCGCTGTTCGTCGGGATATTAGAAGAGGGCACGGCGCCCACCGGCGGCGGCCTCGCAACCTCCGCGTGCTCTCCTGAAGCAATCTCCGCAGGAAGCAGAGAACCCGCGGCTTCCGTCCGAAATCTGGGATAATTCACGGCGACTCCGGCAACCCGCTCGCTCGGGCCGCTGCCAAAAATCGAAAGCAATTCACGCAAGCCACTCCGCGCGGGCCTGTAGCTCAATGGTTAGAGCAGGGGACTCATAATCCCTTGGTTGTAGGTTCGAGTCCTACCAGGCCCACCAATAAAATCAGCATCTTACTGTTTAAGCCTAGACAGTCCCTTGGTCTAAAGGTACATTTTCGGTACACTGAAGTACACGGAGATGTTCATGGCAACGATCGTTCGAACTCCAGCAAAGACCTGGAAGGCAGTTGTTCGGCGTAAGGGATGGCCAACGGCGAGCAAGGCCTTTCGCACTAAGGGCGATGCCGAGGATTGGGCGCGTCGCACTGAAGATGAAATGGTGCGCGGGTTATACATCGAACGAAGCCCGTCTGAGCGGATGCTGCTTGCGGAAGCAATGCGCCGCTACTTGGCAGAGGTCTCGCCAACTAAGAAGCCAACGACCCAAAAAGCAGAGGCGCGCAAGGCGAAAACATTACTCGCGTTCTTCGGCAAGTACTCGCTCGCTGCAATTACTCCAGATTTGGTTGCGCGGTACCGTGACGGCCGGCTGGCAACGCCGGTAATGAAACACTCGCCACATTCAAAAACTCCGACGCGATTGGTCAGTTCAGATACTGTCCGATTAGAGATCGCACTTCTGAGCCATTTGTTCACGGTTGCGATTCAGGAGTGGCGGATTGGGCTCACCAGCAATCCGGTAGCAAACATTCGTAAGCCGTCACCGTCACGCCCACGCGATCGACGATTGTCGCCAGATGAGCGCCGCCGCCTTTTCGATGTAATGAGCAAGCACTCCAATCCCATGCTCGGATGGATTGTCCGAATTTCTACGGAAACCGGCATGAGGAAGTCCGAGACCCTCAGCTTGCGTCGGGGCGATGTTGACCTCAAGAAGCGGCTTGCATTACTTCGCGACACGAAGAATGGAGAGACGCGGAGTGTTCCCCTTTCACAAGAGGCGACAAAGCTATTCGCGTCAGCTTTATCACATCCTGTGCGCCCAATTGATACGGATCTCATTTTCTTCGGAGAGCCTGGCCGAGATGGTCGTCGACGACCCTATGCGTTCGACAAAGCTTGGCAGATTCTCAAAGATAGCGCCGCCATCTCAAACCTCCGATTCCATGACCTCCGCCATGAATCGACCAGCCACTTCTTTGAGCTTGGACTGAACGATCAGGAAGTTGCAACCATCACTGGACACAAGTCGATGCAAATGTTGAAGCGATATACGCACCTTCGAAGCGAAGACTTGGTAACTAGAATCGACAAACTCTCAGCAAAAAGACAAGACTAAAAACTTTTTCTGATTTCACCCACGTGGACCCAAGCACCGCGGAAGAGAGCGGGTCATCGCCAATGCGGTTTCCCACTTTCGCCACTGAATCATTCACCTGTCAGTTCCAGCCCTAAAGAGACTGTCGCGACCGGCAGCTTGCGGTCAGCCAACAGCGTCAACAGGCAAGAGTGCCTGAATAGTTATTCCGCGTTACCGCTTCTCAAAGGGTGCCCGACATCCGACGGAATAAGTGGCGGCATGGCTCGGAATACGCATTGCACCTGCCGTCATCTCCAGAGACAGATTCAGTGCTCTAATAGACAGCGGCGGCTGAGATTGCTTACTAATTAAGTTGCTTCAATATCCTGTCCCAAGCAGACCTATTCCCGTTGATATAGCTCTTGTCGAAGGCAGTATTCAGCCGGTCTTCGGTCAACTTTATAAATTTCGGATTTAGATCGATCCCAATAAATCTTCGCCGGTGCTCAATACACGATAACCCTACGGATCCCGACCCCGCGCGGCCCCAACTGGTCATCGTGCTGTGCTCGCTGGCCGGAATGCTGAAACCGGCCATGGCTTCGTGGTAGTAGCGACGCGTGACCAACAGCGCGGCCATCGTGTCGGTACCCTTGAAGTTGAGTAGGTGACCGGCACCGCCGACACCGGCGGCTTCATCGGTCGTTGCACCGCGCGCGCCGAAATCGTGCAACTGGAAATCCAGAGGATCGAGTGTATCGGCGGTTTCCGCCAAATAGGCCCGCAGCACCTTGCGGCAGGCAAAGGATAGACTCGCCACCGTGCTGGGATACCAAACCGCTCTAAGCAGCGCGGTCTCCAGATAGCTCGGCACCCAGAACGCGTCAGGATCCGTATTGCGGAGTTGCACGAGTGGAACGTGGGTCGGCAGTACAGTTCCTTCTGGTACCGCTTCGATCTCCACGGGCAAATAGCCGTCATGACGGGTCACGATACGTTCCCAACCGCTACGGTTGAAGACACCAAGGTGAATCTGGGCAATCGCTTCCGCTTCATCGATATCAGCGGTCGTGATCGGGCGTGCCAGATATTCCTTGAGGAAGGCCTGCAAGCCAAAGAAAACGGCATCTTCAAACTGACCGCCGCGAGACTCGATGTAACTGGAGACTTCGGTGGTACCTGGCGGATATTGCAGGTAGTGGGTCAGCTTGTAGCTGTCGGTATTGAGAATCAGGTTTCGTGTGGTCATCGTAGAACTCCTCTACGGTTGGTGAAGAGCCCTCGGGTCTGTCCCTCGGGTGCAATTTGAAATTAAAGGCCAATCATTTTTTGGATGATGAAATAGTGATCTTCGAACATCTCTTCTGAACGAATGCGGGCCAGCGGCACCCAGAGCGCCATGGCCGCGTCGTCACTGCCTTTCACTTTGGGCAGCTCGACATCGGGACGCAGATCGAAGCGGAATGCCTGCGTGATCGTGCGGCCGCGCGTCGAGCGATGTGGATCGTCAAAAAAGTCGCGGGATGTCAAAGAGCCGCGCAGCACGGGCTCCGGTACTTTGAGGGGGTTTCCTCACGCAACGGGGCCGTTCTCGCGCAGTTGTGCCCGGAAATTTTGGCATTGTGGGCCGCCGCTTTGCTCTGCGTTGGACCACACGAAGGGGTAGTGGGTGAGTTACGACTTATTTTTTAAGCCACGCGTTGGAGCAGTCGATCCGGGCGCCTTCCAGAACTACTTTGCGGAGCGTCGCAACTACAAGGTCGACCCGCCGCAAGCGTGGTATCAGAACGAGACGACTGGTGTTTACTTTGTTTTCGAGTTGCGGACTAAAGAAGACGATGACGACGAAGGAGGAGGAGGTGAGGTTTACCCGGTATCACTCAATATCAACTACTTCCGTCCGTCATATTTCATTCACGAAGCCGAGCTCGAGGTCACTGCGTTCGTTAAGCATTTCGACATGCTCGTATCTGATCCGCAGATGGGGGGCATGGGAGAGGGCGAGTACCAGAGCGACCTTCTGCTAAGGGGTTGGCATCAAGGGAACAGGTTTGGCTATTCAGCAATGCTAAGAGACCCAGCAAAAAGGCCCAACACGACGTCGCTGCCATCAGAGGTTCTTCTCCGGTCGTGGCAATGGAACTACGGGTTGCGTTTTCTACAAGAGAGACTCGGGGAGTCCAAATTCGTGCCACGCATTATGTTTCTTCTTGTTGATGGCGTTCCTGCAACGGCCGCTACATGGCCCGATGGGATTCCTATTGCCGTGCAACATGTGGACTATTTCATCGTTCCTCGCAAGGACCTTGCGCCACGCAGACTGTTCAAGCGCGTCGAAGACCACACGGTTGTAGCCTTCCAGGACGTATTGCCTTTGTTTGAAAAGCACAGGTCAATCAATGCGCCGGAATTTGTCCTCAACTACGACGTGCCGCCGAAAGATATTGCTAAGTTCGTGGAGGCACTGCCCAAAAGTGAACGGAAGATTCAAGGTGTATCCACGGATAGCATGCTCGACAAGGAGTTGGTTGAAGGTGCGGTCGGTGAATTCAAACGTTAGACCTCTGTCTATGAATTACCTCGACTCTGCCTTTGCGCAACTAGAACTGGCGATCAAGCTCATGCATGCAGCGGAGCAAGGAAGGATCAGGCGGGAAGAAATCGACCTGCCGCTGACTATCGCGGAAGGAAATTCGGTATTGGTGCTCGCAGATCAGACGCTTCACACTGATGCGGACTTTATCATTGCAATGCAGAACAACGTATCTGTTGCCTTCGGGGCGGCGGCCATAACATTGAACAGGTGCCGTGAAGAAGGGGGGCGTTCACTCTCCAATCCCATAAGCACTGAAGTTGAGCAATGGATTGCTCTGGTTTACCAAATACGCAATGCTTTCGCCCATGATATTGCTGAACCAAAATGGGAGATAAATGCCAGATACCGGCGCCCTTATATTGTTGGGCCAGTCAAAGCCGACCTTTCAAACCTTCATGGGCAGCACTTTGACTATTACCAATTGGGTGGCCCCGAAGCGTTGTTCTTTCTAAAAGACTATGGCAAGCAACACGTGTTCTAGCTCGGATTGAACAGTCGGGGACATAGGCAACAGTCTGGTTCACGACCGTCCGCTTACGGGCGATGAGATTTGGGGTCCAATGTCCGGAATTGGCACGTCGCGCCAAACTGTCTCAATAAGCGGCAGTCCGCTTACATCGAATGGTTCGCTGCCTGACTATGGGAGATGCCATTCGTTGATCTACGGGAGGAGAATGCGCAAGCTAAGTCTGTGCATTGAGCTGTCAGGAGGACCGTAATGTTTATCGCCATGAACCGTTTCCGCATCGCGCCTGGACGGGAACGGGAATTCATCGACATCTGGAAGCATCGCGACAGTCATCTCGACGGCGTGCCGGGTTTCAAGCAATTCCATCTGCTGCAGGGGCCGAGCCTGCCGGAGCACACTTTGTTCGCGTCGCATTCGATCTGGGATTCGCGCGAGGCGTTTGAAGCCTGGACGCGCTCGGAAGCGTTCCGGAAAGCGCATGCAAACGCGGGACAGGCCCGTGATATCTATCTCGGGCCGCCGCAGTTCGAGGGTTTCGACGCCGTGTTGTAACCGGCGCGGCTGGCAGCGCTACTTAGTCGACGTAAGCGTAATACTCGACGCCCAGATCCTGGAACTTCGGATCGTCGCGTTCGCCGATGCGCTCGACGACGAAGCCGCGTCCAGCCGGTTTCAAACCTGGCGCTTCGCGGCCGTCGTGCAGGGCTTCATATTGTTCGCGGTTGAGGTCAACAACACCGGCAAGTACGCTCTGCATATCGATCTTCAGTGCTGACGCCTGCCACCCTGGCACCACGCGTGCAGGCAGCGCATCGGCGGCGTCGCCGCTGCCATAACCGATGATGAGCAGGTCGCGGCCGTCGAGCTTGACGTTGGTGCGTGCGGCTTCTTCGAGGCCAGCACCGAGCCAGCCCGGCAGCGCCGCTGAGTAGAGGTTGCCGAGCTCCATCATCACCGATGCGCCGAGTTTCATCTTGGCTTCGACGATCTGCTTGTAGATCGGAGTGTCCTTGAACACCTTCACCAGCTGCGCGGACAGCGGATACGGTTCGTCGACGAGATCGCCGGTGAGTGCGCGCGAGATCAGATCCGGCGACGATTTCATTTCAGCGAGCACTTTCTGCAGATCGATTTTCGCCGTTGCGCAGTACTGCGCGAGTTCTTCGTGCGCACGACCGCCATCAGCGCCGAGCGCGAACAGATAGCCGAGCGTCCACGACGCGACCGGCATGCGGTGATATGGCCGGTGCATGAACACCGCCTCGAGTTCGCGAAAATAACCGGCGCGGCTGCTGCTGCGCTTGGCAAACATCGCATCGAGCGCGCTCAGCACTTCGTCGATGTAGCAGGCGGTCGAATACTTGCCGTTGAAAACAGGGAAATCGCGCGGACGTCCGTCGCGTCCCGGCGTTTGTCCGCAGAAGCGCAGGAACGGCTTGCGGAAGTCGAGCGCACGGTAGCTCGACGCGCTGCCGGCGGCGCGCAGATCGATTTCCAGCAGTTTTGGATTGCTCTCCAGTAGCATTGCCACCGCGCCGGCGCCCTGTGTCGGCTCACCGGTGCTGCCACGGGCGTATTCGGCGATGTCGGAAGCGATGACGATCGCGGCGCGATTGCCGCCGTCCACCGCGAGAAAACGCAGCGCGCCCTTGATGCCGTATACCGCACCCAGACACGCCTGTTTGAATTCCGGTACTTCGCAGTCGCGCGCCAGCGCCGGCATGCCACGCGCGATCAGTGCCTGATCGACGAGCCCGCGCGCGATCAGCGCGCCCGAAGTCGCATTGTCGGTTCCGGATTCGGTGCCGATGGCGATATAGCCGACGCGACGCGGATCGACACCGTGATCGAGAATCAGCTTGAGCACCGCATTCGCCGCCATGGTGTAGACGCTCTGCTCGGCACCAGCGACACGGAAAGCGTGTCCGATGACCGAGCGCGTTTTGTCCCAGGAATTGCCCGTCCACTCGCACCAGTGATCGAGCCGCACGCGGTACGGAGGAACGTAGGCCGAAAACCCGCTGATGCCGATGGGGACGTTGGTCATGGATTCTTAATTCCTCTTGAGAAACGATGCGCAGGCGCCGCCGATCATGGCGTTCATCGCGTCTGCGTTTGGTACGTACGGCCTTTCCACAGCGAGCGCACGCCGCGCCAGTAGCGGATCGCGGAGCTCCAGGTCATGCCGATGTAGAGAGTGGCAATCAGCGGCATGGCCAGCGTCCACGCGGGGGACAGGCTGTAATAGCGCAGCACCGGGACGTAGCTGAACAGCATCGCGGCGAGCGTCGCACCGGCCAGGATCTGCGCCAACAGCGGACCCGCGAATACGGCGGCCAGCGGCAGCCAGAATGCGAATGCGAACACTGCGGTGACGGCCAGCAGCACCAGCGTCGAATAGTTGAGCTGCGTGAATGCGGAGCGCGCGACCATCATATGCAGATCGTTGAGACTGTGGCCGCCACGCAGGCTGATCGCGGAGTGCGTCAGACCGAGCCAGCTGCGATGCCCGGCTTGCTTTACGCGCCGCGCCAGCGTGCAGTCATCGATCAGCGCGTTGCGCAGTGATGCGAATGCGCCTATTTTCGTCAGCACCGCTGTATCGACGAGAACCACGCCCCCCGCGGCAGCGGCGATCAGCCGCGACAGCGGACCGCTCGGCTTCGCGTTGGCAAGCTGGAACGGGTACAGCAGCTTGAAAAAGTATACGAACGCCGGCAGCAGCAAACGCTCCCAGAAATTGCTCATATTCAGATGCGCCATCAGCGACACCAATTGCAGCTTGTGCTCGCGCTTGAAAGCAAGCAGCGCGGCCAGCGTACCGGGCAGGAGTTCGATGTCGGCGTCCAGCAGCAGTGTTAGGGGTGTGTGTACTTCGCCGCGTCCCTGCTCCAACGCCCACAGCTTGCCGGCCCAGCCGGCCGGCAGCGATGTGCCGCGCAGGATGTGCAGGTTCAGATCGCCAGCCGTGGCGCGCGCGATATCGGCGGTGCCGTCGTGCGATTGATCGTCGATCAGCACGACGCGCAATCCCGGTCCTTGCGCATGGAGTCCGGCAATCGTGCGGCCGATCACCGCCGCTTCGTTACGCGCGGGAATCAGAACGGTGACATCGGACAGATCGGTGGCAGGGCTTGCGGCGCCAGCGTCCAGCGACTCGCGCGTGCTCCAGGCGCGCCACGGCGCGCCGAGAATCGACGCCCAGATGAGCGCACCCGGCGTGAGCAGCCACCACCAGATCGGATTCACATCCATCTCAGCTCCGCGAGGTACTTCCAATCCGCGCGGCTCTCGCGCGGTTCAGGAGACGGTTTCCTCGGTCTTTTGCGACTGGCTCGGCCGCTTGATCGCGCTGACCGGAATCGACACCGCCGCTGCGTCGCTGCGGGTGTAGCGAATCGGCAGGTCGGGCGCCATCGGACCTTCAGTGCGCGGCCCAAACAGCATGACGCGCAAGCCTTTTAACGGATTAGCAAATGTGTCGTTGACCGCAGTGCCCTCGAAACCGCAGTGCGCCATGCAGTTGTCGCACTTCGGATTGTTGCCGACGCCGTAGTTTTCCCAGCGGGTTTCTTCCATCAACGCCTTGAACGTCGGCGCGTAGCCTTCATCGACGAGCAGGTAGCACGGTTTCTGCCATCCGAACACGTTGTAGGTCGGATTCGACCACGGCGTGCACTGATAGGACTGGTTGCCGGCGATGTAGTCGAGGAACAGCGACGACTGGTTGAATTTCCACTTGGTCTTGCGCTGCTTGCCGAGCCGGAACACATTGCGGAACAGCTGCGTGCTCTGCTTGCGGCCGAGGAACACATCCTGGCGCGGTGCGTGCTGATAGCTGTAGCCGGGCGACACGGTGATGCCCTCGACGCCCAGCGTCATCGCATAGTCGAAGAACTCGGCGATTTCTTCCGGCGACTCGCCCGAGAACAACGTGCAGTTAACGGTCACGCGGAAGCCGCGCTCGCGCGCCATCTTGATGCCGGCGATAGCCTTCTCGAAGACGCCTTCCTGGCACACCGATTCATCGTGACGCTCTTTGAGACCATCGAGGTGGATCGACCAAGTGAAGTACGGCGACGGCTTGTATTCGTCGATGTGCTTCGGCATCAGGATCGCGTTGGTGCAGAGGTAGACGAACTTTTTGCGCGCGATGATGCCTTCGACGATCTGCGGCAGCTCCTTGTGGATCAGCGGCTCGCCGCCGGGAATCGACACGATCGGCGCACCGCATTCATCCACCGCACGCAGCGCATCTTCGACGCTGACGCGTTGCTGCAGGATGTCTTTCTCATAATCGATCTTGCCGCAGCCGGCACAGGCCAGATTGCACTGGAACAGCGGTTCCAACATCAGCACCAGCGGGAATCGCTTCTCGCCCTTGAGCTTCTTGCCGATAAGGTACTTCGCCACGCGAATCTGCTGAATCACTGGAACGGCCATGTCGCCTCCAAAAGCGGCGCGGGAAAAGTCCCGGTTACCGCATCAACAAAAGAAACCTTGCGCTAAAGTCCAACGAAATCGCCGAGATGATCTTTCTGGATGCGGCTCCACTCCATTTTAAACCATGGGGTGAACCGCTCCGGCATCTCGGCCATTTCGCGCGTCAGCGCCTCGGGCGCGATAAAACGCACCGCTGAAATCTCATGCGGATTCACACGCGGCGCTTCATCACTGCGCCCGGCATAAACCCAGCATAATTCGTGCTCCGCGCCGGTCGCATCGAACTGCGCCTGGTACTGAAACTTGAACAGAAAGCGCAACGGCGCGCGGATGCCAATTTCCTCATACAACCGCCGCCCGGTCGCGAATTCCATCGACTCGCCCTTGCGCGGATGGCTGCAGCATGTGTTCGACCAGTAGCCGGCCCACAGGCGCTTGCCCGCCGCGCGTTGCTGCAACAACAGCTCGCCGCGGCCGTTGAACACGAACAGCGAAAACGCGCGATGCAGCGTACCGCCGCCCTCGTGCGCATCGCTCTTGCGCATGTTGCCGATCTCGCGATCCGCCTCATCGACGAGGATCAACTCTTCGGAATCGAACGAGACGATGGCGTCGTTGCGACGGGAGGGCGTCTCCAGATCGTTACCCAACCTGCACCTCCATCGCCTGATAGCCAGCGCTGCGGATGGCCTCGATCACCTTGTCTGCGCCTTCCGGGCACAGCGCGACGATCGAGCCGCCGCCGCCACCACCGGTGAGCTTGGCGCCAAGTGCGCCGCTGTCGCGCGCAATTTGCACCAGCTCCTCGATCTCCCAACTGGATACCCGTAACGCATTGAGCAGGCCGTGGCATACATTCATCAGATCGCCGAACCGTTCCAGATCGTATTTGGCGATCGCCTCGACTGATTGCAGCGTGAGCTGATCAACCTCGCGGAAGATGCGCTCGTACAGCTCCGGATTCTTCTGCCAGGCTTCGCGCACGCGGCCGACGGTTTTCGCCGTCAGGCTTTCCTTGCCGCTGATGCCGATGACGAAGCGCAACGGCTTCGGGATATGCAGCGGCTTTATCAGCGGTTGCTGATCCGGCGCCGCGGCGCGCTTGTACAGGATCGGGCGGCCATAGGTGGCCACCGTATTGTCGATACCGGACGGCGTGCCGTGCGCGACCTTTTCGCATTCGTAGGCCACGGCATTGACTTGCTCGTCACTTAGGCCCAGGCCGTACAGCTGATCGAGCGAGCGGGTGATCGCCACCGCCATCGCCGCCGAACCGCCAAGGCCCATCGCGCGTGGCACGCTTGGAAACACTTCGATTTGCATCGAACGGTCAGCGACGCCGAGACGATCGAGAATGATGCCGAGCGAACGCTGGAAGGAATCGCGGTGCGCGGGATCCTTGTGCAGGCGGTACTCGACGCCCCAACGTGGAATCACCATGGAAACGCTGCCGTCATGGGTTTCCTGCGCTCGCGCCTGAATCGCCAGCGATACCGGCGCCGCGATCGCATGGCTGCCGTACACCACCGCGTGTTCGCCGAGCAGAATGATCTTGCCGTGGCCGGCGGCGCGCGGCAGGTTTTCGCCGGCGCTGTCGTCGCCTTCGCGCGCAGCGCGTGCACCGCGATTCAGTTCGGCAATCAGCTGTTGCGCCTTCCAGATCTTGATTTCGCCGCTCTCAATCAGTCGTTCGACGACGGTATCGAAGATTTCCGGTGCCGCCCCGGCAGCCATCGCCACCGAGCGCGCGTGCAGCGTCATGTGGCCCTGCTGGATGCCGTCGGTGACCAATGCTTTCAGTGCCGAGAAATTCTGGGCCAGACCGACCGCACCCATCACTTCCGCAAGTTCGCGTCCGGAGTTCACGCCGAGCAGACGATGATTGAGCGCAACCGTCGGATTCGACTGCAGCGGCCCGCCGACGGTGCCGACCTTCATCGGGATATCGAGTTCGCCGATCAGCTCGCCGTTCGGCCCTTTGTACCAGCGCGTCAGCGAGGTATAGCGGCCGCTGCGCGCGGCATAGGCATGCGCGGCGGCTTCAATCGCGCGCCAGTCGTTGCCGGTGGCGAGCGCGACGGCATCGACACCGTTCATGATGCCTTTGTTGTGAGTGGCCGCGCGGTAGGGATCGACTGCCGCGAAATCGTTGGCGATGATGACGCCGTCGCGCACGTCCTCACCGGTATAACCCTTGCCGGCCAGATTCTCGACCGGGACGACCGCGCGCGCCCGCACCATCGCGCGATCGGTGAGATTCGACAGGATGCGCAGGAACACTTTGCCGCCACTGATCGATTCGACCAGCGGCGCCACGCCTTCGCACATGGTGTTGACGAGATTCGCACCCATCGCATCGCAGGTATTGACGAGCAGATGCACGACCAGCATGTCGCGTCCGCCCGGCGAACCGGCCGGCAACGGCATGATGTGCGTTTCCAGATCCTTGGCGCCGCCGCCACGCGCGACCATCTGCGGGTGCAGGCTGTTGGCGAGATTGAGGATCTCTTCCTTGCGTTGCAGGAGCGCGGCCTGCGCCTTGGCCGGGTGCTTGATATCGACCACCTGCACCTGTCCGATCAGGATCGGTTCGCTGCTTTCAACAGTGAAGCCGCCGGCCTTGCGGAAGATCTTCGCCGCCGACGACAGCGCCGCCACGATTGAAGGTTCCTCGACCACCAACGGCACGATGTAATCCTTGCCATTGATGAGAAAGTTCATGCCGAGACCGACCGGCAAGCCCATCACGCCGACGACGTTCTCGATCATCTTGTCGGCTTTGTGCACTTTCAGCGTGTGCTCACCGCTGACCAAAGCCTGATAGTCCGCTTCCGACAGCCAGCCGCGTTCGCGCATCAGCCGCACGCGATCGGTGACCGATAGCTTGTAAAACTCGGGGATTCGGGAACGCTCCATGAATTTCCTCGCCGGATGACGATTCAATGAGACCTACTGAACATCAGGAACAAACCTCGATTCGCAAACCATCCGTGTCCTCGGAGAGGTCCACAAGCCCAAAGCCGGCCTGCGCGAGAATTTCGCTCAAGTGCCGGCTTTGGACCACATCGGCAACCACAGCCATCCCCAGATCGCCGCCGCCGGCGCCGCAGGGTTTATAAACCCCTCCGGCCGCCTCGACGAGCTGTCGAATCCGCAGATGCTCCGACGTAAGTATGTGAATTTTAGCGGCTTCGCCGAGTATTTGCAGTCCCGCCCCAAAATCGCGCACCGCGCGCAACAGTGACGCGACCTCGCAGGCGGCTGCCGCGGCCGCGCCGAAGCGCGCGATTTCTGCCAGTTTTCCCATTAATTCAGCGCTGATCGCGGGCTCGCGGGCTCGCCACGCGTCGAGGTCAGCAAGGAAGCGTGAGGTCGACGCGGAATGCCCGCTCCAGACCATCAACCGCGCCAGTGCGGCGGGCCAAGCCACCGGTTCAGCGAACGGCGTGGACGGATCATCGGCGATGGTGTAGCGGATCGTGCCACCGTACAGGCTCGCCGCGACATCCAGACCACTGCCACGGCCGTTCTGAAAATCACGATGCAGGCGCAGCAGTTCGCGCAACCACGCCGCACGATCGGCCGGTACCCGCCCGCCATCGACGAACGCGCGCAGACCGGATGCCAGCGCGACGGTGAGCGCCGCGCTGGAACCGAGTCCGAGCTTGTCGCCGCCATCGCGCGAGAAAAACGCGGACGTGTCCAGCCGCACGCGGCAACGCAGGCGATCGGCCGGCACAAAGCCGCGCGCGACCAGCCCACGCAACACTCCGGTGACCAACGTAAAGCGCTCGGCCGCATCGTTGCCTTCGTGCCAGCGCAAGCTGCCGTCGCCGGCCACTTCGACGCGCACCGCCTGCGGATACACATCCGGCGCGTGGATCAGCGTTCCAGGCAGATCCGACGGCTCGATATCGACGCACGCACGGCGGTTCGCCGCCATCACCAGCGCCGGCGCACCGTCTAGTACGGCGTATTCCCCGAGCAGCACCACCTTGCCCGGCGCCGAAGCGCGCAGCTTCACGCCGGTGTTCCGAATGCGGAGGAATCAAGCACGCGCGCGCCGCCACCCAGGCCGGTTTCATGCAGCCGCAACACACCGGGCACCGCGGCCAGCGCGTCGCGCACCTTGGCCGCCGCATCCGGTAGGCACACCGCCTTCACCTGTGGACCGGCATCGACCGTGAAAAACACCGGCACACCCTCCGCACGAAGGCGGCGCACGGCATGCATCGCTTCGACGGTGGCACCGTTCCAGTACAGCAGCCCCGGTCGCGCCGCGAGTGCCAAGGCATGCATCTTCAGGCAGCTGTATTCGGCAATTGCAGCGAGCTTTTCAAAATCCTTCGCCAGCACGGCCGTACGCGCTTCCGCGAGATCGCGTTCCGAGGTATCCACCCAAGCGTCGTAGTACGGCGAAGTATCGCGTGTGCGATTCATGCCTTCGGTCGAACCCACGCTCTTCTGCGCCGTGGACGTCACCGCGACGACCACGGCCAGCGGCCACGCGTCGGCGGCCAGGATCGGTTTTGCGATCGAATCGGTGCCGTCGCTGCGCTCGCCGCGCGACCACTCGACGAAACCGCCGAAGATCGAACGCGCCGCCGACCCGCTGCCGCGCCGCGCCAGCTCGGACAATTCCGACGGTGCCAGATCGAGCGCCAGCGCCTTCGCCGCCGCGACCACCAGCGCGGCGAAGCCGGACGCCGACGACGCCAGCCCGGCACCGGTCGGGAAATTGTTCTCGCTGTCGACCTTAGCGCGCAGCGAGGTACCGGCGCGCGCGCGCAACAGATCGAGACATTCGACAACGCGACGCGCCTCCTTGTCGTCCGCCTTGCCGTTGAGCCGCACGCGGTCCGTCACTAGCGTCGCGTCGAAGCTCACGCGCGTGCGCGTCCACAGCGTATCGAGCGTGATCGACAGGGAACCGACCGCCGGCAGGTTCAGCGGAATATCACGCTTGCCCCAGTACTTGACGAGGGCGATGTTGGGCTGCGCCTGGGCGGCGGCCTCGCGTGGCGACGAGGAAGAAGGCATGGAAGGGTTGGGAGGACCGGGTATCGGACGCGATGAAGCGGGGATTTTACCGTTACCGGGCCCGCATTTCTGCCTTGCACAGGACCCGGTCCGTCCTTTGCGTCCATGGACTGAGGCAAAATCAATGATTAAATGCGGCCGGACGATGCTGGCCGGAGACAGAAGAGACCCATGGCCTACGAATACAATCCCGAATCCTCGCGCTGGGAAGTTCCCAACCCGCATCGTGTCGAGAACCTGTTTCTTGCCGCCGGCGCGTTGATCGCGCTGGTTGGTGCAGTAACGGCACTCATCCTCGGTCGCAATGGGCTGCAATCCTCGCTGAACGTCAGCGCGGCGCGGCCGATCATCGTGGCTGTGATCTTGCTCGCCACCGGCATGACCTTCGCGCTTTACGCATTGTTCCAGCTGCGCTTCTACTTCGGCCGCAACCAGCCGATCGGACTGGCGCCGGAATTGCTCAAGGACGCCGAAGGCAGTACGCCCGAAGCGCTGCAGTTGCGCGAGACGATGCGTCAGAACGCGATTACCTACGAGACGCCGCGCGGCGCCCTCAACAACGTGCTCTATTCGCTGGCGCGCGAACTCGTATTCGCGCCGCAGCGCACGCGCGATCTGGCGGAGATCGAATTCCAGAACACGGTCGGCCTCGCCTTTCTGCTGGTGTGCTTCTTGGTTTCATTGATCGGCGTCGGCAATGCCGCTGTACGCGACTGGTTGGCCGCACTGTATTTCGTACTGATGTGCCTGCTGGTGCTGGCGCCGCTGCGGCGCGGCTCGCTAAGCGGCAGTCCCTTGTCCGGGCGCTTTGTCATCGTCCTGATCGTCGTCGCGGTGATCGCTCCGGTGCTCCTGCCTTACCTTGTTGCCCATGGGCCGGCGCCATTCGCGCCCTATATCCAGCTGCCGGCGGTGACACTGGCGATCCTGGTCACGGTGCTCGCCGGTGCCGTGCTGCTGCTGGTGTCAGCATTGGCACAGCAGATCAAGCCGAACTGCATCGCCATGGCGCAGAACACGCAGACCGTGTCCATGAACGCACCGCCTGGCCAGATCTTCGTCGAATTCGATCGCGAAATGCAGCGCGGCTGGACCGAAAAAATCCCCAATCGCGGTTACCTGCGTCAGCTGCCGCGGACATCCGGCGAGAACGGCTCCTTCGAAGGCCAGATCCTGGAGGAAACACAACCAGTGCCACAGGACGTGGAGCCGCTGACACTGTCGCGCTGCCTGCAGCTGCAACCGTATCGCTGGCTGATCGCGCTGGACATGTTCGCAGTCGTCACGACCGGCGCAGGTACCGGCATGCTTCTCAATTTCGCGATGGTGCCGCGCAACCTCGGCGCACTGGTCATTGGCCTGTCGCTGCTGATGATTGCGAATTTCGCCTATACGGGTGGCAACAAACTGTGGCGGCGCTTCGAATTTACCTCGCGCATCTACTGGCTTGAGTGTCAGGGAAATTTCCAACGCGCACGCGCGAACGTCGGCGGAATGCTGCAGGGCTTCGTCAATACCGAAAAGGCGCTCGTCAATGTCGAGGACATGACGCTGCGCCTATGGGTCGCCGATGTCGACAGCATCTGGTTCGGACCGCAGGACCGCCGGCGCGCGCTGATGTCGATCCGTGGCCTGCCGGATGAAGCGGAGCGGCTGTCTCAACATCTGGCCGGCTTCGCGCGTCAGCAAGCCACGGTGATCGCGCCGCAATCGGACACCGATATGCAGCGGCTCGCGGTCATGAACCGCATCAGTCCTCCGCCAGCCGCGGTCGGCCGCTTAGGCGGCGCCGCGCCGGAAGCATTGAGCACGCCTGGCGGGTCGTCGGGAGCAGCCGCATCTACAACGCCGGCAGTGCCTGCGGCACGGCGCTTCTGCCCGCAGTGCGGCGGCAAGCTCGACGCGGGCGCTCGCTTCTGTTCGAATTGCGGGGCTCAGCTCGCGGGAAGTGCATGAGTGCTCTGCCCGGAGCGGAACGAAGTCCAGCCTAAGAGTTTCGTTCAGCAAGCGGAGCACTCTGCCAAGCTATCGTTCCGATCGCGATGTGACCCGATCGATGCGATTCGTTTCATTCGCTGCATCCTTGGTTTCCGACGCCAATCCGTTTCTGTGACCGAAGCCACAGATTGCAGCGCAATGGTCCGCTACTATTCCAAATCAAAGGCATTATTGATCCGCAAACTTTCAGTGAAGTGACTAGCCTGACGAATACACTGGACGCCAGCGGACGGTGAATTGTGGTGTGGAACCGTCAGGACTTATACGAAGTTGGTGTGTCTCCAAATGAAATGTAGACGGTTTTTCCTTCCAATCTTGGCTATTATCTGCCGCCGGGAAAGGAGGCGCGCATGGGTAAATTATTCGACCGAATACCGAACTGGGTTACTCTCTCCGTAGGGTTTGGTGGCCTACCAATGAGCGCTTTTGCCTCCCGCTTGCCTGAAAAATATCAAAGCATCGGTCTATACGTTGGTCTCGGGCTGATAGCTTTATGCATTATTTTGTATTTCATTTATCCATTCGGGCAAAGACGAAAAGCAAAAGAATTCGATTCCGTTGGTTCTCATCTGGAGAGAGATCAATGGAAACAAGACTGGCACGAACTTCGGTTCCGTCGAAGCGAGTTCTGGCGCCTAATCAATAATTGCTATGGAAATTGGCAATCGCGTGTAAATGACAATATTCAGAAAGTCATCGCAGAATCTAACTTCCCCAGCGCGCTACCATTAGCTGATCACAATACCAATACATCGTCTTCCCGAGCCTTGGGGGCTCAATCGGCGGACACAAGCGGTTCCGCAACTCTGCTCAATGCCTTTTCATCATTTATTTACGAACCAAATGCACCTGAGCGATTTTGTCTTGGCTTTGGCAATGCACGATCCGGTTTCGAGAGCTTCGATAACATCAGGGGCGATCTATCAAAGTTCTGGGACCAATGGGGCGGTCAAGAACATATAGAGAAAATCATTAAGGATCAGCAGGCAGAGGAAATGCTGACAGGCTCTGCGGCAGAACTTAAACTGTTAACGTTCTTGGAACTTGCGAGGGCCAAGTGGCGCCCAACCGAGGCAAGTGATACGCACGGCCTGTTTTATCTAGCGAGTCGTGCAAATACTCACTGATGCTCGCCCTTGCTCCCGTGGCTTTCGGCGTCATCAGCATCGTGCCAGCGCGGCTCGCTGATGGCGAGCGTCGGGTCACGCTTCGTTAACTCGACCTAATTCGAGCTGTCAGATAGTCACGCTTCTGCCACTCCGGTGCCGCAGAATGGCAAGTAATCCCAAGCACGCCAGCAGCCAGGGACTCAATGCGCCACCGCCTGAGCCAGCATCAGATGCGCTTCGAGCTGTGTTCGTCGAATTGAGATTCGACGCAGTCGGCACAGTTGTGACACTAAATGCTCCGGAAAGATTGCCGATCTTCAGCGTCGCCGTACTCGTGGTCGAAGGTGTCGACGCGCTGCTCAGTTGCACCGTGACACTGTCGCCGTTGTTCACGATGCCATCGGCGGTTGTATAAGCGCCACCGTTGATGCTGTAGCTGCCGCCGTGGATCGAAATCGTCGACGCGCCGTCTAAACCAGAGACGGTGATGGTGTCCGAAGACTCCTCCACGCTCAGTGGAACGCTCGTGAGAGGTGAGAAATCCAGCGCCGCGGCGTTAAGCAGTACCGAGACGGAGCCGGTGACATTCGCAAGGCTGCCGGAATTCACGGCGACCAAATCAAGCATGCCATCACCGTTAACATCGGCGATGGTGACTGATGTTGGGTACTCGCCGGCTGCAAATGCCTGCGGCACGGAAAAGTCGAGCACAGCGCTTCCTGCCACCGTGTTATTGAGCATGACGGAAATATTTCCCGGACACGATGCCATTGACGAAGCGTCGCAGGTCGTCACGATCAGATCCGAACGGCCGTCGTTGTTGAGATCGGCTGCGGTTACGAAGAGCGGAGTCGATCCTGTGGGGAAGAACTGCGTTTGTTGCGCGAGGAAGCTAGGTGTGGTTGCCCCCGACGCAGTCGTGTTAAGCAATACCGAGACCGTCAAGTCGTGCCAGTTCGTTACGACGAGGTCCGGTCTGCCATCGCCGTCGAGATCGGCTGCCGCTACATTGTCGGTAGGCCAGGAGTCACCCGTTGCAAAGTCTTGCTCAACCGCGAAGCTGGACGTAGCCGCACCCGGCGCAGTGGTGTTGAGCAATACCGAGACGGTACTGACAGCACTGTTCAATACGACCAGATCGGGCTTGCCGTCACTATTGATGTCAGCCGCGGTCACAAAGTTCGGGTAGCCTGCGGGAAAACTTCCAGTCGCAAAGATTTGTTGTGCCGTGAAGCCAGGCACAGCCGCGGCTGAAGCAGTAGTGTTGAGCAGAACCGAAACGGTGCCGTCGCTGTAGTTCGCGGCGATCAGATCAGGCCATCCGTCACCGTTGATGTCGGCAACCGCCAAAGAGAACGAGCCGGAGCCGATTGCAAAGGTCTGCTGTGCCGCGAAACTGAGCGTGCTTGCGCCCGGCACCGTAGTGTTCAACAACACTGAGACGGTGCCGTCGTCAGCGTTCGCCACTGCCAGATCGGGCATGCCATCGCCATTGATGTCGGCCACCACCACGGATTGTGGAAATGAACCCGTCAAGAAATCCTGCTTCTCCGCAAAGGTGGGGACTGCCGCGCCCGGCACGGTGGTATTGAGCTGCACCGAAACTGTATTGCCGATGGGAGGCGGACCGCCGTCCAGCGAAACCTGGTCGCCAGCGTTTAGCACGATCATATCGGGCTTGCCGTCGCCGTTGAGATCGGCCATCTTCACAGAGCGCGCGTTGAGACTTGCGGTGAATATTTGCTGCTCGGAAAATTTCGGCGCCGATTCGCTGCCCGATACATTACCGTTGGCCTGTGCCATCAGCGTGGGCCCAAAAATCAGAACCAGCACCTGCGCATAACGCGACACCGCGCGCAAACCCGAAAAATTCATCCCCGCACTCCCACTTAACCCCAGACTGATAATATCAAGATAAGCATTGGGCGATTTGTGAAGTGCGTCACAACACGCTCGGTCACAATGTTTCCATATTGTTACGAGAATAAAGGTTTGGACTCTCGCATAGCGCTGCTTTGCTCTTGATTTCGGCGTTTGACGCTCCCCGCTTCTCGATGTGGGCTTCGCCTGTTTGCATCACTGAGGCTCGGAGGTCGTTCATTCCGCCCCTGTTGGGCGGGCATACTTCTCTTTGCTCGTGCAAAGAGAAGTAGCCAAGAGAAAGCACGCCCCGTGTCCGCGCCGCACTACGTGCGGTTCCTTGCGCTTCTCGCGTGCTCGGGGAACCGCACCGACGCGACATCCTGTCGCGACGGTACTTGGCGGGCATCCATGCCCGCACATCCCCTGCGCGCGCTGCGATGCTCAGCGCTACCAAGGGGACCCGAAGGTCAAAAACAAACATCAAAAGCTAAGCGGCGCATCGCGCCGCTTTGTGCGGTTGCGGTCGCTTTTGATTTTCAAACCCCCTTCGGACTGCGCCGAGCACCGCAGGACGAGGCGGATTTTTGCCCGCGAAGCGGGGCGAGGCATGGATGCCGAAGCCTTCATCGTCACGGCAGGGATGCCGTGTCGATGAAGCCCGCCTCGGCCGAGGAGCACAGGGTACCGGCTCGCGGCTTCTTGCGAGACGGCGCAGTCAGGGGGCGCGTTTCTTTGGTGACTTTCTTTGCGCGTGAAAAGAAAGTCACCCGCCCAACAGGGGCGGAACAAAAGACCTCAAAGCCTCACCGCTGCAAGCAGGCGAAGCCCGCAACCGTTGCCTTCTCGCGGCTCGCCAATGGCGAGCGTCGGGTTACGCTTCGCTCCAACCCGACCTACGAACTACCCTTCGCCCCAGCCTACGAGCTCTAATCAGATGCGCCGAGAGAGTTTTTCTATCTTCGGCTTTTCTTGTAGCCATATGCACAGAAACGTCAAGGTACCTAGACGCTTCCGATCGAGAGCACGTCGAACATCATCATCTGAATGAGTCGGATCAAGCGGAATGAGGGTGATTACGTTCTCTTTATTCCGCAGCATGAACTCCACTTCACTTAGCTCAGAATTACGAGGATCAGGAAACTTGATCTCATATTCACCAGAGGGGGAATCACCATGCGCTTCGGATGGCGGACGAAGATCGGAATACCGGTGAACGGTGATGAAATAACTACCGTCCGCCCTGTGTAGTTCCGAAGCTCCAAAGACACCGCGAGTGAAAAACTAGGATGCCTATTTCTAAGCAGCTGCGTGTGAAAATTTAAATTTCGAATTCGACGCCGCGGAAAGAAGATCAACCTCAACCCATAAATAAAAGTCACAACTAGGATGAGGAACTGCAAGGCGTCCCAAAGACCATAGTCGTTTGCACACTGCAGAAAACTGAGAATGGTGGTCACTGTTGCAAGCTCATGAACTTTAAATGATCGTCAAACCGTCACCACCGGAATCTTCCCAATCCTAGCCTGCCACTCCCTCGGCCCCGTCTCATGCACCGAAGTCCCCAATGAATCGACAGCAACGGTCACGGGCATATCCTTCACCTCAAACTCATAAATCGCCTCCATTCCAAGATCCGCGAACGCCAATACCTTCGACGCCTTGATCGCTTTAGAGACGAGATATGCCGCCCCACCTACCGCCATCAGATAGACCGCCTTACTGTCTTTGATCGCCGCGATCGCCGTCGGCCCACGTTCCGACTTCCCGACCATGCCGAGCAAACCCGTTTTCTCAAGCATCGTGCGCGTGAATTTATCCATGCGCGTCGCCGTCGTCGGACCGGCGGGTCCGACAACTTCGTCGCGCACCGGATCGACCGGGCCGACGTAGTAGATGAAACGATTGGTGAAATCCACCGGCAGCTTCTCGCCCTTGGCGAGCATGTCGGTCATGCGCTTGTGCGCGGCATCGCGGCCGGTCAGCAGCTTGCCATTCAGCAGCAGCACTTCGCCGGGTTTGAAGCTGGCGACTTCCTCGCGCGTGATCGTGTCGAGATTGACGCGACGCGCGCCGGTCGGGCTGTAGGCGATCTTCGGCCAATCGTCGAGCGACGGCGGATCGAGCGCGACCGGACCGCTGCCGTCGAGCACGAAATGCGCGTGGCGCGTCGCCGCGCAGTTGGGGATCATCGCGACCGGCAGGTTCGCCGCGTGCGTCGGGTAGTCGAGCACCTTCACGTCCAGTACCGTCGTCAGGCCGCCGAGACCCTGCGCGCCGATACCGAGCGCGTTGACCTTCTCATACAACTCGATGCGCAATTCCTCGGCGCGCGTCTTCGCTCCACGCGCGATCAGGTCCTGGATGTCGATCGGCTCCATCAGTGCTTCCTTGGCCAGCAGCATCGCCTTTTCGGCAGTGCCACCGATACCGATGCCGAGCATGCCGGGCGGACACCAGCCGGCACCCATCGTCGGCACGGTTTTCAGTACCCAATCGACGATTGAATCCGAGGGATTGAGCATGACGAATTTGCTCTTGGCTTCGGAGCCGCCGCCCTTGGCGGCGACGATCACATCCAATTTGTCGCCGGGAACGACCGTCATGTTGACCACGGCCGGCGTGTTGTCCTTGGTGTTGGTGCGCTTGCCGGCGGGATCGGCGAGCACCGATGCGCGCAGCTTGTTGTCGGGATCGTTGTAGGCGCGGCGCACGCCTTCGTTGACCATATCCTCGATCGACAGCTTCGCATCCCAGCGCAGGTTCATGCCGATTTTCAGGAACACGGTGACGATGCCGGTGTCCTGACAGATCGGCCGGTGTCCCTCGGCGCACATGCGCGAGTTGACGATGATCTGCGCCATCGCGTCCTTCGCCGCCGGCGACTGCTCGCGCTCGTAGGCAGCGGCGAGGTTCTTAATGTAATCGACCGGGTGGTAATAACTGATGTACTGGAGGGCGTCGGCGACGCTCTGGATGAGGTCTTCCTGCTTGATCGTGGTCATGGCGGAACCAAATGTGTTGGAAAAAGAAAGCGCGGTGAGCGGACTAGGCATAAACTTCCCGCGATTTTACCGTTTCGGCAGGCTTAGCTGGTTGGTGGAGCCTGTGCTCCAATCGCTAACACGAGATCTGCAATGAACTCATCCGATTCCCGCGCGGCAACGGACGTGTTTGAAACCCCGCTGACGGGGCTCGATCTGCTGCGCGATCCGCTGCTTAACAAAGGCACCGCGTTCACCATCGGGGAGCGCGACGAGTTCGGTCTGCATGGCCTGCTGCCGCCGCATGTCGGCGATCTCGACAATCAGGTCGCGCGCCGCATGCAGGCCTTGCGTAGCCTGGATTCCGATCTCGAACGGTACAGCTTCATGCGCGATTTGCAGGAAAGCAACGAGACCTTGTTTTACGCACTGCTGGTGCGCAATCTCGAAGAGTTGCTGCCGATCGTCTACACGCCGGTCGTCGGGCTCGGCTGCGAAAAATTCAGCCATATTTTCCGCAAGGCGCGCGGCCTGTTTCTGAGTCTGCCGCTGAAAGATCGCATACGCGAAATTCTCGCGCACCCGCGCTACGACCGCGTGCGCGTGATCGTGGTCAGCGACGGCGAGCGCATCCTCGGCCTCGGCGATCAGGGCGCCGGCGGCATGGGTATTCCGATCGGCAAGCTCGCGCTGTACACCGCCTGCGCCGGCATCCATCCGGAGCAGACGCTGCCGATTCTGCTCGATGTCGGCACCAATAATCCGGACCGGCTCGCTGATCCGCTCTACATCGGCTGGCGCCACGAGCGCGTGCGCGGTGCGGAGTACGACGCCTTCGTCGAAACTTTCGTGACGGCGGTGCACGAGCGCTGGCCGAACGTGCTGTTGCAGTGGGAAGACTTCGCGCGCGCCAACGCGGGTCCGCTGCTGGACCGCTACCGCGACCGCCTGTGCACGTTCAACGACGACATTCAGGGCACTGCCGCGGTGGCGACCGGCACCGTGCTGGCGGCGACCAATGTGACCGGTGTACCGCTGACCGAACAGCGCTTCGTCATCGTCGGCGCCGGCTCGGCGGGCTGCGGCATTGCGCGCCTGCTGCTCGACGCAATGGTCGCAGCGGGCGTTCCCGAAGCGGAGGCGCGCAAGCGCTTCTACGCACTCGGCCGTCATGGCTTGCTGGTCGAAGGCGAAACGCCGATGGAACCGTATCAGGCGGTGTTCGCGCAGCGGCGCGCCGCGATCGCAAACTGGCGGCTCGAAGACGTCAACGCGGTCAGCTTGTACGACGTCGTCGTCAACGCCAAGCCGACGGTGCTGATCGGTACGTCCGCGCAACCCGGCGTGTTCTCCGAACGCGTGGTGCGCGCGATGGCGGTGACGGCGGCACGACCGGCAATTCTGCCGCTGTCGAATCCGGTGTCGCGCTCGGAGGCGACGCCAGCGGATCTCATCGCGTGGACCGATGGCCGCGCCGTCGTCGGCACCGGCAGCCCATTCCCACCGGTCGAACGCGGTGGCCGCGTCGTGCCGATCTCGCAGGCGAATAACTCCTACATCTTTCCGGGCGTGGGACTCGGTGTGCTGGCGGTCGGCGCACGACGCATCAGCAACGCTATGTTTATGGCTTCCGCTCGTGCGCTCGCTTCGGCTTCGCCGGCACAGCACGACCCGCGCGCAGCGCTGCTGCCGCACGTCACGCAATTGCGCGAAGTGGCCTATTCAGTGGCAGTCACGGTTGCGCGGCAGGCGGTGGCCGAAGGGCTTGCCGCGGAAACGAGCGATATCGAAAGCCGCGTGCACGCGCTGATCTGGGAGCCGGTGTATCACAGCTATCGGCGGCCCTACGCCTCGCCGATGCCGTGATACGGATGCCGCTCGCCTTCGTCCTTCAGCGAGAACGGCGTGAAATTGGTGTCTTGATCGAAGGTATCGACCTGCTCGATACGCTTGAGTGAATTAACGATGAAGTAGGTCATTGGCGTGAACAGGATTTCGACAGCGACCTTGAACGTGAAGTTGAACAGCATCACCTTGAACAGCGAGTCCTGTGTCCACAGGCCGGCGAAGGCGATCGGATAGAACAGCACCGAATCCACGCCCTGCCCGCACACTGTTGAACCCCAGGCGCGCGTCCATAGCCAGCGGCCTTTGGTCAGCAGTTTCATCTTCGCCATCACGAAAGAATTCACAAAATCGCCGACCCAGTAGGCGAACATGCTCGCTGCGACGATGCGCCAGGTGCCGCCGAACACCGTTTCCAACGCCGGCTGCAGCTGCGCGTTGAACGGCTCCGGCGATGCCGGCATGCGCAGTACGAACTGCGTCATCACCGTCGCGAACACCATGGCGCCGAAACCGGCCCAGATCGCACGCCGCGCGCGCGCGTAGCCGTAAACCTCAGTGAGCACGTCGCCGAAGATATAGCTGATTGGAAAAAACAGATTGCCGGCGCCGAAGTTGAACGCTCCGAACAGCGGCAAAGTCACCACGCAGACTTTGGCCGGGCCGATCAAGTTGGAGCACAGCAGCACGGCGACAAGGCCGGCGACAAGAAAATCGTAGTAGCGGAATGCGCGCATGACGGTTCCGGATGGCGTTGACGGAGGATGTATGGCAAATATCCGGCCGCAGCGAAAGCATCGTTGCTGCGAGCGTTCTGGCGGCGGTATTTCCAACAGATCTTAGCCGATTGCAGCGTATTCTTCGTTCGCTGCGGCTGGTGTCATGCGCGGATCGCCCGCGGGATCATGCAACTAGGGCTTGTCGTGACGCGAGCGTGGCCAGGCGTAAAAGGTCGGACTTAAAACTCTTTCCACTCGCGATCTTCGATCACCGGGATCAGAGCGGGTTTTTTCGCCCCACCATAGCGCGTCAACGCGGCTGCGAGGCGACGCTTACGTGCCTCCGCCGCCGTCGCATCTTCAAGGCGAGCCGCACGGCGCGGGGCGGGAGGAGTGGCAGTTGCCGGCGCTGACGCCTTTTCTTTCTTTACCGCACTGGTCTTTGCTTCAGCGTTCCTTATCGCATTGTCGGTGCCGGCATTGGTCCTGAACACCGATACCGACGCCACCAGCGTCGCCGACTGCTCTTCCAGGCTGCGCGCGGCCGCCGAAGCTTGTTCGACCAGCGCCGCGTTCTGCTGCGTGGTTTCGTCGATCATCGTGATCGCATTGTTGACCTGCTGGATGCCGCTGTTCTGCTCTGACGAGGCAGCGCTGATCTCGGCCATGATGTCTGTGACGCGCTTGATGCTGGTGACGATCTCGTCCATGGTCTTGCCGGCGTTTCCGACCAGCTTGGACCCGGCTTCGACCTTCTCGGCCGAGTCGGTGATCAGCACTTTGATTTCCTTGGCCGCCACCGCCGAACGTTGCGCGAGGTTGCGCACTTCGCTGGCGACGACGCCGAAGCCGCGTCCCTGGTCGCCCGCACGCGCGGCTTCGACGGCCGCGTTGAGCGCGAGAATGTTGGTCTGGAACGCGATGCCGTCAATCACGCCAAGAATGTCGGCGACCTTGCGGCTGGATTGTTCGATGGCACTCATCTTTTCCACGACTTCGGAAACGAGCTTGCCGCCCTTCGTTGCGACATCGCTCGCGCCGCGCGCGAACTGCGTGGCCTGCATCGCGTTATCCGCATTCTGGTTGACCGTGGTCGTCAGCTCGTGCATGGAGCTCGCGGATTCCTCGATACCGGAAGCCTGGCGCTCGGTACGCACTGACAGATCGGCGTTGCCACTTGAGATTTCGCCCGCGGCGGACTTGACCCGCTCGGCCGCGAGCTTGATCTGTCCAACCACCTGCGAAAGTTTCCCGACCGTTATGTTGGCGTTTTTCGTCAGCCGCAGGAACAAGCCCTTGTAGTCGCGCTTGATGGTCTGGGTGAGATCGCCAACGGCGATCGCCGACAGCATGCGATCCAGATCCTCGAGTCCGGCAACCACCACATCGAGTAGCTTGTTGAAGCCCTCCACCCGCGCACGAAACTCGGGCTTGAGGCCGTCCGCACTCAGGCGGCCAGAGAAATCACCTTCGGCAGCCGCGGCGATCAGGGTTTCCGTCTGCAGATCGAGATCGACCTGCGCAGTGCGATCCTGCCATTCGACAACAGCACCGAGCCGCTCGCCGGCCGCATCGAATACCGGGCTGACGACAACTTCAAGGTGGCAATGGCCGATCGCTATACGCATGCGGTGCGGCTGCTCAAGCGAGGCAAGCAGCTTGCGCTGATGCTCCAGGCTGTGATGCAACACGTCGAAATTACGTCCGACGAGATTGGCGGGATCGAAACGCGGATCGCGCTGACGAATGATATCGATGACTTCGCGAAACATCTCGACGGCGGTATCGTTGACATACTCGATGATTCCGTCAGGCGTCGCGACCATGATTCCAGCATTGGTACAGGCAAGAGCGGCTTTCAGCTTGGCGGCGTTGCTCAGATGCATCTTTTGCTCGTCAGCGTGCTTCCTGAGTCCGTAGGACAGCTTTTCCATTTCGCTGGCGATCTCCTGCATCTCGTCCCTGGAAAACAGGTCGATGGGTTCCGGAAATTCACCACTGGTGAGGCACACGCTGGCACGGCGCAATCCGCGCAGCGTCGCTGATAGTGAGCGAATAAAACCCAGAAACAAATAGATCGCTGACGCCATCGCCGCGACGCAGACACCGAGCGCAAGGTTACGATGCTGCTGCGCTCGCGCTAAACGTTCCGCCAGAATCCGATTCAGCTCAGGCTCCGCAGCCAGCGTCAGTTCATTTACGGCTTCGATCGCTTTGGTGCTGGCGACGGAGAAATCGTGACCGTTTATCGCTGTGGCGCCAGCAGTGATGAGTTTGTCCACGTCCGTCGCCGTGAGTACCTCCTGGGCCTCGACCACCGTCCCGAGCTTGCCGGTCAGTGCGGCGGCAACCTGCGGATCGGTGTCGAGCGCGCGCTGTAAACCGGCCGGCACGTCCTTGAACATATCGACGGCAATGCCGTGGAGCATCATGAAACGGCCGAGCAGGGCAGCATTTGTCGGCGTGCCGCTCTGCAATGCAGTGGCGCTGAAGACGCGCAGCTTCCCGATGGCTTCCATCGCAGTCAACGCCTTGCTGGTGGTGAAATCCATCAACGCATTGGAATTCATTTCCGGATCAAGACTGAGATTGGAAACGTCGGCGATAGCGCCAGAAAATCCGATGATGTCGCCGATCAGCTTGGTGTGATCGTCGTAGCTCGTCTTAACGCTGTCGCTGACACTGCCTTCGCGCTCCTTGAGCGCGCTCCACTGCTCCTTGATCGCAATCCATTTGGCGCCAAGACCGAATGTCGCGCCGTCACCAGCGTTCCAGGCATCGAGCGCCGCTATCGCGGCGTCCGCGCGCGCGCGCTGCTGCTGCAACTCGTCCGAGTTGGATCCCGCGTTCCTGAACATTTCGGCGGTAATGTCGCGATGCAACTGCACCGCGACCAGCAGAGCGGTGATGGGCTGTTCCGCCGTCACTCCGCGCTGCTCTTGCTTCACAAAAGCAATTTCCTTCGAGAGATTCGATAGCAGCAGAGCAAGCACGACCGCCGCCGGGATAAGAAACACCAGCGCCATCGCCAGCAGCTTCTGCGGAAAGCGGAGATGGTCCATCACCTTCGCCGCAGGCTTCACGGCGCGATAGACCAGTGCGTTCATCATGGAAAAGTCCCTTCTGGGTTCGTCCCAGAAGTCTTTATCGACCGCGAAAACCTTTACCTTAGAGCCTGTCGTCGACAGGTCCGGCCTGGGGGGTTTAAAAAAGTGAAATCGGCGAATCCCCGAACCAGCACTTTATTGCTGGCCCTAAGAATTCGCCGATAAATCCATCTTTGCCATTTTCCTGGCTTTGCTGTCCTTCCCTGGATCGGAATTAACCCGATCGCTTTTCACGAATCGGCGGCACTCCCTCCCACGAATTTTTGACGAGCGGTGGGATGACTCCATGCCGGCTCACCTATTTCGGCCCGGCCGCGCAAAAGTGAATGAAAGGAAAGGAACTCATTCATGTTCGCAGTGTATTTCTTATGATCTTGTAGGATTTGTCCTACCTAATGACTCACGACGGCCCGTTTCAACGGTTGGCGGTCAGCCCATATGCGATGCAGTACTTGACGAGCTCGACGGTGCCCGGCAGATCCAGCTTTTCCAGAATCCGCGTGCGATAGGTGCTTACGGTCTTGGGCGACAGATGCATGCCCTGCGCGATGTCGCTGACGGAGAGACCATCGACGAGTTGCAGCATGACGCGATATTCCTGCTTGGATAGGTCCTCATGCCGCAAGCCTTCGCGGCGCGGTGTCGTGCTCCCCGACACCAACTGGTCTGCTAACTCGCCGGCAAGCGTGGCCGTAATGTAGCGCCCACCGCCGATGACGCATTCGATCGCGGCAACCAACTCGTCCGGCGCGCGCTCCTTATTTAGATAGCCGAGTGCGCCTTCCTGCAACGAACGCGTTGCATAGGCGCGCTCGGCATGCGCACTGAGTACCAGGATCGGCGTGGCTGGAGACGCCCGACGCAGGCAGATCAGCCCCTCCAGACCGCGCACATCCGACAGATTGAGATCCAGGATGACGGCATCGAAAGGCTCCGCGGCAAGTTGCGACACCGCATCGGCAGCCAGCTGCACCTCGACGATCCGCGCGTCGGGCCAGCGCATCTGCACAAGCTGGCGCACTCCGAGCCGGGTGACGGGATGATCCTCTACTACAAGCAATTTCATAGCTCAGTTTTCCTTTCAATTGGAATCCGCACTGTGACCACAGCGCCTCCCTGCGCGCTGGATTCAATCCTGAATTCGCCACCAACCAGCTGCGCACGCTCGTGCATGCCGATGAGACCCTGCGCACCGGTCCGCAACCGGTCCGGATCATAGCGAACACCATCGTTCTCGATCAGCAGTCGATAACTGTCGCCGTCGGCCACGCCGTCGATGCGCACGCGGCTGGCGCTCGCGTGGCGTAATACGTTGGTGAGAGCTTCCTGCGCAATCCGATAAAGCTGGTTAGCCTGATCCGGATTCAAGCATTCATCATCATCAACGTCCACATCGAGACCGATTTTATGGATCGCGACGAGGCTCTCGCCGAGATGCTGCAGAGCAAGCGCAAGACCGAGATCGTCGAGCAGCGGCGGACGCAGTTCCTGCGCAATCCGGCGCGTCATGGCGATGCCCCGCTCAAGCGTTGTCTCAGCATCCGTCACAAAAGCCGCGGGCAGAGTTTCGCTGTGCGCGCGCAGACTCATCTTGAGCCCGGTGAAAACCTGCCCAAGCTGATCGTGCACTTCGCGTGACAGGCGCCGCCGTTCATCCTCGATGTTGCGATCAAGGTTTCTTGCGAAATCGCGAATCTGGTCGCGCGCCTCGGCAAGATCGGTGGTGCGCTCGGCGATGCCACGTTCCAGCGCGCGGCGGGCTTCTTCCAATTCACGCAGCGTTTCGATCAATGCCCGTTCATTTTGCCTGCGCTCGCTGAGATCGCGCGTGACCTTCGCGAAGCCGATCAGACGCCCTTTGCCATCGCGGAGTGCGGTGAGCGCGACGCTGGCCCAGAAGCGTTCGCCGTTCTTGCGCACGCGCCAGCCTTCGCCCTCGTAACGTCCTTCCGCCACCGTCCGTGTGAGCGACTCGGCGGGGCGTCCGGCGGCACTATCGGCGGGCGGGAAAAACTGCGAGAAATTGTGACCGATGACCTCCGCCGCCGCATACCCCTTGATGCGCTCGGCACCGGCGTTCCAGGTAACCACATTGCCGCTCGGATCGAGCATGTAGATGGCGTAATCCGGCACACCGTCGACAAGCAGGCGGAACCGCTGCTCGCTGATGGCGATCATTTCCTGCTGGCGACGAGCGATCAGCCACAGATGCAACGCGATAGCCATGAGAATCGCGAACAAAATTCCGCTGGCCAGGACAGCCTCGGGTAAAACGGCTGCAAGTTCGCCTTGAAAATCCGGAGACATCATGTGCTCCGCTGGTTGCACTGCGCTGGATTCATCAGGCCGCGGGAAAGATTTCCGGGACCGGATTGGCCGTGGCGAACCCTCAGCCGTCCGTCACCGCGCCCTTGTCGGCCGGTGCAACCAGCCGCGCGTACTTGCCGAGCACGCCGGTGGTATACCGTGGCGCCGGTTGTTTCCATGCAGCCTTGCGCTTGGCCAGTTCATCGTCGGCGACATGAACCTGGATCACCAGCTTGTGCGCATCGATGGTGACGCTGTCACCTTCGCGCACCAGCGCGATCGGGCCGCCTGCGAACGCTTCCGGCGCTACGTGGCCGACCACCATGCCCCAGGTGCCGCCCGAAAAGCGGCCGTCGGTGATGAGGCCGACGCTCTCGCCGAAACCCTTGCCGATCAGCGCCGATGTCGGCGCCAGCATCTCGCGCATGCCGGGGCCGCCCTTCGGACCTTCGTAGCGGATAACGAGCACGTCGCCGTGCCTGATCCTGTCGCCGAGAATGGCTTCCATCGCTGCATCCTCGGAATCGAACACGCGCGCCGGCCCGGTGATGACCGGGTTCTTGAGGCCGGTGATTTTCGCGACGCAACCGTTCGGGGCGAGATTACCTTTGAGGATCGCGAGATGACCTTGCGCGTACATCGGTTTGTCGAACGCGCGGATCACGTCCTGATCCTGGCGCGGCTCGGACGGAATCTTCTCCAGTTCCTCGGCGAGCGTGCGGCCGGTGATAGTCAGGCAATCACCGTGAACCAAGCCCTTTACCAGCAGCATCTTCAGCACCTGCGGCACGCCGCCAGCGCTGTGGAAATCGGTCGCGACGTATTTGCCGGACGGCTTCAGATCGCACAGCACCGGCGTACGCACGCGAATGCGCTCGAAATCATCGAGCGACAGTTCCACGCCCGCGGTATGGGCGATCGCGAGGTAGTGCAGCACCGCGTTGGTGGAACCACCGGTCGCCATCACCACCGCGATCGCATTCTCGATCGATTTTTTGGTGACGATATCGCGCGGCTTGATATCGCGCCGGATTGCTTCGACGAGCACCTTCGCCGATTGCGCGACTGAGTCGCCTTTCTCGGGATCGGGATTGGCCATTTGCGACGAGCCGAGCAGGCTCACGCCGAGCGCCTCGAACGAGGACGACATCGTGTTTGCCGTATACATGCCGCCGCAGGCACCGAAGCTCGGGCAGGCGTTGCGCTCGATACCGTCGTAGTCCTCTTTCGACATCTTGCCGGCGGTGAACGCACCGACCGCCTCGAACGGCGAGACGATGGTCAGTGCCTGGCCTTTCCAGTGTCCGGGCTTGATGGTGCCGCCGTAACAGAACACGCCGGGAACGTTCATGCGCAGCAGCGCCATCAGACTGCCCGGCATGTTCTTGTCGCAGCCGCCGATGGCGAGCACGCCGTCCATGAACTGCGACTGCGCCGCGGTTTCGATCGAGTCCGCGATGACCTCGCGCGACACCAGCGAATACTTCATGCCTTCGGTGCCCATGGCGATGCCGTCGGTAACTGTCGGGAAACCGAAGGTCTGCGGCATGGCGCCGGCATCGCGCAGCGCAGCTTCCGCGCGCGCCGATAGCGGACCGAGGCCGGCGTTGCAGGGATTCATCGTCGAGTGGCCGTTGGCGACGCCGACGATCGGCTTGTCGAAATCCGCATCGGTGAACCCGACCGCGCGCAGCATCGCGCGATTTGGGCTGCGGGCGACGCCGGCAGTGATGGCTTGGCTGCGACGATTGAGTTTGTCGATCATGGCAAAACGGCGGTTAAAGCGGGGGGACGCATGATACAACAGCACCACCGCTGGTCGGGCCGGCGAGTTCTCCCTTTCACCGAGTCTTCCCTGAACGGGAATAAGGGAGTCGTTCGACGATACTTAAGAACGGGTGTCGTCCGGGCATGCGCGAATCCGCTGTTCTGCTTCGGGGTCGTCGTAAGTTGACAGCCTTTGGCGATCTGTCATTCTTACTCGGACGCTCGTCAACACAGCTGTGTGGGAAACCGGCTACAGTGAGAGATATGTTGTCCGGGGTGTGAAGGCCGTTATATATAGATGGGCCGCTCAAGCGGCGCCTAAAAAGCATTTAAGATCAGGGGATTAATTTATGTCATTACTTGCGTATCGGCGGTCAATAACCTTGGCCGGTGTATTTGCAGCGACGGCGGTCATGATGACAACAGGCCCGGCTCTAGCCCAGTCTGATACCGCTAGTGCGACGGGTATTCGCGCGCAAGTCCGGCATCTCGCGGTTTGTCCAAAACCGCTTGTCGCCAAGGGTGCGCGTTGCCATGCACACGTCGTCGTCGATGACAACGATCAGGTGAAGGCTTTCGCGACACCGTCGGGCTATGGTCCTTCGGACCTGCGTTCCGCTTACAAGATCACGGGCTCGGGCAGTCCGACCACGATCATTGCAATTGTCGATGCCTATGGCTATCCGAACGCCGAGAGCGATCTGGCGACCTACCGCGCCCAATTCGGTTTGCCGGCCTGTACGACTGCCAATGGCTGCTTCAAAAAGGTCAACCAGACTGGCGTACAGGGCAGCTATCCGATAACCAACGTCGGCTGGGCGCAGGAAACCGCACTGGATCTCGACATGGCGAGCGCCATGTGCCCGAACTGCACACTGATCCTTGTCGAGGCGAAGACTCCGAGCTTTATCAATTTTGCCAAAGCTGAAAACACCGCTGTGGCGCTCGGCGCCCATGTCATCAGCAACAGCTACGGCGGCAGCGAGACGGGCAGCTCAAGTTATGAGTCCGCCTACAATCACCCCGGTATTGCAATCACGGCCAGCTCCGGCGACAACGGCTACGGCGTGGAATTTCCTGCCTCTTCGCCGCACGTCACCGCTGTCGGCGGAACGAGTCTGAACACCGCCGCCAACAGCCGTGGCTGGAGCGAAACGGTGTGGAGCGGCGCCGGCAGCGGCTGCAGCACTGTTTATAGCAAGCCGGTTTGGCAGACCGATACAAACTGTTCGATGCGTATGGTCGCCGACGTCTCCGCAGTAGCCGATCCCAATACCGGTGTCGCCGTCTATGGGCCGAGAACTGTTATGAGATCGGCCTGGATGGTTTTCGGCGGTACCAGCGTTGCGGCACCGTTAGTCGGCGGCATTTATGGCGTCAACGGTGGCACGGTCACCTACGGTAGCAATCCGTACGGAAACCTCAGCTTTTTGTTCGATGTGACGTCAGGCAACAATGGCAGCTGTGACGGCAGCTATCTGTGCAATGCCGCCACCGGCTACGACGGTCCGACGGGCCTGGGTACGCCGAACGGTTCGACGGCGTTCTGATCCGCTATTAAATTAATTTAAAGGGGCAAAGGCGGAACGGCTTGGGCCGTTCCGCCTTTTTTATTTGTCGTTGCCCCAATGACGCACTTCAACACCCGCAGGATAAGCCCGCGCGTTCCAGACCGGCGTTGCACGGACCGTATCGAGGACATCCTCGGCGCGTTCGACCAATCGCCACATCCCCACGTGCTCTGGATTCATGAATCGCTCGGCGATTGCGTGCTTCAGGAATGCGTCGAGCGGCGTGTAGAAGTCGCGCGTGTTCACCATCACGATCGGATTCAGATAGAGACCGAGCCGTTTCAACGTGATTGTCTCCATCAGCTCTTCGAGCGTGCCGCAGCCGCCCGGCAGCGCGACGACCGCGTCTGAATCCGTGAGCAGCTTGTGCTTGCGCTCGCGCATGTTCTCGACGAGCTCCAGCCGCGTCAGGCGAGGGTGTCCCCATTCGCGATCGGCCATGAATCGCGGCAGGATGCCGATGACTTCACCGCCGCGGCTCAGCGCGCCATCGGCGAGCGCGCCCATCGAACCGGCAGAACCGCCGCCGTACACGACCGTGCAGTGCGCCTCCGCCAGCAGTTCGCCGACACGGAATGCGCTGTCGCGATATTCCTGATCGGAGTGCTGGCTGGAAGCACAATAAACGCAGATACGCATGAAGAGCGGTCCGATTTTTCGCTGAGTGTAGCGCGCCCGATTTTCAGATGATCGCGAATGCGAATTGATGCTGGGGCCCGTCGTCAGACGCTCTTATGACTGAGAAATCGCCACACCAGCCCAGCTGCCGCGACCATCAGTCCCGCGGTCATTCCCCACCACAAGCCGTCGGCAGCGACATCGGTGCGAAATGCCAGCCAACACGAAACCGGGACACCGACGATCCAGTAGGCGACGAGTGTGATTGCGAACGGTAGCCGCGTATCCTTGATTCCGCGCAACGCGCCATTGGCGGTGACCTGTACGCCATCGAAAATCTGGAACACCGAGGCCAGCAGCAGGAAGCGCGCGGCGCGTGTGGCGATGCCGGCATCCTCGGTGTAGAGCCCTGCGATCGGCAACCGCAGAAATGCCAGGATGGCCGCATTGGAAATAGCGTTGATCGCACCGAGCGACATGCCGACCTGCCCGCGAAAGCGCGCAGCGGAATAGTCGCCGGCGCCGGCGGCGTGGCCGACGCGTACCGTTGTCGCCAGCGCCAACCCGAGCGGAATCATGAAGACCAGCGAGGCGAAGTTGAACGCGATCTGGTGGGCGGCCACCGCCGTATCGCCGAAACTCGCCATCAACAGCGACGACACTACGAACAGCCCGCCCTCGGCGACCAGGATCGCACCAATCGGCAAACCCAGACGCAGCACGTCGCGTACGCCTTCGGGCGTCGCCCGCGGCTCCGCCAGACCGACCGCGCGCAGCGCCGGTGCAGTGCGGTAGGAAAAGGCCAGCGCAGCAGCCATCAGTACCGACGCCAGCGCAGTGGCAAGTCCGCAGCCGGGTGCGCCCATCGCCGGCAGGCCCCAGTGGCCGAACAGCAGCAGCCAGTCGAGAAAGGCATTCGCGATGAGACCGATCAATCCCGCGTAGACGATCGGGCGCGTCTCGCCGAGACCTTCCGCGCTGAATCGCAGCACGAACCACAGGCAGGTGCCGAATGCACTTAGCGACAGCCAGCGCGCGAAAACGATGGCGAGCCGCGTGGTTTCCGCCGGAAGATGCAGATGGCTCAGCACCGGTGCCGCCGCAAGATTGAGTCCCGCGGCCCAGAACACCGAGACAAACAGCGAAAACCACAGCGCGCGACGAGTGAAGCAGGTGATCTGCGCCGACGAACGGCCGCTGCCGACAGCATGCGCGACGATCGGCGAACAAGCCATCAGCACGCCCATGCAGAACACCCAAAAAATAGCATTGAGATTGAAGCCGACAGCGACTGCCGCCAGTGCTTCCGGACCCAGACGACCGGCGAATACAGTATCGACCGCCGCCATACCGACACCCGCGAGCTGTGCGGCCATCAATGGCGCCGCCAGCTTCAGGTTGGCGCGAACCTCCGCGCGATACGGGACATCGAACAGGCGGAACATGACGTTGGCCGGGGCGCGGATGGTGTGGAAAGGAGGGGGAGAAAAGGCGGCGTATTGTGCGTTCGCCGCCCCATCCGCACCAGTGGTCGGCCCGCCGCATTGGGAATTATCAAGTTCGCCCTTCATCCGCCGACAAGCGGTGCACAAGAATGAGTATTCAAGAACGAGTATTGATGTAATTCGCCATGATGGTGCCCGCGCTTCACCCTGTCGAATCGGCACGACTGCAAACAGCGCAGGACTTAGCGCTGTTCACGTTTCGCCGCGAAGAAGCCTTCGGCCGCGTGGTGCACCTCGCCAAACAGTTCTTCGACGTTCCCATCTGCGCGTTTTCCGTGATCGATTCCACGCGCCAGATCTTCAAGGTGATCGAAGGTCTCGACGTGTCGGAAACCTCGCGCGCGATTTCGTTCTGCGGTCACGCGATCCTGAGCAAGGACATCCTGAACATACCGGATACCCATCACGATGCCCGCTTCGCCGACAACCCGCTGGTCATCGACGAGCCTCATATCCGCTTTTATGCCGGCGCACCGGTCTTCGCGCCGAACGGCATGCCGGTCGGCGCGCTGTGCATTGTCGATCGCCAGCCGCGGGAACTGACCGGCGATCAGCTGTGCGCTTTACGCAGCTTCGCCGATATCGTGCAGGACGAACTGATCCTGCGCCGCCAGCCTGTGCGCGATCCGCTCACTGGTGTTTATAGCCAGCACTTCGCCGATCATGCGTTACGCACGGAACTGCGTCGCGCTTATCGAGGACAACTGCCGCTGGCGGTACTACAGGTCAACGTCGACAATCTTCAGGCGATCAACGATCGCCATGGCTATGGTGCGGGCGACGAAGTGCTGCGCTGCATCGCCGATTGCATCGCCTCGCGATGCAGGCGGTCCGGCGACTTCATCGCACGCTTCGGCGGCGACAAGTTCCTGGTCGTGCTTCCGGAGACACCGATCGCCGAAACACGTGCGATCGCAGAACGCATTCTCGAATCGGTCCGATCGCTACCTCCGAAAGGACCGCCCGACACCGGGAGCGACCATGTCACCGCCACAATCGGTGGTGTCGTCGTGCGCGATATCGCTCACTTGGGCTATGGCCCCGACCTTATCCTCCTGGATGTCGACCGGCGTCTGGCGGACGCCAAGAGCGCTGGCCGCGATTGCGCGGTGATCGAGGAACTGCGCTGATTCATGACCCCAGGGTTTGTTGACAATGATCTGGTCGCTGCGCCGGTCCCGGAAAGGGCGCAGTGCAAGGAACGAACGACGCCGTGTACTTGAAGTACATCAGGAGTGAGTGACGCGGCACTGCGCCCTCTCCGGGACCGGCCCTTCGGGTTGTCGCCAAAAAACCGCCATGCAGCGTTGCTCGTCGCTCATGTACCGCGGGTACACCGCGCTCGTCGCGCCTTGCCTGGCAGTTTTTTTGGCGACAGCGCAGCGACCAGATGATTGTCAGCAGACCCTAGCCGCTCACGCAGCTCGCGATATACCGCCGGATGATTCAACAGCTGCATGTGATGAAGGCCGAATAGCGCGGCTGTATCGGTGTCGGCCAGCCTGCGTGCGGTCGCGCTAGGCAGACGCACAAGGCCGTCACCGAGAACGCGTCCCCTGATATCGCGCTCATCCTGGCCGATGCTGGCGCCGATGAAGTGATAACGCGCGTTCGGTATCTTTTGCACGTCTGCCGGTTTAGCACGGTCGCGCGGATCGGTGATCGTGCCGAGCCGCAAATCGCGGATGCCGACGCTGCGCATTTCCAGCATGCGCGCCCACGGCCGGCTCAGTTCAAAAGCATCCATCACCGCGACGCCGAGGTGCACCGCCTTTTCCAATGGGGCGCCGAGGTGCGGCGAACCCAGACAGATCACGTTCGATACCTTCGCCGTCCATGCCGCATTTGTATGCGATCCCCGATGCGCCGCCGCACGGCACACCAAGCCGCCCATACTGTGGCCGATCAGCGCGATATCATCTACGGTCACCGGCCAGTTCCCAATGAGCTGTCCGATCGCCTTCGCCAGCAAGCGGCCGTTACGCGCCACGGACAAGCCGGTGTTGTAGCGGAAATAGAGCGGCGTGCATCCGATATCTTCGGCGAGCCGCTCGCCATAGGATCTGGATTCACTTGCAGTGGCTTCGTTTTCGGCCGGCGCGCTGCAACGCGACTGCCACATGTGCTCGTTGCAGCACAGTCCATGCACGAAGATTGCAATGCGGGCGCTCGCGAGCGGGTAAGCAGCGGCCAGCGCGGATCGCTCAAGCTCCAGTGCTGCGCCATTCCTGTAAAAGCCGGCACGCACCGCAAGCGAATTGCGGCTGGCGGCGACGTAATCCCCGAAGATTCCGTTGAGTGCGCCGGCGACATTATCCCGCAGCTCCCGTTTCCCCGGATCGACATCGCCGGGCGCGGCCACATTACGCTCAATTGTTCTGAGCGCCGCCTCAGTAAGCGCAAAGGCCGCACCGCCGATACCCTGCACCGCGATGTAAATGCCGCCGGTGATTCCATCATGCGCTGCACGCACCACATCACTGCCGGTTCCAACCGCCGGCAGTGGCGCCAGTCCGCGGAATGGAATCCCGGAAACAGCGCGATGGAATTTGCGGATGCTGTCCGTGATGCGATCGAAAGCGGCTCCCGCGAGGGCCACGCCGCCACGCGTATCGGAAATAAGAGTCTGCTGAGGTCGGGACGGCATCAAGTGGTGTTCTGTCGGTGGAACGGGTACGTACAGAGTAACCCAGCGGCCTGGTGAAGACTGCAAGCATTGATGCACATCAACATAACCTCAAGAAATCCAACAAATTGCCGCCATTAGAGATTGCCATCCATTTTTGTATCGCCGCAACAAATTCGGCGGCGAATTCGATATAGATTCACAGGGACAGGTCACGGATCCATGTCTTTGCGGACGAACCTGGCGTAAGGACTTGACGCGCATTCAAAAAACCATGCATCAACATGTTCCAATATCTGCTGCCCGACTGCCGGTGCTCGTTTGCGCACTGGCCTTTTTCGGACTCCCCCGGCTGGCCTTCGCAATCGACTTCAGCTGGTCCGGCTTCGCCAGTGGTGTCGCCGGATATGCGCTGAGCGGATCGCATCAGGAATTTCTCAACTATCACTGTCCCTGCTACATCGCCAGCTGGGAGTATGCCGGCGTTTACGAAAACAAAGGATGGATGACGACGCCGGAAAGTCTCGTCGGAATACAGGGCTCGCTGAAAGTGACACCTTCCCTGAAAGCGACCGCGCAACTCGTCGCGCGCGCCTCGACGGGAAAGGTCAGTGCCGACTGGGTGTATCTGTCCTACACGCTCAACAGCTCATGGCGGATCGACGCCGGCCGCCAGCGACTGCCGTTTTACTCGGATTCCGCCTATATCGGCTACACCTACCCATGGGTGCGGCCACCGCCCGAAGTATATGGCTGGCAGATCTATGACTACGATGGCGGTGCGGTCGTGTACAACACCGACTTCGGCGACTGGTCGCTGCGCGGCAGCGGCTACGCGGGACGGCGCGCGACCACCGACAACGTGATGCAGAAAAATCTCGTCTATGGATATCCAGTCAACGAGACCTGGAACAAGATTCTCGGCGGCTACATCGAAGTGAGTAACGACTACATCACCGCGCGCGCGGTCTATCAGCACAATAAAATCGACCGTTATGGCTTTCCGCCGGATGATGCGCCGTCGCAGATCCTCGACCGTGCGCCGCAACAGTTCGCCTCCGCCGCGCTGTCGGCCGACTATCACAGCTTCATTTTCCGCAGCGAAGTACAGATGCTGCGACAACCCGAGCAGGTCTACAACACCTTTTCCTACCTGATCTCAGGCGGCTACCGCTACCACCAGCTCACCGGGATGCTGACGCAAGCTTGGTACTACGAGCGCCTCACCACGGACTACACAGCACCTGAGCGGTTTCACTCCGACACCGTCAGCCTGCGTTGGGATTTCCGAAAATCGTGGGACGCCAAACTCCAGGTCGATTTCTACCACGACCACAGCGCCACACCGTTTCTCGGCGGCTCGCGGCTACTGAGCGTCGCGGTCGATACAGTGTTCTGATTGCGCAGCGCAAGGGATGCGGTGTGCTCGTTCGAGCAGCATCATGTGATCCGAAACATCGCTTCCCCCTCATCGGAAACCTCACCCTCCCCAGTAGCCAGAACGATCCGGCACCGGAGTGCCCACCTGTTGCGGCGTACCATGTACCGCCGCCCAGTGAGTGCTCCAGTCGATTCCGGTCGGCATCCACAAGACTGACAGCTATGCTCGTTCTCGCCATGCCTCAGCACAATTGAGGCTTGTCTATATAACCAGCTATTTGTTGAACACTACGCTAGTCATGCTGAGTCAGACAGTGCGGTGGTTTCCTCATCAGCTAAGTTTCGACGTGTGCTATTTGGCGACAAGCCCTGCTCAGAAACATCCAGTCACGCCCTCGCTAGATCAATCCGTTAGGCACACCCCACCAGTTGTGTCGCTCTCGCCCGCTACCGGGACTTTTTGCACCAAAATCAAACCGACCCCAGAATCCACAGTGCCCTCTTGCGTGGAGCTGAAGTCGTGTTGTCGGACTCTAAACGGCGTTCCAGAAAGTGCCGTTTCTGTAGAAACGATCTAATTTCGCGCGCGATCAGCTGGCTTTCCTGGCGCAAACGAGAACGTAATCCTCGCCGCCATCGACGTAGCGCCGCAGCGTGGTTGCAGCTGTTTTCAACGCCAGAGCCCTCGCCGCATCAACCTTGGAGGCGATATTTTCCAGCATCCGGTAGTATGGAATCGTTGTTTTGTCGACGATCGACTCGATGCGAACCTGGTCGAAGCCGGATGCGCGCAGATAGCCCTCGTAAACGTCGGCGTCGTAGGCATTCACCGGCATCTCCAGACAAACACCGCTGCCAACCGCGCGATGTCCCTTCTGATAATTGGCCGGATTGACTCCACGACGCGGAATCATATCGGTCAGCGCCAAAGTGCCGCCGGGTCTGAGCACGCGCCCGGCTTCGCGCAGGAAATCGCGGCGAGTATCGAAGTGAAAGGCGCACTCCACCGCTATCACGCGGTCGAAAGATCCGTCGGGAAAGGCCAGCTTCGTCGCGTCTCCGATGCGAAGATCGATGACATCGCTAAGCTCGCATTCAGCGATGTACTGTTGCCCGGCTGCGATGCGTACGTCGGTGACGTCGATACCAATGACACGGGACGGGTGGTAGCGCTTCACGCACAACACTGCATTGGCGCCATAGCCGCAGCCAGCGTCCAGGACAAAATCACCATACTTGATTTGTCCCGCGCGCGCGACCAGGTCGGTAAGTTCCTCACTGGCTTCATCCATAGTCATGCCTTCGCGTGTCCAATAACCGTAGTTTGCAAACTTACGGCCACCGAACACCTTGTGGCGGACTTCGTGTCGTTGCGTGTAATAGGCGACTACATCATCGGTATGCTGCGACCTCATAAAACACCCCACATCGGCATCGCTTCTTCCCTTCTGAGTTGATTGCATGCGTTTGTCTCCTCCAGTTTCGTTATGCAACGACGCTCGGACACTGACGAGTCGGTGTCCATGCCGTTACCTTAGCGTGCTTGGCAGTAGAAGTTTGTGAACTGCATCACATTAGAGATGCATATCTAAGCCGCGTGGTGGTCGTCCACAATAGAGGGTACACACAAATGTTATTGCAACATGTGACGCAATCACGAGCTCCGTGCTAAGCAGTGGACATGTGGTAGCGCCTATAACTGCTTATTTACATTGAGAACGATAACAGTGCTGGTCCGCTGTGACGCTCATCAACTGCGTCGCCGATAAAGCAAGCGATTTAGGTGCCGCTGTGGAAAGCTTTATGCATGTTAGATCGTAGTCTGTATCGATGTTGTAACTGTGACGAAGATCACGGTTTCGTCAATGACAATGCTGTAAACATAGCTCGTCGCGTTAATTGGTAGAAACAGTGGTAATCGATTGTGGATTCACTGCAATCAAACAGATCGTTGCGTTGTGCAGTCCTATATTCCTTATATGCATATATTGATATTCCCATCAGATCCGGACATCGCCATCGAGGCTATCGGCTCACATCGCCTTATCAGGATATGACTTATGAAAGCCTCTGGATTGTCGTTGAACGTTCTTGAACTGGGAAGTTCCGCGGCGACTGAATTCTGCGGAAAGCTGTTCGCTGGATTTGGAGCTTCTGTGGCAAGAGTTCAAACTCGGAACGCGCAGGCGGCGGCCGTGGCGCCTCAAGTAGAGGATGAAATAGGCGCCGAGTATGTCTGGCTAAATACGGGAAAGGAAAACATTGTTCTTGACGTGGATGACATTGCTGGACGAATGCATTTACGGCGCCTCCTCGATTCTGCGGATGTAGTACTGGACGGGCTCGGACCGGGCGTATTGGAAAAGATTGGATTTTCGGTAGACGCTCTGCACGCTGCGAATGTGGCGTCCATATTTGTTCGGGTTACGCCGTTCGGACAGAGCGGTCCATATCGCGATTTCATCACAGAGGAAATTTCGCTCTATGCAATGAGCGGGCTCATGTCGGCTACTGGCGACGGCGATCGCGAACCACTGAACGCCGGGCCCAGGATTTGTTCGGCGGCAGCTGGCCAACAGGCGTTCGCGGCCGCCTTAATAGCCTTAATGCAAAGATTTCGCACGGGGCGTGGCGGTGTGGTCGATCTGTCGGTTCATGAGGTGAGCCTCGATTTATTCGAGATTGCGATTACGGAGTTTTTTGCTCGCGGCAAGATTGCGCGCCGAAATAATGATGAACACATCACAGTGCCGTGGCGAACATATCCGTGCAAGGACGGTCATGCTGTGGTTATTAGTGGTCCTCCCCGGCATTGGCCGAAGGCTTCCGCAGTATTTGGCGAGCCACGGCTTGGCAGGGAGTTTCCGGATATGGCTAGTCGCATGAATAACCGTAAGGAAGTGGAGCGTCTAATGGCTCCATGGCTGATGGCTAACGACCGCCTGTCGGTCTATCACGCATTGCAGACTCGCGGACTTGCGGGCTCATACCTGGCTTCCTTGCAAGAATCGCTTGAAAGTCCTCAGAACCAGGCGCGCGGCGCATTTACCGAAATTGACCAGCCCGGTCTCGGCCGCTGTACGCTTCCCGACGCGCCGTTTAGGGGAGAGCGATTGAGGTGGCGTACGTCGCCGGCCACTCAGCCCGGCGCAACCACAGTTGATCCGGAACAGCTGTGGGTTCGGCGCAGTCCGCTGTCGCCTCGTGCGGGGCACGCAGAGTCAAGTACCTTACCTCTCGAAGGCATTCGGGTAATCGACTTCTGCCATGACTGGGCCGGTCCTCATGCTTGCCGCGTGCTCGCGGATTACGGCGCCGATGTCATCAAGGTCGAATACCCGAGATGTATTGACAGCATGCGCGGCGGTTTGCCAAACAAGGTCAACGACCACCCGCGCTTCTGGCAAATGCATCGTGGCAAGCGTGCGGTAACACTGGATTTGAAAATTTCCGAGCACCTTGAGTGCTGTAAGCGCTTGATCGCGTCCGCAGACGTCGTGATCGAGAACAGTCGCCCTGGCGTCATGGACCGCCTCGGTGTTGGCTACAAGCAAATGCGCGTGCTTAATCCAAGCTTGGTTTTCGTGTCCATGTCGGCTTTCGGTTCAACCGGTCCGGAGGCTTCATATGCCGGTTTCGGCGGCACGATCGAAGCAATTAGCGGCCTGCAATGCGTGACCGGGTATGACGAGAAGTGTCCTGGCTTGCGCATTCGGGAGATGGATGTGTTCAGCGGTGTCTTTGGTACCTGCGCCGCACTCCTCGCGCTGGTGCAGCGTGAAGCGACCGGGCGGGGCCAGTGGATCGATCTTTCCGAGCGTGAAGGAGCCGCGTGGTTGATCGGCGAATTTTTTGCTTCCTACACGTCGTCAGGTGTTCTGCCGACTCCGCGAGGTAACCGGCACCCGCGGTTCGTACAAGGAGCTTATCCAGCGGCGGGTGTCGACAAATGGGTCGTAATTACCATTCGCGATGACCGGGAATGGGCGGCACTGGCGCAACTGATCGGTGATGAAGCATTGATGACGGATACGCGTTTTTCGACGATGTCCGCGCGACGGCGGAATCATGATCTCGTGGATGCCCGGATTGCCGCGTGGACCTCACAGCAAACCGACGAGAGCGTGATGCTGCAATTGCAGGATGTCAGGGTGCCGGCAGGAGCTGTATTCAATGTTCGCGATCTCTCACAGAATCCGCATCTGCTGGCGCGTCAGTGGTTTCTGCGCTCGGTCGAAGGGGACACACTGCCGGGCTATCCATTCCGGTTCGCCGGAATCCCGCATCGCAGTCCCCGTCGCGGTCCCAAGCTCGGCGAACACAACGAAGTGATTTTGACGTCATTTGGTCTGCCGATCGAGGTATGGCCGGATCTCGCGCCTAGAACTTTGAAAACGATATTTCACTTCGATGTTTCTGATCTGGACCTGTCGTCAAATAGCGCGCATCGAAACTTGGCTAGCAAGGGAACCGCCACACTGCCCAAGTCAGCGTAATTTGCGCACGTGCTTCGCAGCTGCAGATACTCGCATCGAACTCGGCGGGGGGATCGAGCGAATTCCGCCGGTCGTAGTGCCACATCCGGCGGTGTGTCTGTTGATAGTTGAGTCCCCGACTTGGTCACCCTGAGTCCGCTACCGGCGCAAGCGGTACCGGACCGCTGGGGTTTGTCCGAAGCCGATTTCCGTCTCGTCAGCGAAAGCGGGTTTGGTGATGGGCTGAATTCGTATCCGCACAGCATGACGTGGTTCGAAGACAAGCTATATGTCGGCACGACCCGCGCCATCATGCAGAGCAGCAAGCACTTTCAACCGCCTGCGAATCTGGTGCCGTGGCCCTCGCTATCGCCGGATGACATGTACGATGCTGACCGGCGGGCCGAAATCTGGCAGTACAATCCTCTCACCGAGAGCTGGCTGCGCGTTTACATAGCACCCTGGCTGGAGGGGGTCGATGGCAAGCCGACGCCACGCTACATCGGCTTTCGCAGCATGACGGTTTTTCAGGGACGGGGCGATTCCAAACCCTGCCTATACGCCGCCACCTGGATACCGTCCAAGGCGGTGGATACCCCGGATGTTCTGCGTTCCCACGACGGCATTCATTTCCACAATATGCCGAGACCGCCGTTCGATCCGGCGGTACGCTCGTTCCGCACGTTGCAGCCGTTTCGTGGCCGTGTCCACATTGCGCCTACCGGCAGCAACAAGGCCGGTGTGACATCCGAGAACATGAGCAGTGAGGCAACCATCTATGCCACTGACGACATCGAAGGCCAGAAATGGGTGGCGACCTGCGCGCACGGTATGGGTGAACGCAGCAATGCGGCCATTTTCGAGATGGGCGAGTTCGATAATCACCTCTATGCTGGCGCGGCCAATGCCCGGGGTTACCAGCTGTGGAAGACCGATGGTTTGACGGGGCCACCGTATCGATGGACGCGCGTGATCGAGCGCGGTGCCTATCGTGGGCCCTTCAATCAGGGCATCGCCTGCATGCAGGAATTCAAGGGCGCGCTCTATATTGGCAGCGGTATCGGCAACGGTGGATTTCACCGCGCGATCGCACTCGGCCCTGCAGCTGGCGAAGTGATCCGCGTGTTTCCCGACGATTCCTGGGAACTGATCGTCGGATCGCCGCGCATGACACCGCAGGGACTCAAGGTGCCCTTGTCGGGCTATCAAGCGGGTTTTGACAACCTGTTCACCGGTTACATATGGCGCTTGGCGGTACATGAGGGATGGCTGTACGCGGGGACTTTTTCCTGGGTAAATTCCATCCCCTATACGCCGATGAATGCATGGCCCGAGGACATCATGCGGCTGATCAATCACTGGGGCTATGACGCTCTGCTCCGACATTACGGCGGCTGCGCGCTATGGCGCACGTTTGACGGCGTGTGTTGGGAGCCGGTCACGTTGTCGGGATTCGGCAATGAATACAACTGGGGGATACGCAACTTTGCTTCGACGCCGCACGGTTTGTTCGTCGGCACCTGTAACGTGTACGGTCCAAGCATCGCGGTCGAGCGCGGACATCGCTGGAAGTACGTCACCAATCCGCGCGGCGGCTGCGAAATCTGGCTGGGTAAGCCGCGCACGGATCCGTCGTAATTCCACAATCGTTAGCTATTGCATGTACATACGTACCATTAAAATGTTCTTCGTTTATTTTTACATCATTGTTATATAAACAACTGTGATGAGCGTCATAGTTCCAGACAAGCTACCCATGCGAGTCCAGATTCCTACAACGATGCACTCGTAATGCTCTTCGACGCTCTTTACATAGACGTAATCCGAACTCGCAACGCTCAAATCCAGAAATAGGTATTCGTGCAAGACCCATCGCGTCGATGTATCACATGAAGAAAGATAGTTGCTCTATACCGCGCCATTCGTGCGAAACACGAACAACGATTTGCCCGGAGTCGGCGCCGGGCTAATCGATTGCTGGACAGCCTACAAGTGGAGATCGAGAATCCCGCATGTTCAAGCAACAAGTTGGATATACAAAAATGTGTTGACCATTTGTGACGTAGTTAACAGTCTCGGCGAAATGCCGCTGTTAGAATCCTAATAAGTAAACGAACGCGGCAGGCGATTGCCACACTGTAGTTCGTTCTATAGAGCCGGCTTATCACACATGGATCAGTCGCGAATTGTCTGGGTACACGGAGTTTGTATGCGGAATCCACCATCGTTTGGAAAACTGGCCTTTGTACTAACGACGAGCTTTCTAACAGCTTCCGTCGGTTGCAGTGCCGAGGCGCCCCCTACACACAACAACAGTAGCGCTTCCAGTACCGCGGATACCTATACTTACGCCTCCCCGCTTCCGCCGATTACCTGCGACTGGTACCGGGCCGCTGGAACACCCCCTGACGATGGCTCCACGCCGTCAAACACCATTCGCTATGGCTGGATCGATCTTGAAGCCGGTTATTGGGCCTTCGCGCTGGATCCTCGCCTTCCCGTGGGAACTACGAAGTTTCGGATCAATGGCCACTTTCCGAAGGCACGCAATTTCTCGCTCCAGCTTTATGCGGGCAATGTGACTAATCTCCAGACGATGACCGATTACCAGATTTATCCGGATGCCGGCGGCCACTCGCCGTATACCGGCATTAATACCTACGACACATCAGTGCAGGTCGGACCCAACGATACCTACACCGTTCATATCGTTTACGGCGTCGCACCTTCCAATCCGACACCCAATACCTTTTATGTAGATGCCTCGCGATTTACCAAAACGGAATATGCAGTATTCCTGATGCGTGTTTACAATCCATTCGCACCAGTAACTGTCGCCGATCATGGAGGTTACCCACTGCCAGCCGTCGTCCAGGAAACAGACGGTGGAGATGTTTCCCTGGCTGATCTCAATACACCGGGACGATGCAACGCCTATCTGGACTATCGCGATACTGAGCGCAAGACAGTTGCGAAGGTCTTCGATTCGATCAACGCGAATCCGCGCAAGTCGGATCCGATTCCCGCCAACAAATATCTTAAGCAGCCCAAGTTCACGATTTACGAAACCACCGACTCCTCGTGGCTGGTCAACGGTGATAATCGCTACATTTACGCGAAGCTATCACAGACGAAAGCGGATCTTGTGCTGATGCGTGCGCGTGCACCGACTTTCGCTACGCAACCCGGTGTCGGCTCCGATCCGCAACTGCGTCATTGGGCGGTCTGCGAAAACGCAGCGATCTCTTACGAAACCTATAGCTGCATTGAAGATTATCAAGCCACTATCGACCAAGACAGCTTTTTCAACATCGTGCTGTCGTGGCCGGGGAAGAAGCCCGATAACGCCGACAAGGCGCACGGATTCGATTGGCTTACGTGGGGCACAACCTACACTGGCGTTCCAATCTATCGGCAACAACTGTCATCGCCGAGTTTCACTCAATCGGCATTTAGCGTTCCAGCGGGAACCGAGGATCCTTCGACGATTATGGGCGATTACTGGATCCAGGCGACCTACTGCTCAAAGACGGTATTCGACAACCACACGCAGATGGGAGAATCTCCCTCCGAAGTGTTCGACGCTTGCAAGGCCGGAAAATAACGCCTGAAGTCCACCTACATTTTGGATCGCTGCGAAATTAAGCGTCGATGCAAAGACCGTCGCACTGTGGCAAGGCGATTTCTGCAGACGGGTCCAGAAGGCTTGTGGGAAATCGCGCCGGATCAGGTCGACGGCGACGCAGGCGGCTGAGCATTTCATCAGCCGTCGGCAAGCCGATGACTTCAAAGCCGTGCTTGCCTAAGTAGAGTTGGATCGCGCTGCGGATATCGGCGTCGTCATCGACGACATACAGCAGAGGTGGCGCCAAGAAATTGGTCCGGCTCATTCAGGAAAGCTTCCCTGCTGGCACCCGTTCTGACTTGACCCACCGTTCTCGATTTGTGTGATTTGCAGGATCGATCGCTGATCGTCGAACACCTTGGGTCTTCATAGACGCTCTAATCAACAGCGAGCAAATTAATCCTATTTTCGGCGAATGCCGACGGACCGGACTATTCAGCAATCTCCCATTTGGTTTCATGCAATAAATGGAACCCCAAGAGCGCCTCAGGTCCTTACTAAACTGCGACCCGCTTCGCAACGAGATCATCGGATCAGTCGCTCTGCGCGAGCAGCCGTGCGTTACCGCCCACGGCGGCGGTGTTCACCGTAAGCGTGCGTTCGCTGACGAACCGCAGCAGATAATGCGGGCCGCCCGCTTTCGGCCCTGTACCGGACAGTCCTTCGCCGCCGAACGGCTGCACGCCCACCACCGCCCCGGTCATGCCGCGATTGACGTAGACGTTGCCGACACGCACCCGCGCCGACACATGCCGCCATGTCGATTCGATGCGGCTGTGAATACCAAGGGTTAGGCCGTAGCCGGTGGCGTTGATCTTGTCGATGAGTTCATCGAGCGCATCCGCGCGCCAGCGCACGACATGAAGGATGGGACCGAAATGTTCCTCGGTGAGTGCGGAAATGTCAGGGATTTCCGCGAGCAGCGGCGCAACGAAGTTTCCGTGAGCACAACTGCTTCCCAGCGCGAGACGTTCGATGACGGCCCCTTGCGCGGCAAGTGTCGCCGCATACGCTTCGAGCTTGTCGCGGGCATCATCATCGATGACCGGACCGACGTCGGTCGATAGCAGCGCCGGGTCGCCGACGACGCATTCGCGCATCGCACCGCGCAGCATCGTGATGACGTGATCGGCGCTGTCCTCCTGCAGACACAGTACGCGCAAAGCGGAACAGCGCTGACCGGCGGAGTGGAATGCAGACTGGATCACGTCGCGGACCACTTGCTCGGGCAGTGCCGACGAATCGACGATCATCGCGTTCTGTCCGCCGGTCTCGGCAATCAATGGCACGATTGGTCCGTCGCGCACCGCGAGCGAGCGGTTGATCGCGCGCGCGACCGCGACGGAACCTGTGAATGCGACACCGGCGACGTGCGGGTCTGCAACCAATGCCGCGCCGATATCGCCGGCGCCAAGCACGCATTGCAGCACCTCGCGCGGCACTCCAGCTTCGTGCAGCAAGCGCACCATGCATAGGGCCACTAGATTAGTCTGCTCAGCGGGCTTGGCGACCACGCTGTTTCCAGCCACTAGCGCCGCTGCAATCTGGCCGGTAAAGATCGCCAGCGGAAAATTCCACGGCGAGATGCAGACAAACACGCCGCGCCCATGCAATTGCAGCTCATTGTGCTCGCCGGTCGGACCGGGCAAGAGCTGCGGTCGTATGAGCCAATGCCGCGCCTGCGCCGCGTAGTAACGCAGGAAGTCCGTCGCTTCACGCACTTCGGCGAGCGCATCCGGAATCGTTTTGCCGGCTTCGCGGATCAACAGCGCTATGAATTCGGCACGGCGCACTTCGAGCGCGTCGGCAGCGCACTCCAATGCTTGCGCGCGATGCTCGACGGGCTCGGCGTTCCAGCGCGTGAACGCGGCATGCGCAACCGCCATTACGAAGGGCACTTTCGAGGATGACAGCGGCAACCATTCGCCGAGCCGCTGTCGTCGATCGGCAGGATTGGCGATCGCACGCGACCGCTGCGCTGCACCTGCTCCACAGGCGATCAGCGAATTCGCGGCTTCCGACGTAGATGTCGCAGCTTCCGTCAACGCCGCTGCGAGCTCCTCCAGCTCCGGTGCCGATGCCAGATTGATTCCGGCCGAATTGCGCCGCTCGCCGCCGTACAAGTCCAGGGGCTGTGGAATCGTCGCGCGCGGCTGCGCGACCCGCCCCCGTATCGCCGCGACCGGGTCAGCGACAAGTCGCTCGGGGTCAATGGACTCGTCATGAATGCGATTGACGAACGAAGTATTGGCACCATTCTCGAGCAGGCGGCGCACCAGGTATGGCAGCAGGTCCTCGTGACTGCCGACGGGTGCGTAGACACGCGTGCGCACTGCGAAGTGCTCGCGAGCGACGGCGTGCAGCGCTTCGCCCATGCCGTGCAGCCGCTGCAGTTCGTAGTCCGACTCGCCGGCGCCGGTGAGTCCGGCATAGGTGCGAATCGCGGCGAGCGTGTGCGCGTTGTGCGTCGCGAATTGCGGATAAAACACGTCGCGCGCGGCGAGCAGCTGGCGCGCACACGACAGGTACGAAACATCCGTGTGCGGCTTGCGCGTGTAGACCGGATAGCTCGAAAGACCCTGCTCTTGCGCACGTTTGATTTCGCTGTCCCAGTACGCACCTTTGACCAGCCGTACCGGCAAACGCCGTTGACTCTCCCGCGCCAACGCGGTCAGCCAGTCGATCACTGCCGGTGCGCGCTTTTGATACGCCTGCACCGCCAGACCGAATCCATTCCAGCCGGCCAGCGCCGTGTTGCGGAACACGGTTTCAAACACTTCTAGCGATAATTCAAGACGATCAGCTTCCTCGGCATCGACGGTAAGCCCGATGCCAACCATCTGTGCAGCCTGCGTGAGTGCGAGCAGGCGCGGCGCGAGCTCGGGAAGTATGCGTTCGCGCTGTGCGAACTCATAACGCGGATGTAGCGCCGACAGCTTCACGGAGATGCTTGGCCGCATATAGATAGACACATCCGTTCGCGCTGCATCACCGATCGCGGCGATCGCATCGCGATAGGCGGCGAAATAGCGTTCAGCATCGGCGGCGGTCAGCGCGGCCTCGCCGAGCATATCGAATGAGTGCAGCTCGCCGCGTTGTATCTGTTCGTGCGTGTTTTGTAGCGCTTCGCCGATATTACGGCCCATCACGAACTGGCCGCCCATGAAACGCATCGCCTGCCGGATCGCGAGACGGATCAACGGTTCGCTGGAGCGGCCGATGAGTCGATTGATAGCGCCGCGGACGTCGCTGGTCGTCTCCGCCGGCAACCGCACCAGTCGACCAGTCAACATCAGTCCCCAAGTCGAAGCGTTGACGAACAGCGAGTCACTGTGGCCGAAATGCGATTCCCAGTCGGCGCCGGCAAGCTTGTCGGCAATGAGCTTTTCAGCGGTCGCCGCATCGGGAATACGCAGCAGCGCTTCGGCCAGGCACATCAGCACGACCCCTTCCTCGGACGACAGGTCGTACTCGCGCATCAGCGCATCGAGCGGACTGCGCGAGTCAGCACGGGAACGCACCCGCCGCACCCAGTCGGCGGCGGTGAATTGCACAGCCGCGGCGGCTTCCGGCGCCAGGGCGGCGGAACCAACGAGTCGTTTGACCATCGCCGCTTCATCCGCCAGCCAGTCTCGCGCGATGGCAGCGCGCAAAGCATTGCGTGGTGGCGGCGGTGATACGAAAACGAATGCAGCGGCGGATGGCTCGGTCATGACGCGCGTCGGCATTTCAGCGATGATGATGTCATCTCCTCAAGGATAAACCGCCGTCGATGTCCGCTGCGCCTGAAACCGTACTGATTGCTTTCATCACCTGCCCGCCCGAAGCAGCGGACGCGCTCGCAGCGGCGCTGGTTGAGACGCGCGTGGCGGCCTGCGTCAATATGCTGCCAGGCATGCGCTCGGTGTATCGCTGGAAAGACACCGTCGAGCGCGGCGACGAATGCCTGCTGCTGGCAAAAACAACGCGCGCGCGCTATGCAGATTTCGAGGCGGCAGTGCGCACGCACCATCCCTACGAACTTCCCGAGATCATCGCGGTCGATATCGCATCCGGTCTTTCCGACTACCTGCAATGGGTGCGCGCGTGCGTCGCCTGACTGCCCTGCTCGTCGCATTTTTGCCGCTGGCCGTTCATGCCGGGGGCGACCCCTGGGCGCGGCCGACATCGCCAGCCTTGCTTGATGCCGACGAGGCCTTCCGGCTGCTGCCACTGACACGAGATGGCGACCGTCTGCGCATCGAGTGGGATGTGGTGCCCGGCTATTTCCTGTATCGCGACCGCATCGAAATCACCGCGATGGCGCCGCCCGGCCAACGACTGACATCGGTGCAACTGCCGGCGGGAGAGCCCTATCACGACGCGCATTTTGGCGATGTGCGTGTGTATCGCAGCGGTTTCGTGGCTACTGCCGTGGGCGCCGCCGGTGTGACGCGGGTTCGCGTCAGCTATCAGGGTTGCGCCGCGGTGGGCGTCTGTCTGCCCCCGCAGGAAAAAGAAATCGTAATCCCTGTCGAGACGGCTCATTGAACAATCGGTCGATTCTGCTGGTGCTGGCGATCGCTGCGTTCGCCGCGGGTGGCGGCTACGCGCTGTATCTCAAGCGCGACAGCGGGGGCAGCGCGGAAAACATTGCTGGCGCGCGGCTACCCGATGGTATCCGGCTCGATGATCTCGACGGCAAGCCGCATGCGCTCGACGAATGGCATGGCAAGCTGTTGATCGTGAATTTCTGGGCGACTTGGTGCGGCCCCTGTCTTGAGGAAATGCCGGAATTCGTCAAAGCCCAGCAGAAGTATGGCGCGCGCGGTCTGCAGGTGGTCGGACCGGCGGTGGACGACACGGAAGCGGCGCGACAAACCAGCCATTCGCTGCACATCAACTATCCGATCCTGACCGCGACGCCGGAAATCATGCTCGGCGTAATGCGCAAGCTCGGTAATGACACCGGCGGCCTGCCGTTTTCGCTGATCGTCGCGCCGGACGGCAGTGTCATTGATCGCCAGCTTGGCGCGCTAAGTGCCTCCGAAATCGACGAGCTGGCTGGCAAGTACCTCTCTCGCTGATCCGATCCTTCGTCAATTCCCGCCGATTAAGCGCGATCGGCTGGTAATTTGTTTCTTTCTGCCGGTTTCGGCACAATGCGAGCCTCGTCTGGACATGAAGCTCGCGTGAGCCAATTGCTGCTACTGAACGGCCCCAACTTGAACCTGCTCGGCAATCGCGAGCCGGATCGGTACGGCACGCGAACACTGGGTGACATCGAAGCCGAGTTGCGCGTCGAAGCGCAGCAATTGGGACATCATCTGAGCTGTTTTCAGAGCAATCACGAAGGCGCGCTGGTGGATCGCATCCATCAAGCCCGGGCCGAGGGCATCTCCTTCATACTGTTCAACCCAGGCGCGTATACGCATACCAGCATCGCACTGCGCGATGCACTGCTCGGCGTTGCGATTCCGTTTATCGAGATCCATCTGTCGAACGTTCACGCACGCGAGCCGTTCCGTCAGCGGTCCTATCTTTCCGATGTCGCCGCCGGCGTCATCTCCGGTCTTGGCCCGCTGGGCTATAGACTGGCATTACAAGCCGCACACGAGAAGTCACAGTCATAGCAGTCATAAAAGTCAAAGCCGTACTAACTTAAAAGAGCATAGGGGGATGAAAATGGATCTGCGCAAGATCAAGACACTTATAGAGCTGGTCGAACAGTCCGGCGTTTCGGAACTCGAGGTCAAGGAAGGCGAAGAATCGGTACGCATCAGCCGCGTCCCGACCGGCGCCCATGCGCTGAGCCCGCAGTTTGTGATGCAGGCACCGCAAGCCTTGGCAGCGCCAGCACCCGCCGCCGCTGCGCCAGCAGTCGCGCCGGCGGCTGCGCCCGCCGCACCTCCGGCCGCCGCCAACCGTCACACCGTCCGCGCGCCGATGGTCGGCACTTTTTACCGTTCGCCGTCGCCGGGTGCGAAATCATTCGTGGAACTTGGTCAGACCGTCAAAGCCGGCCAGACGGTTTGCATCATCGAAGCGATGAAGATGCTCAACCAGATCGAAGCGGACCGTGGCGGTGTGGTGGTCGCAATCCTTGCTGAAAACGAGCAGCCGGTGGAATTCGATCAGCCGCTGTTCTCCATCGAGCCCGTCTGAGGACGGCGCCGTGTTCAATAAAATTCTAATCGCCAATCGCGGCGAGATCGCGCTGCGCGTCCTGCGCGCCTGTCGCGAAATGGGCATCCGCACGGTCGCTGTGTATTCTTCCGCCGACCGCGATCTCAAGCACGTACTCCTCGCCGACGAAGCGGTATGCATCGGTCCGCCGATGCCGGGCAAGAGCTATCTGAACATGGCGGCGATCATTAGCGCCGCCGAGATTACCCAATCAGACGCGATCCATCCCGGCTACGGCTTCTTGTCCGAGAACGCGGATTTTGCTGAAAGCGTCGAGAAATCCGGTTTCGTGTTCATTGGTCCGCGCTCGGAAACCATCCGGCTGATGGGTGGCAAAACCACAGCCAAGGCGGAAATGATCGCTGCGGGTGTGCCCTGCGTACCCGGCTCCGACGGTATCCTGCCGGAGGACGAGAGTATCTGCCGCGATGTTGCCGCGAAAGTCGGCTATCCGGTGCTGATCAAAGCCGCGGCCGGCGGCGGCGGACGCGGCATGCACGTCGTCAAGCATCCCGACGAGTTGCTGAACAAGATCCAGCTCGCCCGCACCGAGGCGTTGAACGCGTTCAAGGACGGCAGCGTATTCCTCGAAAAATATCTGGAAACGCCGCGCCACATCGAAATCCAGGTGCTGGCCGACGAGCACGGCAACTGTCTCTATCTCGGCGAGCGCGATTGCTCGATGCAGCGTCGCAACCAGAAGGTTGTCGAAGAATCGCCGGCGCCCGGTATCACCCCGGCGCAGCGAGCCGAGATCGGTGAACTGTGCGTCGCCGCATGCAAGCGCATCGGCTACCGCGGTGCGGGTACGATGGAATTTCTCTACGAGAACAACCGTTTTTTCTTCATCGAAATGAACACCCGCATCCAGGTCGAGCATCCGGTCACCGAAATGGTCACCGGCGTCGATCTGGTCAAGCAGCAGATCCGCGTCGCCATGGGCCGGCCGCTGAACCGCACGCAGAAGCAGATCAAACTACGCGGTCACGCGATCGAATGCCGCATCAACGCTGAGGATCCGCACCGCTTCGTGCCGTCGCCGGGTGAAATCAAGCAGTACCACACGCCGGGCGGACCGGGCATCCGCATCGATTCGCATGCCTACACCGGCTACAAGGTGCCGCCGAACTACGACTCGATGATCGGCAAGCTGATCGCTCACGGCTCCACGCGCAAGTCCGCCATCGCGCGCATGCGTACCGCGCTGTCGGAAATGATCGTGGACGGCATCCAGACCAACATCAAGCTGCAGCGGCGCATCATGGAAGACACCGTGTTCGGTAAGGGCACGCACCACATCCACTATCTCAGCGACATGCTGGAGCGCTGGGCGGAGGAAGAGGGGCGCGTTTGATCCGTTACGAGCTGCGCCTGCACAGCCGCTTCCCGGATTTCGCTGAAGAGTTGCTGTTCGCGCAAGGCGCCGAGGCCGTGCGTCAGGAAGACGCAGCCGACGAGCCTGTGCTGGAACCAGCGCCGGGTGAAACACCGTTGTGGTCGGACACCATCACTTGTGGCTACTTCGCCGCCGGCACCGACCTCGACGCGATCGAGCGAGCCGCACGCGACCTGCTGCCGGATGGCACTGCTCTGCGCATCGAGCGCCGGCAAGTGGAGGAAGCCGATTGGCTGCATGCCTGGAAACAGCATGCGCAGCCGCTGCCGTTCGGTGGCGGACGGCTATGGATCTGCCCAACGCATGCGCAGGTCACGCAGCTGGGTGCGGCCGTGGTCATACTCGACCCTGGTCTGGCCTTCGGCACCGGCTCGCACCCGAGCACTTCACTCTGTCTCGATTGGCTCGCTACCCATGAGGTCAGTGGTCGCACGGTTCTCGACTACGGCTGCGGCTCAGGCATCCTCGCGATCGCCGCACTAAAACTGGGCGCGCAATCCGCGCTCGCCATCGACATCGATCCGCAGGCGCTGACCGCCACGCTCGGCAACGCACAAGCTAACCATGTGGCGCAGAAAATTATTTGTGCCAGCGTTTGCGCGGACGTTGAACAAACGGTGGAAAACTCTGTGGACATCGTGTTGGCGAATATCCTCGCGCGACCACTCGTCGGATTGGCACCGAAGCTGGCAGCGGCGACGCGGCCCGGTGGAAACGTCGTGCTCGCAGGCATACTCGACGAGCAGGCCGCGGAGGTCCGCGACGCATATGCGCCGTGGTTCGACTTTGAGATGGACGCGACAGTCGACGGCTGGACGCGCATCGGCGGGATACGACGCGGTTGCTGAGTAACATAAAGTTGTACTTCCTTCGCGCGTCACGACTCAGTATTATCCGTTCCCCCCAATAACAACGAGACGCGACAGCGTCCTGTCGACACTCGCGCGAGCTATGGCCAAACCCGACATCAAGCCGCTGAACCACTCGGTCTCCGACTGTCTCGACGATTTTTTTGGTGCGCTCAACGGGAATTCACCAAAAAATCTTTATGACACCGTGCTCGGTCAGATCGAGCCGCCACTGCTGAAGGCAACGCTTCAGTACTGCGACGGCAACCAATCACGCGCCGCCGAACTGCTCGGCCTCAATCGCGCGACGCTACGCAAGAAACTGAGTCAATACAAGATCGACGCATCCATATTGCGATGAGGTGGTGATGAGCGCATTGAATCCGGGCCGCGCGCTGCTGTCCGTTTCTGATAAAGCCGGCCTCGTCGATTTCGCGCGCGCTCTGGCCGCGCGAGGGATCGCTCTACTCTCCACCGGCGGCACTTTCCGCACGCTGAAGGATGCCGGCATCGCCGTTACCGAAGTCTCCCAGCACACCGGCTTTCCGGAAATCATGGACGGTCGCGTCAAGACCCTGCACCCGAAGATCCACGGTGGCATTCTTGGCCGTCGCGGCATCGACGATACGGTGATGACCGAACACAGCATCGCTCCGATCGATCTCATCGTCGTCAATCTCTATCCATTCGAGCAGACCGTTGCCAAAGCCGACGTCAGCATCGACGACGCGATTGAAAATATTGATATCGGCGGTCCGGCAATGGTGCGTGCGGCGGCAAAGAATCATGAACATGTCGCCGTCGTCGTTGATCCGGCCGACTATGCCGGTGTGCTCGCCGCGCTCGGCACGGGCGGTCTCGACGCCGCGTTGCGTCGGCAGCTCGCGACCAAGGCCTTCGCGCATACCTCACGCTATGACGGCATGGTCGCGGCCTATCTGTCGAGCCTCAGCGAAGACGGCAGCCGCGACGCGTTTCCCCGCATCTTTAGCGCCCAGTTCGAAAGGAAGCAGGCAATGCGTTACGGGGAAAACCCGCACCAGCGCGCCGCGTTCTACGTCGAGCGCGATCCACCGGCCGGCAGCATTGCCACCGGCGTGCAATTGCAGGGCAAGGAGCTGTCATACAACAACGTCGCCGATGCCGACGCCGCGCTCGAATGCGTAAAGTCGTTCGTGAAACCGGCCTGTGTCATCGTCAAGCACGCCAATCCCTGCGGCGTCGCGGTCAGTCTCGACGGCATCGGTAAAGCCTACGACCTTGCCTACCGGACCGATCCGACTTCCGCGTTCGGCGGCATCATCGCTTTCAATCGTGAGCTCGACGCGGCGACCGCAAAAGCGATCGTCGATCGCCAGTTCGTCGAAGTCATCATCGCGCCAAAAGTTTCTCCTGAAGCGCGGGCCGCCGTCGCCGCCAAACAGAACGTGCGCCTGCTCGAAGTCGGTGCGTGGCCGGAACAACCAATGTCGGCATTCGACTACAAGCGTGTCAGTGGCGGCCTGCTCGTGCAGGACCGCGACGACCATCGCATCAAGGTCGAAGAACTAAAGGTCGTTACCCGGCGCGCGCCAACCGAAGCCGAGCTGCACGATCTGGTGTTCGCATGGAAAGTGGCCACGTTCGTTAAATCGAACGCGATCGTCTACGCCAAGAATCGCTGCACAGTTGGTGTCGGCGCCGGTCAGATGAGCCGCGTCTATAGTGCGAAGATCGCCGGGATTAAAGCAGCGGACGAAAAACTGGAAGTAGCCGGCTCAGTGATGGCTTCCGATGCGTTCTTTCCATTCCGCGACGGCATCGACGCCGCCGCTGCCGCCGGCATCACCGCCGTGATCCAGCCAGGCGGCTCGATGCGCGACAGCGAAGTCATTGCCGCCGCCGATGAGCACGGCATGGCGATGGTGTTCACGGGGATCCGGCACTTCCGGCATTAAAAAGTTTTATTCGTCAGCCCGTGCGACGAATGCGATCCAGGGGCTGAGGCGAAATTTGCTGGCGGACACGGATGTAATCGGCGAGCGCATCGGCATCCAACAGCCCGTGACCGGCACGACCGGTGCCGTCCTTGAACACAGAAAAACCGTCGCCGCCGTCGGCGAGAAAACTATTGACGGTCACGCGATAGACGCTGTCCGGTTTGATCGATTCCTCGCCGAGCTTCAACGAGTCCGTATCCACGCGGTTGCCGGCAGACGCCGTCGCGGACCAGCGGTAATGGAATCCATGTGATATCTGTAGCACGCGCGACATACCGGCCTCGCTCCACTGCTGCTCCAGCACGGCCTTGATCTGCGCACCGCTGAGTGTCAGCGTCACCAGCATGTTGTTGAACGGTTGCGCGGAGAACACATCGCCGAAGGTAACGACGCGCCCAGACGGTCCGGCAAGATCGCTACGCAGGCCGCCCGTGTTGGTGAAAGCGATCGTCGCACCGCCGCGATTGAAAGCGCTGGTCGCCGCAAGCTGTGCATCTGCCACGAGATCGCCAAGGGTGCTTTCTCCCGCCGGCGTCTGCTGACGCGTGAAATCCCCGGTGATGCGACCCAATGCGCGGCGTTTTAGTGTAGCAACGCGAGCATCGAAATGGCCCGCGATCGCGGCCACTTCGGCATCGGGCTCGACAGACGGATAACTCGCGGGAGCCGGATTGGGTGTCCTGTCATTGACGACAACGCGATTTTCCGCGCGCGCCGACACGATTTCTCCACTGTCCGGCTGCAGAGTGAGGTCAATATCGGTGACGTAATGCCCATAACTGCCCGCACTGGTGTAGAGCAACGATTTGTCACGATTGGTATCCACGGTCCGACAAACGTAGGCCTGATGGGTATGTCCGCTGATCACAACACCGATCAACGGATCGAATCTGGCGATGATCGGTAACAGCCCGCCGCCGGCTCCTGGGCACTGGGTGTCGTTGTAGCTCCCTTGTGTTGTGACGCCCTGATGAATAAGAACGACAATCGCATGAACGCCTTGCTTTTGCAGTTCTGGAATCAGCGCATTGGCGGCATCAGCCTCATCCGTGAAGCGCAGCCCGGCGATACCGGCATGCGGGACCATCCCCGGCGTCTGCCGCAGCACTAGTCCGATAAAGCCGATTTTCAGCGTGTGACCGCCGACATTGAAATGCTTGATCGCGTATCCGGGAAACAGACTGTGCCCGGTTGCTTCGTCGATGACATTCGCCGCCAGATAACGAAATCTCGCGCCGTTGAAACGCCCATCGAGCTGGCAGGTGCTGTCGTCATGGGGCATCGCGCAACCGCCATTCTGCAGCCGCATCAACTCCGCACGACCATGATCGAATTCGTGGTTGCCAACCGCGGTGAATTCCAGGCCGAGCGCGTTCAGCACTTCGATCGTCGGCTCGTCGTGAAAACGAGCCGATTCCAATGGACTTGCCCCCACCATATCGCCCGCGCCGACGACCGCATTGTTCGGGTTGCGCCGGCGCAACTCATCAACCATGCCGCCCAGCCATGCGATGCCGCCGGCCGACAGAGATAACGTCCTGCCCACAGCGCGAGGATCCGGCACCTCGATCCGGCCGGGCGGATCAAGGTAGCCATGCAGGTCATTGAAAGCGATTAGCTTGATCGTTGCGTTGTCATCGCCGGTACCGCCCATTGCCGCCGCCGTGGCTCCGCCCGCCAAGACCAACAAAACCAATATCCGCCGCATCGGAACCATTGGCTTACTCCATAATTTTCGAAAACTGCACCCGAACACGGCCATGATTTTTAGTTTTTTTGTGGCTGTCGTGAAAAAAAAACGTTCTATACGCTCGCTTTGAATGCCTTTTCGGAGCTCCGCCCCGCATATAGGGCATTTAGACCACAGGCCACTATTTGAAAACTAGTTCGGGTTGACAGTTGTCTATCTTGCTCGATGACTTTAACATCGACGGCGGAACGGGGAATCCCGTGTCTTGCTGGCAGGAAAAAACGTCGGTCGGATTCCAACAGGATGGGATCGAAGGCTTTGCCAGATTGTCAGGGTGACTGAATGTGAAATCCAAAGGTGCTTTTTTGAGGGCCCCGCAGAAATTTGAAGCGAAAGCGACGCTGTCGCATGTCGGCGATTCCGGGTCTTCTCTTTCCGCACTGGTCTCCAACCTCGACGGCATGCTCTACCGCTGCCGCGTCGATGATGAATGGGAGATGGAATTCGTCAGTGACGGCTGCGTCGGCCTCACTGGCTGTCGCCCGCAAGATCCGGTACTGAACGGCCGTCTTTCCTACGAGCAGATTACCCATCCGCAGGATCGCGCGCTGGTGCGGCAGACGATCGAGTCTGCGCTGGCGAACCGCGGCCGCTATGAAATCGAATATCGCATGCTGCGGGCCGACGGGCAGGTCCGTTGGGTCCGCGAACAGGGACTTGCAGTGGTCGCCGCCAACGGGCAGCCCGAAGCAATCGAAGGCTTTGTGCAGGACATCACCGAGCGCAAAGAAGCTGAACGCGCATTGAGCGAAACCTCCGAACGTTTTCGCGGATTTTTTGAGAACGCGACCGAAGGAATGTATCGCTCCACGCCGGGTCAGGGCTTCATCACCGTGAACCAGGCGATGGCCCGCATCTGCGGCTATATCTCGCCGGAGCAATTGATCGAACAGCTGCTTGATATCGACCAACAGCTCTATGTCGATCCACTCCGCCGCAACGATTTCATTCGCGAAATTGAAACGCATGGCGAGGTGACGGATTTCGAATCGCAGATCTGCCGCCGCGACGGATCGCCCGCCTGGATCTCCGAGAACGCTCACGCGGTGCGCGACGGCAGCGGCACGCTGCTGTATTACGAAGGGACGGTTTCGCTCATCACCGACCGCAAACGGCATGAAGCGGAAATCGAATACCAAGCCACTCACGATTCGTTGACTGGCCTGCCCAATCGCATGCTACTCATCGAAACACTGCAGCGGGTGATGGCGGAGGCCACGCTTACTCGAACGCAGGTTGCGGTGATGTTCATCGACATCGACCAGTTCAAATTCATCAATGACAGCCTTGGCCATGCGGCCGGCGATGAGCTGCTCAACACATTGGCCAAGCGTCTGCAGTCCTGCATCCGCGGCGACGATACGGTCGCTCGCCATGGTGGCGACGAATTCGTGGTTGTCGTCAAATCGTTCACCAACGTCGATGAGGTTCGCCGTGTCGCCGAGCGCATCGTCACCGCAGTCGCCCGGCCCTGCGTAATAGCGGGCTGCGATCTGAGCGCGAGCTGCAGCGTCGGCATTTCGCTGTGTCCGCTGGACGCGCAGGATATCGATACCCTGATGCGCAACGCCGACGCAGCGATGTATCGCGCAAAAGAGCTCGGCCGCAATAATTTTCAGTTCTTCGCCGCCGACATGAATGCGCACTTCGCCGATCGCATGGAGCTGGTGGCAAGGCTGCACCGAGCGCTCGAACGCAAGGAGTTCAGACTGCACTACGAGCCCAAGTTCGATCTCGCCACGCGGCGCATCGTTGGCGTCGAAGTGTTGATTCGCTGGCAGACCGCAGAAGGCATCGTGTCGCCGGCGGAGTTCATTCCAGTCGCAGAGGAAACGGGGCTCATCGTTCCGATCGGCGATTGGGTACTGCGTACTGCCTGTGCACAGGCTCGCACCTGGCTCAGCGCCGGCATACCGATGGTGCCGATGGCGGTGAACCTGTCGCGGCGCCAGCTCGTCAGCGGCGACATCGCAGCGCAAGTCGCCGAGGCGCTGGCAGCCGCCAAGCTGCCGGCGCAATATCTGGAGCTGGAAGTCACTGAAAGCGCGGTCATGCGAGACACCGACACCGCCGTGGCAATGCTGCGCCGTCTGCGCGAGCTCGGCGTAAAAATCGCGATGGATGATTTCGGCACGGGTTATTCCAGCCTCTACTACTTGAAACAGCTCCCGCTCGATCGGCTGAAAATCGACCAATCCTTTGTTCGCGACGTGACGACGAATCCAGACGATTCCGCAATCATCAAGGCGATCATCTCGCTTGGGCACATTCTTGAACTGCGTGTCCTGGCCGAAGGTGTGGAAACTGCCGAACAACTCGAGTTCCTGCGTGACAATCACTGCGATGAAATGCAGGGCTACCATCTCGCGCGGGCGATGCCGGCGTCCGAATTCGCGGAGCTCCTGCGCGCGCAAGCAACTGAAGCGGTATCGATCGAATAGAACTCGTCCGCTGTACACCCGCTGATCCGCAGGTACACGTCGCCGTCCGATGAAAATCGCAACTTGGAACGTCAATTCACTGCGCGTGCGCCTGCCGCATCTGCTCGACTGGCTAACAACGCATCCGGTCGATGTGATCGGCATCCAGGAAACCAAGCTCATGGATGCGGATTTCCCTGCGGCCGCGATCGAACAGGCCGGTTATCACTGGGCGCACAACGGACAGAAGACCTACAACGGTGTCGCCTTACTGTCGCGCCATCCGCTTGCAGACATCAGCCGTAATCTGCCCGACGACTTCGCAGATGAGCAGAGACGCGTCATCGCAGCGACGGTTGAGGGCGTGCGCGTGGTCAACATCTATGTTCCGAATGGGCAGGCGGTTGGCAGCGACAAATATGAATACAAGCTGCGTTGGCTCGCCGCCCTGCACGGCTATCTGGGCGCCGAGCTTGCACGCCACCCGCGCCTGGCGGTCACCGGCGACTACAACATCGCGCCCGCCGACGAGGATGTCCACGATCCTGCCGCGTGGCACGAGCAGGTTCTGTGCAGCACGCCGGAACGTACGGCCTTTCGCGCGCTGCTGAGCCTTGGTTTGAGCGATAGTTTCCGTCTGTTGCCGCAAGCGCCTGCGAGCTTCACGTGGTGGGACTATCGACAGGCAGCGTTCCGACGCAATCTCGGATTGCGCATCGACCACATACTCGCCTCGCAGGAACTGGCAGCACACTGCAACAGTTGTATGATCGACGTAGCGCCGCGCCGCGCCGAACGCCCGTCGGATCACGCACCGGTGGTCGCGACGTTCTAGCAGCGTATCGTCAACAACTCTATATGCTGCGCACCAAAGGTGAAGCGTAAAAATTTAGACGTGCTGACTTCACAGCTTTGCAACGTGGCGGCGCGCTCTAAAGTTTTGATGTGGAGAAATTATTGAGGGCTGAAGACGGTTACGGCGGAGCACCCCCCGATGCTCCGCCGCTTCCGATGACGCTGTAACTGCACCCCACCGTCTGTTTCCGCTCGTCGCTTGAGTCATCGTGGACCAACCCCCCACCCGCGGGTTCGCAGCCTGCACGCGCTCAGCAATTTATTTAGTCCTGGTTCGCAACAAGCGAATCGTGGCTTTACGCCATCCCTGATCGGTTTTTTATTTTTGCAACCAAGCAGTTCATCGTCGGAACGTAGAATGCCGCCGGTCCGGCATTCCTACAAATAGGACCTTCAGGGTAAGGTCATGTCATTGATCGAATTTCTTCACGCGCGCCGTCCCGACTCCGCGCGGATCGGACGCCGCCTCGATCGTATTCGTCTTCTCGCGCCACAGCACGACCTGCATATTCCCGTAGGACGCGGCCACCGGCTTCAGGGCGTAGCCCATTGCGTACAGTTTTTCCTGCGCCGCGGCATCGAAAGCCGGCGCTTCGAATTCGATGACGTCCGGCAGATATTGATGGTGATAGCGCGGCGCAGACACGATCTGCACCGCAGTCGCACCGCGCACGAAATCCAGAATGCCGAGCAACACCATCGTGATGATGCGGCTGCCGCCAGGCGTGCCGATCACCAGCGTACCGTCCGGACCATCGACGAAGCTGGGCGTCATCGAGGACAGCGGCCGCTTGCCGGGCGCGATCTCGTTTGCACGCGAGCCGATCAGACCGAATGCGTTGGAATCGGAAACGCTCGCGGCGAAATCATCCATTTCGTCGTTGACGATGACCCCGGTGTCCGGTGCCATAAAGCCTGAGCCGAAACGCAGATTGACAGTAACGGTGGCAGCGACGCGATTGCCCTCGGCATCGAGAATGGAAAAATGCGAGGTCTCGGCACCTTCATGTGCCGCGCGTTGAGGTGCCTTCAGTTGCGGCAGCGTGGCACTCGGTGTCGCGCGATCAGTCACGAACGAAAGTGCCAGCGCCATCGCGTGCGTGCGCGACAACAGCCAATGCACCGGAATATCGACGAAAGCGGGATCGCCGAGATAATCCGCGCGGTCGCTATACGCGCGACGCATCGCTTCAATGACCTGCTGCTGCGAACGGATGCCTTCGTCGCCGGTCCAGCCAAGCACTTCCAGTTGTTGCAGGATCTCGGCAAGACCGGCACCGCCCGCGGACGGCGGCGGTGCAGTCGTCACGCGGTAGTCGCGGAAATGGAAAGTGACCGGCGCGCGTTCGACAACGCGATAGCGCGCAAAATCGTCAAGGGTCCATAAACCTCCATCCGCGCGCACGCTGTCAACCAGCTTCTTCGCGACATCGCCTGCGTAGAAACCGGGACTTCCCTCGTCTGCGAAATGCTGCAAAGTCTTCGCGAGTGCGGGCTGACGAATCAGCGCGCCCGCCGCCGCCGGCTGACCGTCCGGCATGAACACCGCGCGTGCGGCGGGCGACAATCGGCTTTCTTCCGCGGCGACGAAATCGGAGAAATGCGCGTCGATCGCAAAACCGTCGTGCGCGATGCGTATGGCGGGTGCAAGGTCACGTGCGAGACCGAGCTTGCCATAGCGTTCCGCGATCCACGCCAGCGCGGCCGGCTCGCCGGGAATGGCGCCGGCGATCGCACCATTCCGCGACAGGTCCGCGATCGCATGACCGTTGCCGTCCTGATACATCGTTGCACTTGCCGCCAGCGGCGCGGTCTCGCGGCCATCCACCATGGTTTCGAAGCCATCAGATGCCCGATGCAGCAACCAGAAACCGCCGCCGCCGATGCCGGAGCTGTACGGCTCGACCACGGCCAGCGCGGCGCTGACCGCCACTGCGGCATCAAAAGCGTTGCCTCCCGCTTCGAGGATTTCCATCCCAGCATCGGTTGCCAGCGGGTGTGCGCTGGCGACGGCGTAGCCTGGTGGTTTGTCAGCGGCGGTGGCGGAGAACGCCACACACAGGACTAGTGTCGCGAACGGCCATGCGAGCTGGCGTATCAAAGACTGAGACCGACTGCGCGGGCTCACTTCGGATTTTCCACGATCAGCCGTTCGTACTTTTCGAGCAACTGCTCGCGCGTTTCGATGCGATCCGGATCGAGCGGAATGCAATTCACCGGACAGACGTCGCGGCACTGCGGAGTATCGTGATGACCGACGCATTCGGTGCAACGCGCGGGATCGATCTCGTAGAACTCGGCACCCTGGTAGATCGCGGTGTTCGGGCAGACCGGCTCGCAAACATCGCAGTTGATGCAATCGCTGGTGATTTTGAGCGCCATACATGCATTTTACCGGGAACGCTCAGCTGCGACGGCAGACGCATCGTCCTACTTGCGTCCGAAGCGCTCCAGCAATGCTGCCGCCACCGGCGGCGGCACCAGCTTCCCAACCGGTGCGCCCAGACTGGTCAGTTCGCGCACGAGACTGGATGACAGGTGTGCGTATTCGGGAGAAGGCGTCAGCATGACCGTGTCGAGCGTCTGGTACAGCGCGCGGTTCATCACCGCCATCTGCTTTTCGTAATCGACATCGCCGACCGTGCGTACGCCGCGCACCAGCACCGTGACGCCATTGTCGCGCGCGAAATCCACGACCAGGCCGGTGAAACCCTTGACCTCGACGTTGTCGAGATCCTTGACGGATTCCTGGATCAGTGCAACGCGCTCGTCGAGCGTGAACTTCGGATTCTTGGCAACGTTGGAACCGACTGCCACGATCAGCTTCGGAAACATCCGCGCGGCGCGATGGATGATGTCGTTGTGTCCAAGCGTAATCGGATCGAAGGTGCCGCTATACGCGGCAATGACGGATTTTCTGGCGCCACCTTTCACGCTCACTTCGCGCTCTCCCCTTGATCCGCTCGATAGCTCAGTAGGCCGTAGCTTACATGACCGGCCGCCTTTTCCCTCAGCAGCCCATAGCCGTCAGGAAATGCCGGCGTCTCGCCCTTGCGCCACTCGACATAAACGCGGTTGACATCGGTCAAATGATCACGCAGCGCAATCAGCGCGGGTTCGAGCAGGCCGGCGTCATAAGGCGGATCAAGGAAGGCGACATCGTAGCGTGCTGCCGTCGCCAGAAAGGCAAGTGCGTCGACCTGCGCGATCTCCGCGCGTTCACGCGCCTGCAGATTTTCGAGCGCGCGAACGATGGTCTCGACCTGGGCGCGTCCCCGGTCGACGAAAGTGACGCATGCAGCGCCACGCGACAGCGCCTCCAAACCCAGTGCGCCGCTACCGGCGAATAGATCCAGACAGCGCGCACCATCGATCAGCGGGGTCAGCCAGTCGAACAAGGTCTGGCGCACACGATCCGGCGTCGGCCGCACACCATTGTCCGCATCGAACTCCACGACGCGGCTGCGCCATTCGCCACCAATGATGCGCAACCGGCCCGGAGCGCGTTTCACACGGGTCCGCCAAACAGCCGACACGCGATGGCCGGCGGACGCCGTTCGCACCGTACCTTGTCGAGCCGATCGATATCCTTGCGACCGCAATGGCGGCCACTCCACCGCTGCATCCGTTTGTCCACGACGCTCCACAACTGATTTTGGGAAATCCGGCACTCACTGCGCGGGAGCGCAATTGTCTGCGATTCGAGAGGCTCTTGCTCGCGCCTGGAACCGTCCGGATTCTCTGGTCACCCTCGAAACAAAGCACCATAATGCTAGGGTCTGTTAACAATCACTTTGATCGCTGCGTTGCCGCCCAAAAGGGAGCCAAGCAGGGCGCGCCGAGCGAAGTGTGGTGATTCACATGAGCGAGGCGCAACGCGGCGTGGCGCCCTTTGGGGCACAACCCCGGCCCGCGGCACGGTACCGTGAGCGCAGCGAGCGTGGGGTGAGCCGCGCGTTGTGCGCGAAGCATTGCTTCGCGCGTGGCGAACGCCCGGCAACGCCGGGCCGGGGCGCAGCCGGACGCGGGCCGGTTCGGCGCCTCCCGCACCCATTGCTGCGCAAACACCGTGTCGGCGCCGATAGGACGGGACCGTATGGGCGCAGCGCCGCGTCACTCGTTCCCTGCGCTGTGCCCATACGGTCTCCGTCGCAGCGGTCAAAGTGATTGTTAACAGGCCCTAGGAAAAACGCTTGCCGGAAACGGTGCGAGAAAAGGTATCCGAGTTGATCGGCACGCTTCGTCACCACCTCTATTTCGTGCTTCCGGCGATTCTCGCGAGCGTTCCGGTATCTATTGCGTGGGCAGATCCTTGGGGTGGCTCGCTTGGCGTATCGACCGCTTATATGTTCCACGGCCTTTCCCTCAGCGGTAACTCGGTGTCCGTGCAGGCAGACGCGCACTACCGCACTGAGTCCGGCTGGTTTGGCGGCTTGAGTGGCGCCAGCGTGCGTTTTAATCCCTACAAAGACGAAACTGCGGAGATCAACGCGTATCTTGGCAAGGACTGGATGTTCGACGACGAGTGGGGTGGCCGGCTTACCGCCACTCGCTATGAACACCCGAATGTCACGCCGTCACGGCATTACGACTACGACGAGCTGGCCGGTACCCTGTCGTTTCGAGACAGCGTCTATCTGACCGTGGCGGTCATTCCAGACCTGACCTTCGATTCCACCCGCGGCAGCGCCGACAACAAGCCGGCGTTTTCCGGCGATCTGGCATTCCACCGGTCGCTGTGGCGTGGGATCTCCACCAACGCCGGGATCGGCTATGTCGATCTCCACCGCCTGTTTGGCGCAGGCTACTTCTATGGCAGCGCCGACCTCGGTTACGACTTCGGCTCACTGCATGTGGATCTGGCGTATATCGTCACCGATTCCACCGCCAAGAGCTTGTTCGAAGAACGGGCGTCCGATCGCTGGGCAGCCAGCTTGCTATGGCACTTCTGAGAATCTGTCCAAAAGCTATCGAGAGCAAAGGCAGGTTGCGTTCCGCCGGGGTGCAGAAATGGGGGTTTACGAGCGGCAAATGAGGATTTCGGAGGATTTCGAGCGCCGCCGAAAAGCAAAATGCCAAGCTATAGTCAGTTTCGGATAGGTTCTGATACAACCATTGGACGGTCAACGTGCACCTACAGGAAGGCAGAACCGACGGGAGGCGCCAAACGTGCCATGCCACTCGCTATCGTAAATCCCATGCAGCCCGCAAAAATGGTGCAGCGCAGCGAAGCGCGCGACCGAGAGCTGTTGAGCCAGGTCATCACACGTGATCGCGCAGCGTTCGAAGCCCTTTATTGTGATTACTATCATCGGCTGGGCCGGTTTCTCGCGCGGCAGACGCAGCAGAACGATCTCATCGACGAAATCATCAACGATACGTTCTGGGTGGTGTGGCAGAAAGCAGGCGATTTCCGTGGCGGCTCGCTGGTATCGACATGGATCATGGGGATCGCTTACCGCTGCATGCTGAAATCCCTGCGGCGGGCGCGCGGCGGATTCCAAACGCCCGCGGCGGATATCGATATCGACGAGCTCCCCGCCGACGAGGAACCGTTGACCACGCACGAACTCAGCGACTGGGTGCAGCACGGCCTACGGCGGCTGCCGACGGAGCAGCGACTGACGATAGAGTTTGCCTATTTCCTCGGGCACTCATGCGAGGAAATTGCCGAGATCATGGATTGTCCGGTCAATACCGTGAAAGGACGCATGTTTCAGGCGCGCATCAAGCTTCGTAACTTGTTGCCGGCGCTTGGGGGGGGGTCCGACAAGGGGAACGACCATGAACGAATCGGCTGACACAACCAGACTGCACCAGCAGGTGTGGAACTTCATCCCGTGGGTCATTAACGGCCGCGCATCAGCGGCGGAACAGGCCGCCGTGGACGCACATCTCGGAAATTGCATCGATTGCAGGGAAGAATATGAATTCCAACGCCGTCTCCACGAAGCGACGCGCTGGGACGATGGCGAAGAACGCAACCCGCAGCCCGCGCTGCGGCAGCTGTGGGCGCGGATCGAGCGTGAAGTCCCGGCGCCTGTCGCCACGAATGGAAGGATGAAACCGAACTGGCTCTTACGCGCGCTGGCGGCGGCGGTGATCGTCGAAGCCGTTGGCCTGTATGCGCTGGGCGGATTGCTGTGGCTGCACCACGAACCACAAGCATCGCCAGCCGCGCAGTACCGGACCCTGTCGTCGGCACCGGCATCGGCTGGACGAGCTATGGTGCGCGTAGTGCTGACGCCGGGAATGACGCTCGCCGAATTTCAGAAACTGCTGGAGCAGTCGCAGCTGCAAGTGGTTGGCGGCCCCACCGATGCTGGCGTTTACTCGCTCGCGCCAACGGCCTATCCACCAGAGGCAAGCAAGAGCGCCACTTCGCGCCTATTGGCGCAGCTGCGCGCGCATCCGGCGGTGCGCTTCGCTGAAGCGGTCAGCGTCGACGCCGGATCGCCCCCGTGACGAGGGCGGGAGCAATCCTGTGCGTAGCACTGCTGACGGCATGTACGACGATCCGGCCGGGCGCTGACGCGCCGGCCACCGCGGTCGTGTCAATGCGCGGTGAACCACAGCGCCTGATCGTGGTCGCTGTTGCCAACACACCCGAGCCGGTCAGCGTACGCGCCGGTTCCACTCTGCGCGGCTACGACGCTGCGCCGCGCTACGCGGAAACCAGCGCCGCGCGCGCGATGTTGGCATCGCTGGCGTCCGATTACGGCCTGCGTGAAGTATCCGGCTGGCCGATCAGACCGTTGCAAATGCAATGTGTCGTGTTCGAGATTCCGGCCGGAGCGGTGCGCGACGCACTGCTGGAACGGTTGTCGAACGACCGCCGGGTTCAGCTCGCACAACCGATGGAGACGTTCTCCACGCTGAGCAGCGGCTACAACGATCCCTACATCGATCTGCAACACGGATTCGCGACGATCGATGCGGCTGGGGCGCAGCAGTGGTCACAGGGCGACGGCGTGACGGTCGCGATTGTCGATACCGGCATCGACACCACGCATCCCGACTTGCAGGGACGCGTCGCTGCGACACAGGATTTCACCGGTGGCGGCGACCCTTTCAGCGCTGACCGCCACGGTACGGAAGTCGCCGGCATCATCGCTGCGGACGCCAACAACCATGAAGGCATCGTTGGTATCGCTCCGGGTGTCAACCTGCTCTCGTTCAGAGCGTGCTGGCAGCTGACGCCGGCAAGCGATAGCGCGCAGTGCAACTCATTCACACTGGCGAAAGCACTGACCGCCGCATTCGAATCGGACGCGAAGATCGTCAATCTGAGTCTGGGTGGACCGGCCGATCCGTTGCTGACGCAACTCGTCGAATACGGGCTGCGCCATAACGTCATTGTGGTCGGCGCCGTTCCTCCGGATGGTCGTGTGGACGGATTTCCGGTTGGGATCCCCGGCGTCGTCCTGGTTGATTCGGCCAGTGCAGCGCATCGCGCGAACACGCTGCGCGCACCTGGCCGCGAAGTGCTTACCCTCGTACCGGGCGGCCGCTATGATTTTGTTTCTGGTTCGTCGATGGCGACCGCACACGTTTCCGGAGTCATCGCCTTGTTGTTGGCCGCGGGCGCCGATCTCAACGGTCCGGAAACCTACGCACTGCTGAACCGCACGAGCACGCACGACAATGCCTCTGACAAGGAACTCGCCACGATCAATGCCTGCGCGGCGCTCGCGGCTGTGAAACACGCGGGTAATTGCGAAGCCCCGCAAAAATCCGCGAGCACACCCGTCAAGATTCCGCTTGCTGCTGACGCGCTGATCTCTAAGAATCATCGATAAAAACAACCGAGCAACTGGCGGCAAAAAAACCGCAGCGTCGGACAATCTAGGCTTTCGTCAGATCAAGCTCATCACGCCCAGCGAGTCATTGGTTCAGTGGACTAGGAATCGTCCCGGGGAATCTTCAGTGTGCTGCCCACGCGCAGATTCTGGTCGTTACGGATCGCATTGAGTTCGCGCAGGGTGTCCACACTGGTGCCGTAGCGAAGCGCGATATCGCTGAGGGTCTGTCCGGCGAGTACGCGATGCTGGCGATACTGTGATGACGTCTGGATCACCGCGGTCTGCACCAGCTGCGCGGGCGCCACGGCGGACGCCGTCGCGATGGGAGCGCGAACATCGCGAGGTGGAATCCGGATAGTCTCGCCAACACGGATGCGAGCGCCCTGCTTGAGAGCGTTCGCGGCGCGGATTGCGGCGGCGCTAGTACTGTAGCGGCGGGCGAGCTTGCCGATCGAATCGCCACGCTGCACGCGGTAGGACACGAAGTATTCGCGCTGGCGAGACGAACGTTCGTTATCCGGCAGCGAGGCGTAGGCCGCAAGAAACCGCGAGGCGGTGCCGGCAGGAACGCGGATTTCATGGCCGGGAGGCACAAGCAATCTGCCAGCGACGACTTCGGGCCGATAGGCCGGGTTGAGTTCGCGAAAAGAATCCTCGTCCACCCCAGCGAGTCGCCGCAGCGTGTCGTAGCGGACGTAGTCATTGATCTTCACCACATCGAAGCGCAATGCAGCGGCGCGCTCAGTTGCCGGCGCGTATGTGCTGCGATAGCTGCGCGCGACGTCGGTCGCGGCGAGGAATTCCGCGTAGAAATTGCGTGAAGCAAAGCCAAAGCTGCGATTCCGATAACGCTCAATCAGATCGGCGAGGCTGGTGCCCTGCACCGCGATCAGGCCGCGTGCGATGCCGCCGCGACCGTGGTTATATGCCGTTACTGCGAGCGGCCAGTCGTGCAGCGCGTTGTAGTCATCACGCAGATGACGTGCGGCGGCGTCGGTAGAGAACCATGGATCGCGACGATCGTCGACGACTTCATTCAGTCGCATGTAAATGCGCGCCGACGACGGAATGAATTGCCAAATGCCGGCTGCGCCATCTTTGGAGTAGGCATTGACGTTGAAACTCGATTCCACCAGCGGCAACCGCGTCAACTCATAAGGCAGGCCATATGACCGGAAGGTCTTTTCCATCGCCGGCCAATAGCCGGACGCGACTTCCAGCGCCTGCGCGGTGCGCTCGCGCAAGCCGCGCTGGATACGGATGTTGTCGATCGCATTGCGGAAACGCCGCGGATCGCGGCTATCCGAGAACATCGAGTAAATACGCCGTTCTTCGCTCGACATCCGATCCGGATTGTCGCGCAGCGTATTGACGTGCTTCAGCACCGATGTGATGTGGTTGATCTGGTCGCGCTCGGTTTCAGCGCGGTAATGCGCGAAGCGGAATTTATTCATGGTTGCCGCGGGCTCACCGAAATCGAGCACCGCATATACCTTCCGGGGATCGTCCATCGCGTGAATGATGCTGTCGTTCTCCGAGTACTTCTGGAATATATTCGTCCAGAAACTCACCGCCGGTTTGAGAACGTCGGGCCGTGAAAACAGCGCGGCTTCGTCGGCACTCGGCGGCACCGCCAATGTGCGCGGTAGCGCCGGGGTTCCAGCCACCGCCGGCAACGGTGCCGACACTTGCGCATCCTGCACGGCGGCTTTGGTGTCCGCATCGTTGTTGGGGGAAGGCTGTGGAGCCGGATCGGAATTCGTCGGCGCTGCAACCGGAGGAGTGGACGCCACCGGCGCGGTCGCATCACTGTTGGTGGGCGTCGCATCGGCCAGCGCCACCGACGGAATTGCACTCGGCGTGATGCCATCCGCCGACACCGCCGAAGTCGAAACTGGAACGGAAACAGAGGTCGCCGGCGTCAGAATCACCGGAGCATTGGTGTTGCTAGATAGAGATTGCGCCTGCGCCGACGCGGCGGCGCCCAATAGGCCGAGCAATGTGCCTATCCAGATGTCCCTGCGCCCCATAGGCCCTCGCGTCCCCGTCAAAAAAACTTGCAACCTGTTGATGATGCTAATGCACCACCGCCGCTCGATCAATGCGGACGCGAGCCGCCGCATCCGCTGCGCCGACTCGCCCCATGAAAGAGTGTCGGCTAAGCTGAGCAAGTCTTTAATTTTCCAATATCGTCGACGCCGCGCATGGCCCATCCATACCCGCCCATAGAACCGTTCCACACCCTTCGTCTGAAAGTCGATGACTTACATGAAATTTATGTCGACGAAAGCGGCAATCCACACGGCACCCCGGTGGTATTTGTGCACGGCGGTCCGGGCGGAGGCAGCGAACCCTGGCATCGCCAGTTCTTCGATCCCAAGCGCTATCGCATTGTGCTGTTCGATCAGCGCGGCTGTGGCCGCAGCACGCCTTACGCGGACCTGCGCGAAAACACGACCTGGAGTCTGGTCGCTGACATGGAAGCAATTCGGGTACGACTCGGCATTGACCGCTGGGTCGTATTCGGCGGCTCCTGGGGCAGCACGCTGGCGCTGGCCTATGCGGAAACCCACCCGCAACGCGTGCGCGGCCTGATCCTGCGAGGCATCTTCCTGCTCCGCCCTGAGGAAATCCGCTGGTTTTACCAGGAAGGCGCGAACTGGCTGTTCCCCGACGCGTGGGAACATTACATCGCAGCAATTCCGGAAACCGAGCGCGGCGATCTCGTCGCCGCCTATCATCGCCGGCTGACGAGCGGCAATCCGGACGTGCGCCGGCAGGCGGCGCGCGCCTGGAGCATCTGGGAAGGTGCGACCAGCAAGTTATTGCAGAGCGAGGACATGATCGCGCGCTACGGCAGCGACCAATTTGCCGAGGCTTTCGCACGCATCGAATGCCACTACTTCGTCAACGGTGGATTCTTCCGCAGCCCGAACCAGCTGCTCGACGATGCCCATAGAATCCGCAGCATTCCCGGCATCATCGTGCAGGGCCGCTACGATGTGGTGTGTCCGATCAAATCGGCCTGGGATCTGCACCGCGCCTGGCCCGAGGCCGAGCTGCAGATCGTGCCCGACGCAGGCCACGCCGCCAGCGAGACCGGCATCCTAGCGCGGCTGGTCGCCGCGACCGATCGTTTCGCCAGCCTGTAGTCGCACTGCGCCGATGGTCATTCGCGACGCGCTGCTCGCCTATGCACACTACTTGTCCGTGTTCGGGGTCTTCGCGACCCTATCGATGGAAGCAGTGCTGCTGCGGCCAAAACTGATCGCCGAGAGCGGCCGCTGGATTTCCCGAGTCGACATCGCCTATTTCATCTGCGCGATTTTCGCAGTGACCACAGGCCTAGGCCGCGCGCTGTTCGGCGCCAAAGGCTGGGCGTTCTATGCGCACAACCCGGTCTTTCACGCCAAGATTGGACTGTTCGTTCTGATCGGGCTGCTGTCGATCGCACCGACCCGACAGTTCATCCGCTGGGCGCGCGGATTCCGCACCGATCCCAACTATGCGGTGACCGCAGAGGAGCTGAAGCGCGTGCGACGCTGGGTGATGATCGAAATCCATCTGCTGGTACTGCTGCCGCTGCTGGCAACCTTAATGGCGCGCGGCGTCGGCCTTTAACCGCGCAGAACCGTTGCGGCACGCGCCTATGCAGCTGCGTGGACGGAAGTGCCTGCGAGCACTGTGTCGCCGGTGCTGTCGTAAGCGCCGCGCCAGCGGCGGTAAGCATCCATCGAGCCGTCCTGCCAGGGATGAAAACCAAGACGGTAATAAGCGAAATAGTGCGGCAGCAGCGGCAGAATCATGCCGCCCGGACGGTAGAGCCACCAAAGCCCTCGCGTCCATAGCTTGAACCGCTGCCATCCACTGAAACCATCCACGCGCAGCATGTGCCTCATGATGAGAAACGTGTGCAGCGGAAAGATGATCGACATCCATAGCATCGTGAAAGCCCGCTTGCGATAGCTGACACCGGCGATCTTCGTGAGCACATCGAACGCGACCGCCTTGTGCTCGATCTCTTCGATGGCGTGCCAGTAGAACACCGCGCGCATGCGCGGATCGGCGTTCGCAAAGATTTCCGCCCGCGTCATGAAGCCGTGGCACATGATCGCCGTAAAGTGTTCGAGCGCTGCGGTCTGCGCTAGCGTCGTGCCTTTTTGCAGCCGCTTGCGGAACAAGCTGAACGCCAGCCGGGATTCACCTTCGATACTGTCCACGTTCACGCCCTGCCTCTTCAGGCATTCGTTGTAGCGGCGATGAACGGCACCGTGCTGGCCTTCCTGATAAATGAATTCACGCATTTCTGCCGCGAGAACAGGATCGGTAACCTGTTCACGATAATCACGAACGCACTGGATGAAGAATTTTTCGCCCTCCGGAAACAGGGTCGACATCGCGTCGAAGAAACGCGTTTTGAACGGATCATCGTCCATCCAGAAGCGGGGCAGCGAGTCATCAAACTCGATATCGGGTCCCTTACGCGGAACGATCGGACGCAGATTTACCAATGCATCGGACATGGCCGAGAACTCTCCCTGACGGCAATAGCAGTACATCCCCGCGAACATTAAACCTTCACCGCATTTATGATTCAAGTATCGTTCCGGATTATGAAAATGGGATCAGGCGTCGATCCAAATACCGGCCTCAGCGGCAGTAGCAGAGATTTTGACTATTTACATTGGCCGCCTACGGGTGCAACGTAGACGCAGCTGAAAGGTCCGGTAGAGAAACTCCGGACCTGATATCCGGAGGAAGATGGCCTGTTATCAGGCGTGGCTTCCGATTGTTTCCTGAATCCGCAAAACCGGGCCGGACGCGGAGGTTGTACGATGCAATTTAAGATTCATACATCCAATCCAATCAATACCTTATCCGTTTCGCCGGGTGATCGCGGCGTGCAGGCGGAAGATCAGCACTTTGATATCGGTACACTCGAAGTCGCTGTCTCGTGGCATGTGGAAGGTGCTTCCGACTACAACCGCTGCGCCGACCAAGTCGTTTGCATCGAGGCACCCGGACTGCTTTGCGCAGCGGTCTTCGATGGCGCCGGCATGCCGCCCGCGGACGCCATTGCGGCCGAAGCCGCCGTCGCTGCTTTGCGCAAGCAGATGAACCATCGCGCGGACCGTGATTTGCCAAGTCTGCTGAAACGTCTGGATGAAGCCGTCGTGGCTGCCGGGCGTGGAACCGTCTCCGCCAGCATTCTGATCCTGCGCGAGGATGCAGCTGCTGCCATCACCGCGGGTGACACGCAGGTATGGTCGCTGCACGATCCGGTCCCGCAATCACTGACGACGAATCGTTCAACAACGCGCCTCGGTGCTTATGACGGCCGCGTGGCGCCAGCGGCTGCGGCGCTCAAGGAGCAAGCGATCGTGCTCGGCTCCGACGGTCTGTTCGGCTTTATTGACCCCAGCGAAGTGCGCGCGATCGTCAAGCGTCAGCAGAACGGCTCCGCCGTCGCGTTATGCGGACTCATCAAGGACCGCAATTTTTCGCTGCCGGATGATTTCGCGGCCATCGTGATCCGCCGCGTGTAGCGTCCGCTGCAACTGCGGCGAATCGGATAGCGATCGCTATTTCGACTGCTTGATCGCCAGTACCGCTTGATTGCGCAGCGTACGCAGCAACGATAGATCCTGATCCGAAATGACGATCGAACCGGCGCGCTCGCGGTCCGCGTAAATCATGGCGACCGCGGCATTCTGTACGCACAGTGGAAACACGATGAACGTTTCCGCAGTGAATTCGCGGCGGTGCCACTCCGGAATGCGCTGCGCCACGCGCGCGTCGGTTGCATCGGAAATCAACACATCGACGCCCTTGGCGAGAATGATGTTGAAGATGTCGTCGTTGCGACCCATCGTGAAGCGGAATTTCTCGATCGCCCGATCGACGTCGGCGCCGAAACCGAAGCGCGCATTCATCGTGCCGTTGCGGCCGTCGCGCATACATAGCAGCACGCGGCGGAAACCGATTGCGCGATACATCGTCTCCAGAATGATGCGCAGCAGATCGCCGAGCGAAAAATCCTCCACCAGCGCGCGGCTGATATCCTGGATGCCGGACGTAAGAATTGCTTGCGTGTCTTCCGATGACGGCGATGGCTCTGGTTGTTCCGGTACGGCTGTGGCTGCGAACGGTTGATTCTGGCTGGTTTCGGCGGCGGTGCGCGATGGCGGCGGCTTGGCGTCATTGAACGCCGCCGTCGATTCCGACAGAGTGCCGGGCACTTGGCTCTCCATCGCTGCTGCTGCAGACTCGGCTGCACTGCCACCGTCGCCAGCGGTCAGGTTGCGACCGAATCGGGTCTGCTTCAGGTTGATGCGCACGATCTGCGCGAGTTCGGTGATTTCTTCGATCGATTCCGCGATCGCTGCGTCGAATTGTTTCGTGCTCACCGGCACGCTGTCGCTATAGTGAGCCTTGATGCGCGCGAGTTCGATCCTGCGCTCGTCGCCACCGTTCCGCGCAACGGCTGTGCTGATTTCGTCGGCGAAGGCCGACAGCATGCGCAGACGCTCCACGCGCGATGTTGGCTTGGAAAGCTTGCCGGCCGGCAGCCGTTGCATGCTGCGAATGATCGTCTCTGGAAAACTCCAGCCTTGGGCGATGCCCACTCCCAGCTCCTGGAAACTGATGCCGAGCACGCGCGCGGCCGCGTTTTCCTCGCTGCAATGTTCGACACTGACCAGCCGGTCTACCGCTGCCGCTTCTTCCGGGAAATAGTATCGGCACAGCATGCGGCCGAGGTTGTGAAATTGCGCGCAGATGAACGATTCCTCGGCCTCCTGCGGCATGTACGACGCCGCCAGTTCGCGTGCAAGGATGCTGCTCATATTCGCGTGCAGGAACTCCTCGCGAAGCTGAGTGGCGTGTTCCTTGTTCTGCAAATGCTCGAACAGGATCAGGGACACTGCCAGATCACGAACGGTGTTGAAACCGAGAATAACGATCGCGCGCGACACCGTGCTGATGCTGTCGCCGGCGGCGCGCCGGTAATACGCCGAATTCACCAGCCGCAGAATCTTGTTGGTGAGCGCGAAATCGCGCAGGATCGCATTCGACAGCGAGGCGATGTTTTCCTTGTCGGAAATGGCCATGCGATTGATCGTGCTGATTGCCGCCGACATTGCCGGAAAATCAGTCTTGTGACGCATGCGCCGCAGCAGGAATTCCAGCGTGCTGGCCTTGTTGCCATCGTCCGTGGGCTTGCTGACCTCATCCGGATGCAAGTAATTGGCAAGCGCCTCCCGCATCTGCTGCGCAGAGGCATAGCGCATCTGCGGGTCGCGGGCCGTGGCTTTGGCGATGATATCGAACAGTTTCTCGTCGACGCGCTGCTTGGCATCCGCGGGAAACACAATCGGCTCGTTGGCGATCTGGTGCAGGGTCTGAAACACGCCCTCTGCCTGGATTGCGCGACGGGCGAACACCATTTCGTACAGGACCAGGCCGGCGGCGAAAACATCTGCCTGCGGTCCCATCGTCCGACTGGTGACGTACTCGGGCGCCATGTAAGCGGGCGTACCGAGCAATTCCCCGTCGCTGTCCTTCGGTGCCGACACACGTGCGGCAATGCCGAAATCCATTACACGCGGGCGGCCATCTGCCTCGATGAGAATGTTCGAAGGCTTAAGATCGCGATGCACGATGCCCTGCTGATGCGCACAGGTCAGCGCGTCGAGCATGCCGAGCGCTAATTCAGCCGCGCGCGCCGCCTGCATCGCACCCTCCGTGCGGATCAGCTGCGCGAGCGTGCGGCCATCGACATACTCGAATACCAGATACGGATCGCCGTCCTGCTCACCGGCGTCGAAAATCGGCACGATGTTGACGTGCCGTAGCTTGCCGACTGTGCGCGCCTCGTTGAGCAGCGCGCGGTTCTGCGCTGCATCGCGGCGCGTGAAGTGCAGCGTCTTGATGGCAACATTGCGATCGAGCTGCGGATCGTGCGCGAGATAGACTGCGCTCTGGGCCCCGGTACCGAGCAGACGCAGAATCTGGAAACGCCCGATCTGAGCCGGCGTCTGTTTTTTGCCGCGCGCATCGGATTGGTCGGGACGGGTCTGCTTCACTGCATGTCGAACCGGTTTGGGAAGCGCATACTGCGCTAAGGTAACTCTTATTTCGGCGATGCGGGACAAGGCTTTAGCGAAATCCTCGGATAGTGCGCGGCCCGCGGGTTGCCCATCGCGCAGAGTGCTTATATAACTCGCGAACTCCGCGCCGGTCACGGCCACAGGCCATCACCGAATTCTATTCGCAATCAATTACGCATCCAGAGAATGTTTTTGCCAATGATTTCAACCGTTGCGCAGCGCGCGCGCGCGACACCGTGGAGCCTTGCCGCCATCGGGGCCGCCGTCGTACTTGCGGCCGTTTCCACTCCGACGCGCGCCGACTTCAAAGCACTTACCGCACTGACACACAACGGCGCGCAGGTGACCGCCGCGGCAGTCGATCTCGGCAACAACTCAACGCTTCAGCAGCTCAACCCGGATTTGCGCCTGACACCCGCCTCGCTGACCAAGCTGACCACCGCCGCCGCCGCGCTCAGCGCCTGGCCGGCGGACAAGATGTTCCAGACCAAGCTGCTTGGTTCGAGTGCGATTCACGAAGGTCAACTCGGCGGCGATCTGGTGCTGCAGGGCGCCGGCGATCCTTCGCTCGACGATCACTCGCTGTGGACGCTGGCCGCTCAGCTCAAGGGTGCCGGCGTGACCTCGGTGAGCGGACGGCTGGTGGTCAACCCGGCACCGTTCGGCGTCGTCAGCTGCGAAACCAAGGATCGCTGCGAAGCGATGCAGCGCAGCGATACCGCTTACAACGCGCCGCTGGCGTCGATCGGTGTGGATTTCGGCAACTGGTGCGTGGACGTGCGCCCAACCTCGCCGGGTGTGTCCGCGTTCGTGCGCGGCTGCGGCGTCATGCAACTGCCGCTGCCGGTCGATGGCACGATCAAGACCGTGCGCGATGGCAGCCGGCAGACCTTCTGGGTCGAGCGCGTGACGACACAGGAAGGCGATCGCCTGCGCATCGGCGGCGACATTCCGGTCGGCGGCGGCCAGCAAGTATTTCGAGCCATGTCCGATCCGGCGCGCGGCGTTGGTTTGCTGATGATGGAAACCTTGCGTGAGATCGGCATCTCGGTCGCGGGTCCGGTGGTCGTCAGCGGCAGCCCGATACCGGCCAATGCCTATCCGCTGGCGCAGACCTCGGGGCTGTCGGTGCACGAACAACTGGATCGCATGCTGCGCTTCTCCAACAACTACATCGCTGATGTACTGACGCTCGACTTGGCCTCGGATATCTATGCGCAGCCACCGGCGCGACTGTCGATGGCCGGGCGCGTGCTGTCGGATTTCGTCGCACGCGCGCAACGCAGCGCGCGGCACGCGTCGCCGTCGGCGCCACCGCTGTTCAGCGGCAGCGGACTGACGCCGGAGAATCAGCTTTCCGCCAACGATCTGGTCGGCCTGCTTTCCTACCAATACCACGATACGCGACACTTTCCGGCGTTCTACGGCGGTCTGGTGGTACCGCGCGATGCGCCATTCGCATTCCTGCGCACCGGCAGTCCGGCCTGGCTCGACCGCGTGGCGCTGAAGACGGGAACGATGGACGATCCACATTCGGTCTGCGGCATCGCCGGCTACTTGCGCAAGCGCGACGGCGGCTGGATCGCGTTCGCGATCATCGTCAACGGCGGGCCGGGCATGCGGCACGTACCGCTATATAGAGCGATGGAAGCCTCGCGCAGCGATCTCGACGAACTGCTGGCGAAATATTAGCGTCTGTTAACAATCACTTGGGCAGCTGCTACTCCGGCGCCTGTTCCGCGCTGCGCACCTGATCGCCGAAATATTCCAGTTCGGTAGCATTGAGATCGGACACCGCCCAGTGATTCATGCCGTCGGAAATCCACTGCACGATGTTGTAGCCATTGCGAACTCGTGAATGCGACGAAGCACCGTCGACGGCCGCTGGCCACACGAATAGATTGATCGCGTGCTGGCGGTGCCGATAGATCAGGACCGCAACAGTGTGGCCACCGATGTAGTCGAGGCGGCCGCCTGCCAGCGTGAAGCCGGCGGCCGCGAGATCGCGCACCGGGGGCGAAAAATCGAGTTTGCCGGCGAACCACGGCTTGACCGTGTGCTGATCGGTGGAAGCAACATCGATCAGATGCTCCTGCATCAGCGAGCGCACATGGGCCGCGACGATCTCGTCACCGCGCAAGCGCGCTCGCTGATAATTGACGACGACGAAATCCACAGCGATCGCCAGCGCCAGACCCGCCGCCAGCGAAAGCGCCCAGCGCCGCCGCGCTTCCGTCGAATGCGCCGAGTTCGCCGACGGCGAGTCGCGCCGGATCACTTCCTGTACGCGCAGGCGCAGGCGCTCGGGTGCCTGGCGGTAAACACCGGTACCCCGGATCGCGCTGGTCAGCGCACGCTGCTCTTGCAGCCGCTCCGTACAGCCGTCGCAGTCGGCCAAATGCTGTTCGAGAGCCGGCACCCGCGCCGTATCAAGCTCGCTGTCGAGATAGGTCGGGATCAGCTCCTGGCACTGGTTGCAGTTCATCATACTCACGCCTCACCGTCCGAACCGAGCTGCTGTCGCAGCAACGCCCGCGCGCGCGACAGCCGCGACATTACGGTGCCAATCGGAATTCCGACGATTTCTGCGATCTTCAGATACGACAGATCCTCCAGCTCGCGCAGCACAATGATTTCGCGGTGCTCCGCCGGTAGTGCGAGCAGCGCTTTCTCGATATCGCGCAGCTCCGCCTGCCGCAGCACCAGCATTTCCGGATTTTCAGCATGCAGCGGCATATCCGATAAATCCGTCGCGTCTTCGGCGCGTTCTCCATCGAAACCCGACATCGGCTGGTTCCCCGACTTCTGCCGCCAGCTGTAACAAGTGTTGCGGACGATCTTCAACATCCAGGCGCGGCCGTCGCCACCATGGAAGCTGTCGAAATAGCGCAGCGCGCGCAAACACGCTTCCTGCACGCAGTCTTCCGCCGTATCGGGATTTCGGGTCAGCCAGAACGCAAGGTTGTACGCCGCGTCCATATGAGTCGCGAGCATCGCTTCAAAACGTCGGGCACGTTGATCCTCCATCACGAAAGAATCCCCTCTCTAAACGAAGACCGCCCAAGCCTGAGTTTTATTCCACACCGGCCGCTTATGGAATATCCGTGCTTTTCGACCGGTATGCAATGGAGACGGGTAAATCGATCGCCAAGCGGATACCGACCGCGACGAACCACCCGGAATTTCACAACCGGAGAAAGGTTTATGACAACACTGATCGACCGCCGCCAGTTTATCAAGCTGGCCAGCTATGGCGGCGTGGTTTTCGCATCCGGCCTCGCGGGCTGCGCGTCGCTGCGCGGACCTGGCGCATTGGCAACCGGCGATTTTCATTTCGTGCAACTCTCGGATACGCACTGGGGCTTTCACGGCGCCGCGATCAATCCCGATGCCGAAGGCACTCTGCCCAAGGCCGTGGCCGCGGTGAATGCGTTGACGAGCGCGCCCGACTTCATCATCTTCACCGGCGATCTCACGCATACGACCGACGATCCGGCCGAGCGCCGCCGACGCATGACGCGCTTCCGCGAAATCGCGGCCGGTCTGAATGTGAAGCAGGTCTACTACATTCCGGGTGAACACGATGCTTCACTGGATCACGGCGAAGCCTTTCGTGAATTCTTCGGTCCCACGCATTACAGCTTCGATCACAAAGGCGTGCACTTCATCGTGCTCGACAACGTCTCCGATCCGCGAGCAACACTCGGCGAAGAACAGCTGCAATGGCTCGCGGACGATCTGGCGAAGCTCAACCGCGACGCGCCGATCGTGATCTTCACGCATCGTCCACTGTTCGATCTGGCACCGTCGTGGGACTGGACGACCGGCGACGGCAGCAAGGCCATCGATCTGCTGATGCCGTTCGAGTACGTGACGGTGTTCTATGGCCATATCCACCAGGAACACCATCACATGACCGGACACATCGCGCACCACGCCGCCAAGGGGCTCATGTTCCCGCTGCCGGCGCCGCTCTCGGTGCCGAAGAAATCACCGATTCCCTGGGATGCCGCCGCACCCTACAAAGGACTGGGCTTTCGCGAGATCGGCACCGACCAGTCGCAAATCACCATCAGCGAGAAGAATCTATCTGCCTGAGGAGCCGCCATGAACCGCTTCGCACAGTGTTTCCTGGCGGCGTCGATCGTATCCGCCGCCGGGCTCTCGGGCTTTGCCATCGCCGGTTACGCCGAAACGGCGTCGGTGGAAAAAGTACGCGTCATCAAAGTGTCGGCGAAACGCTTCGTCTTCACTCCCGACCATCTCACGCTAAAGAAGGGCGAAACGGTCGATATCGAGTTGAACTCTGAGGATGTACCGATGGGCTTCAGCGTACCCGACATTGGCGGGCGCGCCGATATCCCACCGGGCACCGTCGCCCACTTGCGCCTGACACCGCAGAAGACCGGCACATTTCCGTTCCTGTGCGACATCTTCTGCGGTTCCGGACATGAGGATATGAATGGCGTGATTACCGTCGTCGAATGAATACCCAGTCATGCAGACGCGCCGCTTGCCGATCCATAGACCGGGCGATAGCGATCAGTCACCCGCCCCGCCGCCGGCAATCGTCATGTGATCGAGCAATATTGAGCCACAGCGAATGCCCCCACGCATATCGACATCATCCCCGATCGCGCGGATGCCGCGAAACATCTCGTTCAGATTGCTCGCGATCGTGATTTCCTGCACCGGATAAGCGATAGCGCCGTTCTCGACCCAGAAACCCGACGCTCCGCGCGAGTAGTCGCCGGTGATGAGATTGGCACCCTGGCCCATGAGGTCGGTGACGATCAGGCCGGTGCCCATTTCGCGCGCGAGTGCGTCGAGGCCGCCAGCGAAAGTGGGTTCGACGACGAAGTTGAACACACCGCCGGAGTTGCCAGTGGTCTGCATGCTCAGCTTGCGCGCGCTGTAACTGGAGAGCAGATAACCGCCGAGCACACCGCGATCGAGCAGCGTCCGCTCCTGCGTGGCGACGCCTTCCTGATCGTAAGCACTGCTGGCCATGCCGCGCAGGATGAAGGGCTTCTGTCGGGCGTTGACGATATCGGCGAATACCGGCTGACCGATGCGATCGAGCAGGAACGACGCACGGCGGTACAGCGCGCCGCCGGAAATCGCACCGATGAAATGACCAAACAGGCTGCGTGCGACTTCCGCCGGCATTAACACCGGCGCGGTGCGCGTGCTCAACTGGCGCGCACCGAGCCGAGCCGCTGCACGTTGGCCGGCCTTGCGACCTACTGCTGCCGCAGCTTCGAGATCGTCGGCATTGCGCGCCGAGGTGTACCAATGACCGAGCTGCATGGCGTCGCCGTCGACGGCGATTGCTGCGCAGCTGACGGCGTGATCGGTTCCCTCGCGGAAGCCGATGAAGCCATGCGTGTTGCCGTAAATCGACAAACCGTGGCGTGTATCCGCCGAGGCACCTTCCGACTGCGTCACGCGGCGATCGGCGGCGAAGGCAGCCGCCTCGCATTCGCGCGCCAGATCAGCGGCAGCATCCGCCGACAGTGCCCAGGGATGGCAGAGATCCAGATCGGGGAATCGCGTGGCCATGAGCTGCGGTTCGGCCAAACCGACACAGGGATCCTCACCGCCGACGCGCGCGATCGCGCATGCCGCCGCGACCGTCTCGGCGATGGCAGTCTCACCGAGATCGGTGGTGCTCGCGGAGCCGGTGCGCTGGCCAAAGTAGACCGTGACGCCAAGATCACGGTCGCGCTGAAACTGCACCGCTTCGACCTCGCCCTTGCGCACCGACACCGACAACCCGCGGCTGACGCTTAGGCTCGCCTCGGCTGCGGTGGCACCGTTATGTTTGGCGGCGTCGAGTACGCGCGCCAGCAGCGGCTCCAGATCGGCTTGGGTCGGCAGTGCTTGGGAAGGAGGAACAGAGGTCATTGGCGAGGGGGATAGGCGATTTTGCGAAGCGGCGAGCATACCGCATGCGCCCGCACCGCCAGCAAAATCGCAGCGCAGCAAAAAGGGCCGTCGTCGCGTGACGACGGCCCTTAATGGGGATTTTCTGAGCTTTTGCCCTACCGGACGGACGGTCGATCAGGACGACAGCGACAAGCGGATGGCCAGGCTGCGAACCTTCTCCTTGCCCTCGCCGATCGTGCCCTGTCCCTTCGCGGAACCGGAGCCCAGACCGATCAGATATAGCTTGGAGGTAGTCGAATCGGGAACCGAGAAAGCGGCGTAGGCGGTGCCGCCCGCTTCATTGCCCTTGATATCGAAACCGGCGTAATTGCCGATGTCAGTTCCGATCGCGCCCACCGTGACCAGATTCGTGTTGCCCGCCCAGGGCACGGAGGAAATTTCCTTGGCCTTGCTGTTGACCGCGTATTCCGTGGTCTTGAATGCACCATTCGGCTTGGTCGTATAAGCGACCGCGACCACCGTCGCGACTTGTGGGTCGAAGCTCTGTTGCGTCATGGTTTCGCCGGTGTCGGCGTTCACGCGCAGATTCTGGCCGTCATTCGAAACCACCGTGAGAAATCCTGCCACCGGTTCGAAATCGATATCGAACACCTGTCCTGATAGTCCGGCAAACGCGTCGCCGGGAGAAGCATGCAGCCTCGACTTAAACTCCGCGGCACCGGAATTCACGTCGAGTACATACAGATTGCCCGCTCCGCCGAGACCATAGAGCTTGCCATCCGACGGCCGGTAATCGATGGCGACGATGTCCTCGCCGGATTGCACGCCGGAAATCTTCGACGCGCTTTCCAAGGTGCCGGGGCTCTTATGGTTGAACGTGATCAACTTGTTCGACTGCGTTACCGCCACCAGATCCGGTCCCCATGCAGGAACTTGCGTCTGCAGGTCGGCGCAGGCGGCCACCGCCAGCACCGAAGGAATGGCGATAAGGTTCAACCAATGTTTGCGAATCATCCGAATAGTCTCCCAACGCAATTGACAAATCCGCTACGCACACCATAGCTCGCAGCGAATGACGATTTAGCCCAGAAGCTTAAGATTCGATGTGTGACAGGATTATGACAATTCACATTTTCGATAAGCCGCTGACCCACCTCGTATTACAGCATCGCAGCATTCAGGGTGGCGCTGTCGGATGAAGAAGTTATTACGTTATGACAGCGGCGTTACGTCGAGACTTGGCTGCAGGCGATCGATCAGAACAACGCTGTCACCGCGGCGCGTTCACGTTCCGACAGCTCGAATTCGAAAATCTCCAGGTCCTCACGCATGTGGGTTTCCGACCGGGTTCCAGTCAGCGGCACGATACCTTCCTGCGTCAGATACCGGAACAGGATTTGCGCGGGCGTGCGCTTGTGTGCCGATGCCAACGCCTTGATAGTGCCATGAGCCAATACCTGCGGATTGGCCGTCAGCGTCCAGAAGCTCTGATACACAATCCCGTGCCGCCGGCAAAACGTGCGGATCTCTCGATCGTATCCAGTATCCGCGTAGAAACGATTCTGGACGACGGCCGGCTTGACGCGCGCGATGTGATCGAGCCACTCCAGATATTTGAAGTCGTAGCAATTGCTGATGCCAAGCTGTCGGACGCAGCCCGTATCGGAGAGCGCCTCCATCGCCCGCCACACCTCCACCAACTGCTCCCGATCATCCAGCGGTGAGTGCAGCACGAGGCAATCGAGATAACTCATCCGCAAATTGCGCAGGGATGCCTGAAACGACTGCGCGACCTGCTCGCCCAGACGCGCCTGCGGATCGTAGGGAATCCGCGACGGATCCTGGCCATCGACCGGCGTGAACTTGGTCTGCAGATATAAATCCGTGCGGTTCAATCCCTCGGTCGCACCCTCACTCAGAGACATCGCAACACCCTCGCCCACGCCGGCTTCGTGGTAGTGCTTCGGCTGACACGCCGTATCGATGCCGCGGAATCCCTGTCCGATCGCCGCATGGACCAGCGCCACCGTCTGCTCCTTCTTCCAGGCGGTGCCATAGAGAATGCGCGGCATGCGGACGCCGGAGCGGGAGATCAGAGTGTCGTTTCGTGTCATGCAGGCATCTTGCCGCATCCTGTCGGGCGTTGTGAACGCAACGGTTGCGGGCTTCGCCTGCTTGCAGCAGTAGGGCTCTGAGATCTTCCGTTCCGCCCCTGTTGGGCGGGCGTACTTTTCTTTGCTTGTGCAAAGAAAAGTAGCCAAAAGAAAGCACACCCCGCGTCCGCGCCGCCTCGCAAAAAGCGCGAGTCGGTGCCTTGCGCTTCTCGCGTGCTCGGGGAACCGCACCGACACGGCTTCCTGCCGTGACGGTGCTTGGCGGGCATCCATGCCCGCACATCCCCTGCGCGCGCTGCGATGCTCAGCGCTCCCAAGGGGACCCGAACGTCAAAAGCTAAAAGCACGGCGGCGCATCGCGCCGCTTTGTGCCTTTGCTGTTGCTTTTCCAACCCCCTTCGGACTGCGCCGAGCACCGCAGGACGAGGCGGTTTCTGCCCGCGCAGCGGGGCGAGGCAGGAGCCGATGCCTTCATCGTCACGGCAGGGATGCCGTGTCGATGAAGCCCGCCTCGGCCGAGGAGCGCAGGGCACCGACTCGCGCGCTTTTCGCGAGTCGGTGCAGTCAGGGGCGCGTTTTCTTTGGTTACATTTCTTTGCCGCGTGGCAAAGAAAGTAACCCGCCCAACAGGGGCGGAACGGAAGACCTCAGAGTTTCACTGTGTTTGGCAGGCGAAGTCCGCAACCAAGCGATCGATGCGATTGTTCATCACCTCTGCAACCGCATCTACGTGCTCAAAAAAACCCTCATGAGGCTTTCCCTTTTTCCGCTGTATTAGCTCCCGGCATCAATATCCCACCATGGTGCGACGCCTTAACAAGTGCGTCGACTATGCGATTTCGGTCGTGATCAGAAACCCGAAACTGGAGTCTAAGAAGACAAACATATCCTGCCAGAAAGACGATCCATTTCGGCGTCGATTTGAGCAGACGTTCATACTCTTCTTCGCCATTCTTAAGTTGGGTAATAGTCCACCCAAACTCCTTCCTGAATTTCTTCAATTCACTCGCATTTTTGTTTGATATATCGTCAGCAATACTGAAATTAACATTGCGGATGTCATGGACAAGACGATTTCGAAGCTCGGACAAACCTCTTAAAAAAGCGACATCCTCAGATTCAAGTAAACCTAGAGCACGCGCGAAGGCGACCTTCCCCGATTTCATATTATTAAATTCAAGGTTCGACACAACGTCTTCAAGGCCTGGTTTATTAAGTCGACCAACAACTAAACGTCCAACTACCGCCTCAAATAGCGCGTGCATCTTAATAACCAAAGACCAATCTGATTCATCCCCAAGACTCCAAAAGAAATCTTCGGTGATCCCAACGCTCGCCAACAACTCGCTAACTTCTCGGCGCATCTTCAAGCTTTGGTCGCTACTCATATTCACAACACCCATATAGATGGCCGAACGGACGTGGAAATCGTCCAGAAGCCGTTATTTTCGTCCGAAAATAGCTCCCTTGTGAGGCTGCCGTAACTCAGCTTGCAACTCATCGCCTTCCAACGATGCATCGACCATCGGCGAACTGCGCCTACCCTACGTACTGACGCAGCCATTCCAAAACCCTGGCTTTGTATCAGAATGGGTATAGCTCACCCAACTCAGACGCATTACTTGCCTTTTTCGCTTGTGTCGGAAGAACCTTCAACATCTGCGCCAACGATTCACCCTTCCAAACACCATCCGCATAGCAGGCACGATCGAGTTCCCGCAGTAACGTGGTCAGCCTTGGATCGCTCAGACGCTGCGACAACGCATTGAGGCCAACGGGTACATCTTGCGGCCAAGTTGCTCGCGCCCATAAGAGAAGATTCTGACGTGCCATATTCGGATCGTTGTCGCGGCAAGCTTGGCGAAATGCCTTGAGCGCGCTGCCCGCGCGCAGTTCCGTGTTCAAATCCGTCGCGGCTGCGACGGATTTCATTATCACCTTGGAAGCACGGCGGCGACTCCACCACCACGCGACCAAAGTACCGAGCCAGAGCAAGCCAAGCGCCAGACTGATCCAAAGCCAGGGAAGGTTTCTTGTCGACGGACTCTCGGCACTAACCACCGGCGCCTTCGCTTCAGCAGTAGCCGCAGTGACGGGTTCGGGAGCAGGATTCGCCACCGCAGGCGCAGCAGCACTACTCCCACCCACGGCCGGCAAAACATCCAACGTCCGCGCCGGCAACACCACTTCACGCTGCACATCCTGCACCGTGTCCCACCACGCCAGCCGCAACGCCGGCAATTCATAGTGCCCCGGATTGCTGGCAATCAGCGCAATGTCCTGATCACGGCTGCCGACCAGTTTGTCACCCCGCTCCTGCGTGTCGAGCTTGGCCTGATCGGGATAAGCCTTGACGCCTTCAGGCAGGCGCATCAGCGCACTGAGGTCCGGCAGTTGCGCGCCAGTCAGGCCGTCGGCGCTCAGATGCAGATGGCGCGTCAGCGGCTCGCCAGCATGGATGATCGCGTTGTCCGGCCGCCAGCTTTCTTCGAGCGTGAGCTTCTGCGCGGGGAGCCAATCGCCGCCAGTCCAGGCGGCAGGACGCGGACGCACGTTGAGCAGGATGGCATCGCCGTGCAGACGTAGCGGACGCGTAGAGTTGAACATGCCGGCGAGCGGCGTGCGGCCGAAGAAAGGATCGGAACCGAAGCGGTCACTCCTGCTCGTGTCCGCGATCTGCGCTTCGAGCACCGGCCCGTCGAGAGTGATCTGACCGCTGCGCTGCGGCTGCAGCAGATACTTGCGCTCGACGACGTCATAGCGCCGGCCATTGCGCGTTTCACTGCCCTGCACATCCTTGCCGAGCTGCTGGATGAGGACGTCGTTGCTGCCCTGCAATTCGAGTCCAGCTTGATAGAGCTGCTGGTCAAAGTAGAGCCGCACAGTGAGGACAGCAGTGGATTGCACGTAGGGCTGCTTCGGCTCCAGTGTCGTTATGAGAAAAACATGCGAGGCATTTGCCGTCACCGTTCGGTCGGACTGACTGGATGCAGCGCCACCACCGACGGTCACTTCCAACTCAGGCGATTGGTCACCGCCCCATTGCAGCGGCGGAATGCGCAGCTTGCCGTCGTGTTTCGGCGACAGCGTCAAGGTCACCTGTACTTGCGCGGACATATGTCCATTGACGAACTGGAAACTGGAGCCGCTGCTGCTGCCGAGCACGTCGAAGTCGCGCTTCAGCGGCGCGACGTCGGGCTGAGTATCGGTGCGCCCGTCGTGTTGCAACGTGAGTTGCACCGACTCGCCCGATTCCACCTGATCGCGGTCCAGAGACGCGGTCACCGCTGCCCGCGCGGTAAGCGTCGTACAGCAAATCAGCATTGCGATGATGATGTGGGACAGGTTCTTCATGGCATCTTCACGGTTGCGTCTGCTGCTGTCTCATCATGTGTTCGATCAGAAATTTACGACGCAGCAGGCCGCCGGGATCATCTGGGATACGCCGCAGCCATTGCTCTTCGGCGAGTTGCTGTTCGCTGCGTTGCGTCGTGCCCACCGCTTTGGTGGTACCCGTCTGCGAGCCTTCGCTGCCGGTCTGCGCAGCGGCGGAATTCGCGGTTTTATCGGTCGGCGTCTTGTCCAAGCCAGCTTCGGCGTCGCGCCGCGCCTCGGCTGCGTTGTCCGCGGATTGCGGCTGCCGTTGGGCAGCAGCTTGATCGCCCTGGTTTGTCTGCGCGGATTCCTCGCCCTTCTGTTTCTGATCGCCCTGCTGAGCCTGGGCGCCGCTCGCTTGCGCCTGATTTTTGTTTTGATCTTTCGCGGCATTCGCTTCGTTTGCCTTGCCCTGATCGCGGTTCTCCTCAGATTGCTTTTCGTCCTTGCCGGAAGATTGCGCGCCCGCTTCATTCTGGTGATCGGCGTCCTTTCCGGAATGATTGTCGCCCTGGCTTTGCGAACCGCCAGAAGAATTTTGCGAAGACGCATTCTTGTCCGTCTTCTTGTCATCGCCGCTCTTGCCGGATTGTCCCTGCTGCTGTGATTGCTGCTGTTGATCGAGCGCACGTGCCACCAGATCGCGATTGTGCTGCGCATCCTGATTGTGTGGATCGTGCGCGAGCGCGGCGTCGTATGCTTTCAGAGCGGATTGCAGATCGCCGGTATGGGCAAGCGCGTTGCCGCGATTGTATTGGCCATCGCTGTCATCGAAAGCGGCGAAATCGCGCGCCGCCGCCGCGTAGTCGCTTGCCTTGAGTTCGGCGTAAGCCTTGCGGCGCGGATCGGTGTAAGTGCGCACCGCATTCGCGGCGTCGCCCCTTTGGAGCAGCTGCTCGCCGCGCTGATCGGCGGTGCGCCAGAGAGTGGACCAATCCGCGGCATCCGCAGTGACGGTCACGAAAAGCAGCAGCACGGATAGCAGTGGCACGCGCATCACAGCCATCCCCGCCGCGCCAGCAACGATGCGAGCAATAGCAGGCCGGGCAACAGCCACACGCCGGCGTCGCGCCAGCGCGCGACCTTGATGCCCTGTGTGGCCGTCGCGCCATTCGCGAATTCCGAATTCCCCTGCAGACTCCGCGTCAGCGACGGCAGATCAGAAAGTTCCGCATAACGTCCACCGCCAGCGGTGGCGAGCTGCCGCAGACGATCGGCGTCGAGTCGCGCGAGCTGCGTCCGCCCTTGCATATCCTGTGCAAAACCACCGTTCGTGCTTTGCAGGGGTGCGCCGTTCGCTGTGCCAATACCAATGACGTTCACTTCCGCACCCGCGGATTTGAGTCGCGCAGCAGCGGTGAATGCAGCGGCGGGATCGTCAAAGCCGTCGGTGAGCACGATGACCTGCTGGTTCCGAGTCCCCGCCTGCTGAAGCAATTTGCCGGCCTGACCGAGTGCTGGCGCGAGACTGTCGCCAGGGCTCGGCATGATGTCCGGCGCGAGCGGCGACAGTAGGCTGCGCACCGTCGCGACGTCCTGTGTCAGCGGCGTCACGGTGTAAGGCTCGTCGCTGAACGCAATCAGGGCGACGCGTGCATCGCGGGCGGCGCCGAGCACGTCGTCGAGCGCGTAGCGTGCACGCGTCACGCGATCCGGTGCGAGATCGCTCGCCGCCATGGATGGCGATAGATCCAGCACCAGCACCCACGCGGCCGGTGCGCGATAAGCAGCGGCCTCGTCGCGCTGCCAGCTCGGCCCGGCCAGCGCCAACAGCGCCAGTGTCCACGCCAATGCGAGCCATGGCCACGGCGAGCGGCCACTGCTGTCCGCTGCACCTTCAAGGCGCAGACCGGCGAGCAGCTCGGCATCGATAAGCTGTGCCCAATCGCTGTCTCGCGCACGGCGGTGCGCAAGCCACGTTGCCGCAGCCCACAGCAACGGCAGCGCCAGCAGCCACTGCGGGCGCAGGAAGTGGAATGCCTGCAGCGCGGCGCTCATCGTCGCATTTGCTCCCGCAGCACTACGGCGGGCAGGCTCAGCAACAGCGCGAATGCGAGCGGCCAGGCAAACCATTCGGTGCTCGGGCGATACCATTGATTGCGGCCGGCGCTCGGTTCGAGTTTGTCGATGCGTGTGTAGACCTGTTCCAGCGCGCTGGCGTCAGTGGCGCGGAAGTATTCGCCGCCGGTGGTCTGGGCAATTGACTTTAGTGTGTCCTCGTCGAGATCAGTGTTGCCGCTTGCGCCGAAGAAGCCCTGTCGCGCGGCAGCGCCGACGCCGATGGTATAAATGCGCAGACCAGCGCTGGCCGCAAGCTTGGCCGCTTCGAGCGGTGGCATCGCGCCGGCGTCATTGGCGCCGTCGGTAAGCAGGATCAGCGCCGTTTCACCGTTCTTCGCATCCGGCTGCGCCGCTTCATCACGCAAGCGCTTGATGGCCAACCCGATGGCGTCGCCAATCGCGGTCTGCGTGCCAGCGACGCCGATCATCGCCTCGCTCAGAAACTGTCCGACCGTGCCCAGGTCGGCAGTGAGCGGCGCCTGCAGATAAGGCCGCGTACCGAACAGAATCAGACCGACTTGATCGCCATGCCGGCGCTGGATGAAATCACCCGCCACTTTCTGCACGACCTGCAGGCGTGTGTAACCGCCAGCCATGTCCTGAGCCGCCATCGAACCGGAAGTATCGACCGCCAGCAGCAGGCGTCGCCCGGTCGTCGGCAGCGCCTGCGCATCGCCGAGCCATTGCGGACGCATGGCGGCGAGTATGAGCAGCAACCAGACCAGCGCGTACAGGACATTGCGCAAACGTGAGGAACTGCGGATCGCAGGCATTCCGTCGTCGGCCACCACCGCGGCGAACGGCAGGAACAATGCCGTGCCGTGTGGCTGCACCGGCGGCAGCACGCGCGCGAGCAGCCACGGCAGCGGTAGAAATAACAACATCCATGGCCAGGCGAGATGGATCATGGGCGTGCTTTGGCCAGAAAGCCGCGTGCGCCGATCAGCCAGGACCTGCGATCGGTCTCCGCACTGCTGCCGTAAGCGATGCGCAATAGATTCCTGCCTGTACTTCCGGCCCACGCCGTACCGCCGTGGGAAACGACGAAATCGATCCATGCTTCACCGCTCAGGCGCGCGACTGCGGCGCGATCGAACCGGCTCAGCGCGTAGCGGCGCAGCACATGTTCGAGATCGCGTGCGAGTGCGACGTCATCGCCACTCGCAGCTTCGAGACGCTTGAGTTCGCGCAAGGCGGCGCGGCGCAGACGGCGCGAGGGGCGGCGCAGCCAGTACACGACGGTCACGAGGACAATTAGCAGCAGTAGCGCCAATGCCGACCAACCCGGCGCTGGCGGCCACCAGCCGGGCGGTGGCGGCGCATGATCGGGCGCCAGTTGCGAAAGCCAGTCAGTATTCATGCCGCCCACGCGGGCTCCCTGAGTAACGCGGAGAGCGAGTCGGTTACTGCTTCGGCGGTATCGAGGCGGTTCAGCGGCAGATTGAGGCGGCGCGCCAATTCGTCGAGACGCCGCTCGCCTGCGAGCCACGCGGCCTGCCAGGGCGCGCGGCTGCGTTCGCCATCGAGCCACCACAGGCGTCCTGGCAGACCGACGCGATAAGCGCCCGCCGGCAGGCCCGTGCGTTCCAGCGGATCGGTGATCTGTAGCAATCGATAGTCGCAATGCACAGTGGAGGCGCTCAGCGCGGTTTCTGTATTGGAATCGAGACCACTGAAGTCACTCAGCACCAGCACCAAACTGCCGGGCTGGAGCAGTGGCCGCAGCGTCGCGAGTGCGCTGTTCAGTCCGGTAGCGACGGGCGCGGCGGGTGTGCGCGGTTGAGTTTCCACCAGCGCTTCGAGCACCGGCAGTACGCCGGCTTGACGCGCGCGCGGCGGGAAAATGCGCGGCGCGCCCTGACCGTTGGCGATCACCGCGCCGAGGCGATCACCACCGGCAACCGCGACCCAGCCGAGTAGTGCCGCGGCGCGCAGCAGCAGCGCGGATTTGAGCTGGCGCCGGCTGCCGAAGTACAAGCCCGCGTGCAGATCGATCAGCAACCACACTGGCCGCTCGCGCTCCTCGCGGAACAGCTTGGTGTGCGGGCGCCCGCGCCGCGCGGTGACGCGCCAGTCGATGCTGCGCGCGTCGTCACCCGGCGCGTAGAGACGCACTTCTTCGAATTCCAACCCGCGTCCGCGCTGAGCGCTGCGATGACCACCCTGCAAGCGCGCCAACGCTGGTCGGTGCGCGTGCAAGCTGAGCCCCTGCGCCGCGCCGCGCAATGCGACCAGCTCCGCGAGATCCGGAAGAATCATGGTGCCGGAACGTGACGCAGTAGCTCTTCCACGCAGGCCTGGGCGGTGATGCCGCGCGCCTGCGCGGTGTAGTCGAGCAGCAGACGGTGCCGCAGCGCGTCCGGCGCGATCACCTGCACATCTTCCGGACTGACGTAATCGCGCCCGTCGAGCCAGGCCAGCGCTCGCGCGCCGCGCTCGATGGCGATAGCCGCGCGCGGACTGGCGCCCCAGCGCAGCCAGCCGGCGAGTTGCGCGCTGTACGGTTCGGGCCGGCGCGTGGCTTCGACCAGTGCGGCGATGTATTCGGCGACGGATGCAGCCAGCGTCAGCTTCAATACTTCGCGGCGTGCGGTGAAAACACTTTCCTGCGTCATCAGCTTTGTCGGCGGCGGCAGTTCCTGCGCTTCGGCGGCTTCGCGTCGCGCGAGCTCCATGATGCGCAGTGTGGTCGCGCGATCCGGGTAGTCGACCAGCGTGTGCAACATGAAACGATCGAGCTGTGCTTCTGGCAGCGGATAGGTGCCTTCCTGCTCGATCGGGTTCTGCGTAGCCATCACCAGGAACAGGCGCGGCAGCGGATAGGTGGCCGCGCCGACGCTGATCTGATGTTCGGCCATCGCTTCGAGCAGCGCGGACTGCACTTTGGCAGGCGCACGATTGATCTCGTCGGCGAGGATCAGGTTGTGGAACAGTGGACCGCGCTGAAAGCGGAAACCGCCTTCTTCGGGACGATAGATGTCGGAACCGGTGAGATCGGCCGGCAGCATGTCGGGTGTGAACTGCACGCGCTGGAAGTCACCCTCCAGTCCGTGTGCGAGCGCCTTGATCGCGCGCGTTTTCGCCAGTCCGGGCGGGCCTTCGACGAGCAGATGCCCGTCCGCCAGCAGCGCCACCAGCAGGCGCTCGACCAGATTCTCCTGGCCGAGGATCTGAGTGTGCAGGTAACTGCGCAGTTCGTTAAATGCGGACAGGGTACCGCTACGCGCGGCGGCCTGTCTTTCCAGGACGTTGCTGTCTTCCATTGAGAGGTCTTCCAAACACCAAACGATATGGTTCTTGTTGCTGAGAGATTTTCGCGCCGCGAATTAGTTCCCTGCAGGCGGCGGCATTGGATTCGCCTGCGTCCAGCGCAGCCGCGTCCAGGTGGTGTTGCCACCCAGCAGCGAGATGCCGACATAGCCACGCAACCGCAAGTGATCGTCATCGAGCAGGCGCAGGCTGCAGTTGTAGCTATGTCCGTTGTCCGAATTGTAGACGCGGCCGCCGCTCCACTGCTTGCCGTCGAAACGCATGTCCCAAACCAGCAGCGAACCCAGCAGCGTGCGCTGCCGCTTGGCTGGGTCGGGATTGTGCAAATCCATCACCGGCTTACCGTCGAGCTCCGGACCGTCTTGCGGATGGTAGCGGTCGTCCTTGAGCCAGACGATGTGACCTTCGTAATGACGCGAGTCGCCTTCGCCCAGCGCCGTGATAGCGACAGTGGCATCACGGCTTTCGACCAGCCAGTCACCAATAATACGGTCGCCCGGCAACGGTGGATCCGCATACACGACTGTTCCCGCGCCCATAATCCCGGCGACAATAAGCGCCGCCGACGCCAGCGTCCGCCTTGCGTTCCGGAATTCCGGAACCTGGGTATAGCGCGAAGGTCGGACAATCAATCGGGACATGCGGGAGCGTGATGGCTGTGGCAGTAGTGGGCGTGATTTTGACAATGATCGCGGCGGCTTATGCGCTGGTCGCGTTGCTCGCGGTGTTCGTGTGGCGGCCACGGCCTGCGCATGCCGGTGCACAGCCGGTCAGTGTGCTGAAGCCGCTGTACGGCGCGGAACCGCAGCTTTACGAAAATCTGCGCTCGTTCTGCATCCAGGACTATGCGGATTATCAACTGATTTTCGGCGTGCGCGAAAGCACCGATCCGGCCGTCGCGGTGGTACAGCGCCTGCAGCGCGAATTTCCGCAACGCGATCTCGTGCTGGTGGTCGATACCCAGTTGCATGGTTCGAATTACAAGGTTTCGAATCTGATCAATATCGCGGCGCACGCGCGCCACGGCTGGCTGGTGCTGGCGGACAGCGATATCCATGTCGAGCCCGACTACCTCCGGCGGGCCGTCGCGCCGCTGGAAGATCCGTCGGTCGGCATCGTCACCTGCCTGTATCACGGCTACCCGATCGGCGGCCTATGGTCGCGGCTTGGCGCGCTGTTCATCGATGACTGGTTCGCGCCGTCAGTGCTCGTCGCTCACCTGTTCGGTTCGCGCAACTTCGCGTTCGGCGCGTCGATTGCCATGAGCCGCGAAGCATTGGACGCGATCGGCGGTTTCCAGGCCGTCGCCGACCATCTGGCCGACGACTGGTGGCTCGGTGAAATGACGCGCCGCAAGGGTTTGCGCACCGTGCTGTCGGACTGCGTCGTCGATACCGATGTCATCGACGCTAACCTGCGCGCGCTGATCGATCACGAATTGCGCTGGCTGCGAACGATCCGCACGGTGCAGCCGCTCGGCTACTTTTTCTCGGTGGTGACGATCGGCCTGCCGCTGGCAGTGCTCGGCAATGTGCTCGCATCCACGTCGCTGCTCGCGCATGCCGGCCTTGCGGTAACGGCTGGAGCCCGGCTCATGTTACATTTAGCGCAGCGGCTGCGTGGTCGTAAGTCATTGTTTTCGGACGTTTGGCTGTTGCCGCTGCGCGATTTCCTGACCTTCGGCTTGTGGATCGCCAGCTTTGCCAGCCGCCGCGTGCGCTGGGGCAGGCAGCAGTTTTCAGTGGGACAGGAAGGCGATTTCAAAGAAATTGCATGACACAAAGCGATCCGGACCGCTTCGGCGACACAATATTCTGGTGACGATTCAATGGTGAACAATTCCGCGATGAACACCCCTGTGATGAAGACGCTGTTCCTGCAAGCACCGTCGTTCGACGGCTTCGACGGCGGCGCGGGCTCGCGCTATCAGGCTAAGCGTGAGATCAAGAGCTTCTGGTATCCGACCTGGCTCGCGCAGCCGGCGGCGATGGTGCCGGGCTCGCGGGTGCTGGACGCGCCGGCTGACGAGCTGACGGTCGAGCAGTCGCTGAAGATCGCGGAAGACTACGATCTGCTCATCATCCACACCAGCACGCCGTCGTTTCCGACGGATGCGAAATTCGCGGAACTGCTGAAGGCGCGCAAGCCGGGCGTCATGATCGGGCTGGTCGGCGCAAAAGTCGCTGTCGATCCGAGCGGCTCGCTGACCGCCAGTGCCGCGATTGACTGGGTCGGCCGCGAAGAATTCGATTACACCTGCAAGGAAGTCGCCGAACGTAAACCGTTGCCTGAAATTGACGGGCTCAGCTACAAGCTGCCGGACGGCACGGTGAAGCACAACAAGCCGCGTGCGACGATCGAGGACATGGACGCGCTGCCGTTCGTGGCGCCGGTCTACAAACGCGACCTCAAGATCCCGAATTACTTCATCGGCTATCTGAAGCACCCCTACATCTCGATCTACACCGGTCGCGGCTGTCGCTCGAAGTGCACGTTTTGCTTGTGGCCGCAGACGGTCGGTGGCCATCGCTACCGCGTGCGTTCGGCGGAAAACGTTATCGAAGAGGCGAAGTGGATCAAGGACAACATGCCGGAAGTGAAGGAGCTGATGTTCGATGACGATACCTTCACCGATTCATCGAACCTGCCACGCGTGGAAGCGATCGCGCGCGGGCTCGGCAAGCTCGGCATAACTTGGTCCTGCAACGCCAAGGCGAATGTACCCTACAAGACCCTGAAGGTCATGAAGGAAAATGGCCTGCGCCTGCTGCTCGTCGGCTACGAATCCGGGGACGACGAGATTCTGCACAACATCAAGAAGGGGCTGCGCACCGACATCGCGCGGCGCTTCACCGAAGACTGCCGCAAGCTCGGCGTCACCATCCACGGCACCTTCATCCTTGGACTGCCGGGCGAGACTAAGGACACGATCGAAAAGACGATCAAGTTCGCCAAAGAGATCAACCCGCACACCATTCAGGTGTCGCTGGCCGCGCCGTATCCAGGCACGACGCTATACAAGCAGGCCGTGGATAACGGCTGGTTGAAAGAAAACGACGCAGTGAATCTGGTCAACGAAAAGGGCGTACAGCTGGCTGCGATCAGCTATCCGCACCTGTCCAAGGAAGACATCTATCACGGCGTCGAGCGTTTCTATAAGCAGTTCTACTTCCGCCCAAGCAAAATCTGGGAAATCGTCCGCGAGATGCTGGCCAGCTGGGAAATGATGAAGCGCCGCCTGCGTGAAGGTGTGGAGTTCTTTCACTTCCTGCGAGCGCATGAAGCTTGAGTCGCGGACTCCAAGCGGCACGGGAAGCTCTTTTTTCCCGTTTTAAGATTCGCCGCGCAAAAAAAAATCCTAATCAGGCTCTTGCGAAACCAATATTTCTTATTGGCACGTTTCGTAGTGGCACTACGCTGCTGGCGCAAATACTCGATCACTCTCCGGAAATCGCATATTGCCCGTTCGAGCTGAAAGATATTTGGTCCAGTGCCGGTGGAGTGCCGATGGCTTCACCCAAAACTCGTGACTTATGTTGCAACGAACTCCACGCATCACACGCCGACGTCGTAAATAGAGCGGCTCTGATTGCGGCCTTTGAACAAAGGGTTACCTTATGCAAAGGCAAGCTGCCGTCTGCCCGGTTCTTGAATAAGAATCCGCATTTGTGCAACAAGCTGCCGTTGGTGAATTCGCTATTTCCCTCGGCCCACTACATCTGGGTTCATAGAGGGCTCCTACAAGTCGTTGCCAGCATCAAGCGATTGTTTGAGGAAGTCCATCAACGCCGGAACATTTGGCACTGGTGGCCGCTTGAGCACGAAACTGTGAAAAATAGATGCTGGAGCGCTTTTTTTGAGCAGGAATCGAATACCGCAATCGATTCAGAACGTATTTTTCCGGGCGGCAACATTAAATTTATTGCCGAGTACTGGATTGAATCCAACCGGGCCATACACGATTTCTATCGCCAAAATAAACAGGCGATAACCGTGGTATCAGAGGAACAACTGTTAGCGGCCCCCGAGGAGGAGCTCAATAGAATTTGTCATGAGCTTGGAATTTTCGCGGACTTTCCACGCGATGTCCTTTCATCCCTAAACAGCTCATTCAACAATGCATGGAAATCTCTGCTGTCACACAAAGAGATGACCGATCTCAAACAGCTAATCTACGAGCGGCGAGATGAAATCGACTCGCTATTTCCCAACCCACGGGCATTGAATTGGATCGGCGAAATTGAGTCGCAGCTCACGTAAGTTCAGTCGAGCACCACTTCCGAGAAATCCCGCGCCTGCGGATGCTGTAAAGCCGTCTTTGTCTTGGCATCGCGAACCAACTGGCAGGTGCGCATGCCAGCATTGCGTGCGGCATCGAGCTCCTCGCCGACGTCGGACAGGAACATTACGGCATCACCCGGCAGTGCGATCCGATCCAGAATCACGCGGTAGGACGCCGCTTCGCGCTTGCCGCCGATACGGGTATCGAAATAATCCGAAAACAGCGGCGTGAGATCGCCGGCGTCGCTATGGCCGAAGATCAATTTCTGTGCTTCTTCCGATCCCGAAGAGTAGACGTAAAGCCGTAGCCCCTGCTGGTGCCAGCGATGCAGGAATACCGGCGTGTCTTCATAAACATGGCCGTACAGTTCGCCGGCCGCGTAGCCTTCGCGCCAGATCAATCCTTGCAATGTTTTTAGTGGCGTTGCCTTGCGATCCTCGTCGATCCATCGTTCGAGTTCGGTCGCTGCTTCATCGACCGTCAGCGTGCGCCCGACATCGCGCGCCAGCGCGGCAAGCTGTTCGCGTACCGCCGGTTCGTCCGCATGTGCGCGCAGGAACGTACGCAGGTGTTTCTTCGCGTACGGGAACAAGGTTTGGTGCACGAAATCGATCGACGACGTCGTGCCTTCGATGTCGGTAACGATGGCTTTGATCATGAGTACCACAGAAAGCAAAAAGCCCTCCCCGGAATGAGGAGGGCTTCACATCAAATCGCCTTCAGGCCGCTTGCTGAAAAACGTAATGCGGCGCTTCGAGCCGCGGGAAGCGATCGGCGATCTTGTCGCCGGTATATTGCGCCACCCAGCCCTCCGGCGTCGTAAAAAGCCGGATGCACTTCAGGTGCGGCAGTGGGCCCATGTCGAACCAGTGACGGACATTGGCCGGCACCGAGATCAAATCGCCCTGCTGGCACAGCACGCTGTATACGCGTCCGCCATCGCGGATATTGAACAAACCCTGTCCTTCGACGAAGAACCGGACTTCAAATTCTTCGTGCGTGTGTTCGTGCAGAAATTTATCGCGCATCGCCTCGCGCTGCGGGTGATCAGCGCTCATGTTGATCACATCGACGGAGCGGAAACCGTACTGGTTCATCAACCGGTTCACCGGATCGCGATACGCTTCGATGATTTCGTCCTGCGTGGACTGGGTGTCCAAAACACATGAAGCTTCCCAGCGCTCGAAACGCACGCCGACAGCATTAAGCTGCGTGCTGATATCGTCGAACGCCTTGTGGACGGATACCGGTCGGGCCGATTCCTCATAAATACGCAGTTCGCTCATTCGAACCTCCTGTTCCGTAGTTCACATTCAAGCATGAATTCCAGCGCTTCGACGCGGTATCGCGCCTGCGCCACGTTTTCCCCCCAGGCATATAGCCCGTGGCCGGCAATCAGATAGGCCGGAGCGTCCGAATGTTCCCGCAAGTAAGCATCCACCTCGCGGCTCAGTCGGGCAATATCCTGGTCGTTTCCGAACACCGGGATTGTGACCGCGGAATCCGGCCCTGGATTCCGTGGCAGCAATTTTAGCAATTCGTAATTAGTCAGCGTTACTTTATCGGCACGGCGTGACAATACTGTGTTCGCCGCCGTATGCACATGAAGCACAGCCCCAATGGTCGGATCGAAGCGATAGAGCTGCATGTGCAGCCCCGTCTCGTAGGACGCCTTGCGTCCCGCTTCAAGCGGTTTACCGTCAAGATCGGCAACCAGCAAATCGCTGCGTTGCAACTCACCCTTGTGTACACCTGACGCGGTAATCAACACGCGTTCGGCACTCAAACGAACGGAAAAATTTCCGCCCGTCGCCGGGACCCAGCCACGGCGATCGAAAAACCGACCCACTTCGATCAAGGCATTGGACATCGCTTCGATCGATAACATCTCGCCGTGGAGCAGCCCCATAACTATTTATATCGATCTCTCTATGGATTGCGCTGGTTTCTGAGGTCCGGCGCTGCAAACGGTCGCTATTGTGGTGGCTCTTCGCCCAAAAGGACATTGCACGAAAGTAATAGGATAATTATTCCAACACCGCTGCCATTGCGAAATCGGCGTAGGACTACACCCATGTGCAATGCAGCATTATCGATTAGACCGGCTGAACCAAACCTGACCCGTTTCAAAATAAAAATGCCGCCAGCGAGGGCGGCATTTCACGATCTTGTGGATCGGTTTTGACGCGCCGCTGACAAATTTTTGCGGCGACGCACAAACCAACAAAAATTACTTGATCTTCGCTTCCTTGAACAGAACGTGCTTGCGCACGATCGGATCGTATTTCTTGAACTCGAACTTGTCCGGCGTGTTCTTCTTGTTCTTGGTCGTCGTATAGAAAAAGCCGGTGTCAGCGGTCGACAGAAGCTTGATCTTTTCGCGTTCTTTTTTCTTCGCCATCGCCGTGCTCCTTAGACCTTCTCGCCGCGTGCGCGGATTTCCGCGACGACAGCCTCGATACCCTTCTTGTCGATCGTACGCATGCCGTTGGCGGACACACGCAGCGACACGAAGCGCTGCTCGGAGTCGAGCCAGAAGCGGTGCGTATGCAGGTTGGGCAGGAAGCGACGGCGACGCTTGTTGTTAGCGTGCGACACCGTGTTGCCGACGATCGGCTTCTTGCCGGTGACTTGGCAGATTCTGGACATGGCTAAAACTCGGGAATCCCGCGAAAGGGCGTGAATAATAGCCGCGCGCGTCCGTGGAGGCAAGCAGAACAACGCTTTGCCCCGAAAGCCGTACAGATCGGCACCGTAGCGGAATTCACAGCCAGCCGCGTTCGGCAAACGAAACCGGCTCGCGGTCGCCGACCACGAAGTGGTCAAGTACGCGGATATCGACTAGCGCCAGCGCATCCCTGAGCCGCGTCGTCAGCGAGCGATCGGCGGCGCTGGGTTCGGCAATTCCGGAGGGATGGTTGTGCGCCAGGATCATCGCCGCCGCGTTGTGCCGCAGCGCGCGCTTGACGACCTCGCGCGGATACACGCTGGCGCCATCAATGGTGCCACGTGCGAGCACGTCGAACGCGAGTACGCGATGCTGGCTGTCGAGAAACAGCCCGGCGAAGACTTCGTGATCGAGATCGCGTAGCTGCGCCTGCAGAAACTTGCGCGCGTCGGCCGGATCACGCAGCGCGGCACGCTCGGCAAGATGCTCGCCGAGATGCCGCCGCGCGATCTCCATGACCGCCTGTAGCTGCACGTATTTGGCTTCACCGAGACCGTGACCGGCGCAGAAATGTTCGCGATCCGCACCGAGCAGCGGGCGCAGCCCGCCGTAGGTCGCAAGCAGGTCCCGCGCCAGATCGACCGCGCTTTTGCCAGCGACGCCGGTGCGCAGAAAAATCGCCAGGAGTTCGGCGTCCGACAGCGCTTGCGGTCCGCGCGCAAGCAGCTTTTCGCGGGGGCGCTCGCCCGCGGGCCAGTCGGTGATCGCCATGCGGCGGCTCCATGATGTGGTGATTCCCAATAATTACGAGGAACCTCCGCACTGTCCGCCATCAGGGCCCGTTAACCCTAACTCAGCCGCTCGCCGTCTTGAGTATCGAATACAGCTCATCCTTCAGCTTGATCCGCCGCTTTTTCAGATCCTCGCTGTAAGCATCCGATGGCGTTTCGACATTCTGTTCGATCCTGTGAATCTCATGATCGACTTCGTGGTAGCTCGCAAAGAGCTTGGCGAAACGTGTATCGCGCATCTTCAGCTCATGAATTTTTTCCCGGTACTGCGGGAATTCATGAATCAGGTCGTGCTTGTCGTTCTGCATGTTCGTCAATGTCCGTCGTATATGGGATTCGTGTTCCCTTGCCGCCATTCGCGGCTCTCCACGAACTCGAAGATGACCGATCTATCATGCGCGCGCCTTGATCTCGGTCAACCCGGCGGCCAGATTCGCGCGACTGCCGGCGGATCAATATATCCTTTCATCCGCATAAGCAGATATAATCTCGCTGTCCCATCCTTGCCGAGGGGCGCTGCGACCCGCCGATCGACCGCCGCGGGCCAGGCTCGGCGCGGTGTTCCTTTAATGTTGTAACGGCGCCCGTTCCAAACCGGAGATTTCCGTAATGAACGCAGTCGTTAAACCCGCCAAGCAGCAGGACTACAAAATCCGCGATCTCGCGCTCGCCGATCTCGGCCGCAAGCGCATCAAAATGGCCGAAGAAGAAATGCCCGGCCTGATGAGCATCCGCGCCAAGTACTCAATCTCCAAGCCGCTGGCCGGTGTGCGTGTCACTGGCTCGCTGCATATGACCAAAGAAACGGCGGTGCTGATCGAGACACTGATCGCGCTCGGCGCCTCAGTGCGCTGGGCTTCATGCAACATTTTCTCGACGCAGGACGACGCCGCCGCCGCGATTGCCGCCGCCGGCATTCCGGTATTCGCATGGAAAGGCGAGACGCTCGAAGAGTACTGGGATCTGACGCTCGACTGCGTCACCCATCCCGGTCAGTGCGGCCCACAGTTGGTCGTGGACGACGGCGGCGATGTGACGCTGCTGATCCACAAGGGCTATGAGATGGAGCATGGTTCGGACTGGGTCAACACATCATCCGGCAATCATGAGGAGCAGGTCATCAAGAACCTGCTCAAGCGCACCGCCAAGGAACGTCCGGGCTTCTGGAAGAAAGTTGCCTCCGAATGGCGTGGCGTGTCGGAAGAAACGACGACGGGCGTGCATCGTCTTTATCAGCTTGCGGAAGCCGGCAAGTTGCTGGTGCCGGGCATCAACGTCAACGACTCGGTCACCAAAAGCAAGTTCGACAACCTTTACGGCTGCCGCGAATCACTGGCCGATGGCATCAAGCGCGCCACCGACCTGATGGTTGCCGGCAAAGTCGCGGTGGTGTGCGGCTACGGCGATGTCGGCAAGGGTTCGGCGCACTCGCTGAAAGGTTTTGGCGCGCGCGTGATCGTCACCGAGATTGACCCGATCAATGCCTTGCAGGCGGCGATGGAAGGCTTCCAAGTCACCACCATCGAGGAGACACTCGGCCTCGCCGATATCTACGTGACGACGACCGGCAACAAGGACGTTATCACCTTCGAGCACATGTCGAAGATGAAGAACAACGCGCTGGTCTGCAACATCGGCCACTTCGATAACGAAATCCAGATGGATCGCTTGAACAAGGGGCAGGGCGTAACCAAACTCAACATCAAGCCGCAGGTCGACAAGTACACCTTCCCCAGCGGCAGGAGTCTGTATGTGCTTGCCGAAGGCCGCCTCGTCAACCTCGGCTGCGCGCATGGCCATCCGAGCTTCGTCATGTCGAATTCGTTCTCGAATCAGACGCTGGCGCAGCTCGATCTGTGGGCGAACCGCGATTTCTTCGAGAAGAAGGTCTATCGCCTGTCGAAGAAGCTGGACGAAGAAGTCGCGCGCCTGCATCTTGAGCAGATCGGCGTCAAGCTGACACGACTTACCGATGAGCAGGCCGCTTATCTCGGCGTGCCGGTCGATGGGCCCTACAAGGCGGAACACTACCGCTACTGAAGCGATGCGTCGAAGAGGCTGCGAAAAGCAGCCTCTTCTCTCTGGATATTGGAAATGACGCAGACATTGAGTTTTTCGTTCGAACTATTTCCGCCGCGCACGCCCGAGGGCGCCGCTAAGCTGCCGGATACAGTGCGCAGACTCGCGACCGTGCGGCCGAAATTTTTCTCCGTAACCTACGGCGCCGGTGGCTCTGAACAGGACGGCACCTACGAGACCGTCGTGCGCGTGGTCGAGCAGACCGGCGTCGAAGCTGCGCCACATCTGACCTGCGTCGGATCGACGCGCGCGAAAATCGCAGCCCTGCTCGATCGCTACAAAGCGGCTGGAGTAAAACGGATCGTCGCACTGCGCGGCGACCTTCCCGCGACCGCGGCGTCACCCGAAGCGCCCGGTGAGTTCCACTATGCCAACGAACTCGTGCAGTTCATCCGGCAGACGCATGGCGACAGTTTCAAGCTCGAGGTCGCGGCCTATCCGGAAATGCATCCGCAAGCGGCGGACGTGGGAAGCGACTTCGAAAACTTCCGACGCAAAGTGGAAGCCGGTGCTGACAGCGCGGTGACGCAATATTTCTACAACGCCGATGCCTACTTCGATTTCGCCGAACGCTGCGCGCGTGCGCGCATCGGCGTACCGATCGTCGCCGGCATCATGCCGATCACCAATTACACACAACTCACTCGCTTTTCCTCCGCTTGTGGCACCGACATCCCGCGCTGGCTGCGCCTGCGGCTGGAACGTTTGCAAGATGACAAGCCAGCGCTCCTTGATTTCGGGCTCGACGTAGTCACGCGACTGTGCGAAACCCTGCTGCGCGGCGGTGCGCCGGGCATCCATTTCTACACGTTGAACCAGGCGGAGCCGACGTTGCGGTTGTGGAAGAATCTTGGATTACCGGTACCGTCGGCGAGCACCTAAAGTTCCGCGAATCCAATCTAAAACTCGATCTCTCCGTCGATCATCCGCCACAGATACCAGCTCGCGATTGAGCGGTATGGCGCCCAGCGCGCAGTGATCTTGAGCGTCGCATCGTCATCCAGTCTTTCGCCGCCGTTGTAGAGATCGTTGATCGATCGCCGCAGACCGGCATCGCCGAGCGAAAAAATATCCAGCCGGTCGAGCGCGAAGATCAGCATCATTTCGGCGGTCCAACGGCCAACACCCGGCAAGGCATCGAGCGTTTCGATGGCGGCTTCGTCGTCGAGGCGGCGCAGCGACGCGAATGAGAATTCGCCGTTGTGCACCGCTTGCGCGATGGCAATGAGCCAGCGCGCTTTGGCGTTCGACAGGCCCGCGCCGCGCAGCAGTTCGTATTCGATGTCGATGAAATGGGCCGGCATGAAGCGCGCGCCGGCGACCACCGCCGTGGCGACACGCGTCTGGATGGTGTCGGCTGCCTTGGTCGAAAGCTGCTGGCTGATGATTGACGTGCACAGCACGTGAAACGGATCGCGCCGCGTGCGGCCGAGCCGGCACGGACCGTGATGCGCAATCACGCGCGCCAATTTCTTGTCCTTACGGGATAGGTGCGCTTCGGCTGCGCGCAGGGCTTTTGCGGGAATCACGGCATCGGTCCGGTCGGGATGAGTACAATGCTGCAGGTACTGTTGCGGATTATCTACGATGTTGTTCGGCTTTTTCCTGGCTTTGCGCGAAGCCGGCCTCAAACCCGGAATGGGCGAATTTCTCGCTCTGCTCGAAGGGCTGCGCGCCCGTCTGGCGATGTACGATCGCGAGCAGTTCTACTATCTGGCGCGCGCGGTGCTGGTGAAGGACGAGACGCAGTTCGACCGCTTCGACCGCGCGTTCGGCGCCTACTTCAACGGTATCGATGCCCAGTTTGGCGATGTCTACGGCGCGATCCCCGATGAATGGCTGCGCAAGCAGGCCGAACGCCTGCTGACACCGGAAGAGATGGCACAGATCCAGGCGCTCGGCGGTCTCGACAAACTCATGGAAACGCTCAAGCAGCGCCTCGAAGAACAGAAGGAGCGGCACGAAGGCGGCAACAAATGGATCGGCACTGGCGGCACCAGCCCGTTCGGTCACGGCGGCTACAATCCCGAAGGCATTCGCATCGGCGGCGAAGGCAAACATCGACGAGCGGTGAAGGTCTGGGACAAGCGCGAATTCCGCAATCTCGACGACGCAGTCGAGCTCGGTACGCGCAACATCAAGCTCGCGCTGCGCCGTCTGCGCAAATTCGCGCGTGAAGGTGCGGCCGACATTTTCGACCTCGACGGCACCATCGAATCCACCGCACGCAACGCCGGCTGGCTCGACATCCGCATGGTGCCGGAACGGCACAACGCGGTGAAAGTGCTGCTGATGCTCGACGTCGGCGGTTCGATGGATCCGCACGTGCGCGTCTGTGAGGAGCTGTTCTCGGCGTGCAAGACCGAGTTCAAGCATCTCGAGTACTACTACTTCCACAATTTCACCTACGAATCATTGTGGAAGGACAATCTGCGGCGGAACGCCGAGCGCATTCCAGTGCACGACATCATGCATCGCTATACCCGCGATTACCGCCTGATCTTTGTCGGCGACGCGTCGATGAGTCCATATGAGATCGCCTCGCCCGGCGGCAGCGTCGAGCACTGGAACGAAGAAGCGGGCGCGGTCTGGTTCAAGCGGCTGCTGGACACCTTCTCACATGCGGTATGGCTGAATCCGGAGCCGGAGAAATACTGGTCGCAGACCCAATCGGTGCAGCTGACGCAGCAGTTGATCGGCGCAGATCGCATGTTTCCGCTGACACTGGGCGGCCTCGATCGCGCAATGCGCAGATTGCAGCAGCACTGAAAAATCAGCCGCCATGGCGGGAAATACCGTCATGTAAACGCAAGGACCGGCGCAAACGTTAAACTTGCGAGACTATCGGCAAAGGAGGTGCACTTGAATTCGCTGACCGCGTTGGTCCTGTTCGCACTGTGGACATTGTTGCTGATGTCAGTCGCGGTCTTCTGGCGCTTGTTCGAGATCCTTCGCGGCAAGCCTGCCGACTCATGGACACGCGGCCGCGACACCGCGCGGCCTGCACTCATCACCCACGCCGAACACGCGCATCTGAACTGTGTCGAAAACCTGCCAGTGTTCGGTGCGCTCGTACTCGTAGCGGCCGTGATGGGCAAGACCTCGTCGATTGATGTGTATGCGCCGATCGTTCTGTATGCGCGTATCGCGCAGAGTCTCACACACTTGATCGGTGTGAATCATGCGCTGGTGTTGCTGCGCGCCGGGTTCTTCACCGTGCAGGTTGTATTGATGATTTGGATGGCATTGAGGCTGCTCAATTGCGTCTGAAACGGGCGATCCGCCGCTGGGCACTGACCGTGACAGGGTTCGTGGTCGGACTGATCGTGCTCGGCAACCACTGGGTCATCAATAACACCGAAGCCTACGTGTACACCGATTGGGCTCTGCTGCCGACCAACGATATCGGCCTCGTCCTCGGCACCAGCCCGTTCACGCGCGACGGCGAGGCGAATCCGCAGTTTTACGGTCGCATCCAGGCCGCGATCCAGCTTTATCAGCTTGGCAAGGTCAAACACCTGATCGTTTCGGGAGCCAATCCCGATTCCACCTACAATGAACCTCGCGCGATGTGGCGGGAGCTGACCAAGCAAGGGGTTCCGCAGCAAGCGATCACGATGGATTTCGCCGGATTCCGCACCTTCGACTCGATCACGCGCGCGCAGGCCATTTTCGACGTGGAAAAGGTCACTGTCATCACGCAGCGTTACCACGCGTATCGAGCGGTGTTCATCGGCAAGAAAGAGCACATGCAGATCATGGCTTACGCCGCGCCTGGCGATGAGAATGGGATACCGCTACGACAGATGGTACGCGAATGGCTCGCGCGCGTACGTGCGATTTTCGACATCTATTTGCTGCAGACCGCGCCCAAATTTCTGGGCGAGCAGGTCCCGATCAACGTGCAGTAATAGGCGGCGCTAAAAAAACTGGAATGTTGGCCGCGGCTTCGATCGGCCACTCGTTCTCAGAATTCGTACTTGACGTCGAAAAACGCGAAATCGCGGTCGCGCAGCAGGTTGCCCTGACCGCCACCGAAGTAGTACGAATAGCCGAACTCAGCGGTGGTATTGCTTCCGTACTGGAATCCCATTGTCGGCGTCAGCAGACGCGTGCCACGCACGAAGTTGCCAAGCGGAATCGGTGTCACGCCGCCGACGTCGTGATCGAAGCGTAGCGCCGGTTTGAAATTTACTGCCGGCAGAATATTGTTGTACGTCGCGCGTGCGAGGAGTTTGTAGCCCCATGATGTTGGTGTCGCAAAACCGCCGTGCTGGATAATCGGATTGCCGCCGGCATCTCTTAGACCGGACAACCCGAGAACGTCGATGGGGGAAGATACGGGCGGTCCCGGCAGAAACGTACCAGGCGCCTCAAAACGCAAAGCGCTCTCGGGTTCCATGTCATAAACGTGAACAACTGCGACTTCGCCAACGAATGTTAATTCGTCGTAACCGAGCACATGGCTCGGGCTAAGAAGTTTCGTCGTACCCAGATCGAACAGGCCGATTTTTTTCTGCTCCCATCCGCGGATGTACTGACCACCCGCTGTGGCGCCAAAAGTTGGGTTGTACTGCGAAGGCAGTCCAAGATCGGCATAGCTTTGCTCCACATCATCGATCTCGATCGGCTGGTTCAGTTTCAGGCTGTATTCACCCTGTAAGGAAAATCCGCCGGGTAACGACATGTTGAAGCTCGTGCCCACCATATGAATATTGTCCGGATACTCAGCGAACACTTGCGTTGTTCTGCTGTCGGTTCCCGTTATGGAGATCGTGCTGTAAACGGGCAAGCGACTGTGATAGTTGGCGCCGTAAAACGCTAACTGTAGATCGTTCAGTTCGGGAATCGACAACCGTAGCGCCACGCCGAACTGGCCGTCATCCTTGGCCGGTCGATCGGCGACGCGCGTAGTGGAGCCGCCGAACAAAACACAAGTGGCTGAGGTTACACCGGTAATTGTGTCATGACAGACAGTTCCGGCGGCAGCGTATTTTCCAGCGCGCCCAAAATCGAGATTGCCCGCGATACCGTCGGGACTCGCATAGTCGTTGGTCGAGAAATAACTGCCGGTGGCATCGATGATGCTGCGTTCCCATTTCCACTGATACCACGCCTCCGCACTGACATCGTCAAGCAGGCTGATCGAGGCGAATACTTGCGCCGCTGGAATCAGGATCTGGTCGATTTCGGCGCCCGGCACGCGCGCTTTGTTGGCATCAATCGCGACGATACTGTTCAGCCCGTTCAACACCAGCGTGGACTCGCCCCAGTTAACGATCTGCTTGCCCACCTTAACGTTCAGCGAATGGCCGACGATATCGAAATTGCCATAGGCGTACAGATCGAGAATCGTACCGTCAGAGGCAATATGGTCCTTAATCAGATGCGTCGAACGCTGCCGGTCGGCTTCGGTGTATTCATGCCCCGCACCGAAGTCGGCGGGATTCAGGAAATTATCTTTGTTCTCAAGGTTCGGGTCGTATAGATAATTCGCGCGGACAAAGATGCCAATGTTTTGGTAGCTGACCGTGAGTGCCGAAGTAATCGTGCTGGCCGCTTCGGTGATCTGACCGGATTCGAATGCGAGATCAGCGCCATCCGCGTTGTTGGAATACGCTTTACCGTCGTAGGAAATGCCGATCAGCTGCGAGTCCGGACTTTCCACTCGCACCGCCACACCTTCGGCGAGCCGGGTTTCGAGTGTGACATTCACGCCGCCGCGTTCGTAACTCAGCGCATGAACAACCGGCACACTGCATGCGACACCGGTTCCGAGCATCAATGTCAGGAATCTGATCTTGCGGGACATGCTGTTCTCCTCTTTCGTTATTCGTCGGCACCCGCCGGCGCCTCGTCGCGGTTGCAGCCGGTGCACTGGTGCGAATCGTCGACGCGAAACTCAAAAGCACGACGCATGACTCAATAGCTCAGCAAATTTCCCCAATCGCGGCGGAATCCATCATTTCATCGCAAGGAGACTGCAGCACAGCTTGACCCGAGTACCTGCGATTCCGGAGTCTGCGCTTGTTTTCACTGGCAATACAACATGGGGAGCCGCCCAAGGTGACGTGGTAACGCCGTCTGGTCACGCAATACGGCGGCCTGCCTCGTCTCAAAAATAGCGGGCCTGATACGCAGAGCGTTCTGCGCCGGACATAAAGAGAGCCGGGCTGCAATCATGTTCACGATCGCGGACCCGGCTCAACCCAGTTTCAGGAGCAACACACCGGCCCTTGTTCCGGCGCAAATCCAGCTTGCACCCGATCGCAAGTGCACATCAAGCGCTGAAACCTTCTTTTTTCGGATGATTGACAGCCACTTGTGCGAACCACGGCGGAAATCCTTCATGGCATTTGCCCAAGCAGCGCGTCGACGAGACCTTCCACGCCGGCGGAAGTCAGCTCATCGCCTCGCAGAAGCAGGCGGAGTGGCATACGCCGGCGCAGCACATCGTCGGTCGAGCGCGCCATTTCATCACGCACCGCCAGCACCGCTTCGGCCAACAGAAAAGGCACCTGCGGATGCAGGCGCTGGCGCCATTCGGCACACTCGCCGATCAGCTCGGCAATCCTGTCGACTCCGGTTCCATGCCGCAGCGCAACCGTGCGCGCCGCTTCGCGATCGACGCCCAGCGCCGCGAGTTTTTGCAGGGCGCCCGCATGCCATGCATCGAACGGAATTTCCGGCGCGCCGGGCAAAGTCAGCGTGTCGGTGCGTGTCGGCGAGATACCCCGCCCGAGCAACGACTGCACGCGATCGACGACGCCGACCGCATCGACGCGCGCCGTCGTGTACTTGCCACCAAGTGGCAAGAGCAGTTTCGGTCGCGGCTCCAGCAGCTCGAACTCGCGCGTGACAGCCGATAGTGTCGCCGCGTCATCCGCCTGCAGCGTACGCGCGCCGGCGAAGCTGGCGATCACGTCGTCACGGGTCCAGCGCAATCCCGGCATCAACATATTCACAGCATCGAGCAGATAATTTTGCTCGTCCGCGGTGACTACAGCTTCCGCGGGTGTCGCGATTTCACTCTCTGTGGTCCCGACCAATGTGCATCCGTACCACGGGATGACGAAGAACACACGTCCATCCTGCGGCGCGGTCAGTAGGAATGCGTCGTCGCAGCCGGGAATCGCCGGCAGAACCAGATGCGTACCCTTGACCAGTTTCATGCGCGGCGCGCAGTCGCCGAGTAGTTCGCGCGACCAGGGACCGGCAGTCGCTACAACTACATCGGCATCGATCGGAAACGTCTCGCCGCTTTCCACGTCGTGGGCGTGTGCACCGGCGATGCGGCGTCCATCGTCGATCAACGCCGTCGCGGCAACACGATTCGCGCAGATCGCGCCATGCGACTGCGCCGCGGCGACCACCGCGAGCGTCATGCGTGCATCATCCTCCTGGCAATCGCCATAGGAATAGCCACCGCGCAAGCCTTCCTTGAGCAGGAACGGCAGCCGCGCACTCAGCACCGATGCATTGAACCGCCGGTGTCGCGCGACCGGCTGATTGAATCCGGATAGTACGTCGTAAATTGTGAGTCCAGCACCGAGCGCGAACATGCCGACCCGCGCGCCGCGATGCACCGGCACGATGAAACGCAACGGCCGCACCAGATGCGGTGCGATACGGGTCAGCACGCGCCGCTCGGCGAGCGCGTGGCGCACCAGTCCGAAATCGAAATGTTCGAGATAGCGCAAGCCGCCGTGGATCAGCTTGCTCGACGCCGACGAAGTGCCCGCCGCCCAGTCGTGTTTCTCAATCAGCGCGACGCTCAGACCGCGCGCTGCCGCGTCGCAAGCAGTCCAGGCGCCGTAGATTCCACCGCCGATCACCAGCAGATCGAAGCGCCGTGCGCGGAGCGGGGCAGTCTGGCGGAGCAGCGGGAAGGCGGCGGGCATACCTTCAGTTTCCGGTTTCCCGGCGCAGCTTTCCAGTCAGGAGAAACCCGTCACCCAAAAACGGTCAGAAAAACGTGGCGAGATAGTGATCCGCAAGCAGCAGCGAGAAAATGCCCATCAGATAGACGATTGAGTACCCGAATGTCTTCATAGCCAGGCCCGGCACGGGCGCGTACTTGAGCCGCACCGCGTAATACAGGAACACGCCACCGAGCAGTAGCGCTCCGACCAGATACAGCGGTCCGCTCATACCGGTGGCGAATGGCAGCACGGTCACCGCAAGCAGCAAGACCGTGTAGAGCAGCACCTGCAGACGTGTGAATTCGATACCGTGCGTAACCGGTAGCATCGGAATATCGACCGCCGCGTATTCGTCGCGACGTTCGATCGCCAGCGCCCAAAAGTGCGGCGGCGTCCACACGAAGATAATGAGAAACAAGATCAGCGCATGCGGGTCAATGGTGCCCGTCACCGCCGCCCAGCCCAGGACCGGCGGCGCAGCGCCGGCAGCGCCGCCGATAACGATGTTCTGCGGCGTCGCTCGCTTCAGAAACAGCGTGTAGATACCGGCGTAGCCGACCAGCGTGAACTGCGTCAGTACCGCCGTCAGCGGATTGACCAGAAACCACAGCACCACGAAACCAGCGAGTCCGATCATCGTCGCAAATGCGATCGACTCGGTCATGCCAAGCGTGCCCGTGACCAGCGGCCGGCCGCAGGTGCGCGCCATGCGCGCGTCGATGTTGCGATCGATAATCTGATTGATCGCTGCCGCAGCCGCAGCCTGCAAGGCGATGCCAAGCGTACCCCAGGCCAGTGCGGCGTACGGCGGCAAGCCCGGCACCGCGAGGAACATGCCGACAATCGCGGTGAACACGATCAGCATGACCACGCGCGGCTTGCACAGTTCGTAGTACTCGTGCACGCGACCGCTACGCTCGGGCGGGGCGACAACGGCGGCGGTTGTGGACTCGGCGCTCATGACGATCTCAGGCGTGCTTACGCCAAGCGAAGAAATTCAAAGCGATCACCGTCAGCAACAGCACCGCCGCGCCGGCATTGTGAGCATCCGCCAGCCACAGCGGAAAACGCATCTCAACGACACCGACGCCGATGCACAGCTGCAACAGCAACGCCGCCAGCAACGCCGTACCGAGCCGCCGCCACAGCGAATCTTTCGCCCGCAGCAACACGTAGAGTGCGATTGCGCCAAGCGTGATCGCAACGACCCCAGCGCCGTAGCGGTGCATCAGGTGAATCGTCGCGCGGCCGGCGCTGTCGAGTATGCCGAATTCGTAATTGACCCCCGCGCCATGCCAGAGCGTAAACGCGGTGGCAATGTCGGTGCGCGGCAGGTACGAACCCTGGCAGGTCGGGAAATCCGGGCAGGCCACCGCTGCGTAATTGGTGCTGGTCCAGCCACCGAGGAAGATCTGCACTGCAAGCACCGCCAGTGCAAACGCGGCCAGGAAACGTGCGCCCATCGGCGCGGTCGTGATCGGGGTGGCGGCGGCCGGTGCCATCGCCGTCCACGCTTCGCGCTCATTGCGCGGCTCGCGAAGCGGCGTCGCCGGTGCCGGTGCGGAATTGGCCGCTGCGCAACCGCGCAGCCACATCAACCAGACCAGCGACAGTGTAATCAGGCCGAGCAGTAGATGCGTGGTGACAATCAGCGGATTGACTCTCATCGTCACCGTCAGCGCGCCGAACACGATCTGCACGATTACGACGCCGACCGTCGCGAATGCCAAGCGCCGCGGCAAGTATCCGTCACGATCGCGCGCGGCGAGGAACGCCATCAGTGCGATCAGCGTGCCGACGCTGCCGGCGAGATAGCGGTGAATCATTTCCTTCCACGCCTTCTGCGCTTCGACCGGTCGCTGCGGAAAGCTCTGCTCGGCGCTGGTAAGTTCATGCGGCGCATCCGGCACAGCGAGGTGGCCATAGCAGCCGGGCCAATCCGGGCAGCCGAGCCCCGCGTTCGACAGCCGCACGAACGCGCCGAACACGACCACGATGAAGCACAGGAGCAGCGCGACGGAGTTGATGCGGTGAAACCAGTTCATTACAGAGGAAATCCGGTCGAAGCAACGGCGACAGCAATGACAGCGGGCCGCGCGGGGTGGCGAATTTTATCGCAAACCCGGCGCGAGGTTCGATCGATCCGATATTTGCTCTATCCGATGTTGGACAGCGTCAACAAATGCTTGAGATCGTCATAGAGATTTTTCATGTAGGCGTTGGCGTCGCCGCCGCTGGCGAGTCCACGAAAAACCATCAGCCAGTTGCTGCGAGTATCGAACAGATAGATCGCCGCCGGATCGGCCGGACGCAGAAAATCGGCGAGGCGCTGGCCGGACGTGCCGGCATCGGCCAGCCAGATCATGTCCGGATGGTCCGTGCCTAGCTGCGCGCGCACCATTGCCAGCGCAGACCTGTCCGGCGCCACATAGACGCGCTGTACACGCCCGCGCTCGCGACCGAGCCGCGTGCGCACCTGGCGCGTCATGTAGAGCTGATGCGCACAGACTTCGTCGCAGCGTTCGCCGCCCATGTAAACCAGGCTCCACTTGCCGCTGAACGACGGTGCGCCAATCTCATGGCCATCAGCATCGGCCAAATGCAACGCCGGTACCGGACGCGCCGGATCGATCAGATCGCCATGATTGACGCGGCCCGCCGGCTGCAAATTCGGGAAATAGAAGTACAGGAGCCAGGCCGCGACGAAAGGCCCGAAAAACAGGGCGGTCAGCAGAAAGAATTGCCCGCGCGAGCGCCGGGAGACGGTGGTGGATGCGTTCATTGGTTGCGTTTAAACATGAATCTCAATGACAGGAAGGCGAGTGTGGCGGCAAGCGCCGACCACTGCGCCGCATACATGAAATGACGCTCGGGTGGGAATCCCTGATTCGGCGTCCAGTCGCGCACGAAACCGTCCGGGGCCTGTGGATCAAGATCGACCACTCCGGTCACCGGCGCCTCACCGAACAGGCAGCGCAGATCGGCCGCGGTCGGAAACTCGACGACGCGCGGCCACACCGTGCCAGAGCAGTTATCGGCGCCGAGCCGCAGCGCAGGCGCCGGCAGTGTACGCCAGAGGCCACGCACCTCGACCGGTCCCGACGGCGGCGGCTGCACCGAATCGCGCTGTGCCAGCGGAATCCAGCCGCGATCGATAAACACCAGTGCGCCATCGTCACCGCGCAGAGGCGTCCACACATCGAAGCCGGGGAGTTGCCCGTGAACCTGGTTATCGAGCAGCAACTGGCGATCGTCGATGTAGGTGCCATGTATGCGCACAGGCATCGTATGCGGCATCTGCGTGGCTGCGAATGCCACGGTTAGTAGTGTGGGCTCGGCACGCAACGCCTGCGCATAGACTTCCGCGAGCACCTGCTTCTGCCGGCCACGGTGGTACTGCCACCAGGACAGCGTGAACAGAACCGATAGCGCGATGGCAAGCGCCAACAGCTTCAATACCATCGTTACGATTCTGTTCATTGGCACGCCGGCGAGCACGGAAACGTGGGAACATTGGTACACCTTGCCGCACCCCTTTCCGCAATCGCGGAAAGAAGTACTAAGATGCCGGCCATGCTTCCCAAACTGATCATTGTCGCCTTTCTGATCGCGATTCTTGTCGCGCTGTTTTCCGGGGTGGTATTTCTGGTCAAAGACCCAAGCGACCGGCGTCGCACACTGCGCTCGCTAACTTGGCGCGTCGCGCTGCAGTTGCTGCTGGTCGTCTTCCTGATCGCGGCCTACTTTTTCGGCTGGATCCGGCCGCATGGGTTGGTTCCGCAGTAGGGCATTATCGCAAATGAGCGGGACTGTCGCTGCAGGCGTTGGCGTATGCCCGTATCTGCTGCAAACATTCCCCGAAGAGAATGCTGAGGAAGTGCTGGTGGAAACGGGGTCGGAGTAGGGCAACTGCTAGCAAGCTTGGCGGGTGGGCTCGCCACGAAGGCATCGGGAGATACTCACGACATCTTATTGTAGTATCGCGGCTCACTACGCAGTATCTGCGGGCTGCCAAGGACCGACGAGTCCGCGTTCCACAGTTACAAACCCGTCAACGAGGCCTTGTAAACCTTCACGTCGGTGAGTAACGATCAGTATCGTCAATCGTCCGTGCAGGAAGCGGATCGCTTCGAAAATCGTCCTTTCGTTATCCGCATCCAGCGAACTTGTTGCTTCGTCGAGCATCAACAAGGTGGGCTTTCGCAGTAGGGCTCTCGCCAGAGCCAGCCGCTGACGTTCCCCGCCGGAGAAGCGAACTCCGCGTTCACCTACTGGAGTGTCGAGTCCGTCCGGCAGATGCCAGACAAAATCCGCCGCCGCACCATGAAGAGCGGCACGAACGTCGTCGTCGTTCGCAGTATTGCCCCAAAGCAGGTTTTCTCTCACTGAGCCATCAAACACCGTCGTTTCCTGGGGTACATGGGCCATGCCTTGTCGCCAGCCTCGTTTGACGAGGTCCGCAAGCGGTTCACCATCAACGCGAATCATTCCTCCGTCTGGAACCAATAGTCCGCTGATTAGATCTAGCAAAGTCGTCTTCCCGCTTCCTGATGGCCCGATAATCGCGGTGGTTTTGCGTGCCGGGAGCAACAGGCTGCGTGCGTTCAGTTCGCACCGGGACTGGTCATGACCATAGCGCACGTCGCTTAGCTGCAGCCCTTCCCGGATCTCCGTCGAGCGCTCCGCCTTTTCCACAGTCTGCTGCCTTGTATCCGGATGTGCCGCACACTCATGAACGAGATCGTGCCATGCCGTATAAGCAGGTAGCATGTGCCAAATCTGTTGAATACTGGACTGCACCTCTGAAAGCCGGGGCAGAATGCGCGCAAAGACGGCGACCAACACCAGTAGATGTGCAGCCGGAAGATGTCCAATTTGCAGTGCGATCCAAGCCAGAAGCGCCAAAGCGATCGCTCCGCCAACGCGAAAAGCGGCCTGCATGCGGGTGCGTGCATCATTGAATTCCAGTAATTCATTTCGTAACGAATCGACCGCATGGTTGAAAAGGGCAACATTACCTTTTTCTTCGCCATGAATCTTGGTTAACTTCATGGCGCCGAGAAACTCTTGTGCGTGGGTGAACAGGCCGCGGTTCGCCTTTGTTAGCGCAATGCCGCTTGCTAGCGCAATGTAATCCGATCGTCTCAGCCACCACCAAAGCACCGCCCCCGCCCCCAAGGCCACAAGCGTTACTGCAACAGACAGTTGGAAAGCGGCCAGAAGATAAACTAGTGACAGCAACGCGATAGTGAACAAACGGAGAAGCGCGTTCGTTCCAGAAGCCACTCGCTGAATATCAGCGGTCAGCACGCTAAGTAGCTCGCTACTATGGCGGCGGGAGAACCACGCCCACTGTGCTTCTGCTATCCGTGTGTAGAGCATTTGCCGAAGATGATCGACAAACCGCAGTTGCAATGCCTGCGACTGTCGATCACGCCAGAGAAACAGCTGCGACTGAATCGCGATCAGAAGCACGAAAAGCGTGAGCGCGGTCGGAACATCAAGCGCTATTCCCAAACGACCAGCTAGATCGCGGACCACATCCGCCCATTTCGATTTCGTCGCTCCGCTCGAAATTCCTGCCAACGTCAACAGCGGTAGCAGAAGCATCAGCCCGGCCCACTCGGTTAGCGCCGCAGCTATGTTGAGCAGTATCGTCCTGCCAATGGACTGGCGATCGAACCCGAAAAATGTTCGAAGATAATCCCGCAGAGAGTCTTCGGGCCGACGGGGAGTCATCGCAGGTTGACGGCTGCCTTCTTCAACGTTTCTTCCGCGAACATCTGAAAAGACATCCGTCGAAACATGCGGCTAGTATGGCGGGCGTTGATTGAAACACGAGCGGAGTAGTTTCCAGGAGTTATTTTGGATGGGATTGTGCCACTCGATCGTGCCGCACGCTCGGCGCTCGATCACGAGATGTACGATAAAACACCTGCAATTTGCATCTCACCGCGGTGATCGATAGGCTTCCGACCAGTCGGCTACTACTAAAAATTTTTTGTCTTGGCCAGCGAATCGGCTCCAGTCCCGGCGAAGCCCGCAAAGGACGACAAGAAAGGACTTATCGACAGATGATGCACCATGCGCATATTGCTGGCTTGTCGATCAGTTCGGATCTTGAGCTTCCGGGTATCCGAGCGGCGGCTGACCCTGACGCTCGGCCCGACGTAATTGTGCGTCGCGGAGCGGTCCCCGTAGCCCTGCCGGAAGGGAAAACGATCGGGCCGACCTTGCAGATGGCGGCCGGTCATCTTCTGCTCTCGATTCCCAAAGTCGCGCGCCTGCTAGTCAGCACCGGTAACACCATCACGGTCGACATCGAAGAGGGCGTGCCGGAAACCGATGTCGGCATCTTCCTGGTCGGCTCTGTCTTTGGCATGCTGCTTCATCAGCGCGGGTGCATCGTCCTTCACGCCAGCGCCGTCGAAGTGAATGGCCGTGCCGTTTTGTTCTGCGGACCTTCTGGTGCCGGCAAGTCAACGATAGCCGCCGCGCTGAATGAACAAGGGCATCATTTCGTCACCGACGACGTCTGCGCCATCGCGCTGGATCGGGACAACCGCCCTATCGTGCGATCCGACGGCCGCCGGCTCAAACTCTGGGATGATGCGATAAAAGAACTATCGCTGGACAACCGCCAGCAACAGCCGGTGCGCAGTACGCTAAAAAAATACTACGTGCCACCTCGCGAAGCCAAAGACGATGATGCGATCCCGCTGGCCGGGATCTACATTCTGAAGCAGACGAGTTCCACCGATCCGGCCGGAATCGAAAAGCTCAGCTCGCTTGACGCTTTGACGCAAATCCGCCTCAATGCATATCGGCCACGGCTGCTGGCAGCCATGGGAACCGACCAGACCTATCTAACGCAGTGCGCCGCGATCGTCAAACACGCCGCGGTGTTTGATTTCACGCGTCAGTGGGGTTTTGAAAATCTGCAGGAAATCGTCGATATGCTCAGAATTCACTGGTCGCCTGAACGGCGGTAAGACGTGGCGGACATTATCTGGCTGGCCTCTTATCCAAGATCCGGCAACACCTGGTTCCGGATATTCCTGTCGAATCTGTTGCATCCCTCTGACTGTCCGGTCAACATCAACGGCCTCCCCGAGCGGAATACCATCGCCAGCGCACGCGATGTCTTCGACGAGATCACCTGCCTTTGTGCCGGGGACCTGACATTCGACGAGATCGACCGGCTTCGTCCGCGCGTTTATGAAACGATGGCAGCGGAGTCAAAAAAACGTCTGTATCTGAAGATACACGATGCCTACACGCTGACACCCGATGGGGAACCGCTGGTCAGTACAACTGCCACAGCCGGAGTAATTTATATCGTACGCAATCCACTGGATGTCGCGATCTCCCGCGCGCATCACACCAGCTGTTCAATCGACAAGGCCATCGATGAAATGGCCAATATGGAAAGCATGCTGATGGGCTCGCACTGCAAGCTGGGCAAGCAGTTGCGTCAGCGCCTGCTCGGCTGGTCAGGCCATGTCGCAAGCTGGCTGGGTGCACCTGGTGTTCCGATCCATGTCGTCCACTACGAGGACATGCAGGCGAGGCCGCTGGAAGTCTTCCACGCCGCCGCCCGCTTTGCAGGCATCGACTGCGACGCGGATGCCGTTCGCACGGCCGTCGAACGGTCAAGCTTCCAGGAGCTGCAAAAACAGGAACGGCGGGGTGGCTTCCGGGAGCGACTGCCGCAAACCGCAGTCTTTTTTCGCGCCGGCAAAGTCGGTGGTTGGCGCCAGACCTTGAGTCCCAAACAAGTGGATCGGATCATTCAAGACCACGGTGCGGCAATGCGTAGACTCGGCTATTTTGATGCGGATGGAGATGTCATCGACGAGCACCACGCCGATCGCGGCAGCATGGAACCGTCAGTGACCATCGATGTATGACCTACAACATATAGAGAACCGTTCATGGGAAACAATAAAATCTCGGTGAGCCTCGAAACCATCGTGCAGCGCAATGATTCCTTCCTGACCGCCGATATTGGCGGCGAGCTGGTCATGATGAGCGTAGAGCACAACGGCTACCTGGGTCTCAACGCAATGGGTGCCGAAATCTGGGGACGCACCATGCGCCCGATCCGGGTTTCCGCGCTTTGCAACGCGCTGCAAAGCGACTTCACGGTGAACCCGGAAACCTGCAAAACCGAAGTTCTTGGGTTTTTGAACGAACTCCTGGCGCACGGACTGATGCAGATAGCCGATGAAGCGGTTGCGTAAATTTCTGGCTTTGCCCGGGTCCGATCGACGACTGTTGATCGAAGCGACGTTGCTGCTCGGGGTCGCGCGCGCATGCGTTATCGCCGTCCCGTTCCGCTGGACCGCCCACTGGCTAGGCACGCATATGACGGAGACATTGCGCACCGATCTTCCCCCCGAACAGGCCGCGACAGTCCGCCGGATCCGTTGGAGCATTGCCCTTGCCGCACGGCACGTGCCTTGGCAAGCCGTTTGTCTACCTCAATCTATAGCTGCGAAAGCGATGCTGATGCACCGCGATATTCCATCAACCCTCTATTTTGGCGTGCGCAAATCGATGAATGGGGCTTCGCCCGGCTTCGACGCGCACGCCTGGGTGCGCGCCGGTGCCATCGAAGTGACAAGTGGCGGAAAACCGGATGATTTCACCGTGGTTGCGATGTTTGGATGAGCTCGTACAACCGCGTTGTTGTTATCTGGCCTAAGGGAACATGGTGGTGTCCCGGGAAAGTCGGAACGGACGTCGGAGCTCCCTCCCAGAAACGCTGGATCGCAGCCGGGATTTGCAGCATTTGCCAAGTGTTGGTACTCTCGGTCAGTTGTTCCCGTATGGGATATTCGCGGCACTTGAATCTCGTCGTTCGATGATCAGCGGAGGATTGCAACATGTTGGAAAACGATTCGAACAGCAGTGAAATCTCCCAGGAAAATGGGACGATCCCCAAGAAGACCTGGACATCCCCCGCGCTGATCAAACCATCGATTGACTTGACGCAGGGCAAAGCCGCTAGCGCCGCAGAAATAAGTGCGGGCTTAGGCACCGCGTCTTAAAACGCAGCGTGGTAAAGGCCGGCTAAATAGCCGGCTTTTGCTTGATGCTAATGCTGCTCGGCCTGAAATTCCCCCCGATCGCAACTTAACAGGGTCTGGTGTTTAAGCCAGTTCTTTGCCTGAGCAAAGCATTCGAGAGTTGTATAGCCAGGCTTTATCCGTGGACCAATTGCCGGCTCTCCAGGCAACATGCTTGAACTGGTACCTCGCCTGAGCATTGTTTCCATCCGTTTCGCACGCCTGCGCAGACTTGGTCATCTGGGTTTCCCATTCACACTCGGCCGCGAAGAATCGATTCCGATGCGAAAAATCGGTTCGATCGCTCGGCATGCACTACCGGGCAGCAGCAGCCGTTGGGGACGGCCTATTAATCGCGCAGTGATGCTGGTGTTATGGCCCGCAGGGGCGGCATCAGACATCCTGCGGATGATGCGCAGTACCCCCCCATCCGAACAGGCGGCAAGCGGTTGGGGCCGGATATGTCGCGGCTTCGATGCCTATCGCCTTGCCATCACGCATAACATTCCGCCGCTTGAATATCACCTTTACGAATTGCATCGCGCCGAACAGCGCGCACGGATGGGCGAATACCTCTATTGGACCGAAGTCCAAATTCACGACTGGCTGAACAGGAAACAAGGAGCCGACTCAGCACTAGTTCAGGACAAAAATCGATTCGCCGCGCAATGCGCGCGCTTCGAGCTTCCGCACGTTCCGACGCTCGCCGTTTTTGAAAAGGGAAAACAAGCCCTGCCCGAAATTCCCTTCATGCCCAACGTACCAGCACTCTGGATCAAAGATCTGCATGGTACCGGCGGCTCCGGCGCACAACGTTTTTTCAGGGAGAATGAAAGCTATCGGGACAGCAAAGGCAATCAGTGGACTCCGCAACAACTCGTTGAAATGTTGCAGTCGCGCACTTGCATTGTTCAGCCCTGTATTTTCAATCATCCCGTCATTGCCAACATCAGCAATGACAAACTCGCTTCCCTGCGTGTCATTACTGGCATTCATCGTAACGGTATCGCGGAGGTGATCGGATGCGTGTTTTATTTGCCGCATGGCAACCGGCTCACTTCGGTGGCTGGAATCACTTGTGCGATCGACTCTGAAACCGGCCGGATCGAGCGGGCAATTTTTCTTGGTCACGGCAACGCGGATCTCGACCGCCATCCAGATACGGGAAAACCCATCGCGGGTACCGTACTGCCGTTCTGGTCGCAAAGCCTGGAGTTGGCGCGACGTGCCCACGAAACGGCCTTTGCCCCGTTCGTTACTCTTGGCTGGGATATCGCTCTCACACCGGAAGGACCCGTACTGCTCGAAACCAATAAAGGGTGGGGGCCCATGCACTATCAGATCGTGTATCGTCGGCCACTTGGACAAACTCGTTTCCCGGCAATCGTCTCGCAATACCTTTAAGGTTCCGATGCAGCTCATTTGCGGCGTCTATCATCTGAATGGCCGATCCGTCGCAGAGACACCGATCACGGCCATGATCGCCGCCATGGTCGAACCGCATCTGAAACCGGTTACACGTGTGTGGCAGCACAACTCGGTCGCTCTCGCAGTGCTCGATTTCCCGGCGCCCGGTCTTTCCGCGCCGCCCGCAAACTTGCCGACTGGCGAGAGCGCAACGGTGCTGGCCGCGGATCTTCGCCTTCATGAACGCCAGGAGGTATTCGACGAACTGCATCTCCACGCGGCGAATCACGTCGGCATTTCCGACGAAGCACTGACGCTGCGCGCGATCGAGCGGTGGGGTGATGATGCGGGCCCGCATCTGCTCGGCGATTTCGCCATGGCCGCATGGGATCCCGGGACGAAGCGACTCCTGTGTGCACGGGACAGTTCGGGCGTACGCCCCTTCTTCTACACCTACCGGCCAGGCGAGTTGTTTGCCTTCGCATCGCTACCGCGCGCACTGCATCAAACCGGGTTCGCAACACCCGCCTTGAACGAGGCTTTTTTTCTGGCGAGGATGGCTGCATTAGGACCCTCCCCGCAACAATCCTTGTTTCGCGATATTCGGCGCCTGCCTGCTGCTCATAGCCTTGTGGTCTCTCGCGATGGATTGAGCCAGCGGCGCTATTGGCACCCTACCAACACCGGAAACGGTCATCGCAGATGGACGCCAGAGGAAGCCGCCGAAGGTCTCTACGAAAGGGTTCGTCGCGCCGTAGAGTGCCGACTTCCACTTGACTCACCTGTGGCTACGCATCTCAGCGGCGGTCTTGACTCATCGGCAATCACCGTCTTGGCGGCACGCACGATGCGGGAGCGTCCTCAACCGATCCTGGCGTACTCCTTCCTAGCCACGCAACCTGTAGACATGGTGCTGCGTGACGAGCAGCCCTATGTTGACGCCGTGCTCGCTCAGGAAGCAGGGATCGTATGGACTCCCATCTATCGGGAACCGCTGAAAGACGCCATCCGCCCACAGATAGACGTGGACCAGCCGGTTTCGATCAATATCGATCATCCGGAACAGAGAATCTGCGCTCATGCCGTTGCGAACGGCGCTTCCGTTATTCTCTCCGGCTGGGGTGGCGATGAAGGTGCGACCTTCAACGGCCGCGGAACCCTTGCTGAATCATTGTGGCGTGGGAAATGGCGTCATGCTGTCTCAGAAACTGCCGCGATAGCACGGCGAAGAAATGGGGCTCCGTTCTCTGTTTTCCGCGGCGAAGTATTACCGTATGTCCTGCCGGATATGCTGCAACGCGGCCTCGCTCGAATCAGAGGCAAGACTTTGAATGCAGCAGTCGGCATGCGGGCCGCCATTTCCCCGTTAGCCTTACGCAAAATTCCCATCAATGGACTCAACATCGGCGCTGACGGCCGGCGTAATCGCTTCGCGCTTCTGACCAACCAACACCTTAGCCAGCGCGCAGAGGAATGGGCACTGATCGGTGCACGACACGGCGTAGCCTTCACCTTCCCAATGCTGGATCGCCGCGTGATTGAATTCGCGCTTGTACTTCCGAGCGACCTGTTCATCCGCGGTGGGTGGAAACGACGACCGTTTCGAGATGCCATGTCGTCGGTACTGCCGGAGCAGGTCTTGTGGCGGCATCAAAAGTACTCGCCTTTTCCATGCTTGGCGCTGGATCTGGCAGAAAAGCGTCACTTCGTGATAGCACGCGTGGATGAATTGCGCCAGCGCGCCCGTGTCGCGGAATTATTCGATCTCGATGCAATTGCAGACCTGATCCAAAAAAGCCCCTCGCCAGCCGAAGTCCGACGTCAAGCCATAATAGAGGATGGGAGAGGCACACAACTGACGAGCCCACATATTGCGCTGATCCGAATCCTGCAATCCGCAACCTACATCGAACAACATCATTCTGGCACTAGGGCTTGATCCAGGATGATTTACGTCAATGCTACGGATGAAGGACAGTTGCCAGAAACCGGCTATTACAGTGCGATTCTGGGAATGAGACCTCTTACATCCGCACTTGGTAGGGACAAGTGGGCTTGCTCATGATCGACCAAAGTGACTTTTCGCTATTAGCGGCGGTTTCTTACTCGTTACCCGAGCTATGGCCGTTACAATTTAAAAGCATCAGCGCCGCACTCGCCGAGCAGCCATCCCCCGAAGCCTTTCTTAACCTCGTTGAACGTCATCGTGTTCCAGCACTTGCCGAGCGCGCGCTATCCAGGTACACGAATGAATCAGGACAAAGCCTGCCTTGGCTGACATCACTCCGCCCGCTTGCACACCGTTGCCAACTGAACAATCTGCGCTATCACGCCGAACTTTTGCGGCTGCAGGCCGCATTTCGAAACGCCGAACTACCCGTGCTAGCCCTCAAAGGGACGGAGATGTCGTTACGTTTGTACGGAGATATCGGGCTTCGGCACCAAAGGGACATCGATTTGATCGTGTCTCCAAACCAGATCCCAGCTGCCTTTGATCTTTTGGAGAAATCAGGGTACGAAATAGACCTGCCATCCCACATCAGACGTTCAAATCTGTTGCGCCTGGTTCCTGCATTTGCCTATGAAATAAATTGCCGTCATCGTCAATCGGGAATGCTCGTCGAACTTCACTGGCGCTTTGAACGTGTCAGGAACTCAAGGTACGAACCGATCTGGTGGCGGATGATGCTTTCAGAAGCGGAACGACCCTACGCGCAAATTCTTTATCTGTGCCTACACGGAACCATGCACGGTTGGAGTCGGCTGAAGTGGCTGGGAGACCTGCACGTGCTGTTCGCACGATTACAGGAGAAAGAATGGCCAAACCTGCTCGCAGCGTCCAAAGAATTGCGTCTTGACGCAGTACTTGCAGAAGTCCTTCTGTTAATCAGTCAGGCATTCGGTTCCACTTTGAATATGGCGGAGAATGCCATCGTCGATCGTTATCATGATGAGGTAAGAAGTAACATGGGTATCGTGCTACGGCGCCTACAATTAGCCGACGTGGAACTCACGCGCCCGAGATTGCGGCTCTTGCTGCAAAATCTCCGGTTGCAAATACACCCAGCCTCCCGTCATACGCTATACGAACGAGCGGAACACTGGCTGAGGTCCTTGTGTTTAGGTCTGGACGATATCAAAGTCGTTCGTCTTCCAGTCGCCTTGGTGTGGCTGTATCCGTTCATTCGGCCTTTCAGATATCTCCGCCTTTACTTACATCGACAACGAGCAGGTATTGCGTAGGCCTAAAGAACGAGTCTCAAGAAACACACTGACCTACCCTGGAACTGATCGGCACACGCGATTCGTGTGATCGGCGTGGGAATCAAATATTAGGAAGTAAGGGAAAATGAGAAATTATAGTCTCCGCAAGCGCATCCTCATTACCGGTGGCGCCGGATTCCTTGGGTCACACCTTTGCGAACGTCTTCTTGAAGAGGGGCACGATGTTCTTTGTGTAGACAATTTTTTTACTGGTACCAGAGAAAATGTATATCATTTGTTGCAAAAACCAAATTTTGAGTTAATGCGTCATGATGTGACTTTTCCCTTATATGTGGAAGTCGACGAAATCTTCAACTTGGCTTGCCCTGCTGCACCCATCCACTATCAGCATGATCCGGTGCAAACCACCAAAACAAGCGTACACGGCGCAATTAACATGCTCGGCCTCGCCAAGCGAACCGGCGCCAAGATACTTCAAGCGTCGACGAGCGAAGTATATGGAGACCCTGAAGTTCATCCACAGCCTGAATCCTATTGGGGAAAGGTCAACCCAATCGGCTCCCGCAGTTGTTACGACGAAGGGAAGCGGTGTGCTGAAACTCTTTTTTTTGACTATTGGCGTCAGCACGCTATCCCAATAAAGGTCGTACGCATTTTCAACACGTATGGTCCCCGCATGCACCCAAATGATGGTCGAGTCGTCAGCAACTTTATCGTTCAGGCGCTTCGAGGGGAGGACATCACGATCTACGGTGACGGTTCGCAAACCAGAAGCTTCTGCTACGTCGATGATCTCGTCGATGGATTTATACGCATGATGGCTTCTCCTTCCTCCTTCGTGGGCCCCGTAAACATGGGCAATCCGGGAGAGTTCACTATGCTCGAGCTGGCTGAGACGGCGCTTCGACTGACCAAATCACGCAGTAAACTCCGCTTCATGCCGCTACCTCAAGACGATCCGAAACAGCGGAAGCCTGACATCTCACTAGCAAAGGAACAGCTTGGCTGGGCTCCCACCATCCCGCTGGATGTTGGACTTCCCCGCACCATCGCTTATTTCCGCGGACTTCTTGGCAAGTAATAATGCGCTATTTGGCAATAATCCCGGCGCGCGGTGGATCAAAAGGCGTGCCTGGAAAAAACATCCGGGAAATCGCAGGTAAGCCGCTCATTGCGTGGAGCATTGAACAGGCCAAATGCGTGCCGGAGATCGATCATGTGGTGGTTTCCACCGATAGCGATCTTATCGCAGATATTGCACACCGACATGGCGCAGAAGTTCCCTTCATGCGCCCGGCCACGCTGGCCGAAGACAGTACAGCAACAGAACCCGTACTTTTGCATGCTTTGAGCTGGTATGAGGAAAACGCACATGCACCGGATGCCGTTATCCTTCTGCAGCCGACCTCACCCATGCGCCGCCCCGGCTCATTGGCGCTGGCCATCGCGAAATTTGAAAGCGAACGCGCGGATTCATTGTTGAGCGTCTGCGAAAATCATCACTTCTTTTGGACGGATTCCCTGCAGCCACGGGCACTCTATGACTATCAGAATCGGCCGCGACGTCAGGATATAAAGCCGGAAAATCGTTGGTTTCGCGAAAATGGTTCGATTTATATCACTCGCACGGAGATTCTCCGTAAACATAAAAACCGACTGGGTGGAAAAATTTCAATGTTCGTGATGAGCGAAGAGGAGGGCTGGGAAATCGACAGCCTAGCTGATTTCGCAATCGTTTCAGCTCTTATGTTGGAAATACAAGTGCCATGATCATCGAACGCAATCTGTCGAAGTTCATCGTTTTCTCCGAAGATAGCCTGCTAAATGCATTACGCAGGATCAGTGAGAACAAAAGTCGTCTCGTGTTCTCGGTAACGGAAAAGGGTGAGCTGGAGGGAATTCTTACCGACGGCGATTTTCGGCGTTGGTTGCTAGCCGGCAATCAAATAAATCTAGATGTTCCGGTGAGCGCGGTTAGTAACAAGGATCTTTTTTACATGCCGAGTGAGGCTACTCATGAGGAAATCGAGAGTGCGTTCAGCGAACGCATTACGGTGGTACCTCTTGTCGACAGATATCGGCACTTGGTCGCAATCGCGCAGCGCCAGCCCGCCGAATTCCGGATTGGCGATTTTGTTATCGCCCCCGATAAGCCAGCATTCCTAATCGCCGAAATCGGCAATAATCACAACGGAAGCATTGATCTGGCACGTCGCTTAGTTGATGAAGCCGTCGCCGCTGGTGCTGATTGCGCCAAGTTTCAATTGCGCAATATGCGCCAGCTCTATCGCAATGCTGGAAACGCATCCGACACGAGTGAGGATCTTGGGGCTCAGTACACTCTCGATTTGCTTGCCCGCTTTCAGCTGAGCATCGAGAACATGTTTTTGGTGTTCGACTACTGCAAGAGCAAGGGGATTCTTCCCTTGTGTACACCATGGGATAAGGAAAGTCTCGAGGCACTTGATCGTTACGGCATGCCGGCCTTCAAGCTGGCATCGGCGGATCTCACTAACCACGATCTTCTCGATGCCATGGCACGGACCGGCAAGCCGCTCATTTGCTCCACCGGCATGTCAAATGAATCTGAAATCGTTGATGCAGTGCGCATTTTGCGCCGCCTCAATGCCAAATTCGTCTTACTGCACTGCAACTCCACATACCCAGCACCATTCAAAGATATTCATCTCAGCTATCTCGAGAGGCTTAAGCAGATTGGGGATTGTCCGGTTGGCTATTCTGGACACGAACGCGGCATTTCTGTGGCAATAGCCGCCGTGGCCAAGGGAGCAAGGGTCGTTGAGAAGCATTTCACACTAGACCGCAACATGGAAGGCAACGACCATCGCGTCAGCCTGCTGCCCGAGGAATTTCGAGCAATGGTTCAAGGTATCCGGGAGGTAGAGCTATCGATGGGCACGAAGGATATCCGTCGAGTGACCCAAGGCGAGATGATGAATCGCGAGGTGCTGGCCAAGAGTCTGATGATTAATCGCCCTCTCCGTGCTGGCGGGATCATTACTGCGGAAATGATTGAGGTGAGAAGCCCGGGCAAAGGCTTATCCCCTTATCGCAAAGTGGAACTTTTGGATAAGCCGGCAAAACGCGATTTCAAGGCCGGCGATTTTTTCTATCCTTCTGATGTTGATGCACAACGGGTGGAGGTTCGTCAATATAAATTTTCTCGCCCATTTGGGATACCCGTTCGCTATCACGATCTTGCGAAGATGGCGGGGATGTCCAACTTTGATTTGCTCGAATTCCATTTGAGCTATAAGGATATGGAGGAAGCTCCTGAGAAATTTTTTTCAGCTCCATTAAATCTCGACCTGGCTGTTCACAGTCCGGAGCTATTTTCTGGTGATCATGTCATGGACCTCTGCTCGACGGATCCCATATATCGGGAAAGATCGATCGTCGAACTGCAGCGAGTTATCGATCTCACCCGACGTCTGAAGCCTTTCTTCAAGCGCGCTCGCAAGCCCTTCGTTATCATCAACGCGGGGGGATTTACGCCAGACGGCTTTATCCCAGAAGGCGCACGTGCAAGCTTGTATGAGTTGATTGCTGATAGTTTGGCGAAAGTAAACCAGGAGGGCGTCGAAATCATCTTCCAAACAATGCCGCCATTCCCATGGCATTTCGGCGGCCAGCGCTATCACAACCTGTTCATGACTGCCGAGGACATAGAGCGGTTCTGTAATCGCTACAAATGCCGTATTTGTCTTGACATCTCGCATTCTCAGCTCGCCTGCAATCATTTTGGCTTGTCGTTCCGTGATTTTCTTGAGCGAGTTGGCGAATATTCGGCTCATCTGCACATCGTTGACGCCGAGGGTGTGGATGGCGAGGGCTTGCAGATCGCCGACGGCAAAGTAGATTTCGGCATGGTCGCTGATACTCTCAATAGAAAAGCGCCCAAAGCATCTTTCATTCCCGAAATCTGGCAGGGGCACAAAAACGACGGCGAAGGATTCTGGATAGCGCTCGATCGGCTTGAGCGATGGTTCTGAGGAATAGAGGGTCTTGCATATCGTGATATCGACACCGGCTCGATTAATTCAGCATCGCTTATCTTCCTATTGAACCACCATGAGAATATTACTCGATACGGTCCATGATAGTCGTATCTATGCTAATGATATCCACGAAGGAATGCATAGCGGTACGCCAAATCTGAAAATTAACTTGCAGCTATATTCGTCATGATCACTATTGCCAGTATTTGCGCCCGCGGCGGCTCTACCGGCTTACCGCGTAAGAACATAAAGATGCTGCACGGTCGCCCATTGATAGTCCATACGATCGCCCAAGCTTTGGCTTGTCCACGCATCGACCGCGTTTTCGTATCCACTGACGATCGTGAAATTGCCGATGTCGCGCGAGCTGCTGGCGCGGAAGTGCCCTTTCTGCGACCTGTCGAGTTAGCAACCAACACTGCGCCGAAATTACCGGTGATCGCACACTTGGTAGGCGAGGTGGAGCGGATGGGAGTAACTGTAACTCGCATCATTGATCTTGATCCAACTTCGCCATTGCGCATGCAAGACGATATAAACGCATGCATCGATTTGCTTGATGCGGAAACTGACGTTGTAATCACTGGCTATCGTGCAGAGAAAAACCCGTATTTCAATATGGTGGAGGAAAAGTCGGGCGGTAACATCGGCCTGGTCAAGAGCGTGCCCGGCGGCATCTTTGCGCGCCAGCAGGCGCCAATCGTGTACGCGATGAACGGGTCGGTTTATGTATGGCACCGTCATACACTGGACAAGGGTCTTTGGGGTGGCAGCGTGAAGCTGCATGTAATGCCACGCGAACGTTCGATCGATATAGATACACCAATCGATTTTAGATTGGTCGAGCAGCTAATGGCCGAGAACATAGGAGCGAGCACATAAACATCACAAATGCCGCCGGTCAAAGATATCAAGCAGTAAGCAATGTACCTTCCTCGCTTATAATTAGTTATCGGGACATCCCCTGGAAGTCCAGTATATGAATGTTAAGTGTGTGCCGCTGGTTTAAAAGCCTTCAGAGCAGCTGTCGCTGAGAGTAGCAAGGACCGTATCATTAATACCTTCGGAAATTTCGGGTACGAAAGGTGGGCTAGCAGCCTCACTCAGGTTGGAATACGGCAGATCGTCCACATTGAGCCGACGCTCGAGTTGTTCAACCGACAGTCGCCAAAAATTTGGGCGGCCGCTGCGTATCTATGGCAACAGGACTATCAGCGCATGCTGGTGAGTTCGATCAGAACACTGGAACACGATCAACTCATGCGGGCAATTGCAGCGCAGCGGTTACATTTCGCACCGACCTACAGAAATGATCCGGTCGTCATTGTCTGGGAACCTACCCAACAGGAATCAGCGTTGTGAAATGCTTTCTCATTGCCGAAGCTGGCGTCAATCACAATGGCTCTCGCGATCTAGCACTTCAGCTTGTCGACGCAGCGGCCAGCGCGGGCGCCGATGCGGTGAAATTTCAGACCTTCAGAGCCGACAACATTGTCATGCCTGGCACTTCGAAGGCGGAATACCAGAAGACACACACCGACACGGGTGACCAGCTGTCGATGATTCGTGCGCTGGAATTGTCAGAGGATGACCATACTGCGCTGGCACAGCACTGTGCCGAACGCAAAATCGAGTTCATGTCGACGCCGTTTGAGCCTTGGGCAACGGATCTGCTTATCCGCCTCGGCATGCGGCGCATCAAGATCGCATCCGGCGAATTGACGAACCGACCATTCCTGGAATTCCTGGCACGTACCGGGAGGCCGCTGATCCTCTCCACCGGCATGGGCACCCTGGACGAGGTCAAAAGAGCGGTGGAGTGGCTGCGTCTCGCCCGAAGAGAAGCGGGTTCGTCAGAGGATCCTGGCGGGTGGCTCACGGTACTGCACTGCACGTCCAACTATCCTGCGGCCCCCGAAGACGTCAATCTGCGTGCGATGTTGGCACTGAACTCAGCCCTCGGTGTGCCCATCGGCTACTCCGATCACACGCTTGGCGTCGAGATCAGTTTCGCTGCGGTTGCGATGGGAGCGACGGTCATCGAAAAGCATTTCACGCTTGATCGCTCTCTGCCCGGACCGGATCATCAAGCTTCGCTCGATACACAACAATTGGCCGCGCTGGTAGCTGGCGTACGTGCCATCGAAAAAGCAATGGGCGACGGCACCAAAGCACCTCGTCCCAGCGAGTTACCGGTTCGCGACCTGGTACGGCGTAGCGCCTTCGCCGGGCGCGATCTCGCGGCTGGCGCGGTCGTCAGCGAAGACGACCTCCGTTTCCTCAGACCAGGAACGGGTATCGGTCCGGAATATGTACGCTCGATCGTCGGCCGCAAGCTCGCGCGTGCCGTATCCGCCGGCACGATGCTTTGCTGGGAGGATTTGGCTTGACGCGCAAGGTGCTCTATCTCACCGGAACGCGCGCCGACTTTGGTTTGATGCTGCCCACTCTCCATCGAGTGGCGGTCACGCCGGGACTGTCACTGCGGTTGTGCGTCACCAGCATGCACTTATCTCCACGCTTCGGCCTTACGGTAAGCGAAGTGGAGGCATCGAGTCTGCCGATCGCAGCGCGGCTACCCGTCAACATGGATGATGACTCCCGGTTCGGCATGGCGCAGGCCGCCTCTCAAGTGATGCAAGGTATGGTTTCGGTTCTCGCTGAAATACAACCGGACATTCTGCTGTTGCTGGGTGATCGCGCGGAGATGCTGGCCGCCGCACTACCCGCCATGCTGGCCGGCGTGCCTATCGCCCATCTGTGCGGAGGCGAGCGTTCCGGCACCGTCGATGACGCCATGCGGCACGCGATCTCAAAGCTGGCACACCTGCATCTGGTGGCAACCGAAGAATCGCGCCAGCGTTTATTGCGTATGGGAGAAGAAGATGTGCGCATCCATGTGGTTGGTACGCCTGGACTGGTAGGTCTGCAGGCGCTGGTGACGCGCTCGCGCGAAGAGCTCGCGCAGGTCTTTGACCTTGACCCAACCGGCCCGATGGCCGTGGTGCTTTTTCACCCCGTGGTACAGGACTTCGCCTTGGCCGGTGATCAATGCCGCGCGCTCCTGCAAGCGGTGCACGCTGAGGGTTTGCAGGCGGTCTGTCTCATGCCCAATGCTGATACAGGCAATGCAGTGGTGCGTAATGCAATCGAACGTTTCTGTGTCGAGGTTCAGGGCTTCCGTCCAGTCACCCACCTCGCCAGACCCGATTACGTGTCACTCATTGCCGCGGCCGATATGCTGATTGGCAATTCCAGCAGTGGCATCATTGAAGCTGCCACCTTCGGCACCCCGGTGGTCAATGTTGGCGATCGGCAGCGCGACCGTGAACGGAACGCCAACGTTATCGATGCACCGGCCGAGCTGCCTGCGATTCGCGAAGCCATCCGGATCGCTGCGCAGGTTCCACGGGCTCAGCGGAGCAACGTCTACGGTGACGGTTGCACTGACAGCAGGGTCGCTGAAATCCTGTCATCTGTGCGTCTCGATACACAGCTACTGAAGAAAAAAGTCACGTACTGAGGTACAAAATCGCAGCATGCAAGAAACATCAAAGCACAAGCTCATCGTCGTTGGCGCTGGAGGCCATGGTCGTGAGATGATTTGGCTTGCTCGGGAGTGCGCAGGCCAGTGGTCGGTGGCGGGCTTCCTTGATGACAGCGAGCACGCTCAGGGGAAGGATGTTAGTGGTGTACCGATCATCGGCCGCATCGACGATTGGAAGCGGTTTGAGGACGCTTGGTTCATTGTGGCAATTGGTTCACCACGTGTACGCCAAGCTGTGATACACCGTATGGAAGCGCTCGGCCAGCCACGCTATGCAACGCTCGTACATCCAGGAGTGTTGCAATCCAGCCATGTGTCGATCGGCGAAGGTACGATGATCGCGGCTGGCTGTATTTTGACCACACAGATTAACGTAGGCCGCCATGTTGTGCTCAACTTGGCTTGCACGGTCAGCCACGACGCGGTACTGGAAGACTTTTGCACCGTCGCACCTGGCGTCACTATCCCCGGCAATGTTCGCCTTGAAACCGGTAGCGAGGTCGGAGTGGGCTGTAGTCTGCGCCAAGGTCTGCGCATCGGACGCGGTGCATTGGCCGGCATGGGGGCGGTAGTAACTAAAGATGTGGCTGCACGTGATGTCGTCGTTGGTTGCCCCGCGCGTCCTGTTCGACAACTGGATGCGTTTTAACCTCAACCGACAAAGGCTGGAGACCACAACCGAGATTGCAATGACTGCCTTCCAAGACTTCCTACTCACAGAAACTCATTCATTACACGATGTTTTGGAACGTCTTCAGGCAACTGCCAAAGGCATCGTACTTCTCATCGATGGCCAGGGCCGTTTGCTGCGCACCGTGACCGATGGCGATGTGCGACGCCAGCTGCTTGAAGGCGCCACGCTCGGACAACCGCTGTCCAGCCTGCCGACGCAGTCAGCAATTGTGCGCCGGCATCCGTGCTCACCGGCCGAAGCATTGCAAGCGATGAATGAGCGCATGGTGAACCACCTCCCAGTTATTGACGCCGATGATCGGCCTGTCGAACTGCTGCTGCGACGTGATTTGGAATCGCAAATTCTCCTTTCCACACCGCACCTTGGCAACTTCGAGATGGCTTATATCGAGGAGGCATTCCGAACAAACTGGATTGCCCCGCTGGGTCCCAACGTCGATGCCTTTGAAAAAGAACTTGCGCAGCGCATTGGCGTAGCTCACGCGGCAGCAGTGTCCTCCGGGACTGCCGCGATTCACCTCTCGCTTCGCCTGCTCGGTGTTGAGCCTGGCGATGAGGTGTTCTGTTCAAGTTTCACATTTGTCGGGAGTGCCAATCCTATTCTTTATGAACACGCGGTACCGGTGTTTATCGACTCGGAACCGAGGTCGTGGAACATGTCAGTCCAAGCACTGGAACGTGCGTTAGCAGACCGACGCGCCAAAGGCCGGCTACCCAGGGCAGTGATCGTAGTCAATCTTTATGGCCAGAGCGCTGACATGGACCCGATCATCGGGCTCTGCAACACTTATGGCGTTTCGGTCGTCGAGGATGCAGCGGAATCGCTGGGAGCAACATATCGTGGAAGAGCCAGCGGATCCCTTGGCAAGCTTGGTGTCTTTTCGTTCAATGGTAACAAGATCATCACTACTTCCGGTGGCGGCATGCTGGTTTCCGAAGACGCTCAACTCATCACGCGCGCCAGACATCTAGCCACTCAAGCGCGAGAGGCGGCGCCGTACTATGAGCATGTCGAGGTGGGCTACAACTACCGCATGAGCAATGTGCTGGCGGGTATTGGACGTGGTCAGCTTCGAGTTCTTGATGAGCGCGTTGAGGCTCGCCGCCGGGTATTTGACATCTATCGAGATAAGCTATCTGGCGTTCCGGAAATCGAGTGGATGCCGGAAGCGGATTATGGGCGCTCCACTCGTTGGCTTACAGCGTGCACACTATCCAGCGGAAGGACACCTGACGCCCTCATACGTGCACTGGCCGAGGAGAGAATAGAAGCGCGCAGAGTCTGGAAACCGATGCACTTACAGCCGCTGTTCGCGGGATGCGAGTTTTTTGCTCATGCGGAGGGCAACGATGTGGGAGCAGACTTCTTCCACCGCGGTGTATGTCTGCCGTCGGGATCCAACATGACTTTGTCGCAAGTGGAACGAATCGCTGAAGTGCTACGGCGGGCGCTTCGCAAATTTGTCGCTGTCTAAATGTTGGGATCACTATTCCGTAATGCCGCCATATCGGCAGCAGCGTTCTTCGCTGTCACGGTAGTCGGACTGCTGCTTGTGCCCGTGCTGATCTCCAGCTACGGGTTAGCTGGATTCGGACAGATCACCCTCGCGCGCCTGTTCCTTCCCGCTGCTGCCTTCGCCGTATTTGACTTTGGTTTCGGCGAAATTGCCACACAAGCCGTTGCTACCGCGCGAGTGGATCGCGACTGGAAGCGCTGCGCTCGCATGCTGACTCTCTCTATCGGAACTGCTGCTGCAACCGGCGCCGCTACTGCCGTCGGCCTCGTTACCTGCGCTCGGTTCATCCCGGGTTGGATGTCGGTCACTGCCGCAAATCGGAGTGGCTTGTCCGCTGTGTTGGTTGTCACCGGCTGGCTACTGCCGGTGTTCTTTGTATCACTAGTATTCGAAGGGATCGTGAAGGGTTTCGAAAACTATGCTGCCCAACGAGCGATCGAGGTTATTGCTGCTTTGATATACGCTGCCCTAGCCCTGACCGCGGTCTGGCAAGGATGGGGAGTCGATGCGGCATGCTACGCATTGCTAGTGTCGCTCATGCTGCGGGCAGCGATGGCCGGAGCCATCGCCAATCGTGCCCTTCGGCCAAGTGGGGTAAGGTTCTGTGGCTGGCAGCCAGACGATCGCTCAGCGTTTGTATCCCGAACCCGCGCGATGGCGGCTAATAAGGTTCTTGGCACATCGCAGACCCAACTGGCGCCGATGTTGATCGGTTTATTGCTCGGGCCAGCATCCGTTGGCGCTTTCGACGCGCTGTCTCGGCTGCCGCGATTCGCCAAATCAGTTCTCGGCATGTTGAATGCAACGGTATTACCGGTGGCGGCACGCTTGGAAAGCGCCGCAGACACCGAGAATATGCAGCGTCTGGGACAGACGGGCATGCTGATTATCGCTTTGATTTCCGTGCCGCCACTTGGCGCGGCGATGGCCTTTTCCGAACCATTGCTCCGAGTCTGGCTGGGCGCAGTTCTGGCGCGTGACTGGTATTGGCAAGCCGTTATGTTTCTGATTCCAGCACTCGCAGTGCTCGTCAGCTTCGGCGGCACTGTACTGATGGTTCGGCAGCATGCTATTGTTTCTATGAATCGCCTTGTTGCACTACAGATTTTTATCCAGTTCGCAGTATCGATAGTGACCATGAAACTGCTGGCCGAAAGAGCATTTATGCTCGGCCAGGTAGTCGCCGTGGTGTTGACGTTTTTTCTGCAGATGCGCTTGATCAACACTCAAATGGGCATTTCTGCAAAGGCTAGTGGACAGTTTGCCCGGATCTTTTGCTTAGCAGGGCTACTCGTTCTGCCCGCCATGATTCTGGCAACCAGAATTAATGGGGTGCTAGTTCTCATACTTTGCATGCTTATGTGGATTCTGCTGTGCTGGCTTTTGTGCTTCCGATTTGCCCTTGATTCCGCACAGCGTGTGCGACTCATAGCGATAGTCGATCAGCGCCTGAACGGCAAGGTCCTCGGGTGTTGACGGATCTCCTGAGAATCATCGCATGGTAAAGAAGAAGGGGTCCATTTCGACTGGGTGGCGCATCCTCTGGCACATATATCGCTCACCCATTGCGCGGTTTATCAAACCCCTGCGGCGCGCAGGAGTACGTTCTGAAATAACGCGTCGGCGGAACTTGGCCCGCGGGCTCGTCGTGCTGCCTAAGCAGCAGATTCACGCGGAGGAACTTATTCAGAATGGTTATGCCGTAGTATCTGATGTGATGGATCCGGAGATTACTCGCTCGCTTAGTGAAGCCGCTTTGGAAAAGCATCAGCGAGCGCAGAAAGTTTCCGTGAAACAGGTTTCAAGCCATAAGGATTTCTGGACGCGGCTGCTCGATGAAGACATGCAAGACGGTACTTTGCCGACTGACAGCCCATTCGTCACGTTTGCGCTGCAACCGGCGGTACTTGCCATTCTCGCCCGTGCTTTTGGTGAATTGCCGCAACTCGACTACGTACTGCTGACGCTATCGCGCAACTCCGACAAAGCATTGTCCTACTCACAGCTTTGGCACCGTGACCACGACGACACTCGTGTAATCAAGCTTTTCGTTTATCTGACCGACGTCTTGTCCTTAGACGATGGCCCATTCACCTTCATTCCCGGACCAGCCTCAGACCGCTTCGGCTTTTCGCTGCGAAGCCATCGCTCCGACAAAGCACTGGCAGGAAGGGTTGAGGCAGCCGAGGTCACAGCGATGGTGGCGCCGCGGCTGAGTGCGTTCATGGTCGAAACCTCGCGATGCCTGCACATGGGCAGTCGTCTTTCGCCAGGACACGAGCGTTTGCTCTATACCGCCACCTACACTTCCGTGCCCCGGTTGCTTCCAGAACCCCCGCCGCGCTTCCGCCTCACGGGTTGCGAAAGCGACGTTGTGAAATGCGTCCTTTCAGCCACATGATTGTCCATCGTCGCCGGATCGGCTTCATCGTCGACCACCCCAAGCGTGACTTGTTTGGAGGGGTCATGCTTGGGCACGCGTTGGCAAAGCACGGCGTCGAAACGGCATTGATCCCATTATACGATCAGGCCGTCGACGTCCCCTTGCTAGGGCTGGATGGCTTGATAATCAATTATGCAAGGCCGGTGAATTTGGAGCTTGTAAGAGGGTACAAGGATTCGGGGCTACCAGTCTGGGTTCTCGATACGGAAGGCGGGGTGTTGGCTGACGACGGAGCTAATTCGCCTCAACGTCTTGCAACTTACATTCGCGATAGCGGCTACTCGAAGTTGCTGGCGGGCTATTTTTTTTGGGGGGGAACGCTACATGAGGCCTTTGTACGCCACAGCGGGATGGACGTCCGTCAGCTGCATTTGACGGGCTGTCCGCGTTTCGATTTCGCAGCCACACGGTGGCGCGGATTATTAAAGCATGATCGTAAAGGCTACATCCTCATCAATGCCAACTTCACACTGGTTAACCCGTTGTTCGCCAAGTCCCCCGAAGAGGAACTGCGCACGCTGATAGCCGCAGGTTGGAAAGAAGACTACATTGAAAAGCTGGTTGCCGATTCGAAGCAGATCCTGGCGAATTTCATTGATGCTGTGAATCGGCTTGCAAGCCGATTCCCGGAGCGTCAATTCATGTTGCGGCCTCATCCATTCGAAAACGCTGAACGCTATCGCACGGCGTTTGTAGATACCGACAACGTTGAGGTCGATGGCCTCGGAAGCGTCCTGAACGTGATCCAGAATTCCGAGTGTGTACTCCATCTAAATTGTGGTACGTCGATCGAAGCGATCATGCTGGACAAGCTGCCTCTCGCAATGGAATTTCTTAATACGCCGCACATGAGCCAGCACAGCACTTTGCCATCGCGAGTCAGCCTTCGCGCGGACACCGAACAACAGCTCTACGAGTACATATCCGACATTCCCGGAGCGAGCCGCCGTTTCGATTTTGGCTCGCGGTACCGTGAGCAAATTCATCCGTGGTTCTATCTCAATGACGGCTTTGCTGCGGATCGAGTAGCCGGGGCATTGATCGCCAGTTTGGACAAACGGGGCGCTACCGGATCGCGCTCCTCGATACGCCGGTCGCTGGCAAGCTCGCGCCGCGTTTCAAGGACATCACAACGGGCACAGGCCGTCATAGCAAACCTGTTCGGTTCGCGATTGACTGGACAACTGCGCGCTACACTACAACCCAAACGCGCGGCCAAGCAACTTCACAGAATGGATATTGCTAACGTCCTTGGATCGCTCGCCCTGCACGAAGGTGTAGGCACTCGCCGGGTTGACCTTGCACGTCATCCGATGACAGGCATGCCCTTGTCGTCCGTACTGATTCGACCGGAATAAACAGTACCCGAGACCGGCTAATAGTCCGTTTCACTGAAATGATTACAAATGAAATCGATAGATTTTTTGACGGGCAAGGTCGCGGATTCACAGCGACACGCTCATGCGGCGACGGAGGTGTAACAAAGCATGAAAGGGAGAAGACGCAGCTTCACGTGATCGTTTGGGCGAAACGGATTCCTAGGATATCGCGGCTGTCATGCTAACGCTTGTATTCGCCGCGCTCGTCGTGGCAACAGTAATCTGGCTTATATCGAGACGACCGGCCGCTGCACTCGCGGCTTTTCTTATTGTCTTCGCTCTGACAACACGGACGTTGTCACTGATCTATGTTGACCTTGCAGGCCCAATGTACGCCGTCGAGCTCGGAGACTACGTCGGCGGCGGACAGTCGATGCCGCTCTTTGCGTGCAGTGTGCTAACCCTTCTAATACCGCTGGCGTATTTATTCAGACCAGCATACCTGCAACAGCTGCGTAATCGCATCACTGCAAGCCCCCTCCCTTCAAAAAGGCGCATTGCGAATATCGCATTCATGGCCCTCTGCTTGTTCCTCATCGCCCTTTATCTTGATATGTTCCTGCGCGGTCCCATTCCACTTATTTCGGGAATGGATCGCCTTGAATATAATAAATTATTCGCCGGTCCGCTTCACCCACTCGTTTTTGAGCATGGGTTCCTCTTCGCAGCGCCTATCGGTTGCTTGTTCGTTTACCCACGGCTTTCCGGCAAGGATTTCGATTTTCGATTCGTTGGCTTGCTAGTCGCATTTTTGTTGTACTTTGCACTGACCGGCAATCGCTTCTCCGCTTTCTTCGCTTTTTCGAGTTTTTTTGTGTTGCCGCTAGCCGCAGTCCTCGCTTTACGCTCGGCACGCGCGTTACCACCACCGCCACGCCGCACATCTCGGTGGAAATCGATTCTTGTTTCCCGGTCAGGGCTTCACCTTGCACTTATTTCTGGAAGTGCCCTGATTCTGATGCTTCTGCTGAACTCATTTGTGACCGTGCGGGGTTACGACGATCCAACACAACAGTTTCAGCAACGGACACTTATACAACCGGTTGAACTGTGGTGGACCACCTGGAATGGCTTGGCAGATCGACTAAGCGACTCATTCGATGACACGTGGGACTACCTGTTCGTCAACGCCATCGATCCCAAGCGCAACACATCGATTCAGATGTTGATGGCCAGAAACCTCGGCTACGACCGTGCTTCCGATCTAATTGACCTGGGTCAGCAATATGCAGGTGGATACCCGGAGGTCTTGTTTGAGTTGCTCGGTCCATGGTTTGCATTACCGGTTGCGCTGGCCTTCGGAATTATCACCGCGATGTTGATCCGACTGATCGTCGAATCGGTCTGCCTCGGCAAATTCGCGACGGCTTTCTTCGCCCTTTATGTTTACGATCCTTTTTCCATTCTCTATATTGGCGGCATGCTCAACTTTCTGATCGCCTGGACCTTTTGGGCCAAGTGTGGAGTTCTTCTGCTTTTGTACATATTGGGGAGATATCGTGCCAGACGCGAGAAAACAAGGGAACGCCGGAGAGCTATCTCGGGAAATGCAGCGACGACCCTAGTCTAAGTTGGCGGGAACCAGCGCCTTCGGCATTTATCAATGGCTGCGTTCGCATCTGTCTGGAACTGGCCGCGATAGAGCCGGTGTCTCGGGTTCGCTGCGTACCAAAGTGCGAGGAGCGGACATCCTGGCGCGGAATCCGGCAAGGGGGCCGACGCTCCAGAGAGCATGGGGTATCGTTACCAAAGACACAACGATCTGTGAAACCAAACTCCACGAAACCCACACCCGAAAGGTGGTAGAAACAGCATGAACTGGAAGCTCAAGTGTCTAGCGTTTCACGTCCTGAACCGCGTTCCATTTTCGCGCCAGCTACACATCGCTTTCCAGCGTCATCTCACCGGGCGTTATTTCCAAAAGCTGAGTCCGACAACCCTGGCGACGTACAATTACCACGTCGACAACTTCAGGAAGCTGCCACCCGACGCGTGTGCGCTGGAATTCGGCGCTGGGCGCAACCTTCTGACCCCGCTGTTGCTCAGCGCCGCTGGAGCGAAGTGTGTTTACGCGTTCGACTTAGAGCGGCTTGCGACAGCGGAGCAAGTCAACGACATCATCACTCAGTTGCGAACCATGGTGCCCGGGTCCTGGCCATCTATCGCCTTATTGGACGACCTCGGGCCTCCGTATCGCATCGAGTACCGAGCACCTGGCGACGCTCGCGCCACTGGACTGCCAGACCGAAGCATTGATTTCATCTATTCCACATCGACGCTCGAGCATATCCCTGAAGAGAGCATCAATGCCATCTTGATGGAGTGCACGCGGATCGCCACATCCCAGGCGCTTTTTAGCTTCATCGTCGACTACCACGACCATTACGGCACAGCGGATCCAGCAATCGGTCGTTTCCATTTTTATCGTCACACAGACACCGAATGGCGGAAATTCAATCCACCCAATCACTACCAGAACCGACTTCGGCACAGTGACCACGAACGCATCTTCGAGCAGATCGGTCTACAGACGGTGGCAGCCAAGCGCCTGATCCCGCCGTGGGCAGAGGATGAGCTTGCTCATACACGAATCCACCCAGTGTTCAGCCGTTACACGCGTGAGGATATGCTTACGTCGAACGGCCACTTCTTGCTGCGGACTGCGCCCTGCTCAATATGAACCGTTTCCTGATCACTACCCTCGCCGAATACCAGACCCGTTTTTGGCTTCCCGTGGGCCTGAAACTTCGCGAGCTCGGTCGGCCAGTCGCCTTTTTGTCATTCGATGACCGGAGTACCGAGATGCTTGAGGCGGCGGGCTTCAAGGTTTTCGCGGCCACAGATACGAGCCAGGCCCCTGGGGGCAACGACCCAGCAGCCGACGCGTTGTTCCAACGCTTTGGACTGTCGAACCTCAATTTCTGGGTCGCACACGAGCGCTTCGCCTTCGGTACATGCGACTCGGTTGCGATGCGACACAAGCTCGCGGCCGCACTACTCGCCGCCGACAGAGCCTGCCGGGAATGGGCTCACGGGGAGCGGACCATAATGGTCCAGGAACTCGGCGGATTTCTATCAGTGGTGGGCAGCTTCTTCGCAGCACGCCATCATGGCCTCGACAACTGGTTTATTGAACCGAGTTTCTTCCGCGGCCGCGTGTTCTTCCTGCGCAACAGCTTTGCCGCCATCCGTATCGAACATGCGCCAGACGGATCCGTACCCCCGGACGTCGACCGCTATCTCGACGACACTCTTAGCAAAGGAGCAATCGTCGTGCCGCTCAAAGATCGCCACCAATACACCACCGCTCGGAGGAAGATCGTCAACTGGCGCAATGCCCGCCGGCTGACAGAGAAGTTGGCCGACAAACATCTGCACGGCAAAAAGCAAGAGTTCGGCCACATCGGAAGCCACGTCGCGGTTCATGCGCGCATGCTGCTCAACAGCCATCGTTTGCGGAATCACTACACGCCGCTGGAAACTTGCAAGCGTTACGTGTACTACCCGCTGCATGTTCCAGGAGATATGGCGTTGACGCTGCGCACACCGCATCTCCTCGACCAACTCGCGTTGATCGACTACATCTGCCGTTCAGTTCCACATACACACCGCGTGGTCATCAAGGAGCATCCGGCAATGGTCGGTGCGGTGGACGCGAGGCGGTTAATCGATCTGCTGCGCCGGTATGACAATCTATCGCTGCTGCCACCCACCACGAACAACTACAAAGTACTGGCCGGCGCGGACGCAGTGATCTCGGTCAACTCCAAGAGCGGTGCCGAAGCTGGCTTGGTCGGCAAGCCGGTACTCGTGCTCGGCGACGCGTTCTATCGCGATTCACCATTCACCACTCCGCTCGACCGGCTTCAGGATCTGTCCCAGCGCTTGGCCGAGGTTCTCGACGAACGCTACCGCGGACCGGGCAATGAGGCCGTACGGGCGTACTTCGCAAGCGTTTGGAAGCAAACCGTACCTGGCGAACTTTACGTTCCCGATACCGACAATGTGTCGATCTTCACCCATTCCATGCTCGTTGCTACGGAATAAGGTCTGGAGACGATTCGTCATGAACAACGAACTTGTTTCGATCATAACACCGGCTTTTCGCGTGGCGCCAGTCATTGGCGAAACCATTCAGTCAGTCATCGCCCAGACCCACGCAAATTGGGAAATGCTGATCGCGGACGATTGTTCCCCGGATGACACCCGCGAAACTGTGCGTCAATGGACGACAAACGACTCTCGGATACGACTCATCGCGCTGGAACAAAATGGCGGTCCCGCGGCCGCTCGCAATGCCGCTTTGGCGGAAGCACATGGCCGTTGGATCGCATTTCTCGACAGCGACGATCTGTGGTTACCAACAAAACTGGAAAAACAAATCGAGTTCCACAAAAAAAGCGGCGCGAAGCTTACTATGACAGGTTTTCGGCGGATATCGGCGGACGGCAGAACAATGGGGCGGTACATTGACGTTCCTCATCGACTCGACTATCGCGGCTTGCTGGGCAATACCGCCATTGCCACATCGAGTGTTCTGATCGATAGCGAACTCGCCGGTCCGGTCCGGATGAAAAAAACATATTATGATGATTTCGCGTGCTGGTTATCCCTGTTGAAGGGGGGTGGTTATGCACTGGGATTGCAAGAAGATCTAATGCGTTATCGTGTTATGGGCAAATCGGTATCTCGCAATAAGAGAAACTCCGCATTGCAAGTCTGGCGGGCCTATCGTGAAATCGAGAAGTTGAACGTGGCAACCTCGCTCTGGTATTTTGGACAATATGCGATTCGGGGGCTACTGAAGTATCAAAATTTCTGATTTGATGTTGGTGATAAAGCATCGTATCCGCTTATCAGACTGCCCGATCCAATCGGAGCGGAGTACGAAAGAAGTAATCCTGATTTCGCGGTTTGCTCTGCGTACCTCGTCCCTGATTTACCATTAGAGCTACTTAAAAGAACGCTCCCAAATGCTTGGGCAAGTAAAATTCGCTGTTACCGGAGCCACGGGCTTCGTTGGTCGCCATTTGGTTAGAAAACTCCAGATTTCCGGACATAGTGTTACTTGTCTGTCTCGTCAGTCTAGTGCCCTTCCTAGGGCCCTTCAGGGAGTACAGCACCGGCAGCTGGATAACTATCTGAACATTGATACGTTGACCCGAGCTCTGGCCGGCGTAGACGTCGTCGTTCATCTCGCGGCTCGCGCCCACGTTTTGGAGAAGACGGCGGTATCAGACGAGGACGCGTTTAAGGTCGCCAATGTAGAAAGTGCAGTAGCTGTGGCACGCGCGGCGCGTACGGCACGTGCAAGGCGCTTCGTTCTAATCAGTTCCATTGGTGTAAACGGTGATTGCACAAATGGTATTCCTTTCACAGAAAATGACGAACCGCGACCTCAAGAGCTTTATGCGGTCAGCAAGTGGCGCGCGGAACAGAAGATCAGGAGCGAGCTCGCGGACGGCCCCACTGATTTCGTGATACTCCGGCCAACACTGGTCTACGGCAGCGAGTGTCCTGGTAACTTCCGATTGCTTCTGAATCTGGTCTACCATCTTCCGCTTGTACCCTTGGGCGCCTTACATCGACCGCGAAGCCTGATTCACGTCGAGAACCTGTGCGACGCTATCATCAAAGCTTCGGTTCAACCTGCGGTGTCCCGCCAAACATTCGTTCTTTCTGACGGGTTGAATTTCAGTATTGCCGAAGTGGCGCGAACGCTAAGTCACGCTTTCGGAAAAGACCCAAAATGCGTGATTCCGATACCAGAAGCAATTTTGAGATCAGCAGCTTGCCTTATTGGGAAAAGCGATTCGGCGCACAAACTTCTAGCAGAATTGGCTGTCGACAGCTCCGCATTTCAGAAGGTGGCTGGCTGGACTCCACCCATCGAACCCGTTCTGGGCCTTGAAGAGACCGCGAGATGGTTTGCAAGTCGAGAAAAAGATCGTTCTAGTGAAAAGATGAAACGCATTTTTGATTTGTCTTTGGCGATTTATTCGGTTGCACTACTGGCATTGCCAATTGTGGTCATTTTTCTGTTGGTTCGGCTGTCGTCCCCAGGGCCGGCGCTCTACTGGTCCGATAGGGTCGGAAAGAACAACCGAGTGTTCAGGATGCCAAAGTTCCGAAGCATGCGCGTCGGAACGCCTGCTCTTGCTACGCATTTGCTAAAAGATCCAGATGCCTACGTAACCCCAATCGGTTTTTTCCTGCGGAAATCCAGCCTGGACGAGTTGCCACAGTTGTGGAGCATTCTGGTGGGCGACATGAGCTTTGTTGGGCCGCGTCCAGCTTTATTCAACCAAGATGACTTGATTGCGCTTCGTTCACAGCATGGTGCGCATAAACTTACGCCTGGTCTAACCGGTTGGGCACAGGTAAACGGTCGAGATGAACTGCCCCTACTAGAAAAAGTGAAACTGGACAGCGAGTACCTACGCCGCCGTTCGCTGTGGTTTGACATCCGCATCCTTTGGCTAACCTTCGTGAAAGTATTACGACAGGAGGGGGTGTCGCACTAACCCGAACGCGTCACCAAAGCAGTACGGCGGATTCGCTATAACCCAATAGCATTCGGTTGTCGAAGGAGGCTGATCGCAAAAAACTGTAACGCCCGGCAGCCAAGCGCGAGGCGGCCGGCTACTTGGTTCAAGAACATGGCGCCTGCACCCGGGCCGGCTTCCGCTAGTCGGTGGCAAGCCGGGTCCGCTTGGCAGCCGGGTAAGCGTCACGCGCGCGCGCGCGCCAGCCTATGGCCGAGTTCAATCATCGGCCGCTCAACGAAGGTGGCGGAGAGATGGGCGAGCAGGAAGGACAGGGGCAGGACGGTCAGGAGGATGGCCACCTTAGTGATGTCGGAACCCACCTCGGCGGCGGCCTTGGCGCATACTAGGGCGACGATCGAATGCAGTAGATAGAGCGAATAGCTGATCCGCCCCATCCAGGTCATGACCGGTCCCGACAGCGCGGCTTTGAACCGGAAGGCTGCCAGGAACAGACCGATGCCGAGATAGACCCCAACGAAGTCGGAGATCGGTCGGTCCGGCCGGCCGCCGTGGGCATAGCCGAGCAAGCCGACGAGCGTGACCATAATGAGGATGCCAGCCAGGGCCAGCGGCAACCGACGGCGAACTACAGGGTCGTCTTCCAACCAAGCGAACCGGCAGACGGTGCCGAAGACCATTATGCTCAGGTAGCCGAGTAGGCCGAGCGGCGGCTTGATCGGGAAATCGATGAAGTGGAGGACGGCGACCAGGCTGGCCCCTATCGCTAGCAGCCCCATGCCTAGCATCACAGTGACCCCACTTCCCAACCAGCCCACGGCGAAGGTGCCGGCGCAGAGGGCATAGAAGACTAGTTCGTAGAACAGGGTCCAATAGACGCCGATGACATCAGGCTGGCCCGCGACTGCCTGGGCCATGGTGATGTTGGCGAGCACTTGCTTAGCCGGGAACACCATCCCGAAAGCGCCCGCTATTGCCAGGAAGAGGGCCAGCGACAGCCAATAGGCAGGATAGAGTCGGAAAAACCGTGACAGGGCGAAATGGCGCAGGGCGTGAGGCGCGCGCAGGCTGAAGGGAATGACGAAACCGCTGACGCAGAAGAAGGCTACCACCCCGATGCGACCGAAGCCAACATAGTCCAGGGTCCGATCGAGCCAGGGCGCCTTGGTCGCGGCGAAGATCTGCTCGGCCATGTGGCTGACCAGGACCAAGCTGGCCGCCACGCCACGCAACCCGTCCAAGTAGCTGATCCGTTGCGACGCCATGGCCTCTCCCGTAGTAGCTAGGCGCCGCGACGCGTCAAGCCGCCGAGGATGCGCAGCAGCATTGCTCGCTCCTCGCGGCGGGGCGACTTCGACATCCCCATTCTGGCTCTCAGAAGCCAAATGAGCGGAGGGTCTATGTTATTCGTTAATACCGGCAAGTTGTGGATTCCGGAAGGCCCTAGTCAACTAAACTCCGTGGACGCATACATTAGCAATGTGGCATGGCCTCGATGGTTGATATTTCGAGTGGCGGCATCAGCTCCACCTTTCTTAAGCCACAGCTTTCTTAATCGCTTCTATGGCAGACCTGTCCGTCGCACCCTTTCGCGCAATCTCAGAAGCGGTCGCTCGCTGATGGTCGCCAGGCTCATTGCCAAAAAGACACCGGCGATCGGAACAAAGAATATATTCAAAATTGAGTACGGGAGGTATTTTTGAGCGAAATAGACGGCGCATAAATGACAAAGGTAAACCAAGTAGGACAATTCTCCAGCGGCCTGATCCAAACGAATAAAGCGCTCCGGAATCGGGAGGAAAAGTAGAACCGCCAGCAATCCAACGAGAATGAAGAACACGGCCGGCCCCAGCCACTGAAAGGAGTCCCAGCTTTCCACCACAGTAGGAAGATTCACCATGTATTTGGGGTAAATTAGTGCTTGCATCGCACCGAGAAGTAGGGCAACGCTGCCAAGGCCGTACCAAATATGCACCATGTGAGTTTTTTGCTTGCCAAAAAGAAGGGAGAGGCATATTCCGACAACAAATAGTGGAATGAAAGCTGCATAGTAGGATGCTGCATGTAAATCCAATAGGATGGTAAGAACGGCATTGGCCGTCAGAGCGAGGACGCATGCCCACCAAATGGAAAGGGTTGTCATTTGTTGAGCAAATGTTGCTGCGGACAAAATAAAAAACACACACGCGTAAAACGTAAACTCTACCCTGACCGCCCAAACAATGCTTATGAAATCTGTTCGCCGACCATTCGTAAAGAAGTGATCGAAAATGCCAGCAAAGGGAAAAATTGAAAACGCATTCTCGAAAAGATTAGGGACCTGCATTGCCGTTTGTGGCAAAGGTTGACCAAAAGGCGGGAGCGCAACAACCACAATTGTCATTAACAAACAGAGTAAATATTGCGGATAGAGGCGCAGCAATCGATTGACCATATATGCCACAGGCCGACCGACGTAGAACTGTCGTGCCGCTTCAGTTATCACAAAGCCGGACAGAACAAAAAAGACAAAGACCGCCATCGTTCCATAACGTGAACCAGTCGCAATCCAGCCCTTGATAGGTGCAACATCACTTGCATGCCAAATCGCTACAATGACGGCGAGGGCAAGGCGAAGTAGCCCGAATGAGGTGTGTGTTTTGGTTTTCTGCACTCTGGATTCAATTTGATCAGGCGATGCGCTCATATCTAATCTTCATCGCTTTTTGCCCCACCCGCATGAGGATTCGCTCTCGCTGAAATATGTTGAAGTCGACGATTCTAACGATTCTGCCGGCGTAGTCATTTCTCGAAGACGCTTGGTTTTCCTATCCATCATCTACCCAGACGCCTAAAAGTTTGCAAAACTCGGGGCTTACGCAAAATCTTGCTCCGCGACATTGTTGATAATCTCAGAATTCGCTGTGGTCATGTAACTGCTAGCTCTTGCAGATATTTTTGAGCTTGTCGGTAAGTTGCTAACCTCCAATCAACACTAGCGCTATAGAGCGCGACGCTTAATTTAGTACATAAAGTCATGCTTAGTACTATATGCCCACTACGGGACTGGAATGATCCACACCTGAAGCGGCGCCAAGCCTGGGTGAACTGCATGAGAGGTGTTGTATGGCCTGTGGGCTCTGGGGAACGGCGGATGGATCGACGCAGGCAAGGTCGCGATGGCGAATCGGCATCGGCCGGTTCGTTCGCAGGCAGCCAACCAAGTCTAGTCGACGGATTTTGTCATTGCTCGGGTAACCTCGGGACAGGGGATCAAGTATGTGACTGTCGTCGATGTGCCTCTCACAATAGGGTGGTCGTGACGACAGAAACCACATCGGCGTCAGCATCTGGCCCGCATCTTCGAATCCTCAATCAGACATATTGGCCACCCCGTAGCCCATCGTCTACAGAACATGCCTCCGCAGCTCCGCTTCTGGAATATTAGCGCGTACCACGCCTAGTTGCGCATCATTTGCGTAGCAATGGTATCCTTTAACAATCAAATGTGAACAGCGATTATTGTCGGGGTTTTTTTAGCTTTCAGCCACAAAGAATGCGCCGGATTATAAAGGCTCCGAGTAGCGCTAGATTTCTCGTTCAATTTACTCGCGGGATTAGCGCGCACGATCGAGGTGTGGCGGGCTGCGCGTACGGCTGATTAGCCATCTCTGGGAAATTTCATTTAAGGATGCCCAACTCAAGGGGACGATGTGGCCATACGAATCTCAACTTCTGTTCTTCAGTTAGTGATTATGTTGGTTGTAGGTACTACCGTGGCCTCAGTCAGCATCGCACAAGAGCTGCCGGTCGACATTGATCAACTGGGGCAGTTATCGCCGGAACAGCGTGCGAAGGCGCTTCAAATGCTGGGGCAGAATCCGGATACTGCAACCATCAAAGCCGCTCCACCAGCTAAAGCGAATCAGGTGATGCCGGCACAAAACTATCAATATGCTCCGGTGCAATCTATCTTTGATTGCGACGAAAATATGGACCATTCCTCCACCTCCAGCGCGAAAGGAACGATTCCTGACGTGCGGCGCGATTGTTTTCGATCGCGCCGAGGAGCGAATTTGTATACGCGCTCCGAAGAAGGGAAACCACTTAAACCGTTTGGCTATGATTTATTCGCCTCTGCACCGAGTACTTTTGCGCCGGCGACCGATATTCCAGTACCTACCGACTACGTGCTGGGACCTGGTGACAATCTGCGAATTCAGCTATATGGCAATACAAATACTAGCTTCACGCTCATAGTCAGTCGGGATGGAGCGATCGATTTTCCTAAGCTGGGGCCGATCAACGTTGCGGGGCAACGCTTCGACGATGTTCGAGCGATGCTGCAGGATAAAGTAGCAAAGGAAATGATCGGCGTGCAGACTAACATCACGCCCGGCGAGCTCCGCTCAATCCAAATATTTCTACTCGGCGATGTCAATCAGCCAGGTTCCTACACGGTTAGCGCTTTGTCGACCATCACGAATGCTCTACTTTCCGGCGGCGGGGTAAGCTTGGTTGGCTCGCTCCGCAACATCCAACTCAAGCGCAACGGCCAAACTGTCCGGACGCTGGATCTCTATGATCTACTGTTGCGCGGAGATTCGAGTCGTGACGATAGACTACGCCCGGGCGACGTCATCTTTGTACCTCCGGTGGGAGCCCGTGTATCCATCGATGGTGAAGTAAAACGACCTGCGATCTACGAGTTGAAGGGCGAAGAAAAACTCTCCGAAGTACTCGCGCTGGCCGGCGGCATGATGGCGTCGACGTATACGAGCGCTGTTGAGATTACTCGCTTTGATCAGAATCGGAAATCGATCATGATGCAAATCGACGCATCCAAGCCCTCCGACCTTGCGATGCGCATGCAGGACGGCGACTTTCTTCGCGTCCGTAAACTTGACGGGCCGGTCGAAAACCATGTTCGCATTATTGGCTCTGTTCGCTACCCGGGTAGCTACGAATGGTCGTCGGGCTATGACTTAGCCCAACTGCTCCATTCGGCACAAGTACTTCCATCCGAAGCTGGCAAGGAAACGTATCTTCCGATAGGGTTGATTGAGCGCACAAATTCCGAAAGTGGTGTGCGTGGCTGGATGAGCTTCAATAGCCATGATGTTATCGCCGGAACTGCAACATCATCTCTGCAAGGCAACGACTTAGTCGTTATTTTAAGCCGTAACGATATTACGTATCTAGAATCTAAAGCAGTTCGTGATGTGGCTGCCGGCGATTTCTCTCATGTGCAAAACTGTCCCGGCCTGAAAGAGCTAGCGTCGGTAATGAACAGCGAGCGTTCGATTCGCTTCACAAAGGCGCTGAAAGCAGAAACGAGCCGCTATGAAGCCAACGAAAATGCGTTCAAGGACTCTGTCAAGTCCACTACGGCGTTATCGGCGAATTCAGACAAATCAAGTGCCGACAAGGACGATTCTATTGTGCCGTCGGGTACCGAGCGCCTTTCGTTCGTCCAAGATGTGAAGTGCCCATCCGTTTTTACTGATGCTCCAAAAGCCCTTCCGTATTTGCTCGATCAATCTGTCGCGGTGTATGGCGAAGTGATGCAACCCGGACTATATCCGATTACTCAACAAGCGTCCCTTCAACAGGTGATCGATGCCGCAGGCGGCCGCAGCAACGAAAGCGACCCGGCCAGCATCGAGTACGTATCCTACAGAGATGGATTGAATACAGGACACCCCGCTTACCAGCGACTGAATATTACACAAACGGCGCGGCTTGCGATCAGCCCTGGCGACATTGTCGATTTTAAGCCGTTCTATTCCGGCCAGGAGGCCGGCACTGTAGCAGCCGCCGGTGAATTCCGATTTCCCGCCACTTACGGAATACTGCGCGGTGAACGCTTATCTGAGCTCATCCAACGTGCTGGCGGACTCACTGAGAGTGCCTATCCCGATGGCGCTATATTTACTCGACTCAGTGCGGCAAAAGCTGAACAGGATTCCTACAAACGCGCCGCCAAGGATCTTCAGGATGCCATGGTGACTGCAGTCACGAGCGGCGTACTTGGAAATAACGGAACTGTTTCGACGCAGTTTATCAATTCAGTCATCGATCGCCTGCAAAGTGCGCCAGCAATTGGTCGTGTTGTCATTAATGCGAATCCGGCGGCCTTGAGTGCGGCACCGGATATGGATCCAGTTCTCGAACCGGGAGACGCTATTTTTATGCCCAAGCACCCCATCAGCGTGACTGTTATCGGGCAAGTTTTAAATTCGGGTACGTTGCAATATTCTCCGAGATTGACTCCCAAACAATACATTCAGCGGGCTGGGGGATATTCGCAGGGGGCGGATCAGAAGCGGACTTTCGTTATTCTGCCAAATGGCACTGCGAAGACAATGCAGATATCGTTTTGGCATTCATATAGTGACCCCGTCCCGCCAGGCACCGTGATCGTAGTTCCGCGAGATGCGACTCCGTTCAGTTTGATTGGTTGGTCTGACCGTATTTTTGGCATTGTATCGCAGATGGCCATTACTGCGGCGGCATTGAACACTGTTACCAAGTAAAGGTGTGCGCTTCTTTTGTGAGGCGACATTTCCGGCCAATGTGAATGCTGTGTGGCGTCTTGGCTCATCGGTCATCGGTGGCGCGGACCACTTGCTTATCAATTTTCTATGAATACTACTGAGTCACAGTTTCATTCTGAAATACTCGACGACGATGAGTTCGATCTCAGCGTTTTTCTTGATTTTGGGAAGACACATTGGCGCGGCCTGTTCATAGCTTTGATTATCAGCGCGGGGGCAGGACTTGGACTTAGTTACTTATATGCGCCGATTTATCATGCGGATGCTGTCCTTATCGCATCGGATGATTTTGGCACGGGGTCGCAAGGCAGCGAAGGGGCTGGTGGCTTCGGGGGTGTGGCAGCGCTTATCGGCATTTCCAGACCCGGCAGCCATCAAAGTGAAGCGATTGCGATACTCAAATCGAGAGCCTTAATCGAATCCTACGTGACCGATCAGAACTTGATGCCAGTCTTGTTTCCTAAGGCCTGGGATCCGCAGAAGCAAGCTTGGCGCGCCGCAGATCCCAAGAGGATCCCCACGATCGGCGACGCATTTGCTCTTTTCTCGAAGGGGATTGTCAATGTGGCTGAGGATAAAAAAGTCGGGCTCGTCACTATATCGGTAGAGTGGCACGATCCCGTCATTGCGGCGCAATGGACTCGCGATTTGGTGACGCGCACCAACACGTTATTGCGGACTCGCGCGATCGAACGTGGAAATCGCAATCTGGCATACCTTAACGACGAGCTAAATAAAACCGCAGTAGTTGAATTGCGATCCGCCATCTACAAACTGACCGAAACTGAGATCAAAAAGCTGATGATCGCCCAGGGCAGTGAAGATTACGCTTTCCGCTATGTCGATCCACCAGTTGTGCCTGAGAAGCGAATTTTTCCCAAGCGCCGCGTGTTTATGCTGGGGGGTGGGTTTTTTGGGTTGATCGTCACCAGCATCGGCATGTTCTTGCTGGAACGGAAGCGGATATAAGGCCAATCGCTATCCATTCGTTAGCCGAAGAATCGCATGCTTATGTCTACAGTATGGCTATAGCTCGTTGCCGCCTTGGCCGTCCTTCAAACAAAGTGAGGGGCTCAGGATGCGTAGTTATTGCACTACTACTACTAGCTTGTGCGGCGCAGCCTGTTGTCGCTGAATCATGGCTTGAGGTCGGCGATCAAGCACTACGCAGTGACGTCGAGCTTCTCGAAGTCCGTGGTTTGATTGACGGACCGATCACCACTTGGCCGGTGCCGGCGGGACAGATTGAGCATCTATCGAACAATTCCCAATTGCTGGCGGAACCAGAATACGTTCAACTTTCGGCGCAGCGAGTACTTCAACGTCTGATCGGTGAAGGACAACCGCAAGGCTTACATCCCGAAGCGGATCTGCGAATTGCCAGTCAGCCAGATGTGGTACGTGATTTCGGAGTGTTAGCGAGAAATCAAGTGGATGCGCGTGGCGGATTGGTTTGGGACAGCGAACGGGTGAGTACAGCGCTCCGTGTCGGCGACCAATCGCATTTTAATGGCGATCAGGCACGTGTCGCCCTCGATGGAAGTTACCTGTCGATGTTGTTCAGCGACTGGCAGATGTATGGGGGTTGGATCGACAAGTGGTACGGCCCTGGTTGGACTTCTAGCCTGATTCTGTCCAATAACGCTCGCCCCTTTCCCAAAATCGGTGTCATGCGCAACAGCTCACACGCATTCGAAAGCCCATGGCTGAGCTGGATTGGGTTGTGGCAGCTCGATTTTTCGGTCGGTATGCTCGATGGACCGCGCGTAGATTCCGATACCGGGCTAGGAAGTCTGCGCATTGTATTCAGCCCGCTCCGTAATCTCGATATAGGATTGACACGCATCACCGAATTCTGTGGTGCGAATCATCCTTGCAGCCCATTGAAGGCGGCCTTTCAATTCGGTAATAGCAGCTCGTCCAATAATTCGGCGAATGAAGAAGCCGCGATTGACGTGAAATATTCGCGCGTCGTCGGCAAAGTTAACATTGCGCCGTACTTGCAGTTGATGAACGAGGACACCGGCCCATTCAGTCACGCCGTAACCAGCTATCTTGCTGGAGCATCACTGGCTGGTCCTCTCGGGCAAAGCGGTGCGCAGTGGCGGATGACCATCGAGTACGCCGATTCTGTCGCCACCCTCAATTGGTTCGATTTTGGCAAGAAGGCCTACGGTGACGCGTACAATAATTTTCAGTACACAGATGGCATGCGGTATCGCGATCGAACTCTGGGTTTCTCGCTTGATAGTGATTCGCGATTGTTTTCCATCACCGATTCGATCATCGATTCGCAAGGGTGGGTATATCGTGTTATTTACTACCGTGCCAACATCAGTAGCCAGCAGCTTTCCGCCATGCAGCAACAAGGCGGATTCACGCGCAATTCGGTGAGCACCGCACCTTTATTGATAAACGAGGGTGAAGTGGGGATATCCATTCCTTGGTACCCCTTTACGATTAATGTGGCAATCCGTGGGCAGGATGCAAAGCTCTCCCCCGATCAGAATAGTAAAATTGCTGGAGAAGCGAGTATTAGCTATCGTTTTTGAACAATGCCTACGTAGCAGTCAAGCAGGGAAGACTGTGACATGGCGCAAGAATTTATATGTGCATCGAACTGGCCGCGAGAATTTGGCCTTGTGCTTCCTTCGCAGTAACCACGCCACCAAGGAGTAGATCCTTGGCATCGCTTATCGCAGATACAAAGATACTGTCTTCACCAAACCCATCGACGAGGTTTCGAAGAACAGCAAGTACTTCATTCACAGAGCCCGTCTCAATTGCTCTTTCCAGTCGCTTGATCGAAAGATTTAATGCTGACCAGCGAAGAATTTTCTCATTGTCCAGGAAAATGCGGGGGTGCTGAGTGGGCTCGCGGTTTCCTCCAATCATTAGCTCCTCGAAAAGCTTTTCGCCGGGACGCAATCCCGTGTACTTAATGGCAATATCCCCGTTGGGATTACCTTCAGAGCGTAGATCCAAGCCCGACAGATGAATCATTCGTTCGGCCAAATCAGCGATTCGAACCGGCTCTCCCATGTCGAGAACAAAAACTTCACCTGCTCCGCCCATCGCTCCCGCTTGCATCGCCAACTGCGCTGCTTCCGGAATCGTCATAAAGTAGCGGGTGACGTCAGGATGCGTCACCGTGACCGGACCGCCTTTAGCAATTTGCTCTTTGAACAGAGGCACTACAGAACCACTGGATGCCAAGACGTTTCCGAAACGCACCATCGACATCCGTACTTGTGGATGCTCTATAGCCAGTGCCTGTACGATAAGCTCGCAGACGCGCTTGGATGCCCCCATAACACTGGTAGGGCGAACCGCCTTGTCGGAGGAAATCAAGACGAAATTGCGAACATTGGCATCCACAACGGCATGCACTACATTGAGCGTTCCCAGTGCATTGTTCTGCACGGCTACAACTATGTTTTGCTCCACAAGCGGTACGTGTTTGTATGCAGCAGCGTGGTAAACGGTTTCGATCTGATGATTCAGCAAAATGCGCAGCATCTGTCCACGATCTACAACACTGCCTAAAACAGGAACGATTTCACATTCGCGGTTGTCGACTCGTACCAACGCTCGCAGTTCGCGGTCAATCGTATAAAGTGCGAACTCGCTCAAATCAAATAGCACCAGCTTCTTGGCACCGTGCTTGATCGCTTGGCGACAAAGTTCAGATCCGATAGATCCGCCGGCACCTGTGACCAGTACGTTGCATTGCCGCAGATAGCACGCCATCAGAGCTTCAACTGGAGCCACGGCATCGCGACCCAGCAAGTCCTCGATCTGGACCTCCTGAAGTTCATCAATTTGCTTGTCTCCACGGACCAGCTCTTCCAACGGAGGCATGACCAAAACACTGATTGCCAACTGTTCAAGGTTCTCTAGAATTTCGCGACGCCGCTTGCGGCTTGCCGTCGGAACAGCCAGTAATATGCGTTCAAACGTTCCCGCTTTCTTAAGGTCCGGAAGGGCGTCTGGCATATAAACTGGGAGGCCCTGCACTTGGCGCCCCTGAAAATCTCGGCAATCGTCAACAAATCCAACCGGTCGATAATGCCGATTGCTTTTCAGTGCTGCGGCCAGCTGACGGCCAGCCTCTCCGGCGCCATAAATAAGCACCTGACCAACAGAACCTGTTTTGGCATTTTGGGGCTGAAGGAATTGCGCCGCCGCGAGACGCCATCCCGTAAGCAAGGAGAGCGAGGTCAAAGGACCGATGATGACTGACCTCCATGCACCAGGCCAAACACCTAGTGCAGTCCCCATCGCGCCGATCGTTAGCCACGCCAGCACCGTGCCTTGGGACACGCGTACCATTGAATGTACGCTTATGAAGCGCACCACAGTGGCATAACAACCAAACAGCCAAAGAAATAATATTGTGAGGGTTACGAACGCAGCAATTAACGGGGTATGGGGCCAAGCCAGAGTGAAATTTTTAGATGAGAGCACCCAACCCACAAGCACGCTTGCAACACAAAGTGCGCACGCATCAGCAAAAATAGCAATCGAGATCTTTGCTACGCGGGGCAATGCAATGAGCCGTTCTGACACGAATCGGAGCATATCTTTCGCGTTCATGCTTCCGCCCGCACCTGATAGTCAAGCGGGTTACTAAAACCGCCATTGAAAAATGGTGACTTATCGATAGCCCGCATTTCCACGGATTGCGCCTCCATGTGACTGCTATCACTACCGTCCACACCGTGATCGGTGCGGTAATTGTTCAATTATTTCAAAGCCCGCGCCTTAACAGCAAGCATATTTTGCTCATTCCCCTTATCGTAACAACGGAAAATGAGATCGATTTGCAAGGACCTCCTCAAGACTATAGAACGTAAACAAAAATAAACAGCCCAATCCAAACCACGTCAACAAAGTGCCAGTACCAAGCAACGCCTTCAAACCCGAAGTGATGATCCGGTTTGAAGTGACCGAGCATCAGGCGGATCGTGATGATGATCAGCATCAGCGTGCCTAGCGTGACATGCATGCCGTGGAAGCCGGTGAGCATGAAGAATGTGGAGCCATAGATGCCACTGCTGAGCTTCAGGTTCAGCTCGGAATAGGCCTCCATGTACTCGTGCGCCTGGAACCAGAGGAAGGCAGCGCCGAATGCGACTGTGGCCCACATGAACAAGATGCAGAGCCAGCGCTTGTTGTCCTTGAGTGCGTGATGCGCGATGGTGATGGTCACGCCGCTCGACAGCAGAAGAATGGTGTTAAGAAACGGGACGCCCCAGGGTGCGATCGTTTCAAATTTACCGCCAACGACGCCAGGGCCGTTGGTGGGCCATGTATTCTCGTAATGGGGCCACAGCGTCATGTGTGTGGAAAGCTTGGCACCAATACCGCCAAGCCAGGGTACGACGAGTTCGCGGGCGTAGAACAGCGCGCCGAAGAACGCCGCGAAGAACATGACTTCCGAGAAGATGAACCAGCTCATGCCCCAGCGGAAGGTACGATCGACCTGAGCGTTGTATTTCCCGGATTCGCTCTCGCGGGCGACGCCGCGAACCCAGCTGAAGACGATGAACACGATCATGGCGACGCCAGCGTAGATCGGCAACGAGCCCAGGTTCTTGTCTTCGAGATATGACCAGACGCCGACAATGACCGACGCCAGTCCCGCCGTCAGGAAGAATGGCCAGGCGCTGGGACTCGGCACGAAGTAGCGGCTGGTGCCTGAATCGGATGTGTGCTGGTTGGCGTGAGAAGCCATCGGGCATTCCTCGTTCGATTAACTGTTAGCTTGGTTTGTTGGTAACGGCTTGGTCGGCAACCTGTGTCACGTCAAAAAACGTGTACGACAACGTCACCATATCCACTTCCTTGGGCAGATTTGGATCAATCATGAAACGAACCGGCATGTTTTTCTTCTCACCGGGCGCGAACGACTGACGCGCGAAGCAGAAGCATTCGGTCTTGTGGAGGTAGCTCGCGGCGGACCACGGCACCACGCTCGGCACGGCCTGTCCGACGACGTGCCTGTCCTGCTCGTTCCGGGCACTGAAATAGACTGTGTAAAGCTTGCCGGGATGCACCTTAATCTGGCTTTGATCCGCTGAGAACTGCCAGATACGACCGCCGTTGACCGTCGTCGTGAACTGCACGCTCACCAGACGGCTGTCGTCTTCCCGCTCCTGCACCGCTTGCGCCGCAATCAGACCGCTGTTTTTGCCGTTGAAGCCTGTGATCTGGCAGATCGTTCGGTACAGCGGCACCAACGCGTAGCCGAAGCCGAACATGCCAGCGACAACCAGCGTCAGAACCAGCGAAGTGCGACGGCCTGGGCTCTTCATCTCGCTAGTGCCTGTGGGTCACAGACCAGAAGTAGGCGACGTAGAAACCGGCGGCGACGGCAAACAGGAACGCAGCAGTGAACAGGTTGCGCCTTTTAGAATCGCGCGACGGTTCACGGGAAGGTTCGCCATTACGTTGCTGCACAGCCGTTCCTTACGAAAATTCGCGATCAGGCGTGAGCCGCCGTTTCCGCGTCGGTGACGTTGGGTGGATCCTCGAAAGTGTGGTAGGGCGCCGGTGACGGTACTGTCCACTCCAGGCCGTGTGCGCCTTCCCATACGCGTGCCGGCGCATTCTGTTTGCGCCCGAACCAACCGAAACAGCAAGACAGCATGTTGATGAGGAAGATGAACTGGCCGATGAAGAACGCGAACGCACCGATCGACGAAATTTGGTTGAAATCGGTGAACTGCACGTTGTAGTCCGGAATACGGCGCGGCATGCCGGCGAGGCCGACAAAATGCTGCGGGAAAAACAACACGTTGATGAAGATCGCCGACCACCAGAAGTGCACCTTGCCCCAAAACTCGTTGTACATGCGGCCGGTCCACTTCGGGATCCAATAATAGATTGCGGCGATGATCGCGAAGCAGGCGCCGGGTACCAATACGTAGTGGAAATGCGCGACCACGAAGTACGTGTTGTGGTACTGGAAGTCCACCGGCGCCATCGCCAGCATCAGGCCGGAGAAGCCGCCGATTGTGAACAGGAACACAAATGCAATTGCGAACAGCATCGGCGTCTCGAAAGTCATCGAGCCACGCCACATCGTCGCCAGCCAGTTGAATACTTTGACACCAGTGGGCACCGCGATCAGCATCGTGCTGAACATGAAGAACAGCTCACCTGCCAGCGGAATGCCCACGGTGAACATGTGATGCGCCCAGACGATGAACGACAGGAACGCGATCGATGCCGTCGCGTAGACCATCGAAGAATAGCCGAACAGAGGCTTACGCGCGAAAGTCGGGATGATTGTCGAAATGATGCCGAACGCGGGCAGAATCAGGATGTAAACCTCGGGATGTCCGAAGAACCAGAAGATGTGCTCGAACATCACCGGGTCGCCGCCGCCGGCAGCGTTGAAAAAGCTCGTGCCGAAATATTTGTCGGTAAGCAACATGGTCACTGCACCCGCGAGCACCGGCATGGTCGCGATCAATAGATAGGCGGTGATCAGCCAGGTCCACACGAACAGCGGCATCTTCAGCAGGGTCATTCCCGGCGCGCGCATGTTCAGGATCGTCACCGCGACGTTAATGGCGCCGGTGATCGAGCTGATACCCATCAAGTGGATCGCGAAGATCAGGAATGGAAATGAGGCGCCGGTCTGCAGCACCAGCGGCGGATAAATCGTCCAGCCGCCGGCGGGCGCACCGCCCGGCATGAAGAACGTGGAGATCAGCAGCGTGAACGCGAACGGCAGGATCCAGAAGCCCCAGTTATTGACGCGCGGCAACGCAAGGTCGGAACAGCCGACCATCATCGGCACCATCCAGTTGGCGAGACCGACGAACCCCGGCATGACGCCACCGAAGATCATCACCAGTGCGTGAACCGTAGTGAGCTGGTTGAACATCTCCGGATCCATCCACTGCATACCCGGACGGAACAGCTCGAGGCGAATGCCCAGCGACATCAGGCCGCCGATGAAGAACATGATCATCGACAACCACAGGTACATCGTGCCGAGATCCTTGTGGTTGGTGGTCTTGATCCAGCGCATGATGCCCTTCTCGGGGCCGTGCGCGTGATCGTCGTGGCTATGGTCGTGACCGTGAGCGTGTGCGTTTGCCATATCGGCGTTCCTCACTAAAACTCGTTGACTCGAAGTTACTTGCCGCGCTGCGCAGCGACTTGCGCCGGCGCGACGTCCCCGGCCTTGTTGCCCCAGGAATTGCGTTCATAGGTCGCAACCGCGGCCACGTCGGCGTCCGAGAGCTTATCGCCGAACGGCGGCATCAGGTTTTTGCCTTTGAGAATCTGGACGATATGCCCCTCGACCGGACCCGTTGAAATCTTGCCGCCGACCAGCGACGGAAAGGTCGGAGCCATGCCCTGACCGGTCGGTTGGTGACAGGCCTGGCAATTGGCTTCGTACGCCGTCTTGCCGGCCTTCATCAAATCATCGTGCGACAGTTTCGCAGGCGCGGCAGCCGGTTTTGCGCTCCCAGCGGCGGCGACTTCGGCCGGGGCCGGAGGAGCGGCTGGAGCAGGAGCAGCATCGTTGGCAATCGCGGGCGTGGCTGCGGCGACTTCGACCGCGCCGCCGCTCTTCTGCGCCTTTATCCAGGCGTCAAATTCTTCCGGCGTCTTCGCTTCGACGACAATCGGCATGAAACCGTGGTCACGGCCGCACAGCACCGTGCACTGGCCGCGATGGATCCCTGGTTCGTCGATCTTGAACCAAACTTCGTTGACAAAGCCCGGGATTGCGTCGCGCTTGACCGCCAGATCCGGCACCCACCAACCATGAATGACGTCAGCCGCAGTGACCAGCAGGCGAACTTTCTTGCCCGCCGGAACGACCAGATTGTGATCGACCGACAGCAGATAGTTCGGCACCGTCGCCGGATCAATGCCCGAATTGAGCTCCCGTGCGAAATTGGAATCCTGGCTCAGCGAACTGATGAAGCTGACACCTGAATCCACGTATTCGTACTGCCAGCGCCACTGCACACCGGTGATTTTGATGGTCATGTCGGCGTCGCGCGTGTCGTACATCTTGATCAGCGTGCCGGCGGCCGGAACAGCCATGAATATAAGGATGACGAATGGAAGGATGGTCCAGATAATTTCGACCGTCGTGCTTTCGTGGAACGTGGCCGGCACCGGGTTCTTCGAGCGGCGATGCGCGAAAACCGAATAGAACATGACACCGAACACAACGACGCCGATCGCCACGCAAATCCAGAACACCATCATGTGCAAGGCATAGACTTCATGACTGATCTGGGTCGCGCCCTCGGGCATGTTCCATTTCGACGCATGCGCCATGGAAGTCGCCAAGAGCGTCGTAAGCGCTGCCGCGGCCCGGCTGACTCGCTTGCCAATGCACATATCCGGTTTACTCCGTATTTTCTCTAGTTTGAGCCTTCCACTTTCACCGGCTTTCCGGCTGAAGCAGTTAGCGATACTGCGCCCCAGGCAGCACCCGTCAACGTTCTGAGACGGCCCGCCAGCCTTTCGCGTTCTTCGTCCGTCAGGCAGCGCGCGATCTCCACGCTCTGCCCGCAACAATTCAGCAACAGCCGGGTCGGGCTGTTGCGGTATGGCCCCGACTCGAGCAGTACCCGCATCCAGCCTCGACGCAATTCGACGATAGACTGCGCGCCACGGCCGATCAGACCGAATTCAATGCGCAACACATCATCGTCGAACGTCAGCACTTCGCGGTAACGATTGCGTCGCAGGCTCACCGCAAGCGCCGCCCCAAATGCGCCGATCTCCAGCCCCGCGAACGGCAACACCGGCCAGAATCCACGCCACGCAAGAAACGTCCCGACCGCGAATGCGAAGCCCCCGATCACGACCACCGAACACCAAGCCTGACGCGCCGTCATCGACGCATTCGGGCCGATAACGATGTGCGCTTGACCGGGATTGGACATATCGCCTCGACGTAAGCCCGCAAACGGCCGGGCCACCGCGGCGCACATTCTAGGGCGGCGCAGTGCTTCGCGCAAAACTTTTAGCGTTGCTTCAACTCAAACACTGCTTGTGGAAGCTGCCAAAAAAGCACCCTTCCCGGCCTTCTGCGTTCCCGCGGCGCTTGAATTCGCGTTTGGAACGCGGCCGAGCGTAGGGTCAGACCGCCCGGCACCAGCGCTCGAAATCCTCGTCGCCGGCGCGGAAATCGGAAGCGCCTGGAAGAATGACACCCCAGCACGGCGCGGGCAGCCGCATCGACAGATCCGTGAACACTTCTCCCGCTTCATCCATGCGCGGCGGCGGCATCGTCGCGATCCAACCGGCGAGCCGTGTACGCCGCACGATCGATTCGGTGGCGAGCAGCGCATGGTTGACGCAACCGAGGCGTAATGCCACCACCAGCACTACCGGCCAGTTGCGACGGCCGACCCAGTCGCCGAAGGTCTCGGAATCGTTGAGCGGCACCAGCCAGCCGCCTGCGCCCTCGATAACGACCAGATCGCGCGCGGTGGCGAGACGCGTATGTGCGGAATCGAGCACGCCGGTATCGATGGTCGCGCCCGCGGCACGCGCCGCCAGATGCGGCGCGATCGGCGGCGCGAAACAGTAGGGATTAACGGCCTCGTAGGGAACATCGTTGCCCATCGCTTCGAGCAGGGCCACTGCATCGCTATTGCGCACGCCCTTTTCGGTGATGTCCGCACCGCTCGCCACCGGCTTGAAACCCGCGACACGCAGGCCGCTTTTGCGCGCACGGCGGATCATCGCGCAGGCAGCGCGCGTTTTGCCGACGCCGGTATCAGTACCGGTGACGAATAGTGTGAGCCGCGATGCCGGCGGCGTGAGGGGACTGCTCATGCGGAAACCGCCACCGTGGCGAGCGCCGCGTGCAACGCTTCGAGCAGACCGTCGATCTGTTCGGGCGTGTGCGCCGCCGACAGCGTGATACGTAGCCGCGACGTGCCTTTTGGCACCGTCGGCGGGCGAATTGCGGCTACCCAGTAACCGCGCTCGAACAGCACACGCGATACCGCCAGCGCGCGCACCGCGTCGCCAAGCACCAGCGGCTGGATCGGCGTCGAAACTGATGCAGCTCCGCTCCCCGTGTCGATTCCTAGTGCCAGTCCCAGCGCCGCGGCGCCGTGCCTGAAACGGAGGATATTCGCGTGCAGCCGCTCACGGCGAGCCGGTTCGGCACGCACGATGCCAAGCGCTGCGCGCGCCGCAGCGGCAATCGCCGGCGGTGGCGCGGTCGAAAACACCCAGCTGCGCGCACGCTGGATCAAGAATTCGATCAGATCATCCGAGCCCGCCACGAACGCGCCGGCGGCGCCGAGACTCTTGCCGAGCGTGGCGACGTAGACGTCGATCGAGTGAGGCGTGAGGGGTGAGGGGTGAGGGGGAAATCGGTGATGCAGCACGCCACGTCCGTCGTCGCCGATGACGCCGAGGCCGTGGGCGTCGTCGACCATCAGCGCGGCGCCGTGGCGCCCGCATGCACTCGCCAGCGCAGGAATGTCCGCGACATCTCCATCCATGCTGAACACGCTGTCGGTGACGGCCAGTTTTAACACATTAGCAGACGAAGACTCGGCCAGCGCATTTTCGAACGAACGCATATCGGCATGCGGAATACGCAAGTAATGTGCGCCGGACAAGCGCCCACCATCGATCAACGATGCATGATTCAGCTCGTCGGCAATCAACGTGTCGTCGCGGCCGAGCAGTGCGCGCAGCACACCGAGATTCGCGGCCCAGCCGGTCGAGAATAGCAGCGCGCGTGGACGACCGACGAAATCGGCAAGTTCTTCTTCGAGCCGCGCGTGCTCGGCGTTGAACCCGGAGACCAGCGCGGCAGCGCCGCTGCCGGTGCCACTATGGTCGAGCGCGCGCCGCGCGGCCTGCGCCAGTCGTGGGTCGGCGGCAAGACCGAGATAGTCGTTGCTGCAAAAATTCACGCAGCGACGTCCCTCGACCACGATCAACGCGCCGTGACCTCCTTCGACGACGCGCCGTACGCGATACAGGTTCGCCGCATGCAGGCGCTCGAGTTCGGCGCTTAATCGCCGATCGAGAACAGTATCCGGAGCAGATTTCATGCAGCGTTCTTCTTGCGCTTCTTCGCCGGCTGGCCTGATGCGGGCGCAAATACGGACTGGAAGCGCGCGACATTCTCGGCCTGTCCGGCATAGACATCGAAGTGCGTACCCATGGCCCGATCGAGTGCGTCGAGACGCGCGCCTGGCGACGGATGCGTGGCGAATAGCAGCGCCACCGAGGAATCCTGCGGATTCAAACCTTGCAGCATCTGCAGCACACCCGGCAATCCATAGGGATCGTAGCCCGCACGTGCGGCGAGTACGACGCCATCGCGATCCGCCTCGTATTCGTCGCTCTTGTCGAGTCCGCGCTGCATGATTTCCTTGACCCCGCCCACTAGTCGCCCGGAAACGATGCCAGTCGCGCCGTTCTGGGGAACGTATTGCGACAGCCAGTTCGCGCCCGCCGCGATGCCGCTTGCCGTTCGCATCGCATGCAGCTGATGACGACGCACGACATGGGTGATTTCGTGGCCGAGCACGCCGGCAAGTTCGGATTCGCTGCGCAGACGCACGACTAAGCCGCGCGTGACGAACACATAGCCTCCCGGTGTCGAAAACGCATTGATATCCTCGCTATCGAGAATCCCGAAGCGCCACGGCAGATCCGGCCGCTCGCTGCGCGACGCCACCCAACGGCCGACGCGATTGAGGTAGCGCTCCGGCGCCGCGTCGTGCACCAGCGGCGATGCGCCGACCAGCGTCGCCGCCCATTGCTGCCCGATCTCGGCTTCCTGCTGTTCGGTCGGCTCCGTCGTCGCCTGCGCCAGCGACTGCGCGGCTCCGAGCACTGAATTCATGTTCTGCAAATCGACCGACGAGCACGCGGCTATCGCCACGGCGGCGGCCACCGCAATGGACATAGCGATGGAGATTCTCATTGCGATTCTCCGTTGGCGCCGACATACGTCATCGTTTGCGCCCTCAACGCCGGCGCGGTTTGCGCGAATGTGCCTGCATCAACGGCGGTCACTACCCACGCATCCAGTTTCGACAGTTCCGCCGGATTCGGCGCCGCGTTGCGAATACTCTCCTTGTCGAGACCGCGCACACCGGTCGTCACCGAACTGCCGGTCGATTGCCCGGTCGCAACAGCGAACACTTTGCCGAGGCCGCTGTCACCCGCCGTATCGCTCACTGCCGTGCGCACGGAAAGCAGGCGTACCCAGCCTCGCTGGCTGCCGATCTCCACTTGCAGCCACGCTCCTTTGCGCTGGAGGATGACCACGCGCGTTTGTGCTTCAAGATTGGCGATCGTTGCTGCGTCGCTATTGGGCGCGTCGCGCAATGGCACACGATCCGCGATGACTCCGGATGAAGCGGCGAACGCCGCCCCCGCGTAGGCCAGTGACGCAAGTACAACGGCAGTCAGAACATTTCGTTTGCCGATCATGTAATCCCCGTCGGTTCAAACACTTCCACGGGCTGCGCCCGCCCCTTCACCGAGTATGCGCCGCGCGGCACGAACGTGAATACATCGCCGCAGGCGGCTCGCGTATCGGCGGTGACCAACGTGCGCGCGATGCCTTTGGTGAGGCCCTCAACGCGGCTGGCCAGATTCACGGTATCGCCGATCGCGGTGTAATCGAGCTTTCGTTCTGCCCCAATGAACCCGACGACGGCTGGCCCGGTATGAACACCGATGCCGACGTCGAAATGCTCACCTTCCGCTCCCAGATCGGTGCGGAATTGCAGCAGCGTGCGTTCCATCTCCAGCGCGCAGGCCACCGCGCGCCGGGCATGCTGCGGATCGGCCAGGGGTGCGCCCCAGAACGCCATAATGCAATCGCCGATGTATTTATCGAGTGTGCCGCCGTGGCGGAATACCACCGCGGTCTGCCGCTCGAAGTAGCGGTTCAACAGCTTCACGATTTCCTGTGGCGGACGCATTTCCGACAAGGACGTAAACCCACGGATGTCCGAAAATAGGACGCTAATCTCGCAGGGCTTTCCGGACAGCGATTCGATCGTCTCACCACGGTCGATGAGCTGGCTGACCACCTCGGTATTGAGAAAGCGGCCGAACAAGCGCACGGCGAGTTCGCGCGCACGGCGCTCGCGACGGTATTCGGAGACGGCGGCGACGAGGTAGTACAGCCAGGCGAACGCCAAAGCGCCGCCGACTGGCAAGCGCAAGGGCTGCGCGGCGGCGGCCAATGAAGCGCCGAGCGCGGCGATGCTCGCGCCCAGTAGCGCGACACCAATTTTGGGCGCCGATAATCCGCGCCAGAACAGGAGCGCCAGAATACCGATCATCGCGATCGCCAGTGCCGGACTCAGCAATGACGGCGCGGTACGCATCGCTCGGCCGTTCTTCAGGTTATCGAGCGCAGTGGCGAGAATCTCAATGCCGGGATCGAGGCTGGAGCGCGGTGTCCTGCGCAGATCGTTAAGGCCGGTCGCAGTAGTGCCGACGAGCACCAGGCGATCTCTGAACTCGTCTGCCGCGCGCTGCGGATGTCCGCGTTGGAAATCTTCGTAGAGATCGGCGAACGACACATGCCGGAACGAACCGGTCGGGCCGCGCCAGGCCAGCGGCAGCATCGCGGTCGCCGGCATCGGATAACCGAGATCGGCAGCGACACGCGCCGGCAGCGAACGTAGCCGCCAGCCTTGCAAATCCTCGAACAATCGATAGCGACGGCCGACACCATCCGCGTCTTCGACAAAATCGATGGTGCCGGTGCGCCACAGCTCCGGCGGTAGCGCCAGCGGCGCCAGCAGCATTGCATGCGCATCCGGCTGCGCAACGGGCGTGCGCTCCAACCCCAGCGCGTCGGCAACCTGCGGCAGCGATACGCCATGCGGATCATCACGCGCGGGCAAGCGCGACATTGGCACATAGGCGCGCGGAAATGCGCGCAATGCGTCGATGAAGGCCGCGTCGCTTTCCGGACGGAAGCGGTCGGCTTCGGCAAAGAGGATGTCGAATACGATCGCACGCGGCTGCTGCCTGGCGAGACCGTCAACCAGTTCTGCGTAAACGGCGCGCGGCCACGGCCAAGTCCCGGCTTCGCGGCTCATGCGCGCGAGGCTGGCGTCATCGATGTCGACAATGACGATATCCGGGTCGGGGCCGAGATGCGCCGCCTGCACGCGGATGAAAGTATCGACCAGCGCATTGTCGGCACGCTCAGCAATGCCCAGCCACGCCTGATCGAACACAGCAAACATCGCGACTAGCGCGGCGGCGTACAACAGCGGCGCGCGTTCGGCGCGCAATCGTTCGCTCTACGATGCGGCGAGAACGCCGCCCGGCATCTGCGAGCAGCTGCCGCCGCAGGCGTGGCCGGCATCGATTTCCGCTTCCGCTACGGTTCCGGTCGGTTGCAGGCCGAGCCGCGCGAACAGCGCACGATCCTTCTCGTTCTGCGGGTTGCTAGTGGTGAGCAGCCGCTCGCCGTAGAACATCGAATTGGCGCCGGCGAAGAAGCACAGCGCCTGCAGCTCATCGTTCATTTCGGTGCGGCCGGCGGACAGGCGCACCCAGGATTTCGGCATCAGAATGCGCGCGACAGCCACGGTGCGTACGAACTCGAACGGATCGAGCGGTTCGGCACCATCCAGTGGCGTACCCGGCACCGGCACCAGCTCGTTGATCGGCACCGATTCCGGGTGATCCGGCAAGTTCGCCAGCACGCGTAGGAACTCGACACGATCGGCGCGCGTTTCGCCCATGCCGACGATGCCGCCGCAGCAAACCTTGAGGCCGGCGGCGCGCACATTATCGAGCGTGTCGAGGCGATCCTCGTAGGTCCGCGTGCTGATGATTTCGCCGTAATACTCCGGCGAGGTATCGAGATTGTGGTTGTAATAATCGAGGCCGGCATCCGCCAGCCGCCGCGCCTGTTGCGGCTTGAGCATGCCGAGCGTGACGCAGGTTTCCAGCCCCAGCGATTTTACTTCGTGGACCATCGCGGCGACCTGCTCCAAATCGCGATCTTTCGGCGAACGCCATGCCGCGCCCATGCAGAAACGCGTCGCACCGTTGGCCTTGGCCTCGACGGCGGCCTTGCGCACCTCGGCCAGCGGCATCAGTGGCTCAGTCTTAAGGCCGGTGTCGTAACGCACGCTTTGCGGACAGTAGGCGCAATCTTCCGGACAGGCGCCGGTCTTGATCGACAGCAGTGTGGAGAGCTGCACGGCATTTGGATCAAAATGCGCGCGATGGATACTTTGCGCGTGGAACAGCAATTCGTTGAACGGCAATGCGAACAGAGACGCGATTTCCTCGCTGCGCCAGTCGTGGCGGACTTCGGCAAATGCCATGGTAAAGCTCGATGGGGACCCAGACGAAAGTGTCGCGGCCTATTTGCAGGCTGTCAACTTATGAAGATTACCTATGGTTGACAGCCTTCGCGGCCTGCTTGCCGCTCCCCGCTGTTTGTTATGCCAGGGTCGCAGCCACGAACGTATCTGCGGCGCCTGCTGGTCAGATCTGCCGTGGAACCGCGTCGCCTGTCCGCGCTGCGCGCTTCCGCTTGGTGCTGACAGCCCTCACCTCTGTCGTCGCTGTTCGCGGCGCACACCTCCCTTCGATGCCGCAATCGCGGCATTCCGTTATGCGGCACCGATCGATCTGGCCGTACACCGCCTCAAATATGGGGCGGATTTTCTCGCCGCGCGCTGGCTCGGCGAAGCGCTCGCCGCCGCTGTCAGCCATGGCCGCGGAACGCCACTGCCGGAAATGCTGATTCCGGTGCCATTGCACGGGAATCGCCTGCGCCGTCGCGGTTATAACCAAGCGCAGGAATGCGCGCGCGTCGTCGCCGACTCCCTGAACCTAACGCTACGACCACGACTCGCGCAGCGACTTCGAGCCACCGAGGATCAGATCGGGAAAACCGCCGCCCAACGGCAGCGCAATCTGCGCGGCGCATTCGCGGTAGATGCCCTCGTCATTCATCGCCACATCGCGATTCTCGACGATGTGATGACCACCGGCAGCACTGCCGCGGAACTGGCGCGGGCCTGCCGGCGCGCGGGCGCCGCGCATATCGAAGTCTGGGCCATTGCCCGAACGGAATAACTCAGCGGCCCAGCCTGGCCTGGCAGCCGAGATCCCGATTTCGGAGCCGCGGGTTCCCGACTATCCGGCATAACCTCATACCCCAACTCCATCTTGCGGTGATGGCAGTTACGTCTTAGATTGCTCTTCTGCTCTTCTTGTTGGAAGTGCTCTTCTTGGAAGTTGTTGTTCGGGAGGTGCGCCATGGACCTGATCATCTTCTTCTTGCCCTTTGCCGTAATCGTTTACGTACTGCTGGAATCCGCTGCCATTGCGCACGACGCGCGCCGGCGCTCACGCTCGCGATGAAGCAGCGGGTTGCCGAACCGGCTGGTGCGATTTCGGAATCCCGGGTCTGCTGACAATCACTTTCTTTAAAATCAGTGCATTGATGCCGCCGAAGACGGGCCTCAGGGCGATATAGCAGCGATATGTCTGCTCACGCCGCCAAGCAGGAAATCAATACGGCTCAGCCAGACGACAACGCCGCGACGAATAGTCCCGCAAAGATCACCGCGCCCACGCGGACGTTGTGCAGAAATGCCTGGAAGCAAGCGCTGCGATCGCGGTTGCGCACCATGAATTGCTCTTGGATCGCGAAAGTGGCGGCCACCGCAAGCCCTATGTAATACGGCCACCCAAACTTCGCATCGGCACCGACGATCGCGAGCAACAGAAATGCCACTGCGTGCAGCACTCCGACTGCAAGGCGGTCGTAACGGCCAAGCAGGATCGCGCTCGACTTCACGCCGATCTTAAGATCATCTTCGCGATCGGCCATTGCGTACAACGTGTCGTAGGCGATCACCCAGCAGATGTTCGCCGCCATCAGCAGGCCAGCTGCGCGCCATTCGACGTGACCGTGCACCGCCGCGTACGCCATCGGAATGCCCCATGAAAACACCACGCCCAGATGCGCCTGCGGCAGCCCATGAAAGCGCTTGGCGAAGGGATAACTCACGGCGAGCAGCACCGCCGGCACCGTAAACGATAAGGCGGCGCGATTCAGCGGCGCCGCGACTGCCAGTGCCAGCAGGCAAAGCACGACGAACAGCGCGAGTGCCTCGCGCACCGTGACCCGTCCCACCGCCAATGGCCGGTTGTGAGTACGTTCGACGTGCGGATCGAAATTGCGGTCGGCCAGATCGTTGATGACACAGCCTGCCGAACGCATCAGTACGGTGCCGGCGACGAAGATCGCGAGGATCGGCAACGGCGGCGCTCCGCGGGCCGCAAACCATAGCGCCCACAGCGTCGGCCACAGCAACAGCCAGATTCCGACCGGCCGATCGAGGCGCATCAACTGCGCATAATCGCGCAGGCGTGAGCGGGCAGGTGACGTTTCGAAGGCAGTGTTCATCGATCTGAATTGGGGCGCCACGGGAATGAAATCATTCTCACTGCCAACCGGACATTTCGTCCTGTTCAAAACCCGACGCGAATCGGGCAGTGAAGTTAAATGGCGGCCGCGGCCGCACTTCATGGTCCAAAAGCAATTGACGGAATGTCGCGACGGGGTCCAGCCCGCGCTGTGAGCACAGGTAGCGAAACCAGCGCGTCCCCGCGCGCACATGCGCCACTTCCTCGTCGACGATGATTTCGAGAATCGCGGCGGTCGCCTCATCTCCGACTTCGCGCAAGCGCCGAATCATGCCCGGCGTGACATCGAGTCCCCGTGCTTCCAGCACACGCGGCACTAACGCCATGCGCAGCAACACGTCGTGCGCGGTTTTTTCGGCGGCTTCCCAAAGTCCGTTATGCGCAGGGAAATCGCCATAGTCGTGCCCCAGCTCGCGCAGCCGGCCACGTAGAAGCTGGAAGTGCCGCGCCTCGTCCTGTGCAACGGTCAACCAGTCGCGATAGTAATCGGCCGGCATGCCGCGGAAACGGCAGCAGGCATCCAGCGCGAGATTGATGGCATTGAATTCGATGTGCGCAACGGCGTGCACAAGCGCGGCACGGCCGGCAACCGATCCAAGGCCACGGCTCGGCACATCACGCGGCGCCACGAGCACCGGCCTCGCCGGACGGCCGGGACGTTGGACGGGGGGGGTATCGGCCACAGTTTTCACCGGCGAAACAACCGCAGACTCGATGCGCAGTGATGCCACGGCCCGGCATTTGTCATCGGCATCGGCGGCACGCAGCGCCGCGCATGCGAAATCAAATTCGGAAAATCCGAGCACGTACGATCCTCTTGGTAGCTCGCAGGTTAAATCACGACCACGTAATTCTATTGTCGCAGCGATCAAAGTGAGTGTTAACAGGCCCTAGCTAAATACGGAACCCGGAACTGCGTCACAGACTGCATGACCGAATCTTGCTAGCTTTAGTTCAAGGTAAGGACGGATCGATTTCAAACGACCGTTCAAGTTAGAAAAAAAGCAAATGGAGTTCAAGCATGCGCCAGTCAAGAAATTTTTCCATCCTGCTTGCGGGAGTTTGTGGGTGGCCGCTCGGCGCGGCGGCAGTGACGGACCAGCGCGTAGCAAGCACGCCCCCTGCTATCAGCTACATCAGTCCAAGCTTCGTACTAAAACACAAAGGAGGCGACTATCTCGGCAACTTCGCCGTCGCCGATTTCGATCGCGACGGGTACGCGGATTTTGCACTGATACAGGGGGGGAGCAACACGGTGTCGATCTGGCTCGGCAAAGCGGGCGATGGGTTCGTCGACATCAGCTCGCTCGCCGTCGAAGAATTTTCCGCCAAGCCTCGGATATTAGCTGCCGATGTCAACGCGGATGGCAATCCCGACCTGATCGTCACCACGCATCATGTCGACGGTGGCGGTATCGGGCACGACAGTGTCTCCGTCTTTCTCGGCGACGGCAGCGGCAGCTTTAGCGAAGCCGTCGCTTCGGGCAGCTTCGGTGCCATCGATTCGATCGCGGCCGCCGACTTCAATGGCGATGGTCGAATCGATCTCGTCGTAATCGATTCAGCAAACAACTCGGTTGACTTGCTACTGGGCAATGGTACCGGTGGCTTCACGGCGAGCGGCGGAACGGCGTGCGTACCAGCTCCATTTTCCTGCTCGGGGATCACCGCAGGTGACTTCAACGGGGATGGCAAGCCTGATTTCGCGGTGACGAACTCCGATGATTCGAAGTCTTACTCGATCAATGTCGAAGTATTTCTTGGCAACGGCCACGGCAGCTTCACCGTGAAATTGAATTCGGCAGGAACGCTGCCCTTCCCATCGCTGACAACGATCGGTGACATCGACAGCGACGGTGTGCCGGATGTTGTCGCACTGAATCTGGATCCAACTACGCAGCAAGCGAAATCGATCGCGGTGTTAAGGGGTGACGGTGCTGGCGGATTTGGGAGAGCAGTTAACTATGCGGTGTCGGCATACATCATCCCCAACCCGGCGAACCTGACGCTCGCCGACCTGGACAGCGACGGCAAGATGGACTTGATCATCGGTGGGCAATCGACCACGGAACCGCCACCTTCGCCGCCATCTGTGTTCTGGACGCGCCGCTGGTTCACTCCCATCGCCGTTTTCCCGGGTAACGGTAGCGGCGGATTTGGAACCCCCATCGCGTATTCCGCCAAAGGCGGGGGCGGCACAGAAGCAGCCGGCGGCGGCAACAGCCCCGCATTCGCGATCGGCGACTACGACGGCAATGGCAAGAGCGATGTATATGTGCTGACTTTGTTCTCTAATCTCTGGTACGCGGGCCTGCCGATACTCAGTCAGAGCGGCTGCTCAGGCTCAGGCTACATCTCAATATTGAAAGCGCAGTAGCGATCTTCATCGGTGGCGGAACCAAGCAACATGAGATTTTTTTCTGACGGACTACGACAGATAGGTATAGCCTGCCAGTCCCGCTTCCAGCTCGGCGAGCAGAGCCGATCGCTCCGCTGCCGGCAGATTCGTCGCCGCAAACTTGCGCCGATAGCTCTGCGCGAGTTCCTCCGGCGCGAGATGAACATAGCGCAGCAGTTCGTCGGTACGGTCGCCGTGTTCGGCGCCTTGCAGTTTCCATGAATCGCCCTCGACGACGACGTTGACAGCGTTGGTATCGCCGAACAGATTGTGCATGTCGCCGAGAATTTCCTGATAAGCACCGACCATGAAGAAGCCAACCAGGTATTCCTCACCCACGACGATGCGATGCATCGCCAACGTCGTCATCACGCCTTCGCGATCGACGTAGTGATCGAGGCGGCCGTCGGAATCACAGGTCAGATCGCACAGGCGCGCGCGCACGTCGGGACGTTCAGTCAACCGATGGAGCGGCAGGATTGGGAACACCTGATCGATTGCCCAGGCATCGGGTATCGACTGAAACACGGAAAAATTGCAGAAATATTTGGCGGCGAGCTTCTCGCGCAATTCATCGATGGCTTCGCGCTCGGCGCGAATTGTCGGATCGAGCAGCGGCAGCACGCGGCGCGCCACCGCATAATAAGCACGCTCGGCGTAGGCGCGCTGCGCGAGGCTGAGCGTACCGTGCGTGTAATGCGCTTGTGCCTCGGCAAGAAACGTCGCCGCATCATGCAGGCACTCGATCGGTCCGTCGCTGCGGTCGTCGATCAGCGCGTAAAGTTCATGAAGTGAACTCGGCGCATCGGCATTTGGCGCCTCCGGAACCATTTCCGGAGCAAGTTCCTGATCGATGACTGACGTCATCAATACGGCGTGGTGCGCAGTCAGTGCGCGGCCGGATTCGGAAATCACGTCCGGCACCGGCTCGCCGCTCTGCGCGCAGGCGTCCTGCAAGGTGCGCAGGATATTGCGTGCGTACTCGCGCAACCCATAGTTCATGGAACAATGGCTGCGCGAGCGTGTACCTTCGTAATCCACACCGAGTCCGCCGCCGACATCGACGACATCAACCGGCGCGCCGAGCCGACGCAGTTCGATATAAAAACGGGCCGCTTCGCGCAGGCCGCGTGCGATGTCCTGCACGGCGGCAACCTGCGAGCCAAGATGGAAATGCAGCATGCGCACCGCATCAAGGTGGCCGGCGGCACGCAGTATTTCGACCGCTTCCAGCATCTGCGGTGCAGCGAGCCCGAATTTGGATTTCTCACCGCCGGTGTTTTGTTGCGTGCTGGTGGAGTTTGACGCGAGCCGCACGCGCAAGCCAAGCAGCGGTGCTACATCCAGATTCTTCGCCTCTTCGATCACCAACGGCAATTCGGAGAGCTTCTCGACGACGATGTAGACGTTGTGGCCGAGTTTCTGCCCGATCAGCGCACGGCGGATATAAGCGCGATCCTTGTATCCATTGCAGACGATGGTGCCCCCGGACGGCGCCAGACCGAGCACCGCGGCGAGCTCGGGCTTGCTGCCGGCTTCGATACCGACATGCGCACCGCCATGGCGGACGATGGCTTCGACGACGTCGCGCTGCTGGTTGACCTTGATCGGGTAGACGGCGGTATAGCGGCCCTGGTAGCCGAGCTCATCGATCACTGTCGCGAATGCACCGGTCAACGCATCGACGCGGTTGCGCAGAATATCGGTGAAACGCAGCAGCACCGGCAGTTCCAGACCTTCGCGCGACAACTGCCGCGCGAGATCGTGCAGATCGATGGTCACACGCGACTTCGGTCCCTGCGGCCGTACGACGACGTGCCCGCTGTCGGCGATCTCGAAATAGCCTTCGCCCCACTGCGCGACGTTGTACAGGTCCGCCGCATCTGCGACGGTCCACGGTGCGATTGTCAGGCTGTCATTCATTTGCGTTCACAGCCACGTATACTCCGCGCAAATTTTTGGAGTGCGACATGTCACTGGACAACACTTGGTTCACCGAAGCGATCGACAAGACAGGGACCGCATTTTCGCTCAAGCTTGGCCGGCGCGTACATGCCGAGAAGTCGCCGTACCAGAGCATCGAGATCTACGAGACGCAAACCTTCGGTTACCTGATGGTCATCGACGGCTGCACGATGGTGTCCACGCGCGAGAATTTTCTGTACCACGAGATGATGTCACACCCGGCGCTGAATTCGCATCCGGATCCGCGCGATGTGGTCATTGTCGGCGGCGGCGATTGCGGCACGCTGCGTGAAGTGCTGCGACACCCGCAAGTGAAACGCGCGACACAGGTCGAAATCGACGAGCGTGTGACACGGCTGTCAGAACAATACTTTCCGGAACTGTGCACGGCCAACAGCGATCCGCGCGCATCGCTGTATTTCGGCGACGGTATCGCGTGGATGAAGAACGCGGCACCGGCAAGCCTGGACATCATTATCATCGACTCCACCGATCCGGTCGGACCGGCGGAAGGCCTCTTCGGCAAGAAATTCTATGTCGATTGCCTGCGCGCGCTGCGGCCTGGCGGACTGCTGGTACAACAGTCGGAATCGCCTCTGCTGCATCTCGATCTGATCAAAGCGATGCATCAGGCCATGCGCGACGCCGGCTTTGCGCAAACGCGGCTGCTGCATTTCCCGCAGATCATTTACCCGTCAGGCTGGTGGTCGGCATCTTTTGCGCAGAAAACAGCCGGCGCGCTCGTCGAGCGGCTGGATGCCAAGGCGATTGGCGCACTCCAAGCGAAGTTCTATAACGCCGACACGCATCGCGCGGCATTCGCGCTGCCGACCTTCATTCGCGAAGCCTTGAGTGGCGGATAGCGCGTCGGTTCAGAGGACGGTTGTCCAGGAGCAATCGGCAGACGCTTTTTATTGTTCGCCGCAAGCGCTTTTGATCTTTTGCGAGGTGAGATCGATCAGCTTCTGCCGGTCTTCATCAGAATATTCGCGGGTATTTCCGAGCGCGTCGGTCTCTGAGATCTTGGCTGCCGCCTTGTAAGTCACCAGCTTGTCTTTCGCCTTCTGGCACTCATCTGAATTATCAGTCTTGGCTGCCGCTGCATTCTTCGCGGCCGCGCTTGACGCAGATGCGTCCGTAGAAGCCGGCGGCGCATTGACGGTGACTGGAGCCGCTGATATGTCAGCAGGCAGCTGATCGGTGTAGTGGGCGTTCCCTTGCTTGTCTACCCAGCGATAAACCGTGCCCGCATTGGCAATATTGGCCAGCGCCATGGCGAGGGCTGCAATGCCAAAAACAGTGATAAAACGCATAAGATCGCTCCCCCGCAGTTTTAAAAGAGTCTAGGGCGTTTACCGGAAACACGCACCTGCGCACATTGGACCGGCGACCAGCGCGGCGGATCAGCATCATCAACGGCGGCGGCGCCCGCCATGTTTACTGAAAATCCGTTCCTCAGATTGCTCCAGCACCGGTTTCGCCGGTACGGATTCGCACCGTCTGCCCAAGGTCATAAACGAAAATCTTGCCGTCGCCGATCTGTCCGGTCTTGGCCGACTTCATGATGGCATCGACGGCCTTCTCAACTATATCTTCCGGCAGGGCGACTTCGAGTTTGATCTTGGGCAGCAGATCCACGGTGTACTCGGCGCCCCGGTATAGCTCCGTATGTCCCTTCTGGCGACCAAAGCCTCGAACCTCCGTCACGGTCATGCCTTGTACGCCAACCTCTGCGAGCGCTTCGCGTACGGCGTCGAGTTTGAATGGCTTAATGACGGCAATGAGCATCTTCACGTTACAGCTCCTGAACAGATTTAATCGCCTTTCAGTCTACACGGCTTATTCTGGATCGGAAAAGAAAAAGGGGCGAACCCTTGCGGATTCGCCCCCAACTTCAACCTCCCCGGGAGAGCGGGGAAACCGTGAACTCAGTAGTTGTAGGCCTTTTCGCCATGATCGGCGAGATCCAGACCCTCTTCCTGTGCGTCATCGCTGGCACGGATGCCGATCGTGAATTTGAGGACCAGCAAGATCACGAAGGCGACCGAACCCGACCAAGCCAGAGTGATGCCGATGTCCCAAAGCTGCGAGATGATCTGCGCCTTGGCATCGAAGTCTGCCACCTTGTTGGCGACATAGTCGTACACACCGGTGCCACCGAACGCCGGATTGACGAAGATACCGGTGCCGAGCGAACCGATAATGCCGCCGACACAGTGCACGCCGAAGGTATCGAGCGCATCATCGTAGCCCAACATTGCCTTGACCTTGGTCGATGCGATCAAGCAGACCACACCCGCCACCGCACAGGTGATCAGCGCTCCCAGCGGGCCCACGTATCCAGCGGCTGGAGTAATCGCGACCAGTCCGGCAACGATACCCGAACAGACACCGAGCAAACTGGGTTTGCCTTTCAGCAGCCATTCGGTGATCGCCCAGGCACACCCGGCAACCGCGGTACCGAATAGCGTGTTGAAAAACGCCAAGCCGGCAGCACCCGTTGCTTCCAGCGCGGAACCGGCGTTGAAGCCAAACCAGCCCATCCACAGCATGCCGGTACCGATTGCGGTCATGGTGACGCTGTGCGGCGCCATGTGAGTCTTGCCCAGCCCGCTACGCTTGCCGAGCATGATCGCGGCGACCAACGCGGCAATACCGGAGTTGATGTGGACGACTGTACCGCCTGCGAAGTCGAGCGCACCTTTCTGGAAGATGAACCCGGCATGGCTATTAGCGATATCGCCGGCTTTCGCGTCGGTATAGGCATCCGGACCGTCCCAGTACCACACCATGTGTGCGACCGGCAGGTAGGCAAACGTGAACCACAGAATGCTGAAGATGATCATCGCAGAGAACTTGAAGCGCTCGGCGTAGCCACCGCAGATCAGCGCAACGGTAATCGCCGCGAACGTCAGCTGGAACATGCAGTACACATAGTCGGGCAGATAGATTCCCTTGCTGAACGTGGCCGCCACGGCCGTGGTCGGGTCATCGCCTTTCATGAACAGCTTGTCGAATGAACCGAAAAACGGGTTGCCAGCGGTGAATGCCACGCTGTATCCGTAGAGCACCCAGAGCACCGCGACAACACAGAATATGGAAAAGCTCTGCATCGTCGTGGACAGCGCATTCTTGGTGCGCACCATGCCCATATAGAACAGTGCCAATCCCGGCACCGTCATGAACAGCACGAACGCGGTCGAAACCATCATCCACGACACGTCGCCCTTATTACATTCAAAGCCCTTGTCGCCGCATTTGGGCGCTGGCGCGGCCGCTGCGGCGGCGGCAGGCGCCGCAACTGTGGATGCCGCCGGTGGGGCAGCCACGGTCGAAGCTGCGGGAGGCGCTGACGGCGTGGCATCAGCAACGGCCACACCACTCACTGCGGCGCAAGCCGCAAACAACAGCGCGCGGGACAAACTCGCGAGGGAAGTCATCAAATTAACTCCTTACAGTGCGTCTTTTCCGGTTTCACCGGTACGGATTCGAATTGCTTGTTCCAGCGTGGTAATGAACACCTTACCGTCGCCGATCTTGCCAGTGTGGGCAGCCTTGGTGATCGCCTCGACGGCGCCATCCACCTTGTCGTCGTCGACCGCCACCTCGATTTTCACCTTTGGCAGAAAATCCACGACGTACTCCGCGCCGCGGTACAGTTCAGTGTGGCCCTTTTGTCGGCCAAAGCCCTTAACTTCCGTGACCGTAATGCCGGCAACACCAATCTCGGAAAGGGCTTCACGCACCTCGTCAAGCTTGAATGGCTTGATGATGGCTGTGATCAGTTTCATCGTATTAACTCCTTGAATCGAAGCGGAATTTGTCGCCCCAGGCTACGTGGGCATGGATTCGCCCCTCGCAGGTTCGTGGACTAATGCACGTAATGTGCCATCCACAATTACTTGAAAGATGGCTGTCGAAACGGGGCGCGAACCGGCTAAACTGAGCACCGCTCAGGAATAGTCCAATGTCCGATTCGAGGCTGCTGGAAGATCTCGCGGCGCGGTTGGTCCGTGCCGTACCCGCAAGCGTCGCCGGTCTACGCGGCGAACTAGAAGAAAACTTTCGCGCGGTTCTGCGCGGAAATCTTGAACGACTCGATCTGGTTAGCCGCGAACGCTTTGAGGTTCAGGCCGAACTTCTGGCGCGGACGCAGAAGCGGCTCGTCGAACTCGAGAAGCGGCTCGGCGCATTAGAACAGAGAACCGCAGCCGGAATATCGCGGAATGCCAGCTGATTCCTGGATCCAGTTTTCTTCGATTTTTCCATCTTTTGAATTTTTCTGGCGTGCATCGGGGCCCGATATTCTCCTTGGGTGTGGCCGATTTTCGCCTCGCGCTCCGTAACTTATATAACGAGCTACCATGTTCGATGGGCTGCCAGCGGGATTCCATGCAACAACTTGCCACGATCCTTTCACGCGCGCAGAACGGGCTTGCCGCTGATCCGGTGCAGGTCGAAGTGCACTTGGCGCCGGGCCTTCCCGGTCTTTCGATCGTTGGCCTACCCGAAGCGGCTGTGCGCGAATCGCGCGATCGTGTGCGCGCTGCGATCGCACATTGCGGTTATCAATTCCCCAATCGCCGCATCACCGTGAATCTCGCACCGGCTGATCTTCCCAAGGAAGGCGGACGTTTCGATTTGCCGATCGCTCTGGGCATTTTGTCGGCATCCGGGCAGATCCCGGCTGCGGCCCTGGAAAACTTTGAGGTCGTTGGCGAGCTCTCGTTGTCCGGTGAAGTACGCGCAGTGCGTGGCGCATTGCCGGCGGCGCTCCAATGCTCCAAATCGGGGCACAAATTGCTCGTTCCCGATGCAAATATCGATGAGGCGTGCCTTGTAACTGGGCTTAAGCTTTATTCTGCGAGCCATCTTGGTGCCCTTTGTGCCGAGCTTTTGAATGGCGATCTTCAGCCCAGGACGGAAGCGAATCCGCGTCCGGAAATAGTACCCGGCCCGGATATCTCGGAAGTCCGCAGCCAGCACCAAGCCAAGCGTGCCCTGGAAATCGCTGCGGCCGGCGCCCATTCGCTACTAATGGTTGGTCCGCCTGGCAGCGGCAAAAGCATGCTCGCGACTCGCCTCCCGGGCTTACTACCACCGCTCAATGACGGTGAAGCGATCGAAGTGGCCGCGGTTGCTTCGATCGGGCACGGCGGTTTTGATATTCGTTGCTGGGGACAGCGGCCCTTTCGATCGCCTCATCACACCGCCTCTGGAGTAGCACTCGTGGGCGGCGGCGCGAATCCGCGGCCCGGCGAGATAACCCTGGCCCATCGAGGTGTCCTTTTCCTGGATGAGCTTCCTGAATTCGATCGCGACGTGTTGGAAGCGCTGCGCGAGCCGCTAGAAACAGGCCAGATCACGATATCCCGCGCGGCACGGCAAACTGATTTTCCTGCGCGATTCCAGCTGATCGCTGCCATGAATCCATGCCCGTGCGGCTACTTCGGCGACTCAGCCAACCGCTGCCGTTGCACGCCGGATCGCATTGCACGCTATCGCGGCCGCCTCTCCGGACCGCTGTTGGATCGCATCGATTTGCAAATATTTGTCCCCCGCGTCGAAATTTCTGCGTTGGCGGCACCGTCGGACGACAGCGCGGGAACCAGTGAGCAAGTGCGTAGCCGGGTCGTCGCGGCCCGACATCGTCAATACGAACGCAGCGCCAAACCGAATGCGCAAATGTCACCAAAGGAAATCTCGCTCCACTGTCAACTCGCAAGCGACGCCGCGAAACTGCTCGAAACCGCCACGCAGCGGCTCGGCTTATCTGCACGCGCCTACCATCGAGTGCTCAAGGTTGCGCGAACCATTGCCGATCTCGCTGACATAGGCGAAGTCAGCGCGTCCCATGTAGCGGAAGCCATACGCTACCGGCAGTTCGATCGGGAAGGCGGTGCGCCAAACTGATCGTGTGCAGGCAAGCGTGGACGGCACGTACCGAAGCCGGATCGTCGGTCCCGCCATTCCATTACCCTACGTCACGGGTGATAACCACTATTCCTTAGGTGCTTCATGCTCAACCCAGACGACTTCAACAAGCGCGGCATCGAAAACCTACCAGGTCATCTCGGCATCGTTATTACAAGCGTCGGCACATCAGAGGTACGGTCCGAGCTGCCTATCAGGCGGGAGCTAATGGCACCGAATGGCTACTTGCATGCCGGCAGCATCGTCACGCTTGCCGACACATCGGCTGGCTATGGATGCGTTGCCAACCTTCCGGAGGGCGCGACCGGCTTCACCACGATCGAACTCAAGTCCAACCATCTTGGCACGGCCCAAAATGGCACAATCGAATGCGTAGCAAAGCCCGCCCATCTCGGCAAGACAACGCAGGTCTGGGATGCCATGGTTACCCATCGAGAGTCGGGCAAGACGTTAGCTTTGTTTCGCTGCACCCAACTGGTCATTTATGCGAAACGTAGCATCTAACCTTTCATCGCTGCGATTTGCAAAAGTCCGCAATGCGAGCGAGCCAGCGGAGTGATGGTTGGCGTGTGAGTAGTGGTCTCGGGAACGCCGCCAGAGCAACCAGACCTGTCGTCACCGGACGGCTGCTCAGGATCGAGCAGATTTCCACTTCCAACAAACTCAAACTAGCAGGAATTGAAAAAGGTAAGCGTACGCTCGTGACCGGTATGACGGCCGAGCGGTAATCAAGCAGCGATG